>NZ_CP050308.1:1200000-1892500 GCF_014189535.1 Rhizobium lusitanum | reverse complement strand
CTGAATTGTTGACTGACCAGTCAACCATCCTAGTCTCCTGCTTAACTCTTCTGGGTTGGCGAGGGAAAAGGATCGAAGCCCGTTGGGCTTCGCAAGGCCAAGGGCCGTCACCGCTTATGCGGTGTAGGTTCAACGCTTTGGTGGCTGGTGAAACACTTCAGGTTTCTAGGTATTATCATAAGGTATCTACACCTGAATAAAATAGGGTGTAAGAAGCGAACGCAGGGAACTGAAACATCTAAGTACCTGCAGGAAAGGACATCAACCGAGACTCCGCAAGTAGTGGCGAGCGAACGCGGACCAGGCCAGTGGCAATAAGTGTTAAAGTGGAAGAACCTGGAAAGGTTTGCCGTAGAGGGTGATAGCCCCGTACGCGTAAATACACTTATTGTCCTAGAGTAGGGCGGGACACGTGAAATCCTGTCTGAACATGGGGCGACCACGCTCCAAGCCTAAGTACTCGTGCATGACCGATAGCGAACCAGTACCGTGAGGGAAAGGTGAAAAGCACCCCGACAAGGGGAGTGAAATAGAACCTGAAACTGGATGCCTACAAACAGTCGGAGCCCGCAAGGGTGACGGCGTACCTTTTGTATAATGGGTCAACGACTTAGTGTAACAAGCAAGCTTAAGCCGGTAGGTGTAGGCGAAGCGAAAGCGAGTCTGAATAGGGCGATTTAGTTTGTTGCATTAGACCCGAAACCGAGTGATCTAGCCATGAGCAGGTTGAAGGTTGGGTAACACCAACTGGAGGACCGAACCCGCATCTGTTGCAATAGATTGGGATGACTTGTGGCTAGGGGTGAAAGGCCAATCAAACTCGGAAATAGCTGGTTCTCCGCGAAATCTATTTAGGTAGAGCGTCTGACGAATACCCCCGGGGGTAGAGCACTGGATGGGCTATGGGGACTCACCGTCTTACTGATCCTAACCAAACTCCGAATACCGGGGAGTACTATCAGGCAGACACACGGCGGGTGCTAACGTCCGTCGTGAAAAGGGCAACAACCCTAACCTCCAGCTAAGGTCCCCAAGTCATGGCTAAGTGGGAAAGGATGTGAGGATCCCAAAACAACCAGGATGTTGGCTTAGAAGCAGCCATCATTTAAAGAAAGCGTAACAGCTCACTGGTCTAGTCAAGGGTCTTTGCGCCGAAAATGTAACGGGGCTAAAGCCATGCACCGAAGCTGAGGATTTGCGAGCAATCGCAAGTGGTAGCGGAGCGTTCCGTAAGCCTGTGAAGGGGTACCTGTGAGGGGCCCTGGAGGTATCGGAAGTGCGAATGTTGACATGAGTAACGATAAAGAGGGTGAGAGACCCTCTCGCCGAAAGACCAAGGGTTCCTGCTTAAAGTTAATCTGAGCAGGGTTAGCCGGCCCCTAAGACGAGGCGGACACGCGTAGTCGATGGGAACCACGTTAATATTCGTGGGCCTGGTGGTAGTGACGGATTGCTTAACTTGTACACACTTATTGGATTGTGTGTGCGGGGACGCGGTTCCAGGAAATAGCTCCACCGTATAGACCGTACCCGAAACCGACACAGGTGGTCAGGTAGAGTATACCAAGGCGCTTGAGAGAACTATGTTGAAGGAACTCGGCAAATTGCACGCGTAACTTCGGAAGAAGCGTGACCCTTATATACGCAAGTATGTGAGGGTGGCACAGACCAGGGGGTAGCGACTGTTTACCAAAAACACAGGGCTCTGCGAAGTCGCAAGACGACGTATAGGGTCTGACGCCTGCCCGGTGCTGGAAGGTTAAAAGGAGGGGTGCAAGCTCTGAATTGAAGCCCCAGTAAACGGCGGCCGTAACTATAACGGTCCTAAGGTAGCGAAATTCCTTGTCGGGTAAGTTCCGACCTGCACGAATGGCGTAACGACTTCCCCGCTGTCTCCAACATAGACTCAGTGAAATTGAATTCCCCGTGAAGATGCGGGGTTCCTGCGGTCAGACGGAAAGACCCCGTGCACCTTTACTATAGCTTTACACTGGCATTCGTGTCGGCATGTGTAGGATAGGTGGTAGGCTTTGAAGCAGGGACGCCAGTTCTTGTGGAGCCATCCTTGAAATACCACCCTTATCGTCATGGATGTCTAACCGCGGTCCGTTATCCGGATCCGGGACAGTGTATGGTGGGTAGTTTGACTGGGGCGGTCGCCTCCGAAAGAGTAACGGAGGCGCGCGATGGTGGGCTCAGACCGGTCGGAAATCGGTCGTCGAGTGCAATGGCATAAGCCCGCCTGACTGCGAGACTGACAAGTCGAGCAGAGACGAAAGTCGGTCATAGTGATCCGGTGGTCCCGCGTGGAAGGGCCATCGCTCAACGGATAAAAGGTACGCCGGGGATAACAGGCTGATGACCCCCAAGAGTCCATATCGACGGGGTTGTTTGGCACCTCGATGTCGGCTCATCGCATCCTGGGGCTGGAGCAGGTCCCAAGGGTTTGGCTGTTCGCCAATTAAAGCGGTACGTGAGCTGGGTTCAGAACGTCGTGAGACAGTTCGGTCCCTATCTGCCGTGGGTGTAGGAATATTGACAGGATCTGTCCCTAGTACGAGAGGACCGGGATGGACATATCTCTGGTGGACCTGTTGTCCTGCCAAGGGCATAGCAGGGTAGCTACATATGGAATGGATAACCGCTGAAGGCATCTAAGCGGGAAACCAACCTGAAAACGAGTGTTCCCTATCAGAGCCGTGGTAGACTACCACGTTGATAGGCCGGGTGTGGAAGTGCGGCAACGCATGAAGCTTACCGGTACTAATAGCTCGATTGGCTTGATTGTTCTCATTGCCGCTGTTCATCTCACGGACGAATGCAACGCATTCGTCCGCAATGAACGCCAAAGACGTGTTTAAAAATACAGGCGAAAGCCTGCCAGCTTCTCAATTAAAGTTGCGCTTTGCCGACCTGGTGGTTATGGCGGGGTGGCCGCACCCGTTCCCTTTCCGAACACGGCCGTGAAACGCCCCTGCGCCCATGGTACTTCGTCTTAAGACGCGGGAGAGTAGGTCGCTGCCAGGTCTGCAAAACGCAACTTCAAATCTTCTCATCACCAAGCGGCAAAAGCCGTGTTACAATAGGCCGCTACAAAGCGGCCTTTGTGCTTTCCAAAGGACCGTCACGGTTCTGAAATATCAGGTGGGTTGACCCTGAAAAGGTGCCCGCCTAACACGAGACAAATCCTTTGGATTTGCTCGGATGACGCAAGTTGGTAAACCAACTTGCTCAAGCTTCGACGAACCCTTCGGGTTCGCTTTGGTGACGCGGGGTGGAGCAGCCCGGTAGCTCGTCAGGCTCATAACCTGAAGGCCGCAGGTTCAAATCCTGCCCCCGCAACCAAATCTTTCCCCTCCAAGACCACTATCGCTCGCGCGAAAACTGAAGCCCAATAAAAAGCCCGCCTCCCGCGGGATGCTTGCGTTTTTAAGCCCCTAGATACCCCAAGGCCAGCTAGACCAAAAGCCGTTCGGGCGTGATCTGCATGCCGCCCGTGGGCGGTCACCTAAAGGCAAAGCTATGTGGGTAACGGGTCGAGTGGACTGGGGGCTGCAGCTCGGAACCGATCCCGCGCCTGGTTCGAAGGCATGCTGACGATGCTGATGGCCGGGCGGGGCAGCCGAGGCTCTTGTGCTCAAGCGTGTATCGATCCTGCAAGACCGCAAGGATGTGTTTAACGCTCTGATCCGAGCGTTGTTCGATGGCCAGGCGCTCAATAGCGATCTCGTCATGAACATTCTCAGCGGCAGTGGAGACCGTGTGTAAGGGAGGGCGGGGAGGCTGACCGGTCGTGGCTGCTCAACCTTTGACGAGCGACCTGCGTTGAGTCACCCAGACGATCATCGCCAACGCAATAAGGACCCCGCCGCCCGCGACGACAGCGATCCAGCCGCCGCGTTCCCACAAGACGCCTGCCATCATCGACCCAACCGCGCCGCCGATAAAGTTACAGGCGACGAAGGCCGTGTTCAGGCGGCTGCGCGCGCCAGGATCGACCGCGAAAAGTCTTGACTGGTTGAGAACGTTGGTAGCCTGAATCGCGACGTCCAGCAGCAGGACAGCGGCCAGGACAGGAACGATGTGCGTTGAACCAAAGCCCGCGATCACGAGAGAGATCAGCGCCAGAGCAAGCGCGGCGCCCGTACCTTCGACAGACCAGCCCCGATCATGGAGCCAGCCGGCACGGCGGGCTGCAAGCGCGCCCGCAAGACCGACAAGGCCGACTAGACCGATCTGACTGACGGAGTAGCCGAAAGGCGGTGAACTGAGAAGGAAGGTTAGCCCGGTCCAGAATAGTGTGAAGACGGCAAATGCGCAGGCACCGATGACCAGCGTAATTTGTACGGGACGATGTTGACGCACGACTGTGAAGACTGATGCTAATAATTTGCCATAGGAAACGGCAGGCCTCGGCCTCTCTGCCGGCAGAGCCCAGGAGAGAAGGACCGCAAGCATAATGATGAACAGGGCCGCCGCAACGTAGATCGCCCGCCAACCGAAGGCATGCGCGAGAAAGCCGCTGATCGTGCGTGACAGCAGGATACCGGTGATCAGCCCTGAGACGATCGTTCCGACCACGCGGCCGCGCTGGTCGGGCTCGGCGAGATCACCGGCGAGAGGCGTGAGAAGTTGTCCAGCGACCGTCGTCAATCCAACGGCTGCAAGCGCGGCGAGCAGAGCCGCGAAACTCGGTGCGAGCGCGCACGCGATAAGCGCGACCGCAGAACAGATCATGATGGCCGGGATCAAGCGCCGCCTGTTCATCGTATCGCCAAGCGGGACGACGAGCAGAATACCAAGCGCATAACCCATCTGCGTCACTGTAATCAGTGTGCCGGCGGCGGCGATCGAGACACCGAGCGAACCGGCGATATCAGACAGCAAGGGCTGAGCCCAATAGAGATTGCCGACCGCCGCGCCACCGGAAATCGCAAACAACAGTGTAAGCGCGGGCGACATTGCGGTGGACGCTGGAGTTTCAGAGTGCGCGCGCGACATGGTTCGTTCCTTGAACAGAAATCGAGGCGCGCCGACCTTGCTGGCTCACCTCGTGTTTTTCTCAGCAATTTTCGTTATCGAGCTGCAATCAGGACCGGGTCTCAGCTGGCGGGACCTTCGACAATATAGACGCGCGACGTCGCCGACTTGTGCCGGATCGGTTTGAGTTTCTCATATTCGGGCGAGCTGTACCAAGCCTTTGCCTTTTCCATGCTGTCAAAAGCGATCACGACCATCCGCCCGTCGAAACCCGCGCCTTCGAGGGAAGCGATGTTTCCGCCGCCCCGGACAATGAAACGCCCCCCGAATGGCTTGAATGTGGATTCCACCTGGGCGCTGTATGGCTTGATCCCCTCCGGATCAGTCACTTGGAACTCCGAGATGTAATAGGCGGGCTTCACGTCGGAAGCCGGCTCCTGAGCCCGGGGCGCGGACATCGTGGAAAAGACGGCTGCGCCAAGCGCAATCAAGAGCGTTGCAATGCGAACTTTCTTCATCTTGGGTTCCTTGCGCTTAAAGGGAGGTGGATCGGCGTTACCTTGGCTATCATGGCTGCTTCGCGCTGAGCTGGAAATTGTCCGTTTCGAACAGCTTCCGATCGAGGATCATGTCCTTGGTGGTGGCGACATAGGTCTTAAAGTGCGCAGAGTTGCGGTGGGCCTCGTAGGCAGCATTGTCGGCATACATTTCGAAGAAGCGAAGATGGTTTGGCTTGCCCTTGATCGAAACGGCATAGAGCGCCAGCACTCCCGGCTCCACCCGGATCGACGTCTCCATCTCGACTTTGACGGCGGCCGAATAGGCTTCCATCTGGGCCGGATCGATTTCCAGTTCGGCGATGCGGACCACGGGAGTGCTCGTATCTTGAGCCTTTGCCGAATGGCCAGCCAGCGTCAGCATAACCACGGCAAAGACAACGAAAATCTGCTTGATATCCATGGAAGGTTCCTCAGTTGATCACGACCGGTTTGCAAAGACATCCTTGACGACCGGCATGGCTGAGAACACACATGGCCAGCCGCTATAAAAGGCGAGCTGCGTCAGGGCTTCGGACGCCTCTTCCTGCGTCAGGCCGTTATCCATCGCGCGGCCGAGGTGGTAGGTGATCTGGGCGACCTGACCATTCGCGACAAGGGCCGCGACAGTGACGAGGCTGCGATCTCGCGGCGCTAGACCGGGACGAAGCCAGAGGTTTTTGAACAGGATCTCTGCGGTGTAGTGCACGACGCCGGGGGATACATCGCCGAAATTGGCCTGGACGCCAGTCGCACGCTTTGCTTCCGCCTCCTCGTTCAAAGGGAGGAGCTGCGGTGACGCCTCGGGCAACTGATCGGCGCCGATACCACGTTCAACAAAGATATCCTTGACGATCTCGACAGCGAAGAAGGCATTGGACCATCCGGCGTAGAAGGCGAGATGCGTCACGATCTCGGAGACCTCCGCAGCCGAGACGCCACTGTCTAGTGCCTTGTTGACGTAATGCGGCAAGCCGATCGTCTGGTTGCGCGCGATAAGTGCTGCAACGGTCACGATGCTGCGATCTCTCGCAGACAGTCCGGCGCGGCTCCAGAGGTCGCCGATGACCGTGTTCTGGGTATAGGCAGCCAAGGCCGGCGAAACGCTGCGAAGATCGTCAAGGGTCAGTGCGGGATGACTGTCGGTTGGTTTTGCCATGATGTTGATCCAGTCGGTTCACGAGTTTATGGGTGTCACTTTGATCGTCGCTGCGCGGGCGGGTGCACCGATCATCGGGCTGAGGTAGCGGCTCTTGGCGTATTTCGCGCGGTAAGCATCGTCGATACGGTCGTTGATTGGCCCTTCGGCAGGCTCGAATTCGACGTCCTTGGTCATGCCAGCGACCGACACGCGGCCGGCCTTTTGCGTGACCGCAGCCTGGTACCAGCGAGATGCCTGCCCGTTATATCCTCTTACGTAGAGCGCGCCATCGACAACCACCGACCAAATCCATGTCGGCGTGCCGTAGGTGACGCCGTCTTCGCGAAACGGGGAGATATGCAGATCGTCCGATAAGGAGACCTTGCCAAGTTCTTGCTCTGACCAAGCCATGAGAAAATGCCTTCCAATGATTTCGGGGTATCCCGTCAGAAAATACTCCAGGGATCGCCACGAGCGTGATCGATGCATGGAATATAGTATCTAGTTTTATTTCGATTAGGCGCTAATATCTCATTGAACTTATATCGGAGAGCAATGAATGCGGCGGGAAGATCTTGGTGACCTGATGGCCTTCCTCACCGTGGCCGAAGAACAGAGTTTCACGAAAGCAGCGGCTCGTCTCGGAACATCGCAATCCTCCCTCAGCCTGATCATACGACGGCTGGAGGAACGGCTCGGTCTTCGTCTCCTGACCCGAACCACCCGTAGCCTCGCCCCGACGCCGGCAGGGGAGCAACTTCTTTCGACCCTGGGACCCGCCTTGGGGAATATCGATGCGCAACTCTCGGCGCTGACCGAGTTTCGCGACAAACCTGCGGGCAACTTCCGCATCACCGCCGGGCAACATGCCATCGATACCCTGATCTGGCCGAAGCTATCGAAATTCCTTTGGGACTATCCCGATATAAAGGTCGAGCTCGTGGCAGAATCCGCCCTGACGGATATCGTCGCGGAACGCTTCGACGCCGGCGTTAGGCTCGGCGATCAGGTTGAAAAAGACATGATTGCAGTAGCCGTAGGACCGATGGCTCGGATGATTGCCGTAGCGGCGCCCGCCTGTTTCGACCAGCTCGCTCCCCCCTCGACTCCGCAAGAGCTAACGGCCCATCGTTGCATCAATCTTCGTCTGCCGAGCTATGGCGGCTTTTACGCGTGGGAATTTGAAAAGGATGGTCAAGAGCTGCGGGTTCGTGTGGACGGACAGGTCGCGTTCAACGCCGTTCCCCAGACCGTGATCGGAGCCTTGGACGGCTATGGTATCGCGTATCTTCACGAGGACGCGGTTCGTGAGCATTTGGACAGCGGCCGGCTCGTGCAGATACTGGCAGACTGGACTCCACCGTTTGCGGGGTACCATCTGTACTATCCGTCGCGACGCCATCCATCCCCGGCATTTTCCATGCTGGTCGATGCTCTCAGGCACCATCCGGTAGCATGACTGCTTCGGGCTTATGAAGTGGCGAGGGATGGCGCCTAGCTCAGATGTGCCGATCAGCGTTTGAGATGTGCATTAAAGAAGCCTTCAAGCTCCCGGAAATACTCCTTTGCCTCATGCATGTCCGGCGAGAACAGATATTGTGCGTGAGAAAGGCCCTCGAAAACAACCAGATCAGCGACCGCGCCGGATTCCCGAAGCTTGCGATGAACACGGACTGTATTGCTCAAAAACAGGTCGCGTGTGCCTGTGACCAGGATTGTCGGTGGGAAACCCCGATAGTCGCCGTAGATCGGCGATAGGTATGGGTCCTTCATGTAGTGGCCGCCCGCATACAGCTTCGCCGCGTCGCCCAGCCACCCTTCGTAGCGAACGAGCACATTATCGACACTGTCATTGCTAAAATAACTGTCGCCGATTTTTTCGAGGTCAGCCCAAGGCGTGCCAGCGGCGATCGCTCCAGGAAGCGGCAGACCCTCCGCTTTGGCGCGAAGCACCAGCGCCAGGGTCATGGCCCCGCCCGTCGAGGTTCCAAACACGCCAATCCTGGATGCATCGTTCGTCGCCAAGACACCTTTATAAACTGCAAAGGCATCATCCATCGCCGCGGGATAAGGAAAGTCGGGCGGCATCCGGTAGTCGACGGAAATCACCCGCACATGACCCAGACCGGCCATCATGATCGCTTCGCCCGTTCCGGCCTCGCCGGGATTAAGGACGTATCCGCCGCCGTGAAAATGAATGAGGACGCGATCGCGGTTTTCCGGTGAGACGTCCTTGGGAACGATCGTAAAGACATTGACGCCGGCAATCTTACTCGCCTCGACGGTCACGCCCATCTTCTCGCGCAAAGCAGGCAGCACTGCGCTTGCCTTCTCTGCACCTTGCGCAATCCATGATTTCCAGTCGTCAGCCGTCGCCGGATGGTCGTTCCATGTGGCCATCGAACCGGTCTGGATGAGCGCGCGAAGCTCGGGACTTGCAGCCTGTGGGAGAGGGAGCTGACGCACCGGCACGTCGCGTATCTCCTGCGCCAAAACAGGCGGCGCGAGCATCAAGCTGGCGATAATATATAGAATTGGCCTCATGGCGTGCATCTTGAACTCCAACTGCAGGGACGATGGGTCATTGGCGGGTTCGTGGTTCACGGCGAACATCAGTGGACGAGATGTTGGCGCTGTGCCTCGAATGTTGAGCACGGGCCAGATGAGACGCGGCTATCATAAGGGGCCTCAAGGGGAAGAGGGGACCGAGTTCGAAGCGCTGCCTACAGTCAGAGCCTCCCAATTCTGGTGCGCAAACTTCAGTTTTTCGCCGTTGTCGAGAGAGAGCCCTTCGACGAACAGCCGGGCGTCGTTTCCTGGACGATATTGGTAGGGATAGTCAGTGGAGAACAAGATCCGATCGACGCCGACCGCATCAACGGCCTGGCGCAGATAGGCCTCATTATACATGCCGCTTGGGGTCAGATAGAGGTTGTTGCGTACGTAATGAATGAAGGGATGCTTCAATCCCGACACGCGATCGAGCATCACAAGGCGCTCGAGATAAAAGATGACAAGCTCGCCCCAGTGGCCAAGGATCACCTGTAGGTTGGGATGCCGGTCGAAGACGCCGGCCAGAACGATGCGAACGAACTGCATGCCGGCTTCATAATGCCAACCAAGTCCGAACGTCGAAAGCGCGAGGTCGACCGGCGCGCCGAAGCCTGAGTAATAGGCTTCGCGAACACTCGATTGAGGGATTTGGGGGTGAATGAGCAGCGGGACACCGAGTTCGGCGGCGACGGCAAATGTCGGCCCGAAGATCGGATGATCCATGCTTTTTTCTCCGACCCGGCCATACAGAATGGCTCCTTTACACCCGAGGTGCTCGACGCTTCGCTGCAATTCCCTCGCAGCGGCATCAGCGTCCGCAGATGGCAGCACAGACAGCGCCTGGAAGCGGGACGGATAGGTCGCGACGGTCTCGGCGAGCATATCGTTCGTACGACGCGCGAGATCGATGCCGTGATCACCGAGATTGTTGAGACCGGGCGTCGTGAGGGAGAGCACCTGCACATCGACCCCGGTCTCATCCATGAGCGCCAGCCGCTTTTCGCCAAGATCGGCGAGGCGTTCTTCGATGACGCCACGGTTCAGCGCTAAGGTTCCGTCGTCGGCGCCAGGGGTCGTGCTCCAGGCGTTTTTCACGTCATTTGGCAGCACATGCTCTTCTATGGCGATAATCTTCATAGTCGGCTCCAATTGCTTTCGACGCCATTTTGCCAGGCGCGACGTTGGGGCGGCGACAAGCGAGCAGTGCCGCCCCCACTATTTGAACACTCGGCCGATCAGCTTTTGGCCGCGAGCTTATCGACGATTGCCTTGCCGACGCCATGCGCCGATGCTGGATTTTGGCCCGTGATCAGGCGACCATCGGTTACGACATTCTCCGACCAGTTCGGCGCCGGCTGGTGTAGCGCGCCGCGGTCCTTGAGGGTTGATGCCAGCAGATATGGCACAACCTTGTCGTATTTAACCTCCGCCTCCTCTGCATCGGTGAAGGCAGCAAGCTTCTTGCTGGCCACGAGATAGCTGCCGTCGGACAGCTTCGCGTTCACCAGCGCGGCCGGGCCGTGGCAAACCGCGGAAACGATGCCGCCGGCTTCCCATATTTCGCGGATGACCGTCTGTACGGCCGGGTCGTCTGCGAAATCCCACATTGTGCCATGGCCCCCGGCAAAGAACACCGCCGAGTACCGCGCTGGATCGAGATCCGCGAGAACCAGCGAGTGGGCGAGCGCGTCGCGAAACGCCTTGTCCTTCCAGAAGCGGTCGTTGACTGGATCGGAAAGGTCGAAGAAGTCGATCGGCGGATGTCCGCCGCGAATGGAGGCGATCTCCACCGGGATGCCCGCAGCCTCGAACACTTCGAGCGGATGGGTGAGCTCCACCATTGCAAAACCGGTCGGCTCGCCGGTGTCGCCGCGGATCGGGTGGCTGGTGACCACACAAAGGATGGGCTTGATGTTATTTGCCATTGTCTTGGCTCCTCATGATTTGAGCGAGGCCATGTCGATGACGAAGCGATATTTGACGTCGCTCTTCAACATGCGCTCGTAGGCTTCGTTGATCTGTTGGATGGGGATAATCTCGACGTCGGAAACGATGCCGTGCTGACCACAAAAATCCAGCATCTGCTGGGTCTCCGGCACGCCACCGATGAACGACCCGGAGATCGCTCGACGACCTTGCACAACAGAACCCGCCCTGACCGGAGTTGCCAAAGGCCCCATATAGCCCACGAGGACAAGCACGCCCTCGAGCGCAAGAGTGGTCATGTAAGGATTGACGTCGTGATCGTAGGGAACGGTATCAATGATGACGTCGAACCGCCCTGCCACCGACTTCATTTGCTCGGGATCTCCCGAAAGCACGACATGATCGGCGCCGAGACTGAAAGCGTCTTCTTCCTTGCCGGCTGAGCGGGTGAACAGCGTGACGTCCGCGCCGAGCGCCTTGGCAAGCTTCAACGCCATGTGGCCGAGACCGCCCAGACCGATCACCGCGACCTTGCTGCTCGCTCCCACTTTCCAGCGATGAAGCGGAGACCAGGTCGTAATGCCGGCACACAGAAGCGGTGCCGCACCCGCCGGATCCAGCCCATCCGGCAGCTGTAATACGAACTTGTCACGCACGGTGATGGAATCCGAGTAGCCGCCAAAGGTGACGCTGCCGTCTCGCCGGTCGATGCTGTTGTAGGTGAACGTCGCGCCTTCGACACAGTCCTGCTCCCAGCCCTTCAGACATGGTTTGCACTGCTGGCAGGAATCGACCATGCAGCCGACGCCGACCATATCCCCTGCCTTGAAACGGGATACGTCCGTTCCGACCTCGCGCACCCGGCCGACAATCTCGTGGCCGGGAACGATCGGATAGGTCGTGAAACCGCCGTGGTTCCTGGCCAAGTGCAGGTCAGTGTGGCAGACGCCGCAATATAGGATGTCGATGACGACCTCATCCAGCCTTGGAGCACGCCGTTCGAAGGCGAAGCTTTCTAAGGGGGCAGTGGCCGATCGAGCGGCGAAGCCAAGTGCATTCATGGTGGTTTCTCCGTATTGGTCATGCCTGTTCTGCAGGCGCTCTTGCCCAGGTCATGCCAAGGCAGCGTGACCTGGGCGAAAGGTGCGAGCTGGAATCAGACGTTGCCGGGTACGAAAAGGGCTTCCCAGTGGAAGGGGCCGAGCGGGATGACCTCCCAGCCGATGAGGCCGGCCTTGGCGAGTGGGAAGTCCGCAAGCGCCGCCTTGGCTGCCTCTACGGACTCAGCTTCCGCGATGATCGCGACGCCTGGACGGTCCTGGCGGAAGTAGATGTCGCGGATGACGCCATCCTTGTACATCTTCCAGGAGTGCCGGACTTCATCCAGCATATGCGGTTGGTATTTCTCAAGGCTGGCGCCGGGCTGCGGAATATCAAGGCAAAGCAGTTTCATCTCAAGGATCCTTTTGTGTGTTATGCGGACTGGGTGGGTGTAAATCGCCGCGTGATCTCGGCCACGCGGCGGCCAAGATAGCGCGCGGTCCGAAGGTCGCACTCTGGCGGCGCTACATCCGGTGCCTGGTCAATGTTGGCGTGGGTCATCACCCCGAGCCAGCTCCCAAGTCGATTGAGGTCGTCCGGGCTCGATGTGCTGCTATTGTTTCCTGGCATCAGGTCGAGACCGACCCAGATCATGCCGTGCTGGGCGGCGAACAGCGCCATGGAGACAAGCGAATTCAGCTTGTCTCCATGCTGAGCGCCGGAATTGGTGAAGCCGGCGCTGATCTTGTTGCGCCATTTGAGCTCAGTCCAGGCGGCCTTGGTGGACTCCTCGAAGAACTGCTTGAGCCGGGCGCTGATCATCCCATTGTAAGTCGGTGAGCCGAAGACGATCGCATCGCTCTTCTCAAGAGCTTCCCAGTCGATCGGCCCATCGGCGACGGCGATCAGCTCTGCCTGAACATTGTCCACGTCTCTGGCACCCTCGGCGACCGCCTGGGCAACACGCGCCGTGTGTCCATATCCACTGTCAAATACGATCGAAACCAGCAATTGTCCGTCCTTTTGATGATGAATGCCCGCGCTCTGACGCGATCGCCGATCTTGGGCGGTTCAAACTTGTTTACCGACAGAGGTTTCTATCGTAGAATTTACGTCAGCAGTGGCGATAGTTTTTCCGTTATATGCTTCCCCGCATTCTACATCAGAGGCTGTAATGGTTGGTTCAAAGTCGGTTCGCGATAGATTTGACGGTATCGAAGTATTCGTCGAGGCGGCCGAGGCAGGCAGCTTCGCCAAGGCGGCAGACCGGCTGTCGCTGACACGCTCGGCGGTCGGCAAGTCAATCGCGCGACTGGAGGAACGGCTCGGTGTCCGCCTTTTTCAACGGACGACCAAAATGCAGTGCCTCACCGAAGACGGTCAGCAATATTATGAGCGGTGTCTGCGCGCCATTGAAGAACTGCGTGCAGGAGAAGCGATGCTGGAGACCGGCCGTCAGGAGGTCGCCGGTCGGCTCAGGGTGTCGGCTTCGGTCCTATTCGGGCGCTATTGCGTCGCCCCCATCTTGCGGTCCTATGCTCGTCAACATCCCCGACTTGAACTCGAACTGAGTTTCAGTGACCGCCAGATCGACCTGATCGCCGATGGCTTTGATTTGGCGATACGGAACGGTGCGCTGGGTCAATCATCAGCCTTACGAGGACGCAGGTTGGGCAGCCAGCGCAAAGTCCTGTGCGCGTCGCCAAGCTATATCGCGACAAGAGGCGAGCCTCGTTCAATCAAGGACCTTACCAATCACGACCTGCTGGTCTACTGGAGAGGCGATCATGGGTTGGCTTGGCAACTACCCGACCAAACGGGCACAATCATAGACGTTGCGGTAACCGCGCGACTGCGTTTCGACGATCTCGAGGTGATAGCGGATGCCGCCGTCGAAGGCATGGGCCTTTGCTGGCTGCCGTACTGGCTTCTTCGCGATCGGATACGGCAGGGTGAGTTGGTAGAGCTTTGGGCAGATCGCCCGAGCGCCTCAATGGAATTCTACGCTGTCTGGCCCGCAGCCCAGCATCTGCCGCTTCGCTCCAGGCTGGCAATCGATGTGCTCGCCGCCGAACTCCCCAAAAGCTTTGAAGGCTAGGACTGAATTGCGGGCCATTGTCCCAGGCGCAGGCCAACATTGCCATGAAGCTGACGGCGCAGAAGACGCCGAGGCGCAACGGCCGGCCTGTGTTGATCGGTTGGCACAAGCGGCGTGTCAAGAATGCGAGATATGCCTGGGGAAACGGCAAACACGACCCAATTGTACATTCCTGCAACGTCTGATAAAAAATTCTCGTCGAAAGAGTGCTGACCGGATGGTAGCCCGGTCGCCGTCTTAGCGGACGGCAACTCTTCCCTTTGGGGTATCCGCGACACCTGGACCGGCTTGCCGGTTGCAAAGGTGTGTCCGCCGATAACCCCAAGTCATAATGGGCGCACCTTCTCAATTCGTTAGAAGGATGTACGACTTTGAAACTTACAGGAAACACAATACTCATCACTGGCGGCGCAACGGGCATCGGCTTCGCGCTCGCGCGGCGCTTTTCCGAGAACGGCAATCAGGTCATTATCTGCGGCAGAAGCCAATCCGCGCTGGAGAAGGCGAAAGCCGAGGTGCCGGCAATAGTGACGCGCGTTTGCGACGTAGCCGACACAGATAGCCGTCGCGCGATGGTCGAATGGCTGAAAGCCGAATACCCGACCCTGAATGTGGTCATAAACAATGCAGGTATTCAGGCGCGGCGTGACTTCACCGCCGATCCGGAGATCGCGACGCTCGACCAGGAAGTTGCGATCAATCTCACGGCCCCCATCCATCTGATCGCAGAGCTGTTACCGACATTGAGACAGCAGGGGCAGGGGTTTATCATCAACGTCAGCTCCGGTCTGGCTTTCTCGCCGATGGCAGATGTCCCTGTTTACTGCGCGACAAAGGCTGCCTTACATTCCTTCACGCTCAGCCTCCGCCACCAGTTGAAATCGACAGGCATCCGGGTGGTGGAAGTCGCCCCACCGATTGTCGATACCGGGCTCGGTGGCAATACTCGCAGCGGAGGGACAGCCAATCAAATGATGGTGACCCCGGAAGAGTTTGCCATCGAGGCGCTCGCGCAGCTTGAAGCGGACAAGGACGAGGTGCTGGTCGGCGTTTCCGCCAAGACACGCGAGCTGGGCGAAGCCATGTTCGAGCGCATGAACAGCCGCGCCTAAAGCATTGCGGATTGCCGTGATTTTCGCGGCAATCCTCTTAGGCTCTGGAAGAGTATGGTGCCAGAAACTGTCACGCAGATGTGCATAGTGGTTTTCGACCAGAGCGAGATTCTCCATCAAGTTTGCCGGGTTTGCCGCGATCTCGACGCGAAGGATGCTGGCGCGCAGGTAGGCCACGCGGCGGCAAGGAGATCGCGTTAGTTGCTCGATCAGGCCTTGGCATCACAAGTATCGGAGCGCCTGCCTAACTCCGAAAAAGGAAAACATATGAAAGCCGTTAAATTCAACGAATATGGTGGCACCGATGTCCTGCGGGTCGTTGAGGTGGAGGCGCCGCACGCAGGCCCCGGTCAGGTGCGCATCGCGGTGCGGGCCGCAGGGGTCAATCCGATCGACTGGAAGCTGCGGGCAGGATATGTTCGCGATTTCATGCCACTTACCTTTCCCGCCGGCGTTGGTTCCGAAGCGGCGGGTATCGTCGACGAGGTCGGTGTTGGCGTCTCGGGCGTCGCCATCGGTGATGCCGTTTTCGGTTACGGGCAGAATACGGTGGCCGAACAGGCGGTGTTGAGGGCCTGGGCACGCATACCGGACAACATGCCGGTCGAGGTGGCCGGTGGCCTACCGGTCATCGTTGAGACGGCCACGCGCATCCTCGACCACGTTAACCTTAAGGCCGGTGAGACGCTGCTGATAACAGGTGCCGCCGGTGGAGTAGGAACCGCCGCCATCCAGTTGGCTCGCCACCGTGGCGCTCTTGTGATCGGTACGGCGAGCGAGCCGAAGCATGATTACATCCGCGAGCTAGGTGCTATCCCGACGACCTACGAACCTGGGCTGGCCGCAAGGGTACGCGAACTGGCGCCGCAGGGCGTGGATGCGGCGCTCGACCTTGCCGGTGCCGGCGTCATCCCGGAGCTGGTCGAGATTGTCGGCGATCCTGCGCGCGTCGTTTCCATTTCCGACGTCACGGCCCCGCAACATGGCGCGACCTTCTCGGGGCGGTCGGCCGATCACCCCGAGCACGCCTTTGCCGAGGCAGCGCGGTTGTATGGCGAAGGCGCATTTCATCTCCACATCGAGCGGACCTTCCCGATCGAGCAAATCGCCCTGGCGCAGGAGGTTAGCGCTGCGGGGAGGGTGACCGGCAAGCTCGTCATCACAGTGGGCTGACCCGACCTTCCGGCCCGCGTGATGGGTACGCCCGCGGGTCGGAAGGCTCAGTTTTACAGGCCGCTGACTGGCTACCGATCGCTCGATACGGCGGAAAAAACGACAGTTGCAACGAAGAAATCTCATTTTCTAAGGATCTAGAACCATGTCTAGCGTCGAGCCACTCGACCCGTCATTCCCGTTAACCCGCCAGATGGAAGTCGACGCGGCCCCCATCGTGTTGGTCAATCTTTGCACCATGGCGCCCGAAGACGAAGCAGCGTTCTTGGCTGCCTGGGCCGCTGATGCCACCTTCATGAAGAGCCAGCCCGGCTTTATCTCGACGCAGCTCCACCGCGCGCTAGGAGATAGCCCAACCTACCTCAACTATGCGGTCTTTGAATCGGCAGCGGCGTGGCGCGCGGCCTTCAGGCATCCCGATTTTCGGGAGGCGACCAAGGCGCATCCGGCGTCGGCGGTCTTTCGTCCCCATCTCTTTCAGAAGGTCGCTGTGCCGAACCTGTGCACCGCATAGCGGGGCCACGATTCCCGAGTTCCCTGGTCGACAATACGCAAGCGCTGCCGACAACACGCTCATTGCCCACGTCAAGGCAACGCCGCCGCCTTGACGAGTATGAGTGGCGGCCGATTGCGGCAAACCCAAACTTTCATCCCAAGTGGGCCAGCCGCATCAACCTCGGCTGGCCCACCATGCGGCCAAGTCGAACAGGCGTCGGTGAACTCGGCGCTTATCTGTACCTCCTTGCAGCCGACATCTGCTCCGGAACTTTGCATTTGATCGTTCAGAAAGAATGGTGACAGAAACTGTCCCCATGCTGGTTTATGTACGTTTGCAATTGCAGAGAGAGACGTCGAACCCTCTCTCGTACAACGCCAGAAAGGATCTGAAAGCATGTCCAGACTTATATCAATCGACGCTTCTTCAGTCGCTTGCCAGAAGGCGGCGCGACCTCGCCTCTTTGACAAAGCATCCGTTTTTGAATTTGCTTGGCTTGAGGCACTCTGATGAAAAGAATTCAATATAGCAGATATGGCGGCCCGGAGTTGATGCGGGTTGAGGACTTCGAGTTGCCCGCGGTCGGAAAAGGTGAGGTTGCCGTGCGGGTCAAGTTCGCGGCGATCAATCCTATCGACTGGAAGCTCCGTGCAGGCCAAATGAAGATCGTCACCGGCAAAACCTTTCCCCGCGCCATGGGAATGGACTTCTCGGGGATAGTCACTGCGATTGGCTCCGACGTTACACGGCTTAAGATCGGTGACGCAGTGTTCGGTCTTGCTAAGTTCAAGGAAAGCGGTGCGTTCGGGCAAGCCGTGGTGACAAAAGATATGTTCCTGGCTCGAAAGCCGGATAATGTTTCTTTCGAGGATGCCGCATGCCTTGGCACACCAGGCGTCACGGCTTGGAACGGGCTTATCGATAAGGCAAAGCTGCGGCCTGGCCAGCATGTGTTTATCAACGGCTGCGCCGGTGCTGTCGGCGAAGCAGCCGTGCAGATCGCCCAGCTCTTTGGCGCCACTGTTTCGGGGAGTTGCAGCGCGCACGACATGGAGCGTGCCAGATCGCTTGGCGTAAAGTCGGTCTATGACTATCGTACCACCGATCTGTCCAAGATTGCTGATCGCTTCGACGTCGTCTACGATACGGCGGCGACGCTGACACTTTCCGACGGAATGAGTATGCTGAGCAAAGGAGGCGTATTCCTAGATTTGAACCCTGGGCTCGGCAAGTTCATTCGCGCAGCCTTTGATCGCCGGCTAAAGCCCATCATTGGTACTCCCCGGGCCGAAATCCTGGAAAAAGTTGCCGAAGCTGCTAGCGCAGGCAAGTTCAAGATCCCAATTGGAGAAATTGTGTCACTGAGCAGCGCGATCCCACTTATTGGCGAGCTTGAGAGAGGCCGCAAACTAGGTGGCAAGGGCGTCATGGCAATGGAGTAGAAATGGCAAGAAGTCATCGACTGTTTGACCTGATGCAAGTCCTTCGCAGACATCGCGCGACGGTGTCGGGGCAAACGCTTGCCAACGAACTCGGCGTGTCTCTGCGCACCATACGCAGAGACGTCGCCACCCTGCAGGATATGGGCGCCGACATTGATGGTGAGGCAGGTGTCGGCTATATCTTGCAGCCCGGCTTCCTTCTCCCACCGCTGTCGTTCACGGACGAGGAAGTCCAGGCGCTCGTGATCGGTGCCCAGTGGGTTAGTCGCCAGACGGACGATTCGCTGGCCTTCGCCGTGAAGAACGCGCTGGCCAAAATCAATGCTGTTCTTCCACCTGACATGCGATCCGGTCTCAACGAAGATATGATCTATGTCGGGCATCCCCTGAAAGGGGGCGGCCCGCTGGATCTAAGCGAGATCCGCAGGTCACTGCGAGAGCAGCGCAAGCTGCGCATCACGCTATCTCTGAAACATCTCAACCTGGGAAAGGAGATCGTCTGGCCCATCATGCTGGGGTTCATAGATTCAAAACGTTTTATCGCGGCCTGGTGTGAACTGGACGAAAAGTTTCGTGTAATCGGATTGGAAGATATCGAAACTGCGGAGGTCCTGGTCGAGCGATATTCACGAAACCGCCGCCAGCTCGTAAAGGAATGGCGCGCACACGAGATAAGGCCCTGCAACAGCGAAGGCGAAGTTTGTTGAGCCTAATTTCTATCGCCGACGTATCGCCGAACTAAATAATCTCCGATGGGCCGCTTCCGGGATCTCACCCGCAGCGGAACACGCGCCGCTTCTTTAATGTCGTCGGTCTGATCAACCCTCTGGAAACGGAAACGCGTAGAGAAAAGCCGGGACGAACGGCGGATTATCTCAATCGTTCGAAGAATGGCCGACGGTATTCGGCGATGCAAAGATGATGACGGCGCTCCTCGACCGCCTGACCCATCACTGCGAGATCGTCGAGACCGGAAATGAATCTTGGCGCTCCAAGAACCGCTCTCAGAGCTAAAGGCCAAGCGCTGATCTACCGTAAATGGGGCGCAAACTTGGATAGGCAAAAGGGTCAATGTTCAGTACTGATTGACAATCCGCTCTGCTGGCGCTGCAGATGGATTTCTACAATCGCACCGCCGCCCGTCCGGTTCGCAAGCTCTAGATGTCCTCCATGAGCGATTGCTATCGCCCGCACCACTGAGAGCCCCAGCCCTGTTCCGCCAGTTGCGCGCGAACGCGACGGATCGCCCCGCCAAAAGGGGTTGATCGCCACCGCCTGCATGTCCTCCGGAAAGCCCGGGCCACGGTCGAGAACGCGGATGACGACGTTCCCATCCGCCAGTTGCTCCGTTTCGCAACGCAGCCGACCGCCGCTTGCTGCATAGCGGCAGGCGTTTTCCAAAAGGGCCAGCACAGCCTGACGGATACGGGACGAGTCCGCGGATATCCAGGCCGGCTGAAGATCGGTCTCGACTTGAAACTTGGATGCGTCGATTAGGGGTTTCGCCGATGCAAGAATGGCATTGACGACCTCGGCAACATCGAGCCTTTGACGCTGCATCACGAGTTTCTGGTCTATTGCCAGTGAAAGCGTGCGCAAATCCTCGACAATTCTTCCCAGGCCTTCGACTTGAAGCAAAAGATTGGAAATGGTCTTCCGCCTCATGGGGAAGACACCGTCGAGCATGCCCTGCAACGACCCCCGTAGAATCGTCAGCGGCGTGCGCAGTTCATGCGCGACCGCCATATTATTGAAACGCAATCTTTCTTCCATCGTCTCAAGACCCGTGGCAAGAGCATTGAAGCTCTCCACAAGGCTGGATACTTCACGGGTCCCGTTGAGAGACGCGGCGACCCGCACTGAAAAATCCCCCGTTTCCAGGGCTTTGGCGGCGGATGTAAGCTCTTCCAAGGGACTTGCGATCCGTCGTACCAGATATGTCCCGATGATGGCGCATGTCAGAGCGGAAAACAGGCTGGAAATCACTATGGAAAGCTGAATTCTCAGATCCGTCTGCGTTTCGATATGATCGAGCAGAATCTTGAGCGCATCTCTGTCATGAACGGCACCCTCGTTCAAATCCCGAAAGGCGGCCTCGGCACTCGGCGGCAGGTTGTCGGTTGCACCTTGCTCGATATAGGAGGCATACCAGCCGACCCCTAGACCAGTCATGCCGACGCTGAGAACGAGCATGGTTGCAATTACAGTCGCGGTGACCGTGGCCAATGAAAAGTTGGAAAATCTGGGCATATTCACTCGGGATCGAAGAAACGGTAGCCAACTCCGCGTACCGCAGGGAAAAAGCCTTTCTGCCCCATATCCTCCAGCTTGCGTCGAAGATTGGAAATATGCATGTCCACAGTGCGAACCAGGGCATCGCTGTCAGGCAGGCAGGCGTCGAGAATATCGGACCGCGCAAAAACCTGGCCCGGATGGCGGATCATATGGGCGAGAATTCGGAACTCGCTTAACGTCAGAGACAGTGGCACGCGCTTCCCGTCCATGTCGACGACGGCGGTGTAGCTGCCGAAATTCACTTCCAAGGCGCGAAACCGTTGGATTGTATCCTGTCTTTCTCCCAGGGTCCGGCGCAGAACCGCCCTGACCCGGGCAACGACTTCCTGCGGGTTAAACGGTTTGACGACATAGTCGTCGGCGCCAAGACGCAGGCCGCTCAAGCGGTCGAGGTCATCGGCGATGGCCGTCACCATAATGACAGGCGTAGAACTGGTCTGACGCAGGCGGCTCAAAACGGCGAAACCGTCGAGTTTCGGGATACGCACATCCAGTAGCACGATATCAGGCTTCAGTTGAGCATGATGCTGAAGGGCGGTTTCGCCGTCGCTGGCCCGGACGGTTCGAAAGCCATCTCGCGACAGATACCCTTCGAGTATTTCCGCGATTGCCGGTTCATCCTCAACGATCAGAACGAGACTGTTGTCCACGCTAATTCCCTGCAATTCTTTCGTCTGCCTCCGTTTCGACGCCGAAGGCAAAATTATGATGGACAACGAGGACGTCTGCAAATTCCAAACCGCGCTGCCACGACAATACCACCGTTTCCGGACAATATCTTGATCTCGTCTTGACCATTCCTTGATCGTCTCGCCGCAAACCGTTGGTATCGGAACTTTCGGAGACATCGGCATGCGACTTGCATTTGATTACTTGAACTCGGTCCTCGTCGAGGAGCAGCGGCCAGCCGCGCCGAGGGTCGCACGGTTCGGCTCAATGAGAAGCTTACTGGGTGCAACATCCGGAATATGGCCGACAAGATCTCCGCGCGTGAACATCAAGCAAAAGTGGAAGAGAGCTATGCTATTTTCGACGGCGACCGCATTCTTTGGAGCGGCATCCTTTTATGTCGCGCCTGAGAGCGTCGGGGCCGCAGCCGCCGAGCGACCGAAGTCGATATCGGTGATTGCGTTTCCGAGCCCCCACAACTGGCCGATCTGGGCAGCGCAAGAGAAAGGCTATTTCGATCGCAGCGGTATCGCGGTGACGCTGACGCCGACGCCGAACTCGGAGTTCCTGATGACCGGCCTTATCGACGGCAGGTTCGACATCGCCATGGCAGGGATCGACAATGTGATCGCTTATATGGAAGGGCAGGGCGAAGCGCCGACAAAAGAGAAGCCCGACATCTTTGCCTTCATGGGCGCCGGCAACCACGGCTTTCTGCAGTTCGTAACTGTGCCGGAGGTGAAGAGCTATGCGGATCTCAAGGGAAAGCAGCTCTCCGTTGACGCCGTCACGACCGGCTATGCGTTCGTACTGCGTAAGATGCTGGAGAAAGGCGGGCTCAAGTTCTCCGATGTGGAATTCGTCAGCGTCGGCGGGTTGCAGGAGCGTTTCCAGGCGCTAATGGCGAAACAACAGTCAGGCACTCTCCTGATCTCGCCAATGCATGCGGCCGCGCAAGCCAGAGGCTTCAATCGGCTGGCCGATGCTGACGATGTTCTTGACCGCTATCAGGGCACGGCTTTCTCCGTACGTCGAAGCTGGGCGAAAGACAATGAGGCGGCACTCGTCGGCTATATACGCGCATATCTTACCGCTCTCGACTGGCTCTATGATCCGGCCAACAAGGCTGAGGCTATCGCAATCCTGCGCAGGAATATGCCGAATATCTCGGAGACGTTTGCCGACGCGACCTACCAAATCCTCCTGCACCCCGAAAAGGGGATCAACCGAACAGGTGACCTCGACATCGCGGGAATAAAAACCGTGCTGGCCTTGCGGAGCGAGTATGGGGAGCCGCGCAAGACGCTGACGGACGTCGAGAAATACTACGACCTTCAATACCTGGAAAAGGCTGCTGGCCTGCCAAGGCAGCCAACGAACCCGTAGACGGAATTACAAGGGTGCAAAGCGTCATCGCGCATGGCTGCGGCCGCGGAATCGCGCGTGCCAGCATCTGCGTCGTTATTTGAACACTATAGAGCTGAAAACAATGGCCATTTACACGACACCTTCTGATCGTCCTTTCAAGCAAAAGTCGCGAATCTGGGCGCTTTGGGCACTCACTGCCGCGTTTATCACTTTCCACCTCGTCGCCGGACCGGTCTTCCCCCTCGGAGGCCTCGCTCTGACGCTGATCGCCCAGATTGGAACATTATTGATTGCGTTTGGCGTCATGGGGCGGATCTGGTCGATCGTCTATGTTGGCGGCCTGAAAAATTTGGAGCTTGTGACCGAGGGGCCATATTCGGTCACCCGCAATCCTCTTTATCTCTTTTCCCTGATTACGATCAGCGGCGTCTGCCTGGTGTTTGGAAGCCTGCTTGCCACGGCGATTTTCACGCCGCTCGCCTACATCGTGTTCAGATATACGGCGAAGCGGGAAGCACTGTATTTGGCGCATCTGTTCGGCGAACAATACGCAGAATATGCCCGTCGCACACCATTGTTCTGGCCCGATGTCTCAATGTTCAAGTGGGGACAGGCTCACGCCATTTCTCGAAAAGCGCTGCTGGCGACGGTCCGAGACGCTCTTTTCATTTTGGCCATGATTCCCTTTTCCGAATTGGTCGAATATCTCCGCGAAAGCGGTCTTCTTCCGATGTCGATTATCCTTCCCTAAACGCAATCAGGCGGATCGCCACGCTATCTAAGCGCCGCATCTCAAGGCGTATCGCGGATGTGCGACGTCTTTCTCCTTCGCCTGGCCGTGCAAGCTTTTGCGCCCAGGTGTCCCCCAAACCGCTTCTTTGTCCCATCAGGAGTTTCTCATGTCGGTAAATTTTCTGGGTTTTTCCCGTACTGCTTTGGTTGCGCTAACGGCTATCGCGGCTGGCTGCGCTAGCACCGATCCGGTGGCCTACCAAGGCATCGCCTCTTCCAGACAACTATCTGTAAACACCCACAACAAGGATGGAAAAGTTCCGCTGCTCTATTCCGGTGGCGGTGTGAATTTCAGGGCCTACTCCGCAGTGATCGTCGAGCCTGTCCAAATTTACAGAGATCGCGACCACCACTTTGTCAATATAAACGACAAAGACAAGATCGCTCTTGCTTCCTATATGAAAGACACATTCGAAAATCGGTTGAAGTCAAAATACACGCTGACCTCAATACCAGGTCCTGCCACGCTAAGGCTCAGACTCACATTGACAGGCGCGAAGTCGAGTGCTCCGGTTCTCTCCACGGCAGCAAAACTTATGCCCCTCGGGCTGGCGGTCAACAGCGTTCAGGCGGCCCGTGGAAAAGAAGGGACACTCAGCGGTTCCATTAATTACTATGTCGAGTTATACGACAGCGCCACCAACAAACTCCTCTTAGCCTACGTTTCGAAGCAGTATCCTGGTGCGCTCAATGTGGGCGCAAGCCTGGGACCGCTGGGGGCGTCAAAAGTCGGAATCCAAAAGGGTGCCGATGATCTCATTGTAAAACTGCATCCCACTGTCGCTGCTTCGCTTCATTGATCACCGTTCGGTGCTTGTTGCGCGCCGGACGGCTTCGTTGGCCCAGGTCACGCAGGCGACCAGCGCTTGTGATCAGGAGATCGAACTCAATGAATAGAATACGATTTATTTTAAAAGGGTCGTGACATGAGCTTCTTGTGGCGGACCTTTCTGCCTTTCATTGGTCTTCTCCTATTCGTTGAGCAAGGCGCCGCCGACAATTTGGTCAAGGAAGAGAAGTTGTCGCTACCGATTCAGGTCGGATCCAATGCCGTACAGCTCGAAGCGCTTGTGGTTCGGCCAGTTGATGGCGACAAGTTTCCGCTTGTGCTGATCGTCAACGGCTCCGCAGGCGCCTCTCCATCCGACATGCATCCGGACTGGATGGCGCAAATGGCGCATGATTTTGCACATCGAGGCTGGATTGCCGCATCGATCGTGTGGCCGGGCTACGGTGGGTCCACCGGAGCCTTTATGAACGAGGCCGGGGATTGTTCAAAGCCAAACGTTTCCATGTTTCTCAATGCGCACGGCGATGAGCTTGCCGCGGCTTTGGCAAGGTTGCATACACGCACTGATGTCGACCCGTCCGTAACATTGGGTGTGGGTGTATCGATCGGCGGTGCGTCGATGCTGGACCTTGCTGGGCGCTCGAACAGACCATTGACGGCTGTCGTCAATATTTCTGGAGGCGTCTATCACTACGCCAAGGTGGGCGTGCCTGCTTCTGATTGCTCCTTGTTCCAAGCGGATCTTGTGCGAAACTTTACCGATTTCGGACGCAACAATCCAACGCCGACGCTTTGGCTCTATGCCGCTAACGATCCATACTTCGGACCCGATCTCGCCCGGCGGCTTTTGGCCGGATACCGTTTGGAAGGTGGAAGGGTGGATTTCGTGGGGCTTCCGCCCTTCGAAAACGATGGGCACACCTTGTACAAGCAGGAGGCAAGCGTGCTGACCAAGCCCAGAATTGACGATTTTCTGCGGCGCAATCATCTACCTGCGATGAATGATGACGAATTCGCACCGCTCCTTGCCATGCTGACGCCTGCGGATCGATCGAGTGCTGAGCAATACTCAAAAAGTGCGACTGAGAAAGCAATTGCTGTGGCAGACAATGCGAGCGGTCTCTATTGGCGCTACGGCGCCCGATCCATCGAGGATGCTCGCCAGCAGGCATTGGCCAGCTGTCAAAAGAAAAGCGGCAAGACATGCCACATCCTCGCAGAAAACACGCATTTGGTGGACGATTGGCGCAATAAAGTCCCCATTACAGCTCGATAATGAGCAACGTCGTTATGGGGATTAACGTAGGCGTTGAGCCCTTCTCCGCTGAACCGGTCGGCGAGGTGACGTTTCGATAGTGTTGTCCCCCGCCTTCCTCGGATCTCGGAACCAACCACAAAACCGCTCCTACTCGGCGAGTTCGCGCATGACCCTGATGAGGTCGGGCTTGCCCTCGAAGCCGATGCCCGGCAGCTCCGGCATGGTGATATGTCCGTCGACGACCTTCACGCCATCCGGGAAGCCGCCATAGGGCTGGAACAGGTCCGGGTAGCTTTCATTGCCGCCGAGACCGAGTCCTGCCGCAATGTTGAGGGACATCTGGTGGCCGCCATGCGGAATGCAGCGAGAAGGCGACCAGCCAAACTGGCGCAGGACGTCGAGGGTCCGAAGGTATTCGACGAGGCCATAGGACAAGGCGCAGTCAAACTGCAGATAGTCCCGGTCGGCACGCATACCGCCATAACGCAGCAGGTTGCGGGCATCCTGGTGGGAGAACAGGTTCTCGCCGGTTGCCATCGGGGCGTCGTAAAACTCGGAAATCGCCGCCTGTAGGGCGTAATCGAGCGGATCTCCGATTTCCTCGTACCAGAAGAGCGGGTAGTCGCGCAGCATCTTGGCATAGGCGATGCCGGTCTCAAGATCGAAGCGACCGTTGGCATCCACCGCCAGCCGGGCTTGCGAGCCGATCTCTTCGAGGACAGATTCGATGCGACCGCGATCCTCATCGATTGACGCCCCGCCGATCTTCATCTTCACAACGTTATAGCCACGGTCGAGATAGCTGCGCATCTCCTTGCGAAGCGCACTGTTGTCCTTACCCGGATAATAGTAACCGCCGGCCGCATAGACGAAGACCTTCGGATTGGCCTCACGTCCCTTCATCTCGGCCAGCATGCGAAAGAGCGGCTTGCCCTCGATCTTGGCAACTGCATCCCAGATCGCCATGTCGAGGGTGCCGACGGCGACCGACCGCTCGCCATGCCCGCCGGGCTTCTCGTTCATCATCATCGTCGCCCAGATTTTGTGCGGATCGAGATTGGTGCCGGCGTCATTCATCAGGCTTTCCGGAGAGGCCTCGAGGATACGGTCCTTGAAGCGTTCGCGGATCAAGCCACCCTGGCCATAACGACCGTTCGAGTTGAAGCCGTAGCCGACAACACGGCGGCCGTCCCGGACGACGTCGGTGACGACGGCGACCAGGCTGGCCGTCATTTTGCTGAAGTCGATATAGGCATTACGGATGGGCGAAGCGATTGGCTTCGTAACTTCGCAAACATCAACGATACGCATAGTATTCTCCGTTCGGTACGTGTTCGATTTACTTGTGATCAGGACGCCAGTTCGGCGGGTGACGCGGTGATGTCTAGGGGACGCTCGCCGGGATGCTCGGCGATGACAGCGTTGACCGTCTCCTGGTCGAGAGCGCCTTCCCATTTCGCGATTGCGATGATACCGATCCCGATGCCGATCAACACCTGTATGTAAAGCTGACTCAACAGGCGCCTAGCCATTGGTCTCTCCTCCCTGTTTAAATAGGTTCCTCCGTACAGGGGCATGTCATAGGGATAAGGGAGGCTCCTCGTCCAATGCCGATACGGGTTCTATTGGTGCCGTTTTGGCATAGCGAAAACTGAACTTTGCTCTCTGGCGCCAGCATTCATCTTGATTTCGTGGGGGAACTGGATGTATCTCGGTGCGGTGGCGGCATTGCTCACTGAGGTGTGATTGGATGGAGACTGTTTGGCTGGCCGATCTTCAGGCCCTGGCCGAAACACTGAATTTTTCCCGTGCGGCCGAAAATCGCAACGTCACGCAGCCAGCGTTTGGCCGCCGTATCCGAGCCCTGGAAGAATGGTGTGGGTTGGAATTGGTAGATCGATCCACGCATCGCCTGAAGCTGACGGCGGCGGGGGAAATCGTGCTGGATGCGGCCAACGATGTTGCCAACCGACTGGAACGGGTGAGGCAAGACCTGGATCGTACACGGGCGGATTCTTCGACAGTGACCTTCGCGGCGACCCACGCTCTGTCATTCGTGTTCTTCCCAGGCTGGATACAAGGCCTCGGGCATGTCACCTCGACTATGCCTATTCGACTGTTGTCCGACAACATGAACGAATGCGAGAAGATCATGCTGGAGGGGCGTGCCCAGTTTCTCCTGTGCCACTACCACGAGAACAGCAAAATTCGCCTGGACGCGGCGGATTTCAAGCATGTCGAGTTATCGACTGACCGGCTAATTCCTGTCAGCGGCAAGGATGAGAAAGG
This sequence comes from Rhizobium lusitanum, assembly GCF_014189535.1. NCBI lineage: Bacteria > Pseudomonadati > Pseudomonadota > Alphaproteobacteria > Hyphomicrobiales > Rhizobiaceae > Martinezella > Martinezella lusitana. The sequence continues at coordinate 1,864,541 of NZ_CP050308.1, read as the reverse complement.
TGGTGCGCTTCATCATCTGCCGGGTACGCAGGAGGCTCCGGTTGCCGAGATTGCGTTCGAAGAGAAGTCCGGCATGGGGCGCATCCTTGCCTCGAACCTTTCGTCCAGACTGAGTGAGCTTCATCTCAATACCGTCTTTACGTCCCATCTTGCGATGGTGCTAAAAGCCTTGGCAGCCGATGGGAAGGGAGTGGCCTGGATACCCGAAAGCCTTGCTGCGGACGAACTGGGGCCAAAAGGCCGGCTGACGAAGGCTGCGTCGGATGAATGGGCCGTTAGCGTGAAGATCGTTCTCATCCGCCCCCGAAAGCGGATGACCGCTATTGCTGAGGCGTTTTGGGAGCTCGTTCAGAAATAAGCTGATCTGATGCTGGTCACAAGCACACCGGTCATCGGCCGATGAAAATCAACGATGGGTGCGAATACGATAGCTCCGAAGTCTAATTCCGTTGTTCTTGATCCTCATGCAGGCGCCGCGACGACGCGCTCCGGTCGCTCAAGTGACAGCAGCTGCACATAACCAAATGGAAGCTCTTTCAGCAAAATCCGTTCAGCTTAAGGATCTTATGTGCTTCGATCGATGCTCGAAGCTCGTCCTCGGATGCGCGATCGCCCTGGTTGGCATCCGGATGGTGCATTTTGAGCCTTTCCTTATAGCGGCTTTTAATTTCCTCCGGCGTCGCATCCGGCGAAAGACCGAGTGTCTCAAATGCCTTGGCTTCCAGCACCTTGAGTTTGCGTATCTGCAAATCGGTCTTTTGCGCCTTGCGCTGTGCGGCAGTTTTGCGGGCATTCAATGTCTGTGCAGAACCGGAACGGACATTGGACGGCATCGGAGTTTCGGAAGCCTGTTTGACGGTGGTGCCCCAGGTCGGACGGCCGCCCATGGCGGCTTCCTTCTGATAGCGGGCAATGTCCTTGTCAGATTGATCCGTCGCGAAATTGTATCCCTTATTATACTCCTTCACGTGCTCAAGACAGAAGAACAGATACAGGCCTTCGGCATCCCGCCCTACCGGGGCGCGATGTGGACCATTCTTTTCGCAGCCGTCCCATTGGCATCTGGGACCGGTGGGCTCGCTCTGCGGAGCAGCCTTCTTACGAGAGGATTTAAGGCCAACAAATATCTTCGAATCAAGCGTCATGGCACCTATATGGCGGCAGTGCTTCATTTCGGCAAGAAATAGCGAACTGGTTGCTACGGATTCCAGTTAATTCATCAGCCAGCTGCAGTGCGAATGTCACTGTCACGGCTCGGCGGGGTCGGAAGTTCGCATCCGTCATAAACAATAGCCCGCAACGCGGTCATTCTATCGTTCCGGGGGCGCCGAATTGCACCGGGAGGATCAGCCCGGATCCTTGGCTTTATTCCGGAATGGATTGCGTCATGATCTCGCTGCGCAGAACAGCCCCCTCATCCCCGAAATAGGTCTTCAGCGTTTGTGGAAAATCATCGGATTGGTAAAATCCGGTGAGCGTCTGGTCCACGAGGAGGCGGAAGGCGGAATCGTCGCGCCTTAGGGCGATCCCGTAGGGTTCATGCGTGAACAGACGGTTTCCGATGGCCAGCGCCGAGGGTGTGCGTGCATGCGTAGCAAGGCTGATGAGGAGGGCGCGGTCGGCGAAATAGGCGTCGATCTTGTGGTTTTCGAGCGCGTTCAGTCCGTCCTGATGCGTGGGGAAATCGACGACGCGGGTTTTGGGCACGTCAGAGCCGAGTGCCTCGCGCAGCGTTGCGCCGGTCGTGGTGGCGGAGCGGACGCCGATGATGCTGGCCGAGGGCGATTTCGTGTCGGTGGCGCGGGTCGGGCGTTTGTCGAGGAAGAGGATCTGCAGGTATTCGGGCGAATCCTTGCGCAGCAGCGCGCTTGCGCCGGTGAGGAAGATCGGCTGGGAGAAATCGACGGTCTCGCGCCGGGCAAGATTGATGGTGACGGCGCCGCAGAGAAGGTCGATCTGGCCGCTTTTCACCGCGTCAAAGCCATCGGCAAGGGTGATTTCAACATAGTCGCGCTTCACCTGGGGAAGCTTATGCGTCACCGCATCGGCGATCTTGCCGCAGAGGTCGATGGTGTATCCTGTGGGAATGCCGTCCTTCCCCTTGAAGGAGAAGGGGGCTTCGTCGGTGATATAGCCGACCCGGATGGTTCCCTTCTGCGCGATAAGGTCGAGTGTTTGCGCGGCAGTGGCTACATGAGCCGCAATGCCAAGGGCGAGGCCTGCCAGAACCAACCGTCTCATGCATTTCGCCAGCATGATCTTCATCTCCGAAAGAATGGTGGCGATCGCAAACGCTTGAGGGGAGATTATGGTGCGGCCGGTATTTGTCAACGGTGGATTGTCTTGCAGAAATTTCGCTGCAAGCTTGTCCGTCTGGCGTTGTTCCGGCCATTTTGGGGATCACAAAGAGTTTCGTTATCATCCCGTGCGTTTTCACCTATCCAGGGTACGTGGTGAGGCCGATGAGACCTTGGGAATTGGAGAGAGGGACGGCATGAAACATTTCGGCAGCATTATGCGGAATTCGGGCTTTGCTTTCGGCTTGGGTTTCATCGCTCTCAGCGCGGTCCTGAGCCCTCTCGGCGCTTCGGCGGCGTCTGCCCAGACCGTCATCGATGATTGGCAGAAGGTGAAACCGCCGGCGGCGCCGGAGTTGAAGCCGGTGACGGTCGACCTCAAGACGACGGCGCTGCTGATCCTCGATTTCAACGGTGCGCAGGATCCGACCAAGGGACCGTGCAACAAGACTACCAAGCCGCGCTGCCTTGCCTCCGTGCCGAAGGTCAAGGCGATGCTGGACGAGGCACGCGCCAAGGGCGTGTTCGTTGTCTATAGCCTCGCCGGCAAGGGTGAGCCGCAGGATATCGCCACGGATCTGGCGCCGCTGGCAAGCGACCCGATCGTGAAATCTGGCCCGGACAAGTTCATCGGCACCAATCTCCGCAACATTCTCTCCGACAAGGGGATCCAGACGGTGATCGTCACGGGTACGGCGTCGGAAGGCGCGGTTCTTGATACTGCCACGGATGCGGCGCTAAACGGTATGAACATCATCTTGCCGGTGGACGGCATGTCGTCCACCGAGCTTTACGCCGAGCAATATGTGGCCTGGCATATGGTCAATGCGCCCGGCGTTTCGCAAAAGACGACGCTGACCCGGATCGACATGATCAAGTTCTAGTCGCTCGCCCGGTTTGTCGGACAAAGCCCAATCCATAAAAACACCCACTCTCACTGCTCGAGAGTGGGTGTTTTTGTTTGAGGCCAGCTGATCTTTCAGGACAGGGTTTCGTCGAACAGGTTCAGCAGGCGTTTCCAATGCCGTTCCGCGCCCGTTTCGTCGTAGACGCCGTGGTCGGGGACGGTCCAGCCATGGCCCATGCCGACATAGTTCTCGATCGCATGGTCGACGCCGCCGATCCGTAGCGCCTCGGCGAGGCGGGCGGATTGTTCCGGGGGAAAACTGGTATCGACGCCGGCGACGCCGACATAGACGCGCGCCTTGATGTCGGCGGCAAGACGATGCGGGCTGTCTTCGGTGTCGCTGGCGAGATTGCCGCCGTGGAAGCTTGCCGCCGCCGCGATACGGTCGGCATAAGTGGCAGCGGCCGCCAGCGCGCGTCCGCCGCCCATGCAATAGCCGACAGCGCCGACCGGACCCTTGGCGCCGGCAGTTGTCAGCGTATCGAGGAAGGCAGCGCTGTCGCGCTTGGTCATCTCCTGCGTCGTGCCACGCAGCATCGTCATGATTACCTCGCGCGAGGTCGGGTCGCCAAAGGCTGTACCATTGAACGGGCCATAGTCGCCGAAGCGATAGAAGAGATCGGGCAAGAGCACGGTGTAACCGGAATCGGCAAGCCGCTGGGCCATGCCAAAGAGCGACGCGCGGGGACCCATGGCATCCATGTAGAAGATGACGCCGCGCTCGGCGGATGCATCATTGTCGGGGCGGAAGAGCGATGCCTTGGCGACGCCATCGGCGGTATTGATTTCAATATCCTGCTTCATTGTCGAATTCCTTGCGATCCAGGCTCGTGAGCGTTTTCCCCGGGGCCGGTACTTTGGCAAAGGGCAGGCCGGCACTCAATAGCATTTCCCTTTCAAAGGGATGCGACAGGCGGGTTAGCGATCAACATCTCTTGAGTTCCCGCTTTTGCTATCGATGGAATAGTATCCGGGGCAACGGCGTCGCTGCGCGGGGCCGATGGAGATGCATTCTTATGTCTTTTCGTCAGATGGTTCCGGGCCTTGCGCTGGTCTTTTCCCTTGTCTCGACGCTCGCCTTTGCCGCACCGCCGGAGCCGGGCCACACTGGCGGCGGGGGTGGCGGCAGCGTTCTTTCCCTGTTGCCGGCCGACGCGGTCAGCGATCATGTGCTGAATGCCGACGGCAAGAGTATTCCCTATAAGGCGACGGCCGGAACGCTCGATCTTTTTGGCCAGGATGGCGCGCGCACAGCGGCGATCTTCTACTCCGCCTATGTTGCCAAGGATCGTGATGCCAACAGGCCGATCACCTTCGTCTTCAATGGCGGGCCGGGTGCTGCCTCTGCCTTTCTTAGCCTCGGCCTCGTCGGCCCGCGTATCCTCGATTTTGGTCCGGACGCCCGCGATGGCGCCAATGCCAAGCTGGTGGACAATCCGCAGAGTTGGCTGAATTTTACCGATCTCGTCCTGATCGATCCGATCGGCACCGGCTGGAGCCGCACGGTCAAGCCGGATGACGCCAGTGATTTCTACGATGTGCGTTCGGATGCCGACAGCCTCGCCAAGGCGATTGCGCTGTACGTCGCCCACAATGGGCGGGCCGCCTCGCCAAAATATATTCTCGGCGAAAGCTATGGCGGGTTCCGTTCGGCAAAGGTCGCCACCAGCCTGCGGCGGGAGCAGGGCATCCTGCTTTCCGGCATCGTCATGTTGTCGCCGCTGATCGAGGGGCGGCTCGTCTTTGGGGCGAATGATCTGGCGTTCGGCGCAGCACTTGAATTGCCGTCGCTGGCCGCCGCCGAACTGGAGCGGAAAAATGTCTTCAGCGAGCAGGGGGTTCCCGACGCCGAGACATTTGCGCTGAACGAATATCTGCCGGCACTGGCTGGCCCGCCGCCGACCGGTGATGCCGGCCGCGCCTTCTATGGGCGCGTGGCTAAGCTGACCGGCATTCCCGAAGATGTCGTTGCCCGCAACCAGGGCTTTCTTGGTGGGGTCTACCAGAAACATTCCGATGGCACCGGCGCCGATGTCGCCAGTATGTACGATGCCTCGTTCCTGGCGCCCGATCCCTATCCCCAGTCGGATGCGGAGCATGGTGGCGATCCGATCCTGGATGGTTTCGTGCGCGCCTATGGTGGTGCTTTTTCCAGCTATGCGCGCGACGAACTCGGCTTCCATACCGACATAACCTATACGCTGCTATCGAGCGCCGTGAACGAGCATTGGAACTGGGGTGGCCGCAAAGGCGGCTCGCGGCTGAGTGCCAGCGCGACGGACGATATCAAGGAGATGCTGTCGCTGGTGCCATCTTCTCGGCTGCTGGTGGCGCAGGGTTACAGCGACATCATCATTCCCTTTAGCGTCAACAAATACGTACTCGACCATATGCCGCCAGCCTTTGCCGATCGCGTGGCGCTGAAGCTCTATCGCGGCGGACATATGTTCTACACGCGGCCGACGTCGCGCGAGCAGTTCAGCGAGGATGCCAAGGCATTTTTTACGACGAAGCCGTCGACACCGCCCGCGGTGCAATCGAATTAGAGCAGATGCATGCCGCCGTCAGATGTTTCTGGCGACCATGGCGACGATGGTTTCGAAGAGTTCGGCCTGTGCTTCCGCAGCCGTAATGTCCCCAGTCGCTGCGGCATAGGACAGGGCCTCGGCCGCCCCGAGCATGGCCCACAGGCCGGCGGAGGCGATGGTACCGGTCTTTGCAAACGGGGCGAGGGCGATCCGGCATTTCTCGATGAACACGGTCTCATAGTCACGCTTGATCTTTTCGAGCTCCGGTGAGCCGGCCAGTGCCGCGATCACGCCTGGTATTTCGCGCCCCTGAAGCAGCACGCAATTGACATAGGCGGAGGCGATGACTGCCGCCCTGTCCGTCAGGGTCGGCTTGCTTGCTAGAATTGCGGCGTCCATGGCCGTCGTCTGCCGTGCGTCGAAATCCTGGTAAAGGGCAGCCAACAGGCCCGGCCGCGTGCTGTAATGATCGTAGACGACGGGTTTGGTGATATTGGCCCGCTCGGCAAGCCGCCCGAGCGTCAGGGCTTCCGTACCCTCTTCGCGGATCACCCGCCATGCGACCGCCAGAAGTTGACGATGCCGCTCCTCCCGCGTCAACCGACGACGCGGTGGCGAGTTGGAAGCCGGCTCCATATCTTCGGTGCTTGACATCACTATATACCAAAAGTAACTTACTAAAGGTATATAAGATGTTTTCCTAGCCCGCAATCCGTTCGCAGGGGTTTTGCCATGCACGCGCTTATCGTTGTCGCGCATCCTGATCAAAAGTCGCTCAGCCACAGTGTCGCGGCGCATCTTGCCGAGGGCGTGTCCCTGGCCGGAGAGGGCGATACCTTCGAGATCGCCGATCTTGCGGCGGAGGCTTTCGATCCGCGATTCACCGCAGCTGATATCGCTCTCCATCTGAGACAGGCGCCGCCCGCCACCGATGTCGCCGCCGAACAGGCGAGGATCGATCGCGCCGATGCCCTCGTGCTGGTCTATCCCGTCTACTGGTGGTCGATGCCGGGGCTTCTCAAGGGATGGATCGATCGGGTGTTCACCAATGGCTGGGCCTATGACGAGGGTCCGGACGGAAAATCGGAGAAGAAGCTTCGCCATCTCAAGGTTCATCTGATCGCCATCGGCGGCGCCAGTCTGCGCACCTATGCGCGGCACGGCTATTTCGGCGCGATGAAGACGCAGATCGACCACGGGATCTTCGATTACTGTGGCGCGCGCGTCGTCACATCCGAGCTTCTGCTCGGATCAGAGGGGCAGGATGTGGCATCTCATCTGAAGGCGGCGCTCGCCGTCGGCCGCAATCTCTTTCATGCATCCAAGCGAACCGAGGCGGCGGATGCGGCGTGAACGCTTAGCGGCAAGTTCTAATCGTGCTGTATCTGAAACAGGTGCTTGATGCGGGCGCTCAGCGAGCTGACGGGAGCGCCGTTGACCAGCATGTTGCTGGCGCCGAAGAGGTGGTGTTCGGCCTCGATGCGTTTTGAGAGGATGGCCCCCAGTTCCTCGGCGAGGGAGGGCCGGTCGTGCAGCAGGGGGGCCAGGCAATCCTCGCCGATCTCGTAGGTGACGACGAAGGTCAGTGCCTTGATCGTGCCGACTTCGCCGGTGTCCATCAGCAGGCCGGCTTCACCGAAGTAGTCGCCGGGGGCGAGCCGTGTCAGCTCGATTTGTTGCTGCGCGTCCTTGCGGGTGATGTTGACAACACCGGAGCGCACGATCGTCAGGGCCCGCAGCCGGGTTCCCTGCTCGGCGATAACGGTGTCCTTGCGATAGGTGTGGCGCTGCATATGCGTTGCGAGGTGTTCCTTCTCGTCTTCGGTCAGCGACGAAAACAGCGGGATATTGTTGAGCAGCCGCCAGGGCGTGCCCGGATGCTGGGCGATGCTGGCCGCCGTCTCTGCCCGCTCTTCCGATGGCATGATGATCGCACCGGGAGGGTCGGCGAGCTTCAGGCCGCCGGCTTTCGAATGGCGGTAGATGAGATCGTAAAGTTCGTTCTTGGCGGCAGTCGTCTGCGATATGTCGCGGATGCGGAAGGTCAGTTGCAGCTCCACGGCTTGCGCGTCAATCGAATCGACCATCACGCTGGGCTCGGGCGTCTTCTGGATCGCGTTGCAGCTGATCAGAACATTGCGCATTACCTCGGCGATGACGTTCGGCTGGGTAGTCGGCTGTACGCGCACGGTGATGGTGACGCCGTGGCTTTCGTCCGGGCTGGAGAGATTGGTGATCCGCGTCTTGGCAAGGGTGCTGTTCGGAATGACGACGAGGTCGTTGGTGCCGTTGAGCAGATGCGTGGCCCGCCAGTTGGTCTCGACGACCCGGCCCTGAATATCGTTGTCGAGCACCACCCAATCGCCGATGGAATAGGGCCGGCCGAGATTGAGTGCCAGGCCGGAGAAGACATCGCTGAGCGTGCTTTGCAGCGCCAGGCCGAGAATGATGGCGAAGACGCCGGAGGTGGCGATCAGCGTGCCGATGGGGACGCTGAAGACATCGGCGACGACGGAGAGGATGGCCCCGAGATAGATGATGCCGACAACCACGTCCTGAAGCAGCCGGCCTTCGCGCGGCTTACGTTCGAAGATCAGAAACAGGCGGACGAAGGCGACCAGCACCCAGGCACCATTGATCCACCAGACGATCTTGGCGAAGCCGATGAAGACGCGCAACGTCACCGTTTCCTGCGGCGGGCTTTGCTCATAGGGCACGATGCCGTGATAGAGCAGCAGCGCGGTCAGGCTGATGAAAAAGGCGATCTGCCCGATCAGCCGGCCGGCGCGTCGGTGGCGAAGCAGGAAGCGGCTGACGAATGTGCCGATGACCACCAGGATGCAGAACTGGACGATGGGATCGGCTAGAAGTGCAATGGACATGGGGACTTGGCCGCAATCAATCGTTCGGATGACTGGTAAATTGGCACGAACTCTGCCGCAACGCCATATAGGGATGGCATGCTGGTTTCCCAACCCTCTTCAGTCTTGATCCCTGTGTGGGGTCGGCGCATAAGGTCGTCACCGTCTTATCTCCGGGATAAGGCTTGATATTTAGATGACGATTATCATCTTACATCTGTCATTTCATCCTGCTATCTGCTCCTGACGGGCGCACCTCCCAGCGCCCGGCATCATCAAGGAATACCCATGACACAGTCTTTTGTGATTAGCGGCGATCTGCTGATCGGCGCGGAGTCGACCGGCGAAAACAAGTCCGTGCGCGCCATCAACCCGGCGACCGGCGCAAACCTGGAACCGGCCTTCGCGATTGCCAGCGAGGCGGAGGTTGCCCGCGCTTGCGCGTTGGCCGCCCAGGCATTCGATATCTATCGCGCCACCAGCCCGGAGGCGCGTGCGACGTTCCTGGAGACGATCGCGACCAATATTCTGGAGATCGGCGATGTGCTGATCGAGCGCGCTACGGAAGAGACCGGTCTGCCGGTCGCCCGTTTGCAGGGCGAGCGCGGCCGCACCGTCGGCCAGCTCCGCCTGTTCGCGCAAGTGGTTCGCTCCGGCGAATGGCTCGATCTGCGTGTCGATCCGGCATTGCCGGAACGCAAGCCACTGCCGCGCCCGGACCTGCGCCTGCGCCAGATCGCGCTCGGCCCCGTCGCCGTCTTCGGCGCCAGCAATTTTCCGCTCGCTTTCTCGGTTGCCGGTGGTGATACGGCCTCGGCGCTTGCAGCTGGCTGCCCTGTCGTCGTCAAGGGTCATCTCGCCCATCCGGGCACCGGCGAGCTGGTCGGCCGCGCCATCCGCGCCGCCGTTGCTGCCTGCGGCTTGCCGGAAGGCACCTTCTCGCTGCTGACCGGCGCCAACGAGACCGGCGCCGCGCTGGTGCGCAATCCGCATATCAAGGCGGTCGGCTTCACCGGCTCGCGTGGTGGTGGCCTGGCGCTCGGTGCCATCGCAGCGGCACGGCCCGAGCCGATCCCGGTCTATGCCGAGATGAGCAGCGTCAACCCGGTCTTCCTGTTTCCGGCAGCCCTTGCCGCCCGCGCTGAAACGATCGGCACGGGCTTCATCGATTCGCTGACGCTTGGCGCTGGCCAGTTCTGCACCAATCCGGGCCTGGTCTTCGCCATCGACGGCCTCGATCTCGACCGTTTCGTGGATGCCGCCAGCGCGGCGCTCACCGGCCGTGCACCGGCGCCGATGCTGACACCCGGCATCCATGCCGCTTTCGACAATGGTGTTGCGGCTCTTGCTGGCCATGAAGCGGTGAAGACGGTTGCTCATGGAGCGCCGGCGGAAGGCGTCAACCGTAGCCCCGGCATCTTCTTCGAAACTGACGCCGAGGAATTCCTCGCCGACGAGCGGCTCGGTCACGAGGTCTTCGGCGCCGCGAGCCTGCTGGTGCGCTGCAAGGATATCGACCAGATGATTGCGGTTGCCGAAAAGCTGGAAGGCCAGCTCACGGCAACCCTGCAGCTCGATGCCGGCGACCACGCCATTGCCGCCAAACTGCTGCCGGTGCTGGAACGCAAGGCCGGGCGCATTCTCGCCAATGGCTGGCCGACCGGCGTCGAAGTCAGCCACGCCATGGTGCATGGCGGCCCATTCCCGGCGACGTCGGACAGCCGTACCACCTCGGTCGGCACCCTTGCCATCCGCCGCTTCCTGCGCCCGGTGTCCTATCAGGATATTCCGGAAGGCTTGCTGCCGGCGGAATTGCGGGATGAAGGCATCAAGGGCCTGCCGCATCTGCTGGATGGCGTGCGCGGCGGCTATTGATGATCCAATCAGCCCTCGCCCTTCGAGGGCCCTACGGGCCACCTCACAGGGTGAGGGCTGACCTTTCCGGTCTGCCGTAAAGGGTAACTTCAGCATCGTTGCTTCAGGTTGGGGCTCCCTCCGTCCTCATCCTGAGGTGGGAGCGACTGAGCTTGTCGAAGGAGCGACCCTCGAAGGACGAGGGTCGGCCACTGTGTTGGCTCCGCTCAAGGCAATCCCGCGACCTGAAGTCGGCTGGAAACACTCAAACCACCGCGTAAACAATCCCCGTGAACGATCCCGCATGATGCAGCAGCTCACGTTCACCCGCGCCGTCGAGCCCTGCTGAATAGAGATTGCCGCCGATGTCGGTGAAGAACATGCGGTTGTTCGGCAGGTCGAGCGACAGGCCGATGCCTTCGTCGAGGCCCTCGAGGACGACTTCGGAGGTTGCCGCGAGATCGTCCATCTCGGCGCGGTTGACGGTATTCCCGCGCGGAAGATTGCCGCGATCGGTCCAGTAGATGGTGCGGGTGGCGAGATCGAGTTCGAGGTCGATCGGCTCCGGCAGCTTGTCGAGTAGGACTTCGATATCGCTGCGGCTCGTCGCCGTCTCGCCTTCGGGAATGTTGATGCCGGCGCGGAAGATGCGGCCCAGGCCAGCGTCCGACGGACCCTTCTGCGTCCAGTAGATCTGTCCGAGCGGCAGGTCGAGCGCGATGCCGACGCACCAGCGTGCGATATCGGCGCTGTCGGAAGGGCTGTCGCCGTTCTGCACGAGAGTTTCAATGTCGGAGCCGTCGATATTGGCGCGCATCACCCGCATGCCCTCGCGGTCGCACCAGTAGAGTTTGGCGTTGCCGTAATCGATCTGGATCTGCTTCGGCGTCACCAGCGTGCTGCCGGGCGCAATCAGCGTCACATGGTTGCGGCCGTCGAGATCGATACGCTCGATCGAGCCGTCATGGGCGTTGTAGTCGGTGCCCATTTCCGTCCAGTAAAGCCAGCCGTTTTCGCTGTCGACGAGAATGCCGTCCGGGCTGCGGCCGGGCCGCTGGATGATCAGCTGGAGGTCGTTGCCGTCGATGGCGGAGGAGAGAATTCGGCCGTCATTGATGTCGAGGAAGAACAGTCGTTCGATATTTTCAGAGGAAGTGGCAGGCGTCCGTGCTTCTGCTTCAGACATGAGAGCATCCTTTCAAAGGGTCGGATCTGCGGATCACAGCAAGGCGATGATGGCATCGCTTGATGACAAGATCATTCGTCTTCGTGGTCTTATTGAGGATCTGCTGCGATGCAGCGAAGATCAAGCGCCGAGATGTCGCGGGTCATGCCTCGCCCAATGCGATCGGTCTCATATCGAAGGCTGCCGGTCCCTGCGATTCCCGCCACCGTCCCGGCGTGAGGCCTTCGGATTGCGAGAAGACGCGCGTCAAATGGCTCTGATCCGAGAAGCCGCACATCAGTGCGATTTCGGCAAGCGGCGTTCCCTTGCGCATCAGTTCCTTGGCGCGGTCGACGCGGCGCTGCATCAGCCAGCGATGCGGCGGGATGCCTGTGCTGCGCGCAAAGGCGCGGGCGAAATGGCTGGTGGAAAGGCCGCAGTCACTGGCCAACTGTGCCAGAGACACATCCCGATCCAGCCGGGCATTGATCGTATCGCGGGCGCGGCGCAGCTGCCATGGTGTCAGCCCGCCGATAATGGCGGATTTCGCTGCCAGGACACGGCCATAGCGCTCCGCGATATGTGCGCTGAAGGCCTTGCCGATGGGATCGAGCAGCAAAGGGTTTGCACGGTCCGATTGTTCGATAGCTGGGATCAGGCGGGACAACAGGTTTTCAAGGACGGTATCGCCGGCAGCGCAACCGGGCGTAAGCGAAAGTTCGGCAATCCGGTCGAAGCTGTGGCGTGACACATAGAGGCTGATCGTCTCCTTGTCATCCGTCTCCGCAGGTGGGTCGAGGATCAGGCGGGCAAGCACGATCATGCCGTGGGGAAAGGGAATGACCGGAACGAGGCATTCGACAAGCTTGACCTGGTGCGGCGCCGGTTGCTGACCTTGCAGCCCAAGCACGAAAGCGGGCGCCTCGGGACAGTCGATATCAATTCCATTTTTGCAGAGGATAGCGCGAAGAGGACGCACCGGCGCGCTCAGCCTGAAATAGTCTTCGGACCCCGCACCTTGCAGCATCGTTGCCACGCCCCAAGCCAACAACCGCCAGCCCCTCTGGGGCCGATGCCACTGACGATTACCAATTTTCACTCCACTATCCTAGATAGTATAAAGCGAAAGCCGTCAGTCGCGTTAAAATATGATATAAATATACTATTGCTAATATTGCAATCGTGCCCGCGCTGATCACAACGGGCGCGCTGACCGCGAACCTATTTCGCACCATTCAAATAACTGTCATCGAACTGCTATAAATCCCCGCCATTCCCATGGCCTGCCGGCATTTGTCGGCGGAGCTGAAGCCGGAGGTGCATGAGATCATGTCGACGCTCCAGCAAGTCGCTTTCCGTGCGGGCTGCTCGATCGCGACCGCAAGCCGGGTGCTGAATCACAATGGCCCGGTCAGCGACGAGATGGTGCGCCGTGTGCGCCGGGCGGCGGCCGAGCTTGGCTATCGCGCCAGCGGCCGGGCCGTCAACTTTGCCCGCCGCCGGCCGGCAATTGGCGTGCTCATCCCCAGCATCACAAACCCGGTCTTTGCCGCTTCGCTTTCCAGCATCCAGCACCGGGCACTGCATGCCGGCCATAGCGTGCTGATCGCGCAGTCGAACTACGATCCGGCGCAGGAAGCGGATGCCGTCGCCTCGCTGCTGCACCAACGGCCGACCGGGCTCATCCTCACTGTCTGCGATCCAGAGCGCAGCCTCGCTCTCTCCTCGGCGCTGCCGCCGACGGTGCTGCTCAACAATCTGCCGACAGCGCGTTTTCCCGCCGCAGTCACGCCCGATAATTTCGGTGCCGGCCGTGAGCTGACCGAGCATCTGCTCGATCAGGGCCACAGCCGTATTCTGTTCATCTCAGGCCATTTTGGCGCGTCGGATCGCGCCAGGTTGCGTTATCTGGGCCATGTCAAGGCGATGGAGGCGGTTGGTCATGCTCCGTTTGCGGCGGTGCAGATCCCTTTCATCGACAGCTTCGAGCAGCTCGATCTCGGCGATGATATATTGCGGCTGAAGCCTACCGCGATCATCGCCTCCAACGACCTATTGGCTCTCGGGGTCATGGGATCGCTGAGACGGCAGGGGTTTTCAGTCCCGCATGACATCTCCGTCGCCGGTTTCGACGGCATTGCCATCGGCAGGCTGATGGATCCGCCGCTGACGACGGTGGAAATGCCGGATGCGACCATGGGGGCGGCCGCCGCCTCGCTGCTGCTCGACATGGCGGAGAATGCCGCGCCGACGAGGCATCTGATCGTGCCCTACCGGCTGCGGCCGGGTGGAACGGTCCGCAATCTCAATGTCGTGTCCTGACGCATTCGTGGACATGAAAACGCCGCCTCCGGGAAAAGAGGCGGCGCATCTGGCGGTCAAGCAAGCCTTAGCTGCGTGGCAGCATGCCTTCAACGTCGGAAGCGGCGTCATCAAGGGCTTCCTTCGGCTCGGCCGAGCCGTCGACGATGCGCGACAGGTTGTCGACGATCGTCTGCGTGACCTTGACGCCGTTGGCGCCGGGGAAGGCGTACCAGGGGATCATCACCGGCATCTGGCTGAGGCCGGCCTGGAACAGCGGGTTCTTCTTGTAGAAGTCGCCGAGATACTCGGCCGACTTGGCGGCGAGCTCGTTGTTCGGGACATAGCCGGTGCCGGGAACGACGACCGAGGCGCCATAGGGGCCGGCGGCGAACTTGGCGAACTTCCAGGCGGCTGCTTCCTTGACCGGATCATGGGTCAGGATGACGACGGCGTTGCCGCCGGTCGGCAGGCGACCCTTGACCGGGTCGATCAGCGGGATCTTGGCGGTGCGCAGGTCGAACTTGGCGCCGACATTCTTGACGGTGTTCACCAGCGCGCCGGTGGTCTGGAATTCGAAGCCGACCTTGCCGGCGGCAAAAGCCTGTTCGCCGGCGGACTTGGTGAAGACCGGCATGCCGCCTTCCTTGACGAAGCGCTGGATCAGCTCGACGGCCTTCTGTCCCTCAGGACCGTTAAAGGCGACCTTGCTTTCGTCGTTGCTCAGCATCTGGCCGCCGGCGCCGAAGAGGAGGGCGGAGAACATCCAGTCGTCGCCCTGCCAGCGGAAGTCCATACCGTCGACGCCGTTGCCGAGCGCCTTGATCTTGCCGGCAAGCGCGATGACCTCATCCCAGGTCTTCGGCGGGCTGTCCGGGTCGCCGCCGGCTGCCTTCACCAGATCGGCATTGTAGTACATGATCGGGTTCGAGGTCGCGAAGGCGAGGCCGACCTGCTTGCCCTTGACCTGGGCGAGCTTGAGGATGGTGTCGGAGAAGCCCTGCGCGGCCATGTTGCCGTCCTTCTGGACGAGCGGTCCGAGATCGACGGCGACATTGCGCTCGTCTATCATTCGCAGACGGTTGAGGCCGATGAAGGTAACATCGGGCATTTCGCTGGTGCCGGCCTGGCGCAGAATGGTCTGGATGCCTTCCTCGTAGGTGGCAGAAGGTGCCGCGAACTGGATCTTGATATCCGGATTTTCTTCCATGAACTTCTTCGAGATCGTGTCCATCACGTTCTTGAAGAAGCCGGGCATCGGATAGTGAACCGTCAAGGTCGTCTCGGCATAGGCCGGGACCGACACGACCATCGAAATGGCCGCGGCGGCGAGAATCTGGGTGATATGCTTCATCGCTCGTTCTCCTGTTTCGAACCGGTCAGCCCTTGAGACCGGTCATGGTGATGCCCTCGACGAAGCGCTTCTGTGCGAGAAGGAATGCGGCGACGAGGGGAAGGGTGATGATCAACGTGGCGGCCATGAGCGCGCCGTAGTCGTCGCCGGCCTCGGCCGCGCGGAAATACATGAGGCCCAGCGGCGGCGTGGCGTAGTTCTGGTTGCTGATGACGATCAGCGGCCAGTAGAAATCGTTCCAATGCGCCACGACCGAGAAGATCACGAAGGCGGTGACGGCCGGCCAGGCGTTGGGCACGATGACGCGAGCGACAATGCCGAGTTCCGACATGCCATCGAGGCGGGCCGCATGGATCAGATCATCAGGCATGGCGCGGAAGAACTGCAGGAACATGAAGATCGCGAAGACCGAGATCGAGAAGGGCGCCACCAGCGCGGTGTAGCTGTTCAGCAGCGACAGGCTGTTGAAGGCGACATAGAGCGGCAGGGCGGTGGCGTGGATCGGGATCAAGAGGCCGAGCATGATCAGTACCATCATCAGGCGCGCGGCGGGGAACTTCAGCTTCGCCATGGCGTAGGCGCAGGGAATGGCGATCAGCACCTGGAAGAAGAAGATCAGGCCGCAGACGATAACGCCGTTGAGCAGCAGCGTACCCATCGGCACCTTGCTCAGCGCCTTGGTGATGTTCTCGACATAGAAGAAATGCGTCGGGATTAGCCTCAGGGCGGAGGTAAAGATATCGTCCTGCGCCTTGCCGGCTGTCGAGATCATGAAGATGTAGGGCGCCAGGAAGACGAGCGAGCCGAGGATCAGCAGCGAAAGGCGCAGGATGCGGCCGGGAGTGAAGCCAGTGGAGGTCATGTGTAATGCACCTGCCGGTCTTGGATGCGATATTGCAGGAAGGCCAGCACCACCAGAATGGCGAGGAAGACCGTCGTCATCGCCGAGGCGTAGCCGACTTGCATATAGACGAAGCCCTCTTGGTAGATGGTGAAGAGCAGCACTTCCGAGGCATGGTTCGGGCCGCCTTCGGTCAGCGTCTTGACGGTATCGAAGACCTTGACGGCGTTGATGATGCTGATGGTGGTGACGAACAGCGTCGTCGGCCCGAGCATCGGCCAGGTCACCAGCCAGAAGCGGTCGAGCGCTGATTTCGCGCCATCCACTTCCGCTGCGGCATAAAGCTCGCGGGGGATGGCGGTGAGGCCGGCGAGGAACAGCACCATGTTGAAGCCGACCGTCTGCCAGACGCCGATGATCGACAGGCTGTAAAGGGCGGTCGACGAGGAGGCGAGCCAGTTGGGACGTGGCAGGCCGATTTCGCCGAGCAGGGCATTGATCGGGCCGATGGTCGGATGGAAGAGATATTGCCAGACGGTTGCCATGGCGACGATCAGCGAGGCAACGGGCAGGAAATAGGCGGTACGGAAGAAGCTGCGGCCGATATTTTCGCTCTCGATCAACAGCGCGACGCCGAGGCCGAGCACGATCGAGGCGGGGGCGACGATGGCCGTATAGACCGCCGTGTTCCACAGCGATTTCTGGAAGGTGCGGTCCTTCATGAGATGTGCGTAGTTCTCGAAAGCGACAAAGCGCAGGCCCTTGTCGCCAAGCTGGAAGTCGGTGAATCCCAGACAGATGACGGCGACGATCGGCAGGAGAACGAACAGCACGATCAGGATGATGGCCGGAAGCGCCAGCAAGAGGGCGGTGCGGGTCTCGCTGCGCTCGTGCTTTGCCGCCGATCGCATCGGGATAGCCGTGGCGGCGATGCTAGCCATGAGCTTTCTCCCTGCCGGCATCGACCGTAACGGGAGTGGTGCGCAGGCGGCGGCCATTTTCGGCGAAGACCATGGCCTGTCCCGGCGCAAGCGTCAGAGCGACCGGCATGCCGGCGGAGAGGCCCGAAGCGTCGGCGGGCGTCAGCTTGGCGACGATGCTTTCGCCGATGGCATCGAGCTTGGCGTGCAGGATGACTTCCGAGCCGAGGAATTCCATCCGCTCGATATGGGCGGCGAGTGCGTTCTGACGGCTATCGGCGAGGCGAACGAATTCCGGACGGATGCCGAGGGTAACAGCGGAGCCGGCAAAAGCGGCTTCTTCCAGCGCCAGCCTGATGCCGCCGAAGGCGACGGTGCCGTTTTCGGCGAGGGCGGGCAGCAGGTTGATGCGCGGCTGGCCAACGAAGCGGGCGACTTCGACATGGGCCGGATCATCATAGATCGTCTGCGGTGAGGCAAGCTGCAGCAACTGCCCGCCGATCATCACAGCGACGCGGTCGGCCATGGAGAGCGCTTCGGCCTGATCATGGGTGACATAGACTGTCGGCACGCCGGCGCGGCGGTGCAGATCGACGATCTCACCGCGGGCATGGACGCGCAGGTTGGCGTCGAGATTGGAGAGCGGCTCGTCCATCAGGAAGACGCTTGGGCGACGCACCATGGCGCGGGCGAGCGCCACGCGCTGGCGCTGGCCGCCGGACATCTGGCCGGGCTTGCGGTCGAGCAGATGGTCGATCTTCAGCGAGGTTGCCATCTCGCGGACATCGCGGATGATGCCGCTGCGGGTTGCGCGCTGGCCGGGGATCATCGCGCCGATGAAGGGCAGGCGCTGCACCCGCGTCAGGCGGCGCATGGCGAGCGGCACGGCGATGTTTTCAGACGCCGTCAGATGCGGATAGAGCGCGTAGGACTGGAAGACCATGGCGATGTTGCGGTCAGCCGCCGCGACGCCGGAGATATCGTTGCCGGCAACGAGGATCTCGCCGGTGTCGGCATGATCGAGCCCGGCAAGGATGCGCAGCAGCGTGCTCTTGCCACAACCGGACGGGCCGACGAGGGCGATGAACTCGCCTGGCTCGACGTCAAGGCTGACGCCTTTCAGGATAGCGTTGCCACCGAAGGATTTGGTGATACCGCGAAGCGAGAGCGCGCTCATTCCGTCGGCTCCTTCGCCTTGGGAATTGCCTGCGGATAGACTTCCATGACGACGTCATCGAGGAAATAGGCCGTCATGCCGGGAACTGCGACGATCTCGGTGGTGACATCGTCGCCGAGTTCGTGGATCGCGGCACCGATGAGACGCTCGCCCGGCATTTCCCGCTCCATCTTGTCGAGGATGAAGGCGGCGGGCGGCGCCCAAACGAGCGCCGTATCATTGAACCGGCCTTCCCAGGTCCAGTGCAGGTGGCCGCTGCCGAGCAGGGCGACGTCGTGGGCTGATATCAGATCGTAGAGACGGCGGCGCTGTGCGGGACGCACGCTCCAATAGCCGGTGTCGCCTTCGTCGGGCGCATCGACGAACAGCGGCTTATGTGCGAAGAGCGCGACACGGCGTCCGTCGCGGCTTTCGAGCTTTTCCTGCAGCCAATCGAACTGCGTCTGCTCTTCGGCGTCCTCGAAGCCCATCAACAGGCTGTTCAGGCCGATCAGCCGCCAGTTATCCACATCCTTCGCCCAGTAGTCCGGTCCGACGAGACGACGCCAGCGCTCTAGCCGCTCGGGATTGACGGGCTGATAGGAGCCCGGCAGGTGGCCGACATCGTGATTGCCGGGCACGATCAGCATCGGCACCGAGACTTGACGCATCAGGTCCATGGAGAAGGTGAGGTCTTCGTCCTTGTCGGCGCCATCGACGCTGAGATCGCCGGTATGGACGATAAGATCGGCACCGCTTGCCTCGATCCATTTCGCCAGCGGCTCCCAATTGCCGTTGAAATGCGGCTTGTTCGGGCTCAAATGGGTGTCGGTGATCTGGATGATCTTCAAGGCGCGTCTCCGGAAAACGAAAAGAGAGAGCGCTTGTGGAGGGAATTTCCTTCAAAACCGGCGCTTCTTGCCGATCTCTTTAGAAGGCCCCGATGTCAGTTAGGTAACGGGTCTTTTCACCTGTTTTCCAGTTTTGTCATATATTCGTCAAATGACGCCGGTGCCTGTCATATGCCTAATTGAGACGCTATACGTCGGCGGTTCGGGTGATATAGATCGCTGCCGAAAGAGGAACAGAGATGTCAGACGAACAAAGCCGCATCACCACGCTCGAAGAGCTGGTGGCCTATCAGGCAAAGACCATCGAGGAATTGTCCGACCAGGTGGCGGAGCAATGGAAAGTGGTCGAGCAGACGAGGCTGAAGCTCGACCGGCTGGCCGAGCGTTTCCTGACGCTGGAAGATCAAACGATGGACGCGCCGGCCATCACCAAGCCGCCGCACTACTGAGCGGGCGTACCAATGGGGCTGGATTGGCACAGCATCACGTTTCGGTGTTTCACGCGGGCGTGTGTAACAAAAGCCTCTATCCTCCCGTATCCCTTTCGACCGGAGAAGTTACACTCGCGGTCGAGAGGAGATCATCATGAAAGATACGATCCGCAAGGCCCTGTCGCATGTTGCCCGCCCGACGGCCTTTGCCGTTGGCGCCGTGTTGCTGGCCGGCGTTGCGCTGCAATTCGTAAGCCATGCGTCGGCTGAAGACGCCCGCATCATTCCGGCGCCAGCCGTGGACGAAAAGCCGGGCTCAGGCAGCACGGAAACCACGGTTTTCGCCGGCGGCTGCTTCTGGGGCGTGCAGGGCGTGTTCCAGCATGTCAACGGTGTGATCAGCGCCACCTCGGGCTATGCCGGCGGCAAGAAGGATACGGCTCAGTATGAAACGGTGAGCGGTGGCGATACCGGACATGCCGAATCCGTGCGTATCGTCTTCGATCCGCATAAGGTCAGCTACGGGCATCTCCTGCAGATCTATTTCTCGGTTGCCCATGACCCGACGGAGCTGAATTATCAGGGGCCGGACAGCGGCACGCAATACCGCTCGGCGATCTTTCCGACGACTGCCGAACAGGCTGATGTTGCCAAAGCCTATATCGGTCAGCTCAATCACGCCAAGGTCTTCGATGCGGCGATCGTCACCAAGATCGAGCCGGAGCGGCAGTTCTATGCAGCCGAGGGTTATCACCAGAACTTCCTGACGATGAACCCCAATTATCCCTACATCGTCGTCAACGACCTGCCGAAGGTCAAAAATCTGCAGCGCATGTTCCCTGGAGACTATCGCTCCGATCCGGTGCTGGTCGCAGCGAACGCCTCGGGGAATTAGCGCAATTCCAGGAAAAGTGTGATGCGGTTTTCCGTCTGGAATTGCGCAAAAATAAAGAGCTAGAGCGTTTCTGCGCTTCCGTGAAGCGTTGAAACGCTCTAGCGAGACCGGCTAGCAATGCGGGCCGGTCTCGGCGGCTTTGCAGGAAATGCTCGTTACTCTCACGGTGTCTGGTGTATTGCTCGGCAGTGCCAGACATCAATCGAGAGCGCTTCCTACCATGATCGTCCGCGACCGGCCGAACCTTTTCCAGCTTTTCTTTATTCTCCGCGGTTCGGTCATCCGGCGGATATTGCCGCAGATCGTGGTGATCTTCCTGCTGTCGGCGTTGATCGTCTGGGGGCATGAAGAGCGTCCGAACGTTATCCTCTCCTTCAACGGATCGCCCTTTGCGCTGCTCGGCATCGCGCTTTCGATCTTTCTCGGCTTCCGCAACAACGCTTGCTACGACCGCTGGTGGGAAGGGCGGCGCGATTGGGGGCAGCTCATCCAGGTCAGCCGTGGCTTCGCGCGGCAGACATTGATACTGGAAGCTGCCGGTGAAGCCCGGAAGGACTTACTGCGGCTGACGATGGCCTTTGCGCAGGCGCTGGTCTGCCATCTGAGGCCCGGCGGCGACGAGAGCAAGGTGCTGCAACATCTGGCGCCCAGCGAAATCGATTTCTATCACACGGCTCAGAACAAACCGGATCTCCTGCTGCGCCTGATGTCGGCCGATCTGGCGCGGCTGAAGGCAGCGGACGGGATTTCGGATATCCAGTATCAGATGCTCGATGCCAGTATCGGCCAGATGGGGGCGGTGCAGGCGGCTTGCGAGCGCATCCGCAATACGCCGCTGCCGTTCGGCTATACGCTGCTTCTGCATCGCACCGCCTATCTCTTTTGCTTCCTGCTGCCCTTCGGCTTCGTCGATACGCTGGGATGGGGGTCTCCCTTCGTGGCCGCGCTGATCGCCTACACCTTCTTTGGCCTCGATGCGCTCGGCGACGAGCTGGAAGCCCCCTTCGGCAACCATCCGAACGCGCTGGCGATCGGCGCTCTTGCCGATACGATCGAGATCAATCTCAGGGAAGCGCTCGGCGAAACCGACCTGCCGCCCATGCCGCAGCCCAAGGATTTCGTGCTGATGTAGGCGCCCAGAAAAAATATTTGCTGGGCCATGGAATAAGATCGGCCCGGCTTCCGTATATTGGGGTATGGAACGCAACAAACGGACATTCGACGTTTTAGGGCAGCTCGGTTCGCTGAGACGATATGCCCGTTCGCTTGTCCGCAACGCGGATGAGGCGGAAGACCTGGTGCATGATGCGCTGGTCAAGGCCTATGAACGCAAAGCGAGTTTCCGACGCGGCGCGAACCTGCGCACCTGGTTGCTGTCGATCCTGCACAATGCCCATATCGACCGCCTGCGCCAGAGGCGCTCGCTGAACCGTCGCCATGAAGAAGCAGCGGTTGAGTTCGAGCCGGCGCTGCCGGCCTCGCAAGACCATGCCGTGCGCCTGAGCCAGGTGCGCGACGCCTTCTTCGATCTGCCGGAAGAACAGCGCGAGGCGCTGCATCTGGTGGCGATCGAGGATCTTTCCTATCAGGAAGCGGCATCGGCGCTGGGTATTCCCGTGGGTACGCTGATGTCGCGCATCTCACGCGCTCGGGCAAATCTCAGGACGTTCGAGGAGACCGCGCCCAAAATCTCGCATCTTCGGCTCATCGGAGGGAGCGGCAATGAAAACAATTGATCCGATCATCGATACCGATCTCGATGCCTATGTCGATGGAGAGCTGACTGTCGCGCGCCGCGTCGAGGTCGAGTCCTATCTGTCCGAGCATCCCGATATCGCCGCCAAGGTCATGGCCGATCTCAGCATGCGCGGCGAATTGCGCATGGCGCTGGCCGGCGAGAGCATGGTGGTGAAGGCGGAAACCCGCGAGGCCGCTCGTCGGCTGGAGCGGGGGCTCGCCTATGGCCGCGTGCTGGGCTCCTTCCAGCGGGTGGCGGCTGTGGCCATGCTGATGACGGCCGGCTGGGTGGCGCATACGTCCTTCGGCGCCTTCACGGCGAGCGAAGTCAATGCTTCGGTTCCAGCACCTGCTTTCGTCGACGATGCTGTGCGCGCCTATCAGGCGACCGCCATGCGGGACATGACGAAACCGCAGCCTGGGCAGGCGGGTTACAATCCGGAAGAGATCCGCGCCTCGACGGCGATCGTCCTTCCGGAGATGCCCGCGGGCTGGCGCGTCACCGATGCACAGATCTATCCGTCCGAATTCGGACCGAGCGTTGAAATGACGGTCGATGCCGGTGAGGGCAGATATTTGTCGCTGTTTGCCGTCCGCCCGGGAAACTTCGCCGTCCAGAAGGTCAGCCATGCCACGCGCGACAACGTCCAGGCTGCCTATTGGCAGATCGGCGAAGTCGCCTACGCCCTGATCGGCGGCGGCAAGGCGAACGAACTCGATGGCGAGGCTGAAAAGCTCGCCCGTACCCTTTACTAGTTTGGATCAAAGGAGAACGACCATGAACCCGACCAATCCGCGCTTCGGCTATGGCGCCGCTGCCGGCTCGCAGGCGCTCTTCGACGAAGGCCTGCGCAAGCACATGCTGCGCGTCTACAACTACATGGGCATCGGCCTTGTGTTGACCGGTATCGTCGCGATGATCGTCGGCACGACGCCGGCGCTCTACGTGCCGATCTTCCAGTCGCCGCTCAAGTGGGTCGTCATGCTGGCGCCGCTCGCCTTCGTGCTGTTCTTCTCGTTCCGCATCCAGACGATGTCGGCAAGCACCGCGCAGATGATGTTCTGGGCCTTCTGTGCCGTCATGGGCCTGTCGCTCGCATCGGTGTTCCTGGTCTTCACCGGCACCAGTATCGCGCGGACCTTCTTCATCGCGGCCACCATGTTCGGCGCGACCAGCCTCTACGGCTATACGACCAAGCGTGACCTTGCCAATATCGGCTCGTTCCTGATGATGGGCCTGTTTGGCGTGATCATCGCCAGCGTCGTCAATATTTTCTTGGGTTCGAGCGCGCTTCAGTTCGCCATCTCGATCATCGGCATCGTGGTCTTCGTCGGCCTGACTGCCTGGGATACGCAGAACATCAAGGAACAATATGCCGAGAATCACGATCAGGAGACCTCGCAGAAGCTCGCCGTCTTCGGCGCCCTGTCGCTTTACCTGAACTTCGTCAACATCTTCCAACTCCTCCTGAACTTCACGGGCGAGCGGGAATAGCACTGGACTTTTAGAGCTTGGGCATGATCTGAAAGTTACTCCACTCTTTCGTTTGATCGTGCTCCGGAAATGCGTCTCCCTGGGGGTTTGTGAGACGCATGACGCGCCTGCGGTATCTGCGCCGATACCGCAGGCGTATTTTATTTGGGGGTGGGGATTGGGGTGCTTGGTTAGCCCTGATCGCAATGATCCGTACGCGGAGGTGCGATGATGTGTGATCTGGGGCGTGGGTGGCGCCGTTAGAGCGTAGCGGCAGCTTCTGAGTTCACCGAGAGTTCGTCACCCCCTCTGTCACTGACGTGACATCTCCCCCACAAGGGGGAGATTGGTAACTCGCAGCGCCTTCTCGCCCTAAGCGAACATCGAGCCTGCTGAAATTGTCGTTTATTGTTTTGCGGGTAGCGAGCGGCAAGCTCCGAACGATCTCCCCCCTTGTGGGGGAGATGTCACGAAGTGACAGAGGGGGGTATCAGAGGCGCGGCATATTCAAAATTCGCGGTCCCTGACACCCACTCCTAAAAATATCAGCGACCTACCACTCCGCTACGCTGCCATCCTCATGACGCCAGATCGGGTTGCGCCAGCGATGGCCTTCCTTGGCGCGTTCGATGACGTAGGCTTCATCCACTTCGATGCCGAGGCCGGGGCCTTGCGGGATGCTGACGAAGCCGTCGGCATAGTGGAAGACTTCCTTGTTGGAGATGTAGTCGAGGATGTCGTTGCCCTTGTTGTAGTGGATGCCGAGGCTCTGTTCCTGGATGAAGGCATTGTAGCTGACGGCGTCGACCTGCAGGCAGGCGGCAAGCGCGATGGGGCCGAGCGGGCAATGCGGTGCCAGCGCCACGTCATAGGCTTCCGCCATGGCCGCGATCTTGCGGCATTCGGTGATGCCGCCGGCGTGGCTAAGGTCGGGCTGAAGAATGTCGACATAGCCGTCCGACAGGACCTGCTTGAAGTCCCAGCGCGAGAAGAGCCGCTCGCCCAGCGCAATCGGCGTCGAGCAATGATTGGCGATTTCTTTCAGTGCTTCGCGGTTTTCGGAGAGCACCGGCTCTTCGATGAACAGCAGCTTGTAGGGCTCCAGCTCCTTGGCGAGAACCTTGGCCATCGGGCGATGGACGCGGCCGTGGAAATCGACGCCGATGCCGATATGGGGGCCGATCGCCTCGCGGATGGTGGCGATGGTCTCGATCGCCTTTTCCACCTTGTCATAGGTGTCGACGATCTGCATTTCCTCGCAGCCGTTGAGCTTGATCGCCTTGAAGCCGCGGGCAACGACTTCCCTGGCGTTGTTGGCGACGTCTGAAGGACGGTCGCCGCCGATCCAGGAATAGACCTTGATCTTGTCGCGCACCTGGCCGCCGAGCAGCGAGTGGATCGGCTGACCCAGGGCCTTGCCCTTGATGTCCCACAGCGCCTGGTCGATGCCGGCGATGGCACTCATATGGACGGCGCCGCCGCGATAGAAGCCGCCGCGATACATGACATTCCAATGGTCTTCGATCAGGAAGGGGTCCTTGCCGATCAGATAGTCTTCCAGTTCGTGCACGGCCGCCTGTACGGTGAGCGCACGGCCTTCGACGACCGGTTCACCCCAGCCGACGATGCCTTCGTCAGTCTCGATCTTCAGGAACATCCAGCGCGGCGGCACGATATAGGTCGTCAGTTTGGTGATTTTCATGGGAATGCTTCCGTTTCGGCTCTTTGGTCACATCAGCGGCGGAAGGCCGCGGATCTCGGGGTTTCAGGTCCTGGTTTTCTCCGCTCGCCCCGTCGCTTTTCCGGCGGCAAGGTCGCGTGCGGCAAGGTCGAGCAAGCGGTGGGTGCAGTCGCGCGCAGCAGTGCCATTGCGCAGGCGCAGCGCCTCTACCAGCTCACCATGGACGGCGATCGCCTCGTCGCGGCTGTCAGCGGCGACATTCGAGGCGTGCAGCGCATATTTAAGGCCCGCATGGATGGCGCTGGACAGGCGACGGAACACTTGGTTGTGGCTGGCGCCCAAAAGTACCGTATGGAACATCACGTCGGCTTCAGTGAAGCGCTCCGGATCGTCACCGGACTCGCACATCTGTCGCCAGGCCCGATCGAGATCGGCAATCTCCTGGGCCGTGGCGCGCTCGGCGGCATATTCGGCCGCGACAGGCTCGATGGTGCGTCGCGCCTCGAGGATGCTGCCGAGAATATCGAATTCGGCAATATAAGGTCCCATCCATTCGAGCACGTCCTGATCGAGGATGTTCCAGTCGTCCTTGTCGCAGACGGTGGTGCCGATGCGGGGCTTGCCGCGCACCAGGCCTTTCGACTCCAGGATCTTCAGGGATTCGCGGATGACGGTGCGGCTGACGCCATAGAGCTCGCAGAGATCGTTTTCACGCGGCAGGGGCGAGCCGGAGGGATAGCGTTCAGAGCAGATGTCTTCGGCAATCGCCGCCGTCACGTTCCGACGTACGCGCGGGCGGCGTTCGGGCCGATCGACCAAGCCATGCTCTTGCCGTTCAAACGAATCCAACTATCTCTTCCCCGCTCCTCGCAGTGGAAATCACATTACTACAATCATCATACATTGGCAATTGTCTGGTATGATGATTTGGCCCGCGCGAATTGAGAGAGCCGCTGTGCCTTTTCGAGGCAGAGACACACTCATTGTTGCGGCGCTGTCGTCATCGGCGAATAGAACACTATATTGCGGATTGGGGCGGCCGAAAGGCGGTTTCCATCGGTCTTTGCCGGGAGGGCAGGGCCCCTTTTCCCAAGGCTTAATCAACGACAAGGAGGACGATATGCAGATCAATCGCACAGGTTCGGCCCAGTGGTCCGGCGGTCTGAAGGATGGCAAGGGCCAGATCTCGACCCAGAGCGGTGCGCTCAATCAATATCCTTACGGCTTCGCCAGCCGCTTCGAAGGCGTTGCGGGCACCAATCCGGAAGAGTTGATTGGTGCTGCCCATGCCGGCTGCTTCACCATGGCGCTGTCGCTGATCCTCAATGAGGCGGGTTTGACCGCCGAAAGCATGGAGACGACGGCCAAGGTCACGCTCGAAAGCGTCGAAGGCGGGTTTGCGATCAGCGCGATCCACCTGACGCTGACGGGCAAGGTTCCCGGTGCCGACGAGGCCAAGTTTACCGAACTCGCCAATAAGGCCAAGGCTGGTTGCCCGGTCTCCAAGGCGCTCGCTTCTGTGCCGATCTCGCTGGATGTTCGCCTGGCCTAAGTTCGGGATCTAATAATTCAACAGGCTCTCCGCAACGCGAAGAGCCTGTTGAATGCTGCCAGTGATGGCGAGGGTGACCTATATCAGCACACCAACGGGTATTGGTGGTCTTACGAGCCGGCTTCCGCTGCAAGGCGTCGTTTGACGATCAGGGCCAGCGGAACCGTGTAGAAGAAGTGCGACATAAAGCCGCCGATGACGACCATCGGATCGAAGTAGTTGGGATGATCCGTGGTGGCCACCATGATCGCCGCATGCATCACGATCCAGATCACGACCGCATAGAAGAGCGCCACGAAGGTCGCCTCATAACCGCGACGGCGGAAGTACGGCCATATATAGGCAAAGGCGATGCCCCAGGCGAAAACGAAAGAGAAATGGATTGCGGTGCCGAGAAAATAGGCCGTCAGTCCCAGGGATTCTTGCACGCCCTTGCCAAATACAAGGCCCGTGGCGTTGCGGGGAATGCCCGCCAGCGGCATCAGTTGCTGGATGCCAACCCAGACGATCGCCTCATATATCCAGATCAGGACACCGCCTGCGATGCCCCCGATCAAGCCGGCTTTTATGGTCGACCACAGGGCCGGTCTATCGGTGACATTCGTTCCCACGCCCGTATCTCGACGGACATCGCCATAATTGGTGCTCATGCCTGATTTCCTCCCAGTTCGTTCCGCGCTTGGTTCTCGCTCAACCGCGTCAATTGCGGATGCGCGCAGGCTCCTCCTCCAGAGGATTTCAAAGGGGAACGGGAAAGATTTATCGAGAGCCAGGCAAGGGCCGGTCACAACGGCAGCTGTTCATCAATTACGTAACTGACAGCGCTCTCGACATTTCGTCTCGCGATCCGGCTATTTATCGGATGAGTAGAGACGAAGGTGCGGTAGCGCCAATTCAAACAGCCGGCGGCTTCATAAGAATTGGCTATACCGCAGGGTCTGCAAGGCTGTGTGCGGCCCGGCCACGTTTCCTTGTCTTGAGGCGGGAAGACGTGGTTTCGCGCATAAATCTACAATCCCTCATTCCGGCGCCGAACTAGGCTTGTCGCGGAAATGTCCTGCGCGAGGGAGACCGTTCGCATGTCCGCACTGACCTTGGTTCACGTCATCATCAGCCTGATTGCCATCGTCGCCGGCATCATCGTCGCGCAGGGATTAATCACCGCCGACCGTCATGAACGATCGACACTCGTCTATATGGTCACGATCCTGCTGACGAGCCTGACCGGGTTTCTCTTTCCCTTCAACGGCGTGACGCCGGGCATCCTATTCGGCATCATCACGGTTCTGATTTTCATTCCGACTGCGCTCGCGCGCTATAGATTTCAAATGGCCGGTATCTGGCGGCTCGTCTTCGTCATTGGCAGCCTGGTCATGCACTACCTTAATTGCGTGGTGCTGATCGTTCAGTCCTTCCAGAAGATCCCTGCGCTGAATGCGCTGGTGCCACAGGGGAACGAGCCGCCGCTTCTGGTTGTTCAGGCAGTGCTGCTGATTGCATTCCTGATTGTCGGCTTGCTGAGCGTCCGTCGTTTCCGCCCCCATATTGTGGGTGCCTGACATCTGATCACCACCGCTATTTTAACCGCTTCGTCGTGGGCAAGGTTTCTTGACAGCTAAACGCTTTCGGTTTACGAGTGACGAAAATTGAAAATCGTCACTCGTAAACCGAAAGTAAGCCATGCTTGATCTTTCCGATGTCAGCGCCGATCCAGCGCGTCAGGAAAACATCACGAAAATCCTGGACTCAGCCGAAAGGCTGTTTCGCCACTACGGCTACGCCAAGACGACGGTCGCCGACATCGCGCGCGACCTCGGCATGTCCACAGCGAATATCTATCGTTTTTTTGCCTCCAAGACTGAAATTCGCCATGCGGTTTGCGGGCGGATGCTTGAGGCCAGCTACCAGATGGCGCTGGAAATCCGCCGTCGCCCGATCAGCGCTTCCGACCGGCTGCACGCCTATGTCTATGCGCAATACACGCGGACCTGCGAGACCATGCTCGATGAACAGACGGTGCATGAGATGGTGATCATCGCCATCGAGCACGATTGGCATGTCATCGAAAAGTTTATCGATCGCGTTCAGGATTTGATAGCCGAGATCATCGCCGAGGGTATCGCTGCCGGCGAATTTCTTGAACAGGACCCCTATGTTGCATCGAAATGCTTCGGCGCGGCGACGGTCAATCTCTGCCATCCGCAGATGGTGGCGCAATGTCTCGCCAAGCCTAATCGGGCCGAACCCGAAGACCTTATCGAATTCGCCATCAGGGCGCTGAAGAAATAGCAGTCCGCGTGCCGAATGATCGGCCGTGCTTGCATTCCGTTTGACTAAGGAGAGCGACATGCGTTCGCTGACGACCACCACGATACGATCCATAGCCGGCGCCGCACTCATTGCTGCTATTGGTCTCATGCTTTCCGGCTGCAACGAGAAGAAGGAAGAGGCCGCCGAGGTGGTCCGGCCGGTGAAGGTGGTCGAGATCGCGCAGGCGGATACAGTGCGCAAGCTCGACTATTCCGGCTCGGTCAAGGCGCGGACGGATATGAACCTCGGCTTCCGCGTCAGCGGCAAGATCATCGAGCGCAAGGTGGACATCGGTCAGAAGGTCAAGCCCGGCGACGTGCTCGCCCGCATCGATCCCACCGATTACGCCCTGGCGGTGCGTCGCTCGCAGGCGGATCTCGATTCGGCTGAAAAGCAGATGCAGACAACGGCGCTTGCCCGCAATCGCGCCCAGCAGCTCTTCGACAAGAGTGTCGGGTCGAAGTCTCAGCTCGAACAGGCTGAGCTTTCCTATGATCAGGCCGTCTCGACGCGGGATTCCGCCGTGTCGGCGCTGACGGAGGCGAAGAACCAGGTTGCTTATAGTGACCTCACGTCGGACATGAACGGCATCGTGACGACCGTCAATGCCGATGTCGGCCAGGTGGTGAGCTCCGGTACGCCCGTCATTACCGTCGCTGTCGACGGCGAGAAGGAAGTGCTGATTGCCGTGCCGGAAATGGATATCGCGCAATTCAAGGTCGGCAAGGGCGTCAAGGCGCGCTTCTGGTCCGACGACGCGCTGGTGCTCGATGGCAAGGTGCGCGAAGTCGCGGGCAGTGCCGATGCGCAGTCGCGTACCTTTGCGGTGCGTGTCAGCCTGCCGAGCGATCAACGCGTGCTGCTCGGCATGACTGCGACGATCGAGGCTGAGGCCGGCAATACCCAGCCCTACGTCTCCATTCCGCTGAGCGCGCTTGCCCAGAGGGACGGCCAGCAGATTGTCTGGCTGGTCGACCGCAGCGCCGGCACGGTGCATTCGCGCAACGTCAAGGTCGCCGACTTTGCCGATGACGGCGTGCGCGTCGCCGAGGGCCTGAAGGCCGGGGATGTCGTCGTTGCCGCTGGCACGCAGTTCATGACTGAGAATATGAAGGTCAAGGTACCGGATGCCCAGCAGGTATCGGCCGCGACCAATGGCAGTGCCGCTACGGCCGCTGCCGATATCGTGCGCTAAGCGGATCGAGGGCGAGACAATGACTATCAACAGCACCTCGGAAGAGAAGAAGCCTTTCAATCTGTCGCGTTGGGCGATTGCCCATCCGAGCATCGCGCGCTTCCTGTTCGCGCTGATTATCATCGCCGGAGCATTCGGGCTGACCCATATGGGCCAGAAGGAAGACCCGGATTTCACCTTCCGCGTCATGGTCGTGCAGACCGTCTGGCCTGGTGCCTCGCTGCAGGACATGGAAGACCAGGTGGTCAACAAGATCGAGCGCAAGCTGCAGGAAACGCCGCATCTCGATTGGGTCAAATCCTATACGCGCGCCGGCTTTGCCATCACCACCGTCCAGATCAAGGGTGACACCAACACCGCACAGGTGAAGGACGCCTTCTATCAGGTGCGCAAGAAGGTCGGCGACATCGCCAATACGCTGCCGGCCGGCCTGCAAGGCCCCTATTTCAACGATGAGTTCGGCGACACCTACATCACCCTGCATTCGATCAGTGGCAACGGCTATAGCTATCCCGAGCTGAAGAAATTCGCGATCCAGGCGCGCGACATGCTGCTCGCAACGCCAGGCGTCGAGAAGGCCGTGATCATCGGTGATCAGCCGGAGCAGATCTATATCGATGTCTCCTCCAAGGTGCTGGCCGAGCGCGG
The DNA here is from genome assembly GCF_014189535.1 of Rhizobium lusitanum. Classification (NCBI taxonomy): domain Bacteria; kingdom Pseudomonadati; phylum Pseudomonadota; class Alphaproteobacteria; order Hyphomicrobiales; family Rhizobiaceae; genus Martinezella; species Martinezella lusitana. Next base: position 1,833,583 of record NZ_CP050308.1, on the reverse strand, counting down.
CTTGACGCTGACCGCTCTCCAGAACGCGATCGTTGGCCAGAACAATGTCGATCCGGCCGGTACCGTCGACACCAGCACGCGCTCGGTGCGCATCTCGGTCGAGGGTGACGTCAACAAGATCGAGGATATCAAGAACCTCCGGCTGACAGCCGGCGGCCAGGTGACGCGTCTCGGTGACATCGCCACGGTGAGCGCCGGGCTGCAGGATCCCTATACGGCCAAGTTCCTCTACAACGGTCACGAGAGCGTCCAGCTCGGTGTCGTCATGGCCAATGGCAACAAGGTGACCGATGTCGGCGCGGCGGTGGAAGAGACCTACAAGCGCTTCACGGCTTCGCTGCCGGTCGGCGTACAGGTCGATCAGGTTGCCAACCAGCCTGAGGTCGTGACCGACGCCATCAGCGAGTTCATGCATGCGCTCGGCGAGGCGCTGGTGATCGTGCTGATCGTCTCGTTCCTGTCGATCGGCTGGCGTTCCGGCCTGGTGATCGCCATCGCCATTCCGCTGGTGCTGGCGGCGACCTTCGCCATCATGTACGAGCTCGGCATCGACCTGCAGCGCATCTCGCTCGGCGCGCTCATCATTGCGCTTGGTCTTCTGGTCGACGACGCCATGATCGTCGTCGAACTGATGGAGCGCAAGCTGGAGGAGGGGCTCGCCAAGCTCGATGCGGCAAGCTTTGCCTACACCTCCACAGCCTTCCCGATGCTGACCGGCACGCTGATCACCACGGCCGGCTTCATTCCGGTTGGTTTCGCCGCCTCGACGGCGGGTGAATATGTCCGCACGCTCTTCTATGTCGTCGGCATCGCGCTGGTGATTTCTTGGTTCGTCGCGGTCTATTTCACGCCCTGGCTCGGCTATATGATCCTGAAGCAGCGCCACCATGTCGGCGAGCATCACGATGTCTTCGACACGCGTTTCTATCGCCGCCTGCGCTCCTCTGTTGCCTGGGCCGTGCGCCATCGCGTCATCGTGCTGCTTCTGACGCTTGCCGCCTTCGTCGGCAGCCTGTGGTCCTTCCAGTTCATCCCGCAGAACTTCTTCCCGCAATCCTCGCGTCCGGAAATCCTGGTCGATCTCTGGCTGCCGGAAGGCACCAGCATCAAGGAAGTCGAACGGCAGGCGCAGGCTCTGCAAGCACGCGTGGCCGACGATCCGGACAAGCGCTTCATCGCCACCTATGTCGGCCAGGGCGCGCCGCGCTTCTTCCTGCCGCTCGACCAGCAGCTCACCAATCCGAACTATGCCCAGATGCTGGTCATGGCAAACGACGAGCCCGCGCGTGAACGGCTGATCATCAAGCTGCGCGGCATTCTTGCCGCCGACTTCCCCACGGTCCGCGGCAAGGTCGACCGTCTGTTCCTCGGCCCGCCGACCGGCTGGCCAGTGCAGCTTCGCGTCATGGGTCCGGACCGGCAGGAAGTTCGCCATATTGCTGACGAGGTGAAGCAGCGCTTCATACAGAATCCGCTGCTCGGCGCCATCCATGACGACTGGCTCGAGCCTGTGCCGGCGATGAAGCTGGTGATCGATCAGGATCGTGCCCGCGCTCTCGGCGTCACCTCGCAGCGTATCCGCCAGATGCTGCAGGCCACCATGTCCGGCGCCACCCTCGACAACTATCGCGAGGGAGAGGAGACCGTCGGCATCGTCGTCAGGGAGCCGGCTGCCAGCCGTCATCTGCTGACCTCGGTCAACTCGATCTATATTCCGACCGATAGCGGTGGTTTCGTGCCGCTGTCGCAGGTCGCCAAGATCGAGCCCGTGATGGAGCAGGGCATCGAGTGGCGTCGCGACCGCCTGCCGACGATCACGGTCCGGGCGACATTGCCCGACAACGTGCAGTCGAACGATGTCACGGCCAAGCTCTATAATGACATGGCTGATCTCAGGAACAGCCTGCCTGCCGGCTACAAGATCGAGATCCAGGGCGGTGCCGAAGACAGCGCCGAAAGCCAGGCTTCGATCGCCGCCAAGGCGCCGATCATGCTGATCATCATCGTCGTGCTGCTGATGGCGCAGTTGCAGCATTTCGGCAAGGCGATGCTGGTGCTGTCCACCGGCCCGCTTGGCATCATCGGTGCGGCGGGCGCCCTCCTGATCAGCGGCGCGCCCTTCGGCTTCGTGGCGATCCTCGGCGTCATCGCGCTGCTCGGCATCATCATCCGCAACTCGATCATCCTCGTCGACCAGATCGACCAGGATATTGCGGTAGGGATGGACCGGAAGGAAGCGATCATCGGCGCGGCCGTGCGGCGTTTCCGGCCGATCGTGCTGACGGCGCTGACGGCGGTTCTGGCGCTGATCCCGATCTCGCGCGGCGTCTTCTGGGGGCCGCTCGCCTACTCCATGATGGGCGGCATCCTGGTTGCTACCGTGCTCACCATCTTCGTGCTGCCGGCGGGCTACGCGCTGTTCTTCGGCCGTGAGCCGAAGAAGAAATCGGCCGAGCCGACGGTCGAGCAGCCGCAGGAAAGCAACGACGCCGTGGACCATCTGCCGCCGGCCATGGCCGCCGAATAACAGGCACGGACAAAATGAAGAAAAGGGGTCTCGGTCTATGCCGAGGCTCCTTTTGATTCTTGCGGGATGGGTGCTTAGAGGATCGTCGGCTGGCCGTCGGCGATCTTCAGGACGGTCAGGGTTCCGCCCATGGACACGGCGGTGTCGATGCCGATGCGGCCGCTGCCGAAGGTCGGGCGCGGGCTCGGCGTATGGCCATGCACCACCAGCACCGGCAATTGCGGCCCCTGGGAGAGAAAGGGTTCGCGGATCCAGATCAGATCGTCATCGGTCTGCCCCGCCAGGGATATGTTCGGCTGAATGCCGGCATGGACGAAGATGATGGAGCCGACGGTGACGGCGACTGGCAGCGAGCGCAGCAATTTGACATGCGCCGGCGGGATGGCCCGCCGGGCGGCCTCGCCAAGCTCCTCGAGGCTCCGGCCTGCTTGCCCGAGCAGATAGTCCATGTCGACGCCATAGGAGGCGAGCGTCGGGCCTGAGCCATATTCCAGCCAGTCGCGGTTGCTATGTGGATCGTCGAGAAATTTCAAGAAGACGTCGTCGTGATTGCCGAGCAGACTGTAGCGATCGAAGCCCGTGGGTGGCGGATCGCACAAATGTTGCAACACATCGCTCGATCGCGGGCCGCGATCGACATAGTCGCCGAGGAACATCAGGAGCTTGCGGCCGGGAATTTTGGCGGCATCCGCGACGATGCGTTTCTCGGCCTCGATCAGTTCATCATGGCAGCCATGAATGTCGCTCAGCGCATAAATGGCTGTGTAATTCTGAGCCAAAAGATCGATGCGGGCACGCCGGAACTGTTCCATGGATTTCGCCATTTTGCCGCTGAATAGCCGATAAAATAGTCCCATCGTCGACATCCGCAAGCACCGGCGCGGCGGCGCAATATCTTTTGAAATAATTCAATAATTCCACCTACTTAGGGCGATGATGCGACGGTAATCCAACCGATGCTGCAGCGCAATATGCGTTGGTGGGCGAGGCCTTTGCGCGGTTAAGAAAGGGCAAGCGATAAATCCCGCTTGCGTCAATCTGACCGGAGCCATGGGGAGCGGTAGGCGCGGTGGAGCGTTTTGGGGCGGATGTGCTTCCCGCCGGCGGTGCGTGGCGGTCGAACGGCCTTGACGATCCCGCCGCCTTCTGCTCCCCATGGCTCCGGTCAGGGAGACAGGCATAAGAGGAGGTATTGCGCATGAAACATGTAAAATCGATCGGCCACGTCGCCGTCAGCGTCAAGGATATCGAGCGTTCGCTCGATTTCTACGTCAACAAGCTGGGCTTCGAGGAGATGTTCCGGCTGGAGCAGGATGATCGCCTCTGGATCGTCTATCTGCGCATCACCGATACGCAATATCTCGAGCTGTTTCCCGATGCCGTCGGCGACAGTGCGCCGCCGTTTGCCAATGTCGGCTTCAATCATCTCTGCCTTGAGGTCGATGATATCGACGGCGCGATTGCCGAGCTGACCAGCAAAGGCGTCGCGCTCACCTCCGAAAAGAAGCTCGGCGTTGATCATAACTACCAGGCCTGGATCGCCGATCCCGAAGGCAACCGCATCGAGCTGATGCAGCTCGGCGAGAAGGCCTTGCAGCTCCAGGCGATCGCGCGGCTGCGCAGAGAGCGGGTCTAAGGCGGATAGTTCGCAATCGTTGCGCGCTATCCGTGATAGGCCGCCTGCAGGCCGGCAATATCGAGCTTCACCATCTCCATGACCGCCTGCAGCACGCGGGCGGCCTTGGCCGGGTCGGGGTCGGCCAGCATCTGCATGACCACTTTCGGGACGATCTGCCAGGAGACGCCGTAGCGGTCCTTCAGCCAGCCGCATTGCTCGATGGCGCCGCCGGCGGAAAGCCCGTCCCAGAGCCGGTCCACCTCGGCCTGGTCGTCGCAATCCACCTCCAGCGAGATCGCATGGGTATAGTCGAAGCGTGTGCCGCCATTCAGCGCCATGAAGCGCTGGCCGGCAAGCGTGAAGCTCACCACCAGCACGCTGCCCTGCGGGCCGCCGGGTGTTTCGATGACGTTCTTCTGCACATGGTCGATGCGCGAGTCCGGAAACAGCGACACATAGAAATTGGCCGCTTCCTCGGCCTCGGTTGCGAACCACAGGCATGGGGCAATTTTGGACATGGGATGCTCCTCTCTTGGGTTGGAATGCTCCAAGGACGGATGGTGAGGGGCGAAGCCGACAGGGGAATGGAAAGTTTTTTGAGTTTGCCCGAAAGCGGCCAACGCCATGCGGTTAAACCCGGCCGCCGCGCGCGACTTCTCCCGGTATGATCATAAATCGACCACCGTCATGCTCTTTGCATTTACCAGCCGGTGCATATGCGAATATGCTTGGCGCCAGACGACAGGGCGATGCAGGGCCGTCGCTTCAAGGAGATGAGAGTGAGCTACGATTTCCATGTGGGCCAGAAGGTCGTCTGTATCGATGACAAGTTCAAGCATGTCAGCATCGACCAGCTGATCCGCAAGGGCACGATCTACACGATCCGCTGGGTCGGCGAATACTCGCACTATATCGACGGCAATTTCATCGGCGTGAAGCTGGAAGAGATCCACCGCGGCAACGACGACGGCCCCGAAGGCTACGGCGCCGCCGACATGCCCTACCGCGCCACCCGCTTCCGCCCGCTCGTCAAGGACAAGATCGCGACCCTGCGCAAGCTGCTGGCTCCGACGCCGGATGCGCCTGTGGAGCCGAAGGTGAAGGTTAAGAAGACGGAGAAGGTTTGATTTTTGGGGGATAGCTAAATGGATTTGGGAATATTGGGCCATAGCAGTATCGGCGCTGGGCAATAATAGTTATCCGTTGAAGCCGTAGTAACTAAGCAATGCTCTCTCTAGGAGAGTACCTCCAGCACCTAGACCCACGCTCCAGGCGCCCGATGCAGCCTTGCCCATCATCTTGCCAAGCCAGCCTTTGACACGAGGTCCAAAATTATCGTCCTGCGATAGTGTAGGCTCGTGTTTAAGATGCTCTTCGATTTCGTCGATATCGGTAGAGTCTACGCCGTTATTTTTAAGTATAGTTCTTAGTTCGTTGATATTTCCGGATATATTTATATTGGTAATTTCTGAATTGTTTGCTACTCCGATAAGGCTTGCGTTGCCGTTTATCGTTGTATTGAATATTTGAGAAACGTCTTTTCTTACCTCATCGCTAGTCATGTTTAGCCCGTTTATTTCTCCTGCTATGGGGTATTTTTGCCATAGTCTCAAAGAGAATTCCAGTACTCTTGTTCTGACTGCGTCGAGAATGCCAATAACAGCCATTGTTGGAACTTCGGCCCAAAATGAAGCGGGATAGTAGTACTTATTGTAGATCTTGCCGTGCAGAAGAAGTGCTACGTTATCCATATTAAGATAAAGTACACCGTATTTTCTGGTTTCTTCCGAATCGTCAATTGTCCCAATGCTTTGTCGGGCGTGATGCATCGAAATGCCGGGATCTTTAGTAATTGTTTCGACTATATGTTGTGGAATCGGAGCGTTTTTAATCGCTGCTCCGAGTGGGCCTGCAAAAGTTGCCTTAAAAGCAATTGAAATACGCCGATAGTCCGGAACTTCGGTATTGTCCGGGTATCCGTTTAGCTCATGTTTCACCCATTCCTCTAGAAGGTTGCTGTCGATGCGACCGGCGAGAAGAAGACATTTTCGCAACAATGATGAAACGGAGATGGCATCATTAACCGCTTCCGATTGGATTTCTAGCAACAAGCTCATTTCTCAGAATCTCTCGTGCCGGGGTGTGCGTTGTTGATTCAGTTTATCAGCATGATGTACATAAGACTCTTAGCATAAGTGTGCTTATGTGCAACCTAAGGCCGTGCAGTTTGTGATTCACGCGGACAATTATGGGATGAAAAGTCGTGGAATTCATTGCTGTTAAGAAGTATCGTTTGGAGATGCGCTCGCTGGAAGACGATCCCTATCCAGCTATAAGCGCTAAATCGAAGTTCATAACTAGGGAGTTGATCAAGAAGATTGAGCGGCGTTTTCCGACAAGGATAAAGAACGATGGCTCCGAGTCACGAGACGCGTTGGATTAGGTCTTAGAGACTTCTTTGCAATCCTCAGTGAAACTTATGGGCTCAAAGAGGCCCGATAGCAAAATTTCACCAAAGACTATAAAGATTCTGAAATAAACATTCAGCCAAGAAGAAAACTGGTGCTGCTAGAGAGATTTGAACTCTCGGCCTCTCCCTTACCAAGGGAGTGCTCTACCCCTGAGCTATAGCAGCAAACCGTGGCGCGTCTGGCGCGCCGTATTGGGCGAGGCGGCTATTGCCATAGGTCGGGGCTGAGTGCAAGCCGCAAATTTCAACTTCTGTGAAAGATCGCGGGAAAAAATGCGTCGGCCTTTTGAAGTGCGGGGATTTCGGCTATGGGAAGCGCATGGGTGTGGATAAGACGAAAAATGGTGATGAGGCGATCTCGCAAGGCGGTTTGACGGCCGGCGAGGCGGAAGAGCGCGTGGTCGGCAAGCCGGTCACCCAGGCGGATCGGCGGCGGGAGCGGGCGGCGCAGAAGCTGCGCGAAAATCTCGGTCGTCGAAAGCAGCAGGTGAGGGCGCGCCGCGCAGGCCAGGCGGACGAGACCGATGGGCTGCCGGCCGCAAATACCGCGCCGGAGAAGATCGCCGCCGCAAAAATGGACGAATCGTAATGATTCATGTCGCCCATCATCAAACAGCTATCAAACGAATTGAAGCTTTAATCTATTTCGTCTAAAGAGCGCCTTCTCCCAGGCGGACGGAACTTCAGGAAAGGCGGGCTCGGCCCGTAGTTTATATATGGATCGTATCAGGATTGTCGGCGGCAACGAGCTTAACGGTATCATTCCGATCTCCGGCGCCAAGAATGCCGCCCTGCCGCTGATGATCGCGTCGCTGCTGACCAGCGATACGCTGACGCTCGAAAACGTGCCGCATCTGGCCGATGTCGAGCTGCTACAGCGCATTCTCGGCAATCACGGCGTCGACGTCGCCGTTAACGGCCGGCGCGAGCGCCAGGAAGACGCCTATTCCCGCACCATCCATTTCACCTGCCGCACCATCGTCGACACGACCGCGCCCTACGAGCTGGTGGCCAAGATGCGCGCCAGCTTCTGGGTCATCGGGCCGCTGCTTGCCCGCGAAGGCCAGGCGCGCGTGTCGCTGCCCGGCGGCTGCGCCATTGGCACGCGTCCGGTCGATCTGTTCATCGAGGGCCTGACGGCGCTTGGCGCCAACATGGAAATCGATGGCGGCTATATCAACGCCACCGCGCCCAAGGGCGGCCTGATCGGTGCGCGCTATGACTTCCCGAAGGTTTCGGTTGGCGCGACGCATGTGCTGATGATGGCGGCGACCCTTGCCCGCGGCACGACGATCATCGGCAATGCTGCCCGCGAGCCTGAAGTCGTCGATCTTGCCAACTGCCTGATCGCCATGGGCGCCAAGATCACCGGCGCCGGCACCAGCACGATCACCATCGAAGGCGTCACCTCGCTCTCCGGCGCGCGTCACCGCGTCCTGCCGGATCGCATCGAGACCGGCACCTATGCCATGGCCGTTGCCATGGCCGGCGGCGACGTCACGCTGGAAAACACCGACATGGTGCTGCTCGATACGGCGCTGGACAGCCTGCGCCGCGCCGGTGCCGATATCTCGGCGACCAATAACGGCATCCGCGTCAGGCGCAACGGCGGCGGCATCCAGCCGGTCGACGTCGTCACCGATCCCTTCCCGGGCTTCCCGACCGACCTGCAGGCGCAGTTCATGGCGCTGATGACGCGTTCGACCGGCACCTCGCATATCACCGAGACCATCTTCGAAAACCGTTTCATGCATGTGCAGGAACTCGCCCGCCTCGGCGCAAAAATCTCGCTCTCCGGCCAGACGGCCAAGATCGAGGGCGTCGAGCGGCTGAAGGGCGCGCCGGTCATGGCGACCGACCTTCGCGCTTCGGTATCGCTTGTTATCGCCGGCCTTGCCGCCGAGGGCGAAACGCTGGTGTCGCGCATTTATCATCTCGATCGTGGCTTCGAGCGGCTGGAAGACAAGCTGACGCGTTGCGGCGCGATCGTCGAGCGTATCAGCGACTAATTCCCGCTATTGCCCGTGAACAGACCGGAGAAGCCCGTTTTCTCCGGTTGCGTCTTTCCCGCACGCATCCTATCTCATCACGAGGAAGTGCCGCTATCGGCAATTCCGGGGCGATCAGGGATATCAGACGAATGACCAATCTCAAGCTACTGGCACTCGACACCGAAGACTTAGGCATTGTTTCCGCGCATATGCAGGACAGCGTCTTCAAGGTCGGCGACATGTCCTATGCGCCAAAGCTTAGGCAATTTTCGCTGACCGCCAACCGGTTCGTCTGGGAACTCTCGGATCGGAAGAGCAAGACGTTCGAGCGTCATCGCGCCGCGCTGGTGTTCAAGCGGGTGCTGGCGGTGCGCTCCAGCGGCGTCGATCGTCGCCGGCGCGACGAGGTGCTGTCGCTGCTCGCCATCCGCTTCGACCAGAAGGGCGACGGGCCTGATGGCACCATCGAGCTGACGCTCGCCGGCAAGGCCACCATCGCGCTTGATGTCGAATGTATCGAAGTTCAGCTTGCGGATATTGGCGGCGCGTGGGAAACGGCTAATAAGCCCAGTCATCCGGACGACGCCGGCTAAGCCGGGCGAGGGACAAGTTTCGGCCGCTGGCGGCGGCTTCGATGTAAAAGGATTATCAGCGTGGCTATCTGGCTGGATCAGGCGTCGGAAGGGTTCGAGGAGCAGTTCGCCGCTTTTCTCACGACCAAGCGGGAAGTGTCCGAGGACGTGAATGTCGTCGTGCGCGCCATCATCGACGATGTCAGGGCGCGCGGCGACGCGGCTCTATCAGACTATTCCAAGAAATTCGAAGGCATCGATTTCGCCACGACGCCGATGCGCGTCACCGAAGCGGAGATCGACGCGGCGGTTGCCGCCGTCCCCGCCGAAGTGCTGGGCGCGCTCAAGGTCGCGGCCACCCGCATCGAATCGCATCACCGCCGGCAATTGCCGAAGGACGATATCTACGAGGACGATCTTGGCGTCGGCCTCGGTTCGCGCTGGACGGCGATCGAGGCCGTCGGTCTCTACGTGCCCGGCGGCACGGCAAGCTATCCAAGCTCTGTGCTGATGAATGCCGTGCCGGCCAAGGTTGCCGGCGTCGAGCGCGTCGTCATCACGGTGCCGACCATGGGCGGCACGATCAATCCGGCGGTGCTGGCGGCTGCCCGCATGGCCGGCGTCGAGGAGATCTATCGTATCGGTGGCGCGCAGGCGATTGCAGCTCTTGCCTATGGCACGGAGACGATTGCCCCGGTCTACAAGATCACTGGCCCCGGCAATGCCTATGTCGCCGCCGCCAAGCGGCATGTGTTCGGCACCGTCGGCATCGACATGATCGCCGGCCCCTCCGAAGTGCTTGTTATCGCCGACAAGCACAATGATCCGGACTGGCTTGCCGCCGATCTCCTGGCGCAGGCCGAGCATGACGAAGGCGCGCAGTCGATCCTGATCACCGATGACGCCGAGTTCGGCAAGGCTGTCGAAGGCGCTGTCGAGCGGCAGCTGAAGCGGCTTAGCCGTGCGAAGACGGCGGCAGCGAGCTGGCGAGATTTCGGCGCCATCATTCTGGTCTCTGATCTGAGGCAGGCCGTTCCGCTTGCCAATCGCATTGCCGCCGAACATGTCGAGCTCGCGGTCGACGATCCCGATACGCTGCTCGCAGGCATCCGCAATGCCGGCGCCATCTTCGTCGGCCGTCATACGCCGGAAGTGATCGGCGATTATGTTGGCGGCTCCAATCATGTGCTACCGACGGCCCGCTCCGCCCGTTTTTCGTCCGGCCTGTCGGTGCTCGATTTCGTCAAGCGCACGTCGATCCTGCGGCTCGGGCCGGAGCAACTGCGCGCGCTTGGCCCGGCAGCGATCGCGCTGGCGGAAGCAGAAGGGCTCGATGCTCATGCGCGGTCGGTTGCGATCCGCCTCAATCTCGAGGGGTAAGGCATGGTTGATGGCGTCTTCCGGCTGAGCGATGTGGTCCTGGACGACACGATCGGCCGTTCGACGCCTGATGTCGAGCATGAGCGCGCCGTCGCCATTTTCGACCTGATCGAGGAAAACAGCTTTGAGCCTGCGGGACATGCCGGCGGACCCTATCTGCTGAACCTGTCGCTGGTCGACCAGAAGCTGGTTTTCGATATTCGGACCGAAGAGGGAGCGGCCGTTGCCGCCCATATCCTGTCGCTGACGCCGTTTCGCCGGATCGTGAAGGATTATTTCATGATCTGCGAGAGCTATTACGAGGCGATCCGCTCGGCCACCCCTAGCCGCATTGAGGCGATCGACATGGGTCGCCGCGGTATCCACAATGAGGGGTCGCGGACGCTGATGGAGCGGCTGCAGGGCAAGATCACTGTGGATTTCGACACGGCGCGGCGGCTCTTCACCCTCGTCTGCGTGCTCTATTGGCGCGGGTGACGGCGATGGAGCAGGTAGAGGCCATCGACCATAGCGTAAAGGCGCCGGGCGCCATCCTCTTCATGTGCGGGCTGAACACCATCCGCTCGCCGATGGCGGAAGTCATTGCGCGTGGGATGCTGCCGCAGGGGATCTACATCGCTTCGGCAGGCGTGCGTGCCGGCGAACGCAATCCCTTCGTCGATGTCGTGCTCGACGAGATCGGTCTTTCGCTCGGGCGCCGGCAGCCGCAGACGCTGGAGGATCTGGAGGATGATTTCTTCGATCTCATCATCACACTCTCCCCCGAGGCGCATCATGCGGCGCTGGAGCTGACGCGGGCCAACGCCATCGACGTCATCTATTGGCCGACCATGGATCCCTCGGCGATCGGCGACACGCGCGAGCAGATCCTGAGTGCTTACCGCGATGTGCGGGACTATCTTCAGGGCCTGATCGAAAGCAGGCTGGTGGAACATCGCGGCTCCCTTTAGGGTGCCGCGTGAAACAAATGCAGAAACCCTTGTCAACGTGGTTCACAAAACCGCGGCGATTGTGTAGTTTCCGCCCAAATTTCCGGCGACCCCGCATTTTGCCACGGGCGCCGGCCACAACCCTACAGGAAAAGAAGCTTTAATGCCGAAAGAAGAAGTCCTAGAATTTCCGGGTGTCGTCACCGAATTGCTGCCGAACGCGACCTTCCGCGTGAAGCTGGAAAACGAGCACGAGATCATCGCCCACACTGCTGGCCGCATGCGCAAGAACCGCATCCGCGTTCTCGCCGGCGACAAGGTGCTGGTGGAAATGACCCCTTACGACCTGACCAAGGGCCGCATCACCTACCGTTTCAAGTAGTCGCAGCTCGTTTTCGAGCCGGCTGTCCGTCTCCCGCCTGATAGGTCGAGGTTTTATGGCGCTGAAACACAAGCTGATACTGGCCTCCGGATCGCCGCGCCGCGTCGACCTCCTGCATCAGGCAGGGATAGAAGCGGCGCGCCTGATGCCCATGGATATCGATGAGGCTCCGAAGAAGTCGGAGCATCCGCGATCGCTGGCGCGCAGGCTTTCGACCGAAAAGGCCGAGGCGGCGTTTGCCGCGTTGAAGAGCGATGTCGCCTGGCAGGGAAGCTATATCCTTGCCGCCGACACGGTCGTGGCCGTCGGCCGCCGGATTCTCCCGAAGGCGGAGTTCGTCGACGAGGCGTCTTCGGCGCTGCACCTGCTCTCCGGCCGCAGCCATGTCGTCTATACCGGCGTCTGCCTGGTCACGCCCGACCGCAAGCTGCGCCAGAAGGTCATCGAGACCAAGGTTCGCTTCAAGCGGCTGTCGGCCAGGGACATCGACATGTACCTCGCCTCCGGCCAATGGCGCGGCAAGGCGGGTGCCTATGGCATCCAGGGGCTCGCGGGCTCCTTCGTGCAGAAGCTGATCGGCTCCTACACCAATGTCGTCGGATTGCCACTTTATGAAACCATGCTGCTTCTGGCGGGCGAGGGGTTCGACGTTCATGCCACCTGGCAGGAAGGGTGACCGTCATGGCAGATGATGATAAAATCAAGGTTGGCGCAAAGATCGAGCCGCTGCGCAAGACACGGCCTTGCGTGGAATGCGGCCGGCCTTCGGTGCGCGAGCACTACCCCTTCTGCTCGGATCGCTGTCGCTCGGCCGATCTGTCCCGATGGCTCAACGGCTCCTATGCCATTCCCGTTGCCGAGGACGAGACCAAGGCGGACTATCCCGACGAGGAATAGTCCCGTCACCATTTCGATGTTCGGTCCGGCGAAGCCATTCATTTTGTTCGTAAATTGCCAAAAATCTATTTCCTGTCAAAAAAGAGTCATTTGCGGCTAGACATGGACGAACAAGATGCTATAACCCCGCTCGCTTCCGGGGTGAACCAACCGCCCAGGGCCTTCCAAGGCCCTCTGATTTACGCGAAGCACGGATGCCCAGATAGCTCAGTTGGTAGAGCAGCGGATTGAAAATCCGCGTGTCGCTGGTTCGATTCCGGCTCTGGGCACCACTTTAAGCCATTGCTGTGCTTATATTTTTCCATATTCGCATTCTTTCTTAAATAGTCGCGTTTGACAGATTTATTTGCCGAGTTTGACAACTTCTGTTTTTCGTCTGCTCACTTCTTGCTCGAAGTCGGCGACGCCGCCTTTCATTTTCCGTGTCCTGTTGGCTCGCTTGGAATAGCGCCGCGCCATCACCTCGGTTTCCTGCCCGAGCATGTGCGCTATGGTCCGATCGTTGTAGCCAAGTTCGGCGAGGATGGAGGCGACGGTATGTCGCAAGCCCTTCAGCGTCAGGCCTGGTTGGATAATTCCCTGCTCCAGATACTTGTCCTTCAACTTGTCCCAGTTCGAAGAAAAACCGCTATAGGTCCATGGCTTGCCTCGACTGTTGGCGCAAAGCGTGATGGCGTCATGTTTCGGTGCAGCCTCCATAATTTCGACAAGCGGGGAGGGAAGCGGTATCCATACCGGAACGCCTGTCTTGCCGCGGCGCGTATCAACCATGCCGTCCTTGGCAGCGTTGCGCGGCAGCTTCACCGCATCGTTTGGGTCAAGGCCGTAATACATCATCAGCGCCATTGGTAGCTTCATATGAGCGGGCAGGGCGATCATGACTGCTTCGCGCTCCGCATCCTGCCACGGTCGATTCGCATCTGGCATACTCTTCGGTCGGGGAATGGCGGGGATCTCTGCGGCTGGGTTGTCCTTGATATAGCCGCGCAGTCGGCCCCACTTGAAGAGAACCGACAGAACGGTAACGACATAGTTTGCCGATTTGCGCTTGAGCTTCACGAAGGCCTTGTCGCGGATTTTCACTATGCGTGCCTGCGTAAACCAGACCAATGGCGTGTCTTCAATTGCCTGAAGATAGTTGAAGACACGCTGATAGTCGGCACGGGTACGCGGCGACTTGCCGATTTCACCGTCGATGAAGTCGGGGCTGGCACGATATTTCTTGATCAGCATGCCAAGCGTGCCGGGCTTCGCCGCCTGCTCTGTATGAAGCTGGTTGAGGCGATGCACCTCCATGTCAAAAGCGAGACTATAGACCTCGAATTTCTGGCAATCGATCTTCTCGCCTGTTTTGCGGTGATAGGGGCGTGAGCGGACTGGCAGCACCAACCGCTTTGATGTTGAACGGTCCGACGATTCACGTCAAGTGAGTTAGTCTCTACGTCTGGTGTTGCCGCGAAGCGGCGATCGGACAAGGTGCCTGTTACGGTGCTGAAGAGGCTGAATAGCCCTTATCTGCATCTCGATGCGATCAAGGTGAAGACACGGGATTTTAGGCTGTTGCCAACGGAGTGGTCGCGGGTTCTGATCCGTTCAAGGTGACAATTTTAATTAATAAACGCACGTGTTGCATAATCTACACGCGCCTCCAAAAACGAGCATGCAGATCACCTATAGCAGTGCTACTTTTCGCTGTATTTTCCTTGAAAGGTGGTATTGAACCCATCACGCCCATGATCGGCCACACCGCGTAAGGTGTTTTTTCATGAATTTTGATGATCTGCCGAATGGGCAAGGGCCACCTTGCGCAAGCATACGGCTTTGACTTTGGGAAGTTTTTCATGACGACCGCCAATGAGATGTTTGCAGTCAAGACTCTGGCATCCGCAGTTTTTTTCTCCTCAATGTTGTTAGCGTCGCTTGCAATGGCTGAAGATCAGCCGGTACCGCCAGAGGGTGGTGCCACGAGTGCAGGCACCCAGCAAAACTCCACTGCTGTGCCCGCCGGACAACCACAGCCGGCACCGCAGGCCCGTGTGCAAAAATTCGACGACTGGTACTATCGTTGCATCGACGGCAAGGCGGCTGACGGTGCGGCGACAACACATTGCGAAGTGGCCCAGATCGCGACGGTGAAGCAGGGTGACCAGGACGTCAATGTCCTGACGCTCGCCATCGCCAAGGCCGATGCACCGGCCGCGCCGGACAAGAAGGCAGGGAAGCAGCCGGCGAGCGAACTGGTTCTCACAGCGCTCGTGCCGCTCAACATGTATCTGCCAGCGGGCTTGAGTATCGACGCGGCTGATAAGCCGGTCGTTCAGCTTGCCTATCGCAACTGCAACCAGGCCGGCTGCTGGTCCCAGCAGAAGCTGGATGCCAAGATGATCGCCGCACTCTCGAAGGCTGCGGATGGTACCGGTCATGTGCAGATGATGAATGGCCAGAAGGTCAACATCAAGTTCTCCCTGAAGGGTCTGTCGGCGGCATTGGATGCGCTGCAGAAGTCTGCCTCCAACTGACGCGAAGGCAGACAGGCTTATGACGTCAGCCCGGCGCCCAGCCGCCCCTCGCCACAATGTCGTTTTGACCGCCAGCGCACTGTTGGCGGCAATTTTTGCGATATCGCCTGCAGCGGCCCAGACGCCGAATGACGATTTCGCGCGCCGGCAGGCGCAGGAAGCTGAGCAGCAGCGTCTGGAGACCCTGGGCCGGATGACACCGAAGCCGGCTCAGGCGGAAGCTCAGCAACCGGCAACAGCCGGCGGCCAGAAGACTGGTCCGTGCTTCGCCATCACCCATGTCGAGGTCGCGGGGGTGAAGCAGTTCCCAGCCACCGCCATCAACAAGGTCACCGCACCTTATGCGAACCGCTGCGTTGGGGTCGGCGAGATCAACGGCCTGCTGCGCGACCTGACACATCTCTATCTCGATAAGGGGTTCGTGACGTCGCGTGTCTACGTGCCGGCCCAGGATATTGCCGGAACGAAGACCCTGAAGCTGGTGGCGGTCGAGGGCACGTTGTCCGACATCTACATCAACGGCAAGCCGGCTCCCGGCTCCGGTGTGCTGGCGACTGCCTTTCCCGGCATGAAGGGCCACATCACCAATCTGCGTGATATCGAGCAGGGTCTGGATCAGATCAATCGTCTCTCGTCCAACAACGCCAAGACGGCGATGCTGCCGGGAAAGACGGACGGAACCTCGATCCTCAATATCGAGAACACGCCGGATCACCCCTGGCATCTCTCCTTCGGCAACAGCAATCTCGGCCAGGAACAGACGGGATATTCCAAGTCCTCGGCCACGGTCGGCTATGACAACCTGTTCGGCATCAACGATCAATGGAACTTTTCCTACGAGCATAGCGGCCCGGACTACCCATGGCGGAACGACGGCGTCGGCAAGAGCAACAGCTATTCCGGCAATGTCAGCGTGCCCTACGGCTACTGGACATTGTCGCTGAATGGCTCCTGGTATGGCTATGACAGCTCGGTTCCGGGCAATTTCGGAACGCTGGACACATCAGGCAATTCCAAGCAGCTGGGAATTGGTGCCGATCGCGTGCTCTTCCGCGACAAGGATTCGATTACCACCCTCAACACCGGCCTGACCTACAAGGAAACCAACAACTTTCTGCTTGGCAGCAAAATCGAGGTCGGCAGTCGCAAGTATACGGCCGGCGATCTCGGCATTTCCCATTCCCGCCGCATGCTGGGAGGTCTTTGGGTCTTCGACCTCTCCTACAGCCAGGGGCTCAATCTCTTTGACGCCGTCGCACCTGGCGATGCCGGGGCAGGCGACGCTGATCCTCGCTTCTCCAAGTTCAGCGGCACGATCACCGTGACGCGGCCGTTCGAGCTTGCCGAACAGCGCTTCGAGATCAATTCGATCGTCACCGGCCAGTATTCGCCCGACAATCTGTTCGGGGCCGAGCAGATCTCGCTTGGCGGCTATTCCTCGGTTCGTGGCACGCGCGAGACCATGCTTTACGGCAATAACGGCTTCTTCGTCCGCAACGACCTGGTCTGGCGCACCCAGCCTTTCGCCGACAACGCAGAGCTTGCGAAGATCCTCGGCGAATTCCGGCCCTATGTCGGCCTCGACTACGGGCGGATCGCACGCCAAGCGCGCTATCGCATCGATGGCGGTGACATGTTTGGCTGGACGGCTGGCGCCAAGCTCGCCGGCGGCCATGTCAATTTCGATATCGGCTATTCGGACATATTCAGCGGCACGGTCGACCGGCATGACGCCGGGCTTCTGTTCGTCAGTACATCCATAAAATGGTGATTGGGTTATTAGGGAATAGGATAATCATGCAAAGCATCTTCAAACGAATCTCAATGGGGTTTCGCCTCTGTGCAATACTGGTTCCAGCATTCGCGGTGGCCTCCTGCGTCACAACCGACCCCCGGTTAATAGCCGCGCTGCAGCAGACCTCGGTGCGGGAGATCCGTATCGAGACGACGCCGGATCTGACCGCATTCCCGGAGAGGGATCAGAAGCTCGCGTCGCAACAGCTTGCGGATGCTACTCGCGTTCTTAAAGCTACTATGACGAAGGATCTGGTCGGCCTGCCGGGCGGACCCGTTCCGGGCCGCTTGGTCGTCACTCTGCATGTCTTCGATGTCACGACCAAGAAGGCTCGCGTTATTGGTGGCCACGATAGCAGCATCGACGGAACGGTAAGGCTGGAAAATGCCCGGACCGGCGAGTTGATCGCTGAGGCCCAGAACATCCACGGTGAAGATCTTTCCATGCGAGGCAGCGGGTACGGCGTCATTGTCGCCGTCGCTGTTAACGCCATGCAAACCTCCGGATCACCCGACGTGATGGCGCAGCGACTGTCAGACTCGTTCACAAGCAAGGTCAAGCAGTGGTTGCTGACAAAGAAATAGCGTCGAGAGCGGTAACAGCATCGGCTTTGGCCATAGTGAGCATCGCAAACGACATTGCAGTGAAGGCGTGCAACGAGCCGGAAGATAATGCTCGATCGATCGGCGATCGCAACTGGAGGCGTCGACGCGTCTGCCGTTAGCCGACGTGCTGCACGATCACGGCGCCGCAAGACTTGAAGTGCTTGCGGCGAACTATCCGTAATACGTGTTTTAGTCCGAATTGCGTATAGTCATTGGTGTAAAATTCACATGGGCTTTACCAAACCAACGCGAACATCCCCGAGTTTTCTCTCTGTATCCGTGTAGAGATTGACGTTGGCCGACAAGTCGATCAAGAAAAATCAACAATATTATGTGCCGCATGACGCGGCCTGGGCGAGGTGAGATGTAGGCTACATAGTCGGGCGAGAGCCGCGGACGTAGCCCGACCTCAGAAGGGCGAGAGCGTATCGTGGGCAAATATACGGGGCAGTCGTCTGGCAGATCGTTCAAAAAGCGGATCGCCTTGCAGTCGCCGGCAGGCAAACTTGTTCATCGGCTAGCGCGCCTTGCTCACAAGGTGCTTGCCCTGACGCTGAGCAGCCTCTTGATATTGCAGCCGGTAATTGCCAACGCCCAGTCCGTCTCCGCAAGCACCACCGCACCTGTCGCCAATCAGCCGGGCGTTGGTGCGGCACCGAACGGTGTGCCGCTGATCGATATCGTCACGCCGAATGCGTCGGGTCTGTCTCACAACAAATATGATAATTTTAATGTCGGCACGCAGGGCCTGATCCTCAACAACTTCAAAGGCGAAGTTGGCACGTCGAACCTCGGCGGCGCCACGCCCGGTAACCCGAATCTCAACAGCTCCAGCCCCGCTTCTGTCATCCTCAACGAAGTCACCAGCGGCAATCGCTCGGCACTCAACGGTCCGACCGAAGTGTTCGGCGGCAGAGCCGATGTCATCATAGCGAACCCCAACGGAATCTCGTGTGCAGGCTGCGGCTTCATCAATACGCCGCATGCGACGCTGACGACCGGCATTCCCAATATCGGTGCCGATGGCAGCCTGACCGGGTTCACAGTCAACGGTGGCGATGTCACGTTCGAAGGGACAGGGGGAACTTCGCAGCCGCTCCCGGTGCTGTGGACCTGTTCGACGTCGTTGCCCGCAACATACATGTCAATGCGCCGATCTACGGCAAGACCATTCGTCTGACGGGTGGCGCCAGCAAATATGACTATGCCACCGGCGAGGCGACCGCGTTGACCGCCACGTCCGGCACACCGGAATACGCCATCGACGGCTCGGCTCTCGGCGCGATGCAGGCCGACCGCATCAAGATCGTCGTCACCGAGAAGGGTGCCGGCGTCAAGATGAGCGGCGATATGGCCGCCAATGCCGGTGAACTGTCACTATCGGCAGACGGCAAGATCTCGATCGGCAATGCCTCGGGCAGCCAGGGTGTGACCATCACCTCGAAGCAAAAGGTCACGGCGGCCAAGGTCACGTCGAAGAGACAAGTCGCCGTCCAAGCCGATCAGGGTATCACCCTGCAGTCGGTCGCGGCCGACAGCGATATCGTGCTTGCAAGCGGCACCGGCCTCTTGAGCGTCTCTGGTGACGTCAACAGCGGCACGATGGTGCAGATGAACTCCGGCGGCGGCATTGCCGCCGGCAGTGTCACAGCAGGCAGCGGTGCGGCGACGCTTTCGGCGACCTCCGGCAACATCGCGATTGCGGGTGCTGCCAATAGCGTTGGTGATCTCAATCTGACCGCAACGGCCGGCGCGATCGCCGCAGGCTCACTGCTGAGCAACCAGAATATCGCGCTGAGCGCCGGCCTCGACATCACTGTTGCCGGCAACGCGCTGGCGCAAGGCAATGTCAGCGCTACCGGCCGATCGATCTCCACCGGCATGGTCGTCTCAGGCATCAATATTGCCGCCACCAGCGCCGATCCCAATGGCAATGTCGTGCTGGGCACGGCGGGCAATCTGAGCCTGACGGCCACCGGCGGCAATATCGCCACCGGCAATCTGCTGTCAGCGGGAAGCCTCAGCACGAGTGCGACCGGCAATATGGTGGCCGGGAGCATCCAGTCGGCCCGTGACCTCACAGTGACCGCAACCTCGTTGACGGCCAGCAACATCACGTCGCATGGGGCGATCACCATCAGCGCATCGACCAACGCGAGCGGCCAGGTGCTCGGTGCTGGCAATATCCTGATCTCTGGGGCTGCCATTCAGGCAAGCGCCATCGCCTCCGGCGTCGACTTCGCCGCCACCAATGCGGCGGGCGGCACCCTCGCTGTCGGTCCGGTCGGCACGCTCGATTTGACCGCCACGACCGGCAATATCATAGTCGGCACGCTGCTGTCGGCCGGTGATCTGAATGCTCGGGCCGCCCTGCTGCAGGCAAACACTCTGACAGGTCACGGCAATGTCGGCATCGCTGGCGGCGTTGGTGTCGCCAACCAATTGCTTAGTGCCGGCAACATCACCATCGCTGGTAACGCCAATGGTGTGAATGCCGCTCTTCTGGCTTCCGGGGTCGACTTTGCAGCGACCAAGTCGGCTGGCGGCAATATCGTGCTGACGCAGAGCGGCGATCTCACTGTCAATGATGGCGTCGGTGGCATACGAGCCGGAACCGTGCTTGCGGCCGGTGCGATCAATGCCGTCGGCCAGACCATCACCGCCGATACCATCACCGGTCATAAGAACATCACGCTTTCCGGCGCCACTGCCGTTACAGGCCAGATCCTCGGTGCGGGTAATGTCAGCGTTTCCGGCCCGACTATCGCGGCCGACGCCATCGTCTCGGGTGTCAACATCGCCGCCACCGATGCGGCGGGCGGCCGCATTACCCTTGGCCCGACGACAACGGCAACCGGCAATCTGACGCTTTCGGCCTCAGGCTTGCTCAGCGCCGGTACGCTGTTGTCGGCAGGCAATCTAGATGCCAGGGGTGCGACCGTCACTGCCGGCAATGTCTCATCGCATGGTGATCTGACGCTTAAGGGCACGTCGAGCACGACGACCGCAAGCGGTCGCGTGGATGTCAGTGGCCAGATCCTTGGCGCCGGCAATGTACTGATCACCGGCCAGAGCCTGTCGGCCAAGACGGTCGTCGCCGGCCTCGATTTCGATGCGACGAATGGGGCAGGGGGCAATATCGTTCTTGGTCAGTTCGGTGACCTGACCATCGCGGTCAATGGCGCCCTCGCTGCGCCGACCATCCAGGCAGCCGGTGCCATCGACGTAAAGGCCGGGAATATCTCTGCCGGCGCCATTTCCGGCCACAAGAATATTGCATTGTCCGGGACCACCGCAGTTGACGGTGAGATTCTCGGTGCAAATGACGTCAGCATCTCCGGCTCGAGCATAAAGGCCGGCGCCGTCGTGTCCGGCGTCGATTTTGCAAGAACAGCCGCAGCCAACGGCAACATTGTCCTGACGACAAGCGGCAATCTTTCGTTGATCTCGGCGGGCAGCCTGACGGCCGGTACGTTGCTGTCGGCCGGCAGCCTCAACGCCGATGGCGCAACCACCGTTAGCGGTCAGATCCTCGGCGCCGGCAATGTGCTGATCACCGGTCAAAGCCTGTCTGCCCAGACGGTCGTCGCTGGCATCAACTTCGATGCCAGCAATACGGCCAGTGGCAATATCGTTCTCGGCCAGGCCGGTGATTTGACCGTGTCGGTGAATGGCGCCGTTACGGCGCCGACCATGGAGGCGGCCGGCGTCATTGATATCAGCGGAGCTTCCGTCACTGCCGATGCGATCACCGGCCATAAGGACCTCACTCTTTCCAGCACGGCTGCCCCAGGCGTGGATGTTACTCGTCAAGTGCTTGCCGGCGGTAACGTCGGCATCTCCGGCGCGAGCATCAAGGCCGGCACGATCGTTTCCGGCGTCGATTTCGTCGGCACCGCCGCCGCTAATGGCAGCATCTTCCAGACGACAAGCGGCGATATTTTGTTGACGTCATCGGGCAAGATCGATGCTGGCACGTTGTTGTCGGCAGGCGATCTCAGTGCCGATGGCTCGACCATCAGCGCCGAAAGCGTCACGGCGCATGGCGATGTCACGCTTGATGGTGCAACCGCTATAAGCGGCCAAATCCTTGGGGCCGGGAATGTGCTCATCACGGGCCAGAGCCTGTCCGCCAGGACCATTGTCTCAGGCGCAGACTTCGATGCCACCAACGCGGCCAATGGCAATATCGTCCTTGGCCAGACCGGCAACTTGACGGTGTCAGTCAATGGCGCCGTTGCGGCGTCGACCATCGAGGCAGCCGGCGCCATCGATACACGCGGCGCATCCATCACTGCCGACGCGATCACCAGCCACAAGGACATCACCCTTTCCGGTATGACCGGCACGACGACCGGAGGCGGTCGCGTGGATATCACCAGCCAGGTCCTTGGCGGCAGCGACGTCAGCATCTCCGGCTCCAGCATCAAGGCCGGTGCAATTGTCTCCGGCGTCGATTTTGCGAGGACGGCGACTGCGGGCGGCAATATCGTTTTGACGACGAGCGGCGATCTCTCGCTGACCTCGACGGGTAGCCTGACGGCGAGCACGCTTCTGTCGGCTGATCAACTCAACGCCAATGGCGCAATCATCACCGCCGGCAATGTTACAGCCCATGGCGCTGTAACGCTCGATGGCGCGACCAGTGTTAGCGGCCAGATTCTCGCCGCCGGCAATGTGCTGATCACCGGCCAGAGCCTTTCGGCGCAGACCCTCGTCGCCGGCATCGATTTTGACGCTACCAATACCTCGGATGGCAATATCGTTCTTGGCCAGGCCGGCGACTTGACGGTGTCCGTCAATGGTGCCGCAGCAGTGTCGACCATACAGGCAGCTGGTGCCATCGATGCAAGCGGAGCAACGCTTGTTGCTGATGCGATCACTGGCCACAAGGACATAACTCTTTCCGGTGCCACGGCCATTAATCGTCAGATCCTGGGTGGAAGGGATGTCAGTGTCTCCGGCTCGAGCATCAAGGCCGGCACTGTCGTTTCTGGTGTCGATTTCGCTGCAACCGCAGCCGCCAATGGAAACATCGTCCAGTCGACAAGCGGGAACCTGACGCTTGCTTCGGCCGGTTCAGTGGACGCCGGCACGCTGCTGTCGGCAGGCACGCTTTCAGCCAGGGGTACGACCGTGACCGCCGATGTTGTCACGGCGCATGGCGATGTCACGCTTGATGGTGCAACCACTGTAAGCGGCCAGATTCTCGGCGCCGGCAATGTGCTGATCACCGGTCAAAGCCTGTCTGCCCAGACGGTCGTCGCTGGCATCGACTTCGATGCCACCAATGCCTCGGGCGGCAATATCGTTCTCGGCCAGGCCGGGGATCTCAGCGTGTCGGTGAATGGCGCCATTGCGGCGCCGACCCTGCAGGCGGCCGGCATCATCGATGTCAGCGGCGCATCCGTCGCCGCCGACGCGATCACCGGCCACAAGGGCATTACCCTTTCCGGCACGGCCGCTACTGGAGTGGATGTTACTCGTCAAGTGCTTGGTGGTGGTAACGTCAGCATCTCCGGACCAAGCATCAAGGCCGGCACCATCGTCTCCGGCGTCGATTTCGCTGCAACCGCGGTGGCCAATGGCAACATCGTACTCGCCAGCAGCGGCGATCTGAACCTTGCGTCAACAGGCAATATTAGCACCGCGACGCTGCTGTCGGCTGGCGATCTCAAGGCTGCCGGCTCGACCGTGGTCGCCGACGCTGTCACGGCGCACGGCGCGGTCACGCTCGATGGCGCGACCACCGTGAGCGGTCAAATTCTCGGCGCCGGCAATGTGTTGATTACCGGTCAGAGCCTGTCCGCCCAGACAATCGTCGCCGGCATCGACTTCGATGCAACCGATGCGGCCAGTGGCAATATCGTTCTCGGCCAGGCTGGTGATTTGACGGTCTCGGTCAGCGGCGGTGCCGCGGCTTCAAGCCTGCAGGCAGCCGGCGCCATCGATGTCAGCGGCACGTCCATCACCGCCGACGCGATCACAGGCCATAAGGACATCACTCTTTCCAGCACGGCTGCCGGCGGCGTAGATGTGAGCGGCCAGATTCTCGGCGGTAACGATGTTGCCATTTCGGGCCGGAGCATAATGGCCGGCACCATCGTCTCCGGTGTCGATTTTGCCAGAACAGCGGCCGCCAATGGCAACATCGTCCAGACGGTAAGCGGTGACGTTTCGCTGATTTCCACGGGCGATATCACGGTCGGCACGCTTCTGTCGGCTGGCGATCTCACCGCCGAGGGCGCCAATCTCAAGGCGGGCAGCTTGACCGCCCATGGCGACACCGCCCTGAAGGCTAGTGGCACTGGCGTAAACGGTCGCGTTGATATCAGCGGCCAGGTGCTGTCGGCTGGTGACCTCACAATCAACGCAAACAGCCTCAACGCCGGCCTTCTCGTTTCCGGCGTCGATTTTGCGGCGACCGGGGCCAGCGGCGGCAATATCAAGCTTGCCAACTCCGGCGCCACGGACCTCACCGTCTCCGGTAACATCGCTGCCGGCACGATCCTGTCGGCGGGCGATGTCATGGCGAAGGCGGCCAATCTCACCGCCGATAGCATCACCAGTCACGGTAAAGTCGGCATTACCGGCAACGTCGATGTGACGAACCAGATTCTGGCCGCCAGCAACATTACCATCAACGGCGGTAGCATCACCGCGCCCATTCTGATCTCCGGCATCGACTTTGCCGCAACCAACGCTGCTGGCGGCAATATCGTGCTGGGTTCGTCCGGCAGCACTGCCCTGACGGCCTCCGGCAATATCGCCGCTGGAACGATCCTGTCTGCTGGTGATGTTGCGATCCATGCGGCTAGTCTGAAGGCTGACAGCCTTACTGGACATGGCAATGTCGGCATTGCCGGCAACGTGGATGTGAGCAACCAGATCCTTTCCGCGAGAAATCTGACGATCACCGGCAGTAGCATCAGTGCGCCCGTCCTGATCTCGGGCATCGACTTTGCCGCCACCAATGCCGCCGGTGGCAGCATCGTGCTGGGGCAGACCGGCGACATGACGCTTGCAGCGTCCGCGAAACTATCCGCGCAGACCATGCTGGCGGCCGGCAGCATCGATGCCAACGCCACGGATATCTCCGTCGCGTCTGTCACTGGCCACAAAGATATCACCCTTGCCGGCAGCAGCAGCGTCAATGTCACGGGCCAGCTCCTCGGCGCCAACGACGTCTTGCTCTCCGGCCAGACCGTCCAGGTGGGTCAAGCCATTACCGGTGTCGACTTCGCGGCCACCGCGCGATCATCAAATGGCGCCATCGCTCTCGGAGCAAGCGGTGACCTGACCATCAATGCAGGAAGCGCCACGGCCGGTACGCTGATCGCCGCCGGTAATCTCAATGCAGCGGCGAGTGGGTTCACTGCGAGCAACATCACAAGCCACGGCGCAGTCTCGATCGGGTCGTCCACCAACCCTGGCGCGGTCAAGATCAACGGCCAGCTCCTCGGTGCAAGCGGTGTCTCGATCACCGGCTCTGCTATCAGCGGCAATGTCATCGCGGCCGGGGTCGATTTTGCGGCGACGAACCAATCGGGGGCAGGTAATGTCATCCTTGGCCAGACTGGCAACCTCTCGCTCAGCGCCACGGCGGGAGATATCGCGTTCAACAGCCTACTCGCTGCGGGGACTATCACCGCCAACGCAGCAAACAATGTCAGTGCCAATGCGGTCGCCCATGGCGATCTGGCCATCAGCGCCGGCAACGCCATTACGCTCAAGGGCCAATCGCTCGGTACCGGCAACGTCAACCTCAACGCCCGGTCGATCAATATCGATACGCTGGTATCCGGCGTAGATTTCGCCGCCACCAAGGCATCATCGGCCGGCAGCCTGATGCTGCGGCGTGCGGGCACGATGACTTTGTCGGCCTCGAACGGCAGTATCAACGCCAACTCGCTGCTGTCAGGCGGCAATCTTGCCGCCAGTGCCACGCAAAACATCGGCTATTCCAGCCTGCAGAGCCTCGGCAACGCCACGCTCACGGCGCCTGGCAGCATCGCCTATACCAGCACCACCCGTGTCGGCGGCAATCTGACGCTCAACACCGGTGCGCTGGATCTGTCCGGCACCAGGGGCAGCAAGATCGCCGGCGGCGGCTCATTGATCGTCAACGCATCATCGGCCAATCTGTCGGGCAGCAATCTCGTCTTCGGTGGCCTGGCGCTTAATCTTTCCGGCAGCGCCGATCTCTCCAACGCGCAGGTCAGCACCGTGACCAATGCCGGCGGCTCAGGCGACATCGCCATCTCGGCTGCTGGTGGTCTCACGACCAACGCCAATACCGAGCTGCTCGCGGCGCATGATCTGACGCTGACCCTGCCGTCGCTCGGCAATACCGGGCAATTGGCAGCCGCCAATAACGTTACCTTCAACATCGCCGGCGATTTCAACAACACTCCGAGCGGTCTCGTCTTTGCTGGGAACAACGCCAATCTCTTCGTCGACGGCACGCTCAACAACAATCAGGGTGCGATCCTGTCCGGCAACGGGCTCACCATTGCAGGGCCTGGTGGCGGTCAGCGCAATGGCGCCGTCGTCAATACCGCGGGCCTCATTCAGTCCGGCGGCGGTATGTCGATCCTGACCAACGCGCTGGTCAACACCACGACTTCGGCGCCGGCGATCCAGCGCAATGTGCAGATCTCCAATGCGATCCTCTCGCCCTATGATGTGATAACCGAGACAACCCGATGCGTTACGCGATGCAATGGCTCGGGCGATCATGACGGACCGACTTACGAGACGGTCCAGACTATCGATCATCTGGTCAGCCAGCTTATTGCCGAGGACCAATTGACGGCGGGTGCTGGTGCTGACGCCAAGATCCGTGCCGGCGGCAACCTGACGATCAACGCGACCAATCTCGACAATTCCTACAGCTCGATCAAATCCGACCACGACATGACGCTCACGGTCGGGGGAACGCTGACCAACGAGGGCGCAACGCTGAACCGCACGGTCACGACGACCTGCGACAGCTCGACGCCCTGCCAATATTACCCTGATGTCGCCTCCCCCGGCAGCACGGGCGGGCTGGATTGCAGCGGCCCCAACCGGGGTTGCATCGACCGCACTGTTCCTACGGTCAATTATTCGGATAACCCGAACGGCACACGTGACCCATCGAAGGATCTGGCGGCCGGCACCTCGGTGAGTGTCCAAGCCATTGGCGCCCTGTCGGGGGTCATCCAGGCGCGAGGCGCACTCAATATCTCCGCTGGCGCGGTCAACAACGTCGCTTCCAACGGTTCGATCGCAGGGCAAGTGGCGATTGACGCTGCAGCGACTGCGAACAACCCACTTGGCGCCTTGAACAGCATGACGGCCGGAGGTGCCCTGTTCAATGTCAACGCCGCTATTGCAGGTGTGGCAGCCAACGGCAGCGTAACCGCTGGCAGCGGCCCGTCGCTGGCAAACGGCGGCCCGACGATCGGCAGCGGCCCGGCCATCAATGGCAATAGCCTGACGGCTGGTGGCGCTACGTCGATCGGTGGCAATGTTCTGACTGCGGCCGGCGGTGCTTCGGTCAATGGTAGCAACCTGACGGCTGGCGGTGCCTCGATCAGTGGCGGTAGCCTGACGGCAGCCGGCGGTGCCTCGGTCAGCGGCAACGGCGTGACGGCAGCCGGCGGTCCTGCGATCACCGGCAACAGCCTGACGGCGGGTGGCGCTTCGATCAACCCCAACAGCCTGATGGGGAAGCTCACCGCTGCTATCGGCAACAGCGGCAATCTCACCCAGATCCTGCAGGTGAATGGCGCGCAGCTTGCTACACTCGCCAAGCCGCAATCCGGAGGTGTCGGCGGCACGGTTCCGGGCCAGGTCTTCCTGTTCGAGACGCGGGCGGCCTTCCTCGATGTCTCCAAATTCTATGGTTCGGGATATTTCATCGACCGGATTGGTTATACGCCTGAGACCAAGGTTCCCTTCCTGGGGGACGCCTATTTCGACAACCAGCTCGTCGACGAGCAGATGCGGCAGTTGGTCGGCGACGGCCTTGGCGCTGGCTCCTTCGTGCCCGGCAACAACGCCACCGATCAGATGAAGACGCTGCTCGACAATGGCGTCGCTTATGCCGAGGCGAATGGACTTGCCCTCGGGCAAGCGCTCAGCCCGCAACAGGCCGCGTCGTTGACCCAGTCCATGGTGATCTACCAGACCGAGGTCGTCGATGGCGCACCGGTACTCGTCCCGGTCGTCTATCTCTCGGCTGCCGACCGGGCAAAGACCACGTCCGCTGCCACCATCGCCGGCAATACCGTAAGCATCGATGCCGGCTCCGTCGACAATTCCGGCGCGATCGCCGCGGCCGACGGCATGACCATCAACGCCACCGACATCAAGGCCAATGGTGGCGCCTTCCTTGCCGGCGGCAATATGAACCTGAATGCCTCCAACGGCATCACGCTCGCCGCGCAGACCATGAATATCGGCGGTCAGACGATTGTTGCCGCCAATGGCGGCATAAATGCCGGTGGTACCCTGAAGGTGGATGCGGGCGCCGGCAGCCTCACACTTGCCGGCACCAAGGTGACGAGCGGCGGCTCCGCACAGCTCTCCGGCCAGACCGTGACGGTCGGGTCTGTGAAACAGGACAATGGCGGCGTCCAGACGCTGGTCGGCACGACGGTGACGACGGGCGGCAATCTCAACATTTCAGGTACGAACGGCGTCACCGTCATCGCTAGCTCCGCCAAGGCCGGCGGCGATCTCTCCGTCCTCTCCACGAACGGCGCGGTCAACATCATCTCCGCCGGTGTGGAGAACACCGTCCTCAGCAAGGATCGGCTGAGCCTTGCCGAAGGAGGCACCACCACCACGACCAGCAGCCAGACACAGCAGGGATCGTCGCTGATTTCTGGCGGCACCATGCTCGTATCTGGCGACCAGGGCGTGTTGATCGGCGGCTCATCGCTCGGCGCCGGCGGCAATCTCGGCATCGTCTCGCAGAACGGCAATATCGCGATCACGGCCTCCCAGGACGAAACGAGTTCGAGCTCGAAGACCAAGTCTGGCTCGGCCAACGACTACAAGAGCGGAAGTTCGTCCTCGACCTCGGTCACCAGCAATGGTTCGTCGATCACCTCCGGAAATGGCAGCGTCACGGTTCAGGCCGACAAGGGCGATATCAGCGTCATCGGCTCGGATATCGATGCCAAGGGCGGGTCCACCAATCTGATCGCCAAGGGCGATGTCACCATCGGCGAGGCAACCGACACTGCCTCGTCGTCCAGTAAATCTGGCTCGAAGAAGGCGAGCGAGGCGACGACGACGGCAGAGGGCTCGTCGGTTTCCGGCCAGACCGGGGTGAATATCGCCTCAACCGGCGGCAACGTTACGATCTCGGCCTCCGACGTCACAGCCGGCGATGCGACCCATACGGCGAACGCCAATATCCAGGCGGCCGGCAACGTCGTCATCGCCTCTGGCAAGGACACGGACGAGACCACCTCCGACAGCAAGAAGAGCGGCTTCCTGTCCTCTTCGAAGACCCACACGCACAGCTACGACGAGAATACCGTCGGCTCGTCCATCTCCGCATCCGGCAATGTCTCGGTCAGCGCAGGCAATGAAGCCGTCGTCTCCGGCTCCAGTATCACAGCCGGCCACGATCTCTCCCTCTCTGGCTCGACGGTTACCGTCATGGGGGCTCAGGAGGAGCACGAGAGCGATAAGCAGACCAAGAAGTCCGGGATCGGCGTCGGGTCCGGCGGTGGATTTATCTCCATCTATGGCAGCCATGACAAGACGATTAGTGAGAGTTCGACCGACAATGTCGGCTCGCAACTCACCGCCGCCAATGGCAACGTCAATCTGACGGCGACGGCGGGTGATCTCAACGTCATCGGCTCGTCGATCACGGCAAATATGGGCGATGTGACCGGTATCGCCTCCGGCAACATCAACATCCTACCGGGCCACGAGAGCACCGACAGCTCGAAGGACGACAAGCGCTCCGGCTTCGGCCTTCAGGTATCGGCCAGCAGTTCTGGAGCCTCGATCGGCATCGGTGCCGGCCGCTTCACCAACAAGACGACCCAGAGCGCCGACACCAATGCGGCCTCGACGATTACTGCCGGCAACGACATTACGCTTAAGGCGGGCGATACGTTCAACGATCAGGCCGGCCAGATTTCCGCCGGCGGCAATGTCACCATCTTCGGCCAGAACGGCGTCAACTTCCTCTCCGGCAACGATGTCAGCAACTTCGACCAGGTGGCCAGCAGCTTCTTTGCCGGCGTCAGCCTCGGCGTATCCTCAGGCATCCTCAGCGCCGGACAAAGTGTGCAGAACCTGGCATCGAAGATCGGCAATGTCACGGACGGCTATTCGGCAGCCAACGCCGCCTTCGCCGGGATGAAGGCCTATGATGCACTGTCGAGCCTTTCCGACGGCCTGAATGCCGGCAATCTTGCTTCGATTTCGCTGACCGCCGGCTTCACCTATTCGAAGACAGAGACATCTCTCACCACCTCGACGCCGGTCGTACCGACGATCAGCGCCAGCTCGGTCGATATTTCGACCAACGGCGACTTCGTCAGCCGTGGCCTGCAGATCTCAGCCGTGGCGGATCCCGACCATGCCGACGATCCCGACAATGGCAGCGTGTCGATCTCGGCCAATAATATCGATATGGGCGGCGCGTGGGCTTCGAGCCAGGCTTCCAGCAGCAGCAAGTCGGCAGGGGCCAGCATCGGCGTCTCCGTCGGCGTCGGTGTTGGCAGCGTGACCGGCATCACGCCGACCGGCAGCGTTTCGGCCGGGCAGTCGAAGTCGAGCTCCAGCTCGACGACACCTGTGGTGTCGGTGGTTAGTGCCTCGAACGGCATTACCTTCACGTCGAAGGGCAACACGACGCTCGACAACACGATTTTCTCGGCAGGCACGATCATCGGCACCGTCGGTGGCGATCTTTCCATCGTCTCGACGCCTGGCACCGGCAGCCAGTCCAATAGCTCATCTTCACTCGGCTTCTCCTTCACCGGCCCGACGGTCGGCAAGACGGATGGACAACCGCTGCTGACGACGGACAACGCCAATGCGGCGCTTGGTGGCCTGACGCTCGGCAGTGTGCAGCCGGGCTTCGGAAAGGGCAGCGGCTCGACCAGCTGGATCGATCGGCCATCCGGGCTCTATTCAACCGGCGACCAGACGATCACCGTCGGCGGCAACACCAACCTGGCCGCCTCCGGCCTGATCTCCACCGATGGTCAGGTCAATCTCGACACCGGCACGCTGACCTGGTCCGATTTCATCGGCACGCAGAAATACCAGGGCTATGAGGTCAATGCCGATATCGATCTCTATTCCGGCACTGACGCCAATGGCAAGAATAAGAACAATTCCAGTGCCAGCGGCAAGTACCAGCTCGACGATGTCGAGCAGTCGGTCAAGGCGACGATCTCGAGCGGTGGCGCGGCCGGCAATGTCACCGTCGGCAATCCCGATCAGCAGGCCTCGCTCGAGCAGAGTGGCGCCACCCGGCCAGTGGGTGAGATCAATTCCGATCCGGCACTGCAGAGTGTCATCACCAAGGACAAGCATATCGATCTCGAGCCGTATGTCTCGGTGCAGAGTGTCACCGCCGCACTTGATGCGGGAAAGACGATCGCTCAGGTGCTTGGCGATGTTATCGACAAGCTGGCTGCGGCCGGCAAGATTTCGCCGCAGGATGCAGAGGCGGCCAAGAAACTCGAACAATACGCCGCTGATTCGAACGTCCAAAAGCAGAAGTCAGAATGCGCAAGCAAACCCAGCGGGACCGTTTGCAGTATTACGACGACTGAGACCGTCTATGGTTTTGATGAGGCGGGCAACGCCGGTACTATCACAATAACCTCGGATGCTGCGAAGGCCATCGTGGGGGCCGGCAACACGATAGCGCTCGGCGCCATTGCGGGCTTGATTGGCTATTTCTACGATACGAATTCAGGCCCGCAGGATTTCCGGAAGACGGTGTCGATCGGTGATGGCGCTACTGCCACGCTAAGTGGCAATCCGGATAGCAGCCGGGTCATGCTGGACGTCAGGTATCCGGACGGCACTTTGACGACTATCACGCTCGGAAAGACCACAACGGCCCAAGGCCAATTGGTCATCGAATCCGGATTTGACGCCAATGGGAATGATATTTCGCCGAGCGCATTGGCCGGCTTCGCCGGCCAATTGAATGCTGCAGGCTTGAGTGGTGTTCAGATCGTCTACAACAACGCGTCTGGCGGAAGCAGCGCCTCAGGTGGTGGGGCCGGTGCTGCGTCCACTTCTATGGACCCGTGTGAAATTGATCCGGAGTTGTGTTCCGGGTATGACTCTTCTGCCACGCGACCAGGGAGCAGATATCCGAACGTGCAGACGACGGTGACTGCGAAAGACTTTCAGTCCAATCTGATGTCGAACGGCTACAAGGTGGTCAACTCAGGAACAAATGCCAACGGTTCGTTCACCGTTTTGAAGAATGGGTCCTCCACCTATACTATTTACATAAGGACGAGTACCGGTGAGATAGGTGCCCATTACATCGGCCCGAACGGTCAGGCTGTCAAATTCTTGCTCAAATAATTGAGCGGCGGTTGAGATCAAAGCTTTGCATAATATTAACTATTTGGGGTTGGGATGACTCTATATACACCTATATCGGTATTAACAAATGTCAAAAGCAGTAGAAGTGATCTACTCGAGTTGAAATGGGTGTCTAAGACGCTGGTTGCGCGCTTTTACATTCCGGATGCTGAGAAGAAAGTATTTGAAGTGTCATTTAGTGAAGTGGAGATTTTTCGAGTACTTGATGAAATGCCGCTGAGTACGGAGGATTCAGCGGAGAACGTTGGCCTTATTCCCGATCATCTCGCTTACACCATAGAGGGTTCTAAGTTTTGGAATGATCAATCTGAGGCGTTCAAATCTGCGTATGCTGGGTGTAAGCACTATCGTTTTATAACTGGATGGAATTGCATCGATGTTATTTCGATGTTCGCTCCATCTTTCGCTATTGCTGACTCTCAGGTCTAGCTATTCAACTACGCTGTATAAGGGCGGGGTGTTACTTTCCGTCGCGAAATGACCCTTCGGGGTCAAATTCCGGCGGAAATCAACACCTACAGCTAGAGCGCGAAATTGGCATCAATCTATGTCGGGCGCAATCGGGAAGACGAAGAAGCTAAAAATATGGATTTTGGCCCAGTTGCCGAGCTGATCGTGGACTTCAATGTTGACCGAGCTTGTGTTACTCAGGCGATTGAAACGAAAAAAGACGCCCGTGAAGAGCGCCTTTTTCCTGTCTGGGAAGTCGAGGATTCGTAATGCCCAAGGGCAAACTGCCAATCTGATCTCGACTTTTCGAGGGCGAATGTCATTCAAAATGACGGGAGCGTCAAGTTGGCGATTGACGATGCCGATCTCGCAGAGATCACCAAGCTGCTGTCTCCGGAACGTTTGGGCAAGCTTCACCAACTTACCGGCAATTCCCGGGCCGTAATCGAATTCCATCAGAAGACGCTACGCCTTGGCGCTGATTTGATGAACATCACGGCCGTTATTGAGATCGCAATGCGCAACTCAATTTGCGAAAATCTGAGGCAGCATTTCGGCCAAGCTGGCTGGCTCTTGAGCCCTCCCGCCCCCTTCGAATGGAAGGAGAGCGAGAAGAACAAGATCAAGTCGGCCCTGGATAGTGCCCGTCGCGCCGAATACTCCAAGCTCTCTCAGGCCGACAAGCACGCGCTCGACGCATTGGCTTTTCCAAACGGCCGCCCCCCCGAACCTCACGCATGCGCAGCGGTCCAAGACGCGCAGGACGCATATCCAGGTCGCCGATGGAAAGGTCATTGCCGAACTGACGTTCTACATCTGGAAACGCTTATGTGGCCCGGATTATGAGCATTCTCTCTGGAAGCCGACCCTCAAGAAAGTGTTTCCGAATAAGCACGTCAAGCGCTCCGACGTGGCTGACAATCTTGAGATCGTATACCAGGGGCGCAACCGGCTCGCTCACCATGAACCCGTCCTATATAACCGGTTCACTGAGACCATTGCAGCGATCAAGTATATCGCCCAGCATCTTGAAGTCCGCACTCCTAGCGACCAGACTCCGCTCTATCGGCTGATCGCTGATGACATTGCTGCCGTCGAGGCAAGTGCCGTGACCTTGCACTCCGAGCTGGATGCGTTCAGGACGTAGCGGTGGGTTTGGAATGCCGGAGACTATGTACTCTTTTTCGATGATGACGAACACCGGCGCGAACGCAGCTGTTGGACAGCGTCTTAGCTAACGCTAGCCTGC
This sequence comes from Rhizobium lusitanum, assembly GCF_014189535.1. Classification (NCBI taxonomy): domain Bacteria; kingdom Pseudomonadati; phylum Pseudomonadota; class Alphaproteobacteria; order Hyphomicrobiales; family Rhizobiaceae; genus Martinezella; species Martinezella lusitana. Next base: position 1,799,604 of record NZ_CP050308.1, on the reverse strand, counting down.
GCTCCTCATGTTCCAGGGGAGAGCGTATTTCTTGATCAGGCCGAGTTCCAGACCGGCACCGCCGTGGACCGGTAAGCCGTTCCATTCCAGGTAGGGCGGTATGGCGACGTAGATCTCTATCAATGCCAGACCTCGCAATTCGTTCTTGATCGTCTCGTTCAAGCGCAGGCTAGTTCGCTGAGAAATGCCAGGGCGGCCGTAAAAGTAGAGCCGCTTCGAGATGCCCATGGTCGCGACGCCGACGTAGACGGCGAACCCGTCCTTTACGAAAGCATATACGCCTACGTCTTTCGGCAATGGCTGATCGACAGCAAGTTCCTCGGTCTTGGAAAGTGTCCAGCGGCCGACAAGGGAAAACCCGCCATCGGTAAGCACGGAAACTGGGAGGGGCGGTTTCCCTGGCTTTGCAGGGAGGACCGGCCTCTCGCCAACACTTACGGCCGAAGCGTGAGAACCAGTGCCCTTTAGGACATTGTAGGCGTGCTGATAACGAATTCCCAGTTGCCGAGCGATCTCGGACGTTGAAAGCCCATCCGCAGCCAAAGCTCGAATACGTGATGATTTCGTCTCGCTCACTTCCTCATCCGAAGACGTCATTTGTCGGCCTTATCCAGCCAAAGCTCGCTGGAGGCCCGTTCTACGGCCTTTCGAAGTGTGGTTCAATCCTCATCAAGAAAAGCGTCTCCGCGACAGTAAGCCGCTTAGCTGCGCTGATCTTCGGCGCTGCAAACCGTGGATTAGCGATCAGTTTTTTGACGAATGGGGTCAGCTCCGGGATATGCCTTTGCCTTTGGCTCGCAAGATTGGAACCTGTCGGTCTAAGGCAGCCTAGAGACATGGAAGTCCCGGCGTTAATGATCGTTGCAATATGAGGTTGCGTGGGATGTGTCGGAAATTCTAGTCTCCACTCGCATGGGGAACTTCAGATGTCTGTCCTGTATCGCGTACTTCTCGCTGCCGGCTTGTCCACAGTTATCGCTTCCAATTGTCTTGCCGACGATCCAACTTCGTCGGGGACCGGGTTTGCCGTTACATCGGATGGGTGGCTCCTGACCAACGCCCACGTCGTGAAGGACTGCAAGCGCGTTGAGGTGAAAGGAAAGGGTGATGCGTCCAATCCCCGGATCGATGCTGTCAACGATCTGGCTTTGGTGAAGATTTCGGCGCCGGCGCCTCTCAAGCCCATGGTATTCCGCAAGTCGCCAATAAGATTGGGCGAGGACATCGTCGCAATAGGCTTTCCGTTAGCGACATTGCTTGCCGATTCAGTGAAAGTGACGACCGGAAATGTGAACGCGCTTGCAGGGATACTGAACGACACCCGCTATATCCAGATTTCGACCCCGATCCAGCCGGGCAATTCTGGCGGCCCTGTCGTGGATCGGGACGGTTTCCTTCTTGGTATCACAAGCGCGACGTTGTCGAAGGAGACGGCAGACGAGATGGGCATCACTGCGCAGAACGTCAACTTCGCCATCCGGGCATCGGTAGCCGATTTGTTCATGCAGTCGCAGAGTGTCGCTGATCAGTCAGGCGATAAGGCGGCCGACGAGCAGCCCATTTCGACCGCCGATCTCGCCGACAAGATAACGCCGTCGGTCTTCCAGATCCTCTGCTATGCCAAATTGGAAGCGCAGGCATCGGCAACCTCGTCTGATGGCGCCAACGGCGTCACCAACCAACCGCCATCTCCTCCCGCGGAACAACCCGCCAGCACCGAAGCAAGGGGAGAACCTTCACTCGACGTGCCACGAGCACGAACCGGAGCCGTACGGCATCCAAAGGGGACGGCTCCTATCAAGGCCGCCGCGAATGGTGACTCGAAAACCATAGGACAGGCAATCAATGGAAGCCCTGTGCAAGTGCTCGAGACGGATGGTGACTGGTATTGGGTCTCGGTTGGAGCATCCACGGGATACATGCACTATTCATGGGTCCGTGTGAGCCAGTTCGAGGAGCCGCCTGGCGATGGACGGTTTGTCCAAGTCAGGAGCTTCCGAGCACTGGATGAGGCTCGGGCCTTTGTTAAGCAATCATCGGTTCCCTTGGCAGCGCATCTGGCGGCCAACGGCTGGATTGCGGTGACGCTGCATGACATTTACGACGAGCGGGAAGCAAAAGACCTCTCCAATGCCCTGAAGGCCCATGGCTTGATTGCCAAGGACGCAATCGTCACGCTTAGGAACACCTATGTCCGGAAGGTCTGCTGCGACTAATGGCATGCCAGCGAATGGCGGGCCGCCACTGCTTTTCGGCGAGGCTCGCCGATATCCGGTTATGTTCCGCAACGATACTGCCGTGGCGGCGCGTTCCGAAAGCCTGATCCACCGAGACTTCGCCAGCGGTTTCGAGGAAGGGCGAAAGCCCTTGCAGCAGGAACAGCGAGAGGTGACAAGGCAGAGGACGATCAGCCGCCACATGCTGTGCGATCTGCCCCATCCAACGCAGCGTCACTGTCGGGTCGTTGCCTGATTTGTTCACGGTCGCCACCCGTGCAAACGCGTGCATAAAACACGTGTGCACACGTGTATCCGTGTACCGGTTGCGAAGGGTGCAACTGGTGAAATCCCGCAGTCCCCCAGGCCCGTCCGGGGATGTTTCTGCTCATACGGTCCCTGAATGGGGGAGGGTGTCAGCCACGGCCGGCCTCCATCTCGCGATGACGAACCGTCAGCTCCCGAAGCCAGACGGATTGCTTCGACGTGATCGAGAACCGTTCGCCCTCTCGTTCGGCCCGCGCCAGCATGTTGCAAACGAAGTCGCGCTCGCGATCATGCAGGAAGGCATCTGCAAGCAGCGTCCGTGCCGCCTTCGACACGTCATCAGCTGACATAGCCGCGCCGGCAACGTCCTTGGGTGCTGGCGCTCGGTCGCGGTAAACGATCCTCTCTTCCACGACGACACGGTCACGATAGACGATGCGTTCAATCACACGTGGCTTTTGCTGTTTGCCCAGTGCCGCGACGAGATCGTGTATCGAAGCGTCCGCGCTGTTCAAAGCACGCAAGATCGCGGCCACGGTCGCGGTGACTTCTCCCGGCTGATCGCTGGTCAGCATCGGTAGAAGCTTGCTCAGCCTTTTGATTGTGTTCTTATCCAGTTCGGCCATGCCCGTGCTCTCAGTCATGAGCCGGTGGCTAGGGTCGAGGTGCGCCAGTAGTGCGACCACTTCTCAGCGGGCCGTGCCTGCCAGGTGAGCGGTCGATTTGAGGGCTCATGGACGGAAGCCGCATACTCCTTCTCAAAAACCGATTTTTCAGTTTCCGCACACTCTGAAGGAGAGGTTTTTATTTGAGTCACTGAAGTGCTCAAACCTTTGAACCCTATGGCCCGCACGATCCAGCCGCGCCACGACAGCGAAACAATCTTGATGATGTTGGTAAGGTTCTTGCCGAACCGCTGCGGGCGCTCTCGAACTGAGATATGCTCAACGCCCTTCGAACGGGCCTTGCGAATGGCGTTCTGCACCGACGTGCGCCCGACACCGGCCACGCGGGCGATTTCGTCGAGGCAGAGATCGCAGAAGCCCTTCTTGCGGCAACGATCCGCGATGACGCCGAGGGCGGCGCGTTCTGCCTCGGAATAGCAGGCGCGGATCTCCGGCGGCATGTTGCCGGCACTCGCCCATTTGCGGCGACGTTGGATTTCCTTGGAGCGCTGTTCGCTGGTGAGCGGACGGCGCCGGGCCTTCGCTACGACGCGCTCAGCCGCTCGTGCGGATGATTGCTTTTCATATGCCTTGCTCGCGGGCTTCGTACCCTCTCCGGTCTCAAAGAACCGGTCTCGCTCGTCGTATGAGCGCGAGAGAACGCGTGTGCGCAGCAGCGCGGCGGATGCTTGATACTGCGTCATTGCTATGCCCCAAGCTCAAGCCGGGTGCCAGCAAGATAGTTTGACAAACGGCCGCTAAGCGCTTGATCTCCGCGCTTGGGTTTGACACAATTATTTTTGTAACGTGCTGTTTTTGAATGAATAGGCGGGGATTGAAAATCCGCGTGTCGCTGGTTCGATTCCGGCTCTGGGCACCATTCTAATCCACAAGAAAATCAATGTCTTATATGATCTCGCGACCTTCGTTTTTGTCTTTATCATGTCGCAAGTCACTCTCCAGCATTTCCAATGGCTTCAATAGGGTATCGGCAGATCCATGCGACATGTTGCGATCTGGCAGGCGCTCTGGGACAGATACCTACTATAAGACAGGCAGGTCTGCCGCGAATCTTTCGAGCCGCCAAGGCAACGAATTCCATTGTTCAGATTGATCTCCGAAAGCTTGTGTGGCCACAATTCAGCCCAATCAACAGACTGCGGATGAATTCTTGAAGGGACCTGTGCCGGACGAACCAAAGAACTGGGACGATGATGATCAGCCACTGAAGTTTCTCGACTACTTTGTAATGTAACCCAGAGGCGAGCTCACCCCATCGACATTTGTGTAGCTTCTATATCGAATCCGGCTTTAAAGCAGGCCACCGAAAATTTTCTTAAATAATTAAGTAATATTATATTTCATCTTCCGCATTATCTCAATCTCTTCACGAAGAAAATAAATAATAAAGACGACAATAAATATTTGCATTACAGAAGTAATATATTCTAGATTCTATGGAATCTATATTTTGAGAATTTCTATAGTGGCTGTAAATTATATTGAAATAATTTATTGTAGTGGGGAATTTAGTGCCAAAAGTATTCATAATGGTAGAAATGACGGGTGATGACCGCTTGTCGGATGGAGCCGTGACGAACTACATACTTCGAAGAGGTGGGTCGATTTCAAGGAATATCAAAAAAGCGGTGTCATGTAGTTGCTAGAAATTTCTTTGGAAATCCCACTCCTACAAAGGGTTTCTGAAAGCGATTCTGTAGAAAAACGCTCGGGGGAACCTGATCCCGCCGCCTCCACCATCCGGACACAATCTTAGATAACCTGCTCCAGAAAATGGACAATACTGCTGTAGTCGTTCCGCGTCTGGCTTGGGACGCGTTCGGTTTTACGGGACTTTCCTTGGTAGACCGGCGAGAGAGGTGCGTGCTATCGTGAAGAGTTTCGCGTGGCCCTTTTTATTTCCTCTCGATGATTGAGCTGTAGATAACGCAGCAATCATTGCGCGAGGAATGTTAAATTATATTGCTGACATTCATCTGATGGCGTATCGATGCCATAGCGCACTGCGTGCATTGGAGAGTGGGGACTACTCGTGAAAAAGCTTGCATTATTCGTTCCGCCGATCCGCCGCCTTTGGGAGGACCGGGAAAAGCTCATCGCGCAGCGTGACGGATTGCGTTCAGAAAACGAGCTACTTAGCGCAGAAATTAGCGGCCTGAGGGAGGCTTTACGCGATCCTCAGGCGACACACTCCCAACTCACAGAAAAGCTGACCTATGCTCAGCTCGTTGGTGATCATTCCTTCATTCCGACCAAACCCATTGTCATGGGGATGCCGGCTGGTCTCTGCCGCCAGAGGGAGTTAGCATCTGACAACTACCGCTATTGGTGCGATCAGATGCAACTGGAGCCCGCTCTGCACCGTAAATGGTGGGAATACTTTTTCATCGCACAGTCAGTCTTCGAGCGCGGGCTTTTGCAGCCCGGCCGGAGAGGCCTCTCCTTTGGAGTTGGGATCGAGCCGCTTCCGGCACTCTTTGCCAAGATGGGGTGCCATATTCTGACCACGGATCAGGCCGCAGAAACTGCCGTAGAAGGCGGTTGGATCAAAGGTGGCATGCATGCCGCTAACCTAGATCAGCTTCTCGTGCGCGATATCTGCCCTCGAGAAATATTTTATGAGCGTGTCAGCTTCAAGCCGATGGACATGAACGCCATCGATGTGGAGCTGAACGGTGAGTTCGATTTTTGCTGGTCAACATGTAGCCTCGAACATCTGGGCTCCCTGGAACACGGTCTCCGCTTCATCGAGAATTCCCTAGAGACGTTAAAGCCGGGCGGTATTGCAGTACATACTACCGAGTACAACCTGTCATCGAACGAACGGACAGTCGAAAACCGCGATCTCTGCCTCTATCGCCGCCGCGATATCGAACACCTTATCGGACGCTTGGAGAAGTCCGGGCATAACGTTGCGCCGGTCAACTTCGACCCCGGCGGAACGCTGGTAGATGGCTACATTGACCTGCCGCCCTACCACTCCGAGCCGCATATGCGCCTCCAAGTGGGCGAATTCGCTTGTACCTCGATCGGTCTCGTTGTCACACGTAGGTGTTAAAGCGCAGTCGGCTAGCAGAGTGTCGCAGCACCTTTTGGATGCGCCAATGGCCAAAATTCCATTTTATCAATTGTGAACTGGCGCGATAGTAATACTGTACGACCGGAGATGTGAGCGCGACCCCCGAAGCATTGTAAAACCGCAACTTGAACGTGGCGCTGGTCTAAGTATTGGCCTGCGTTGTCGCTGGCATAGTGCGGCATGAAGCCGAAAACTATATACTTGTCATTGGCTAATGTTGGATTGAAAATCCGCGTGTCGCTGGTTCGATTCCGGCTCTGGGCACCACCCCTCTCGAGAAAATCACAAGAATTTTCAGACGCACGGCGAATTTGATCGTGGCTTCCCGCCTGTTCGGTCCGGATTATTTGAGCCTCTGTGACGCACTGGATGTTGTTTGATGATTGTGGCGGGCGAGAGTGCCGGACAGGATCGCAATAGGTGTGCATGATGGCCGAGGGTAGAGGCGGTGGTCTATGTGCCTGCTGGTATGCTTCGTCCCGAATTTCCCATTGTTTCAATCGGGATGTCACGACCCAGGCCGGCCGGATGGGTGAATCTGGATTCGCGGGTTTCGCGATCTGGCGCATGCCCTTATTGATGGAATTCATAAAATTCATTCAACTTTGGGTGAAATCAAAATTAATTCCGGTGAAAGAACCTTTCAAGATATTGATGGTCGCTGCAATCAAGCGTACGAATTATTGCAGGGTCACCTATTGATTCGAAGCGACTATTACCGCACCTTAGATACTAGCGGGAAAGTGTCTCGCTAAGTCCACGTTTATTGCAATAGCAAGCTAACGAGGCGCCATGTCAAACAATGATGTACTGTTCAACACGTTCGCCCGTTCTTTCGAAGCACGGCGCGAAGTCGAGATGTCATTCTCTGAATACCTGGATGCGTGCCGGGATGATCCGCTCATGTACGCGAATGCGTCGGAGCGCCTGCTGGCCGCGATGGGTGAGCCGCTGCTGATCGATACGGCCAAGGATACACGTCTTGGGCGTATCTTCATGAACCGGACGATCCGGACTTATCCAGCCTTTGCCGGCTTCTTCGGCATGGAAGAGACGATCGAGCGTATCGTTGCCTTCTTCCGCCATGCGGCGCAGGGCTTGGAGGAGCGCAAGCAGATCGTCTATCTGCTCGGGCCCGTCGGCGGAGGTAAGTCCTCGCTTGCCGAACGGTTGAAATCATTGATGGAGGTTCACCCCATCTATGTGTTGAAGGCCGGCAATGAACTCAGTCCGGTGTTCGAAAGCCCTCTCAGCCTCTTTGACCCCGTCACCATGGGGCCGATGATCGAGGAGCGCTACGGCATTCCACGCCGTCGCCTGACCGGGCTGATGAGCCCATGGTGCCTAAAGCGGCTGGAAGAGTTCGAAGGCGATATTTCCCGCTTCCGCGTCGTGCGCATTCAGCCATCCAGGCTGCGACAGATCGGCATCGCCAAGACCGAGCCGGGCGATGAAAACAACCAGGACATTTCCTCGCTGGTCGGCAAGGTCGATATCCGGAAGCTCGAAAGCCTGGCGCAGAACGATCCCGACGCCTACAGCTATTCCGGCGCGCTGAACCGCGCCAACCAGGGCATTCTCGAATTCGTCGAGATGTTCAAGGCGCCGATCAAGATGCTGCATCCGCTGCTGACGGCGACGCAGGAAAGCAATTATATCGGCACCGAGAATATCGGCGCCATTCCCTTCTCCGGCATTATTCTCGCGCACTCGAACGAGTCTGAATGGCAGACTTTCAAGGCCAACAAGAACAATGAGGCCTTCATTGACCGCATCTGCGTCGTCAAGGTGCCTTATTGCCTGCGGGTGACCGAAGAGCAGAAGATCTACGAGAAGCTGATCGAGGAATCCGAGCTTAGCGATGCGCCTTGCGCACCGTACACGCTGGAGACGCTCGCCCGCTTCACGGTTCTGACGAGACTTGCCAAGCACGAGAATTCGACGGCCTTCTCCAAGCTTCGGGTCTATGATGGCGAAAGCCTGAAGGAGACCGATCCGAGAGCGCGCAGCGTGCAGGAATATCGTGATTCGGCCGGTGTCGACGAAGGCATGGACGGGGCGTCTACCCGTTTCGCCTTCAAGGTGCTGGCGGCGGCCTTCAATTACGATACGACGGAGATCGGCGCCGATCCGGTGCATCTGATGTACATGCTGGAGCAGTCGATCCGCCGCGAGCAACTGCCACTTGAAACCGAGAAGCTCTATATCGAGTTCATCAAGAGCGAACTCGGGCCGCGTTATGCGGAATTTATCGGACATGAAATCCAGAAGGCCTATCTGGAATCCTATGCGGATTACGGCCAGAATCTCTTTGACCGTTATGTCGACTATGCCGACGCCTGGATCGAGGATGTCGATTTCAAGGATCCCGATACCGGCCAGCTTCTGGATCGAGAGCTACTCAACCAGGAATTGACCAAGATCGAGAAGCCGGCGGGCATCGCCAATCCGAAGGATTTCCGCAACGAGATCGTCAAGTTCTGCTTGCGGGCGCGGGCGGGCCATGTCGGCAAGAACCCGTCCTGGACGAGTTACGAGAAGATCCGCGAAGTCATCGAGAAGCGGATGTTCTCCCAGGTCGAGGATCTCCTTCCGGTCATTTCGTTCGGGTCCAAGAAGGACGGCGACTCGGAAAAGAAACATGGCGAATTCGTCGAACGCATGATGGCGCGCGGCTATACCGAGCGTCAGGTTCGGCGGCTTGTGGAATGGTACATGCGTGTGAAACAGGCGGGATGAGCCACCAAGGAAGAAGGAATGCACATTGTTGACCGACGCCTGAACCCAGGCGGTAAAAGTCTAGAAAATCGTCAACGGTTTTTGCGAAGAGCAAAAGCGCTGGTGCAGAGAGCGGTCTATGAATCCTCTCAAAATCGCGACATTCAGGACATCCTGAAGGGTGGCGAGATCAGCATTCCCCTAGATGGAACCGAGGAGCCTCGGTTCCATCGCGGCCCTGAGGGCCTGCGGGAGCATATTCTCCCCGGCAACAAGGAATTCCTGGAAGGCGATATCCTTCCGCGGCCGGACAGCGGCGGCGGCAAGCCGAAAGCCGGCGGCGAGGGCAGCGGTGAAGATGCTTTCCGCTTCATCCTGACGCGCGATGAATTCCTCGATCTTTTCCTCGATGATCTCGAGCTACCCGATCTCGCCAAGAAGCGTCTGGTGTCGGCCGACCAGATCAATCCGGTACGCTCCGGTTATTCGGTGACGGGGTCGCCTGCCAATCTTGCCATCAACCGCACCATGCGGCTGGCAATGATGCGGCGCGTGGCACTGCATCGCCCAAAACCGGAAACGGTCGCCAAGCTCGCCGCCGAAGCTGCCGAATGCAAGGACGACGAGCGCCGAGCCGCGCTCGAAGCTGAGATCAAGTTGCTGGAATCGAAGGTCCGGCGCATTCCCTATATCGATCCGATCGATATTCGCTATCGCCGTTTCGAGAATGAGCCGAAGCCAGTGGCGCAGGCGGTGATGTTCTGCCTGATGGACGTTTCCGGCTCGATGTCGGAACATATGAAGGATCTCGCCAAGCGCTTCTACATGCTGCTCTACATCTTCCTGACCCGGCAGTATCGCCGCGTCGAGATCGTCTTCATCCGTCATACGGATGTGGCCGAGGAGGTGGACGAAGAGACATTCTTCCGCAGCCCGGCGACCGGTGGCACGCAGGTGTCGAGCGCGCTTGAAGCCATGCGGCGGATCCTTCAGGACCGGTTCCCGCCGTCTGACTGGAACATCTATGCCGCGCAGGCCTCGGACGGCGACAACGCCTATTCGGACAATGCGACGGCGGCGGCGCTGCTCACCGACGCCATCCTGCCGGTCAGCCAGTATTTCGCCTATCTGGAAGTGGGCGAGGCGCGGAGCGTCGCGATCTCTTCCGGCTCGGCGTTGTGGTCGCTCTATGAGCGTATTCAGGCGGGTTGGCCGGTGCTGTCGATGCGGCGGGTCAGCGATCGAAGTCAGATCTACCCGGTCTTCCATGATCTCTTTCAGCGGCGGGCGGCGGAAACAAGGAGCGGATAATGGCGAAAGCATCGATGGAACGGCTTTTCGACGGTGCGGACTGGGATTTCTCCACCATCCAGCGGATCCACGATGCCTGCCAGCGGATAGCCATCGACGAGCTTGGCCTCGACGTCTATCCCAATCAGATCGAGATCATTACGGCCGAGCAGATGCTCGATGTCTATTCCTCGATCGGCATGCCGCTATTCTACAAGCACTGGTCCTTCGGAAAGCATTTCGCCCATCACGAGGCTTTCTATCGCAAGGGCCTGCGCGGACTTGCTTATGAGATCGTCATCAACAGCTCGCCCTGCATCTCCTATCTCATGGAAGAGAATACGGCGACGATGCAGGCGCTGGTGATTGCGCACGCCGCCTTTGGTCACAATCACTTCTTCAAGAACAATTACCTGTTCAAGCTCTGGACGGATGCCGAGGGCATTCTCGAATATCTGAACTTCGCCAAGGGCTATATTACCCGCTGCGAGGAGCGCTACGGCCACGCCGCCGTCGAGCGGACGCTGGATGCCGCGCATGCGCTGATGTCGCATGGCGTCCATCGCTATGCCGGCAGGAAGACGCCGAGCCTGCGCGAAGAAGAAACGCGCGAGCGCGAACGCCGCGAATATGACGAGCGGATCTTCAACGATCTCTGGCGCACGGTTCCGGTCGGCAAGGGTAAGGTCATGCCCGACCTCGACCTGGAGCGCCGGCGTGCGATTGCCGGCCTGCCGCAGGAGAATGTTCTTTATTTCCTCGAAAAGATGGCGCCGCGCCTGAAGCCCTGGCAGCGGGAAATCCTGCGCATCGTCCGGCATGTTGCCCAGTATTTCTATCCGCAAAGCCAGACCAAGGTGATGAACGAGGGCACGGCGACCTATGTGCACTACCGCATCATGACGCGGCTGCACGAGCTTGGCGGCATCGGCGACGGCGATTTTCTCGAATTCCTGAAGTCCCACACCAATGTCGTCTTCCAGCCGACCTTCAACGATCAGCGCTATTCCGGCCTCAACCCTTATGCGCTTGGCTTTGCAATGATGCAGGACATCGAGCGGATCGTCACCAAGCCGAAGGAAGAGGATCGGCTATGGTTCCCGGAGATTGCCGGCACCGGCGACGCCATGGCGGTCCTGCGCGATCTCTGGGCCAACTATCGCGATGAAAGCTTCGTGTCGCAGTTTCTCAGCCCGCACCTGATGCGCCAGATGCGCATGTTCCACCTCACCGACGATCCGCAAGAGGAGGAGGGGCTTCGGGTGGCGGCGATCCACGACGAGCGCGGCTATCGCCGCATCCGACGCGAGCTGGCGCGGCAATATGATGTCGGCTGGATCGATCCACATATAGAGATCGTCGATGTCGATCTCGCAGGCGACCGCAGGCTGCTGGTCAAGCATACCGTGCTGAACGGCGGCTTTCTGGAGGATGCCGACGCCAAGCGTGTGCTGCAGCACCTCGCCGATCTCTGGAGTTATGATGTGTTGATGCAGGAGGTCGACAGCACCGGGCTGGTGCTGCGCGAGCATCTTACCCATCCGCGCTTGTCATCGGTTGCAGCGTGACCGGTCCTGTCCTTACATCGCTTCCTTCGACTGGCGGTAATGACCGCTGACCTGCCTGTCATCTTCCGGCGTTAGCGGCGAGCCGTCCAGCGTGACCTGGCTGAAGATGAACGCATAGACGACGATGACCCAGTGCGGCGTCTCCAGCGCGATGAGGGTGAAACCGGCACAATGGAGGCACTTCACCGCACGTTTGGCGGAGAATTCTCGCGGGCCACTTGCTAGTTACCCGGCAGGTCCGACCGGAGCGTCCATCGCGCCTTGTCGAAGACGATTGCCGTGCGGATCTGTTCCGGCGTCGTCCTGCGTAGTTCCAGTTGAAGGTTGAAGTTCCTGTCATTCTGGAATTCGCGGAAAAAGCTGAGCTTCGCGCCGAAATGCTCTTGCGTCACATCTTGCAGTCTGCCGATCGCGTCGAGCGCCGTCTGGAAGTCGAGCCAGTGGGTTTCCGTTAGTAGCATGACCATGGCGTCGATGAAGGTCTCGCCGATGGCGCGGCCGTCGGCATTGTCGGGCATGATCACCTTGATGCGGATGTTGTCGAGATCACCGGTTGGCGTGCCGCGGGCAATGACGAAGAATGATGCCGCATTCGGGTTTCCGAAGTCGCCCTTCTGGATCTGGTGGCTGCATTCGAATGTGCCGACGCCCAGCACGCTTTGCTTCCATTCTCCGACTGGCAGGCCGAATTTCGTCAGATTGGCGCAGAGCGTCTGGCCCGATATTCGCCAGCTTCGCAGGAAGGCGCCGCGCAGGGCATCGACGGGGGGATCGAATATATGGGACGAAGAATGGGCATGCGCCGGTTTCCCCGTCTGTGTGGCCTGTGTCACTTTGATGGGCTTAGCGGGCGCCGGTGCTGGTGTTGTGACCGGTGTTGCTGTGGGATGGGTGACGTTGGTGGCTTGTGGGGCGGCTATGGCTGTCGCAGGGACTGATGGCGGATGCATCGGCTGACTGAACAGATTCAGATGATAACGGGTATCGAGCGCCTTGAGATTGCGCATGTCGTTGGCAAGAAGCGCCGTCGCCAAAATGATCGAGCCGATGACGATCGCCGCAATCCAGAAGACAGCCCTGCTTTTTTTGCGAGGTGGCGCCACCGACATGGTTGAGATCTACAGCTACTCCGAGGAAACCTGCTTAACTGCAATGGCTTGGCATTCCACAGCCGAGCTATAGCTACAGAATATACGTTTATGAACGATTGATCATTCTACCGTTTCTTTGTCAATTCGCAGTTGCCGTTCAGGCGAAATGCGCCTTGAGCGCCCTGACGGTTACGGCGTCCGTGCGGCGCATGGACGGTGCGGAAAAACCGAAGGCGAGCAGGCGTTCATCCGTCTCCGGCTCGGCGACGGAACAGGAAGCATGCACTTCGCCGATCGCCAGTCGCGGCCATAGCGCGCCGATGGTCCCGATATTGACGCCCGAACCGGGCATGATCGAGATGCGGCTGGCGGCGACGGTGATTGCCTGTTCGAGGACGGTAACGCCCTCCAGGGCCGTTTTCGCGCAGCCCGAGGTCAGGATGCGCTCGAAGCCGAGGGAGATGGCGAGTTCTACCGCTTCCTCGACATCGGGAACGAGATCGAAAGCGCGGTGCAATGTCTTGCCGAGGCCTTTGGCATGGGTGACGAGTGCGCCGAGCATTTCGTGATCGAGGCGGCCATCCGGTAGCGAGGCGCCGAGTACGACGCCGGCAAGGCCTGCCCGCTGGGCGGCGTCGATATCGCCCTTCATCACGGCAAGCTCATCGGCGGAATAGACGAAACCGCCGGCGCGCGGGCGGATCATGGCGTAGGCGGGGATGGGCGCAAGGGCTGCGGCCGTCATCAGTCCGGCGCTTGGCGTCAGGCCGCCGACGGCAAGCGCACTGCAAAGCTCGATGCGATCGGCGCCGCCGGCGATGGCGGCGGCAAGGCCGGCGATATCCTCGACGCAGACCTCAAGCAGCATGGTTCCGCTCCTCGGCAAATTTCAGCCCCAGCAGGGCAGCGCCGATCAGGCCGGGCTCGACCTTGCATTCGCTCGGCACGACGAGCGGGCGGTCGAATCTGCGCAGGATGCGGGTGCGCACCGCCGCATCCAGCCGCTCCAGCAGCGGTTCGACATTGGAAAGGCCGCCGCCGACGGGAACGATGGTGGCGCCGGTGATATTGACGGTCAGCGCCAGCGGCGAGGCGACGAGATCGACGAGGACGTCGATCGTTCGCGCCGCATTGGCATCGCCCTCCAGCCATTGGCCGATGATCTCTTCGCTGGAAAACTCCAGGCCGTGCAGAGTCTTGTGCAGGCGCTCGATGCCACGGGCACCGCCGACGGTATCGACGCAGCCCTTCTGGCCGCAGCCGCAGGTATAGGCGGGGATGGCGACCGGCGGATTGCCGGCGAAGGAAGCGATGATCGGGCCGTGGCCCCACTCGCCGGCAAAACCGCCGGCGGCGTTGACGAGGCGGCCGTCCGCCACCAGACCGCCACCGACGCCGGTGCCGAGAATGGCGCCAAGGACGATGCGATGGCCGCGACCGGCGCCGGACATGGCCTCCGCCATGGCGAAGCAATCGGCATCGTTGGCGATCAGGACGGGATAGCCGAGTTCAGCTTCCAGTTCGACCGCGAGACGGCGGCCGTGGATACAGGGAATGTTGGCGCAGATCAGTGCCTGGTTGTCGGGGTCGACAACGCCGGCGATGGAAAAGGAGAGGCAGTCCGGCCTCTCGCCGGCCTCAGTGATGACGTCGCGCAAGGCCGCGACGAACTCACCGAAATCATCTTTCGGGGTCGGGCGCCGGACAAGCGGGGTGATATCCGTCACGGAGCGGGCGATGCCGCCCTTGATGGCGGTACCGCCGATGTCGAAGGAAACGATCATAAAACTTGACCTGCAGGAAACATGCGGCACTTGCTCGCACCCTTTGCCGTTCTTTGCAAGGCCAATAAGAGCCGCCATCCGCCGAGACGCCGTCAGGCCGAAGGCAAGGTGATCCGGGCTTCGAAGCCATCCGCCTGGCCGGCGGCGGGCGACAGGAGATCCAGACGTCCGCCGATCTGTCCGACGATGCGTTCAGCGATGGCAAGGCCGAGGCCGGAACCGGAGGCCTTCGTCTTGCCGCGCTGGAAACGCTTTTTCAAGCCGGCCAGTTCTTCCACGGAAAGCACATGGCCACCGTTCAGGATACGAATGACGTCGCCATCGACCTTGACGATCACTTCGTCGTCCGTCGGGCCATGGATCAGTGCGTTTTCGATCAGGTTGCGCAGGACGATGGCGAAAGCATCGATATCGACGTTGCGGATCAGCCTCTCGTCCGGACTGCTTTCCAGAAGGATGCGGCCGGCGGTGGCGGTGTCCCGGTCGTAGTCGCCGATGATGGTTTCGATGACGGCCATCAGGTCGACGGGCTTGTCGCTGGTGCCAATGCCGGCCTGGGCGCGGGAGAGCTGCAGCAACTTCTCCGCCAGCCGTCCGAGATTGGAGAGCGACGTCTCGATCCGGTCGGCACGTTCGCTAAGCGGCCCCTTCGGCAATTCGGCGATCAGGCGCTGTGTTTGGGCCAGTGCGCCGGCGATCGGCGTGCGCAGTTCATGGGCGCTGTTGGCGGTGAACTCCCGCTCGGCCTCAAGGGCAGAGCGCAGGCGCTCGAGCAACAGGTTCACCGAGCGGGCGATTGGCTGGAGCTCGCGCGGCAGCGTGTCGCTTTCGAGGGGCACCATGTTGCCGCCGTCCTTGGTGGCGATGTCCGAGCGCAACCGGTCGATTGGCCGCAGTGAGCGACCGACGGCGAACAAGATGGCGAGAATGCTGGCCGGGATGAGGGCGAGCAGTGGCCAGAGCAGAGCGACGCCGCTTTCGCGCGACGCTTCCCGCCGGTTTTTGAAGGCGTCGGCGACATGCAGGAAGATTGTGCCGTTCATCGAGGATTCGGTGTAGATCCGGTACTTCGGCGTGTTGTGGAAGCCGATTTTCAGGGGTACCTCATAGGCCACCGGCGGCGCGTCGTGCGAATGCAGGATGACCTTGCCCGAGGCGTCGAGCACCTGATAGGTCAGGTATTCCCGGTTCAGCCCCTTGTTCAATTCCTCGAGGCTTTGCGGGTCGCTCGAGGGATCACGATTGGCGAGATCATCGACCACCAGCGGCATCAGCCGTTCAGCGGTTTCCTGCAGCGCGCCGTCGAAGGTCTCCGAGAGCTCGTGGTTTACGACATAGACCCCTATGCCGACTGCGATCAGCCAGAAGAGGACGACCGTGCCGGTCAGCGCCGCGATCAGGCGGCGGGTGATGCTGGTGGGGCGCAGCGTCATCTTTCACCCAGGCAATAGCCGACGCCCCGTGCGGTGCGGATGCGGTCCTTGCCGATCTTCTTGCGCAGGCGGCTGACATAGACCTCCACCGTGTTGCTCTCGATTTCCGAACCGAAGGCATAGAGCGCCTCCTCGATCTGATCCTTGGAAATGATTGCGCCCGGTCGCGTTACCAGGAGGTCGAGCACGGCCCATTCGCGGCCGGTGAGCACGATGTCCTTGCCATCCAGCCGGACCCGCCGTTGCGGTTGATCGATCTCCAGATCGCCAAAGCGGATGGTCGGTTGCGGGCTGCCGCTGTAGCGCCTGGCCACCGCCAGGATGCGGGCGGAGAGTTCGCCGAGGTTGAACGGCTTGACGAGATAATCGTCTGCGCCGCTGTTCAATCCCTCGATGCGGTCGGAAATCTGGTCGCGGGCAGTGAGGATGATCACTGGCGTCTCATCCGGTTTGCGGCGCAGCTTCTTGAGGAAGTCGATGCCGACACCGTCGGGGAGCTGCAGGTCAAGCAGGATCAGGCCGTACTTTACGGCGCTGGTGACCTCCGTCGCATCCGCGAGGTTCTTCACCCAGTCGACGGCATGGGCGCTTGCCGCGATATGGTCGCGAACCGCGCCGCCGATCGTCTCATCGTCTTCGACCAGAAGAACTCTCACCTGTGCCTCACAACCATCGCCTGCGCTTTCAGTTAATGCCGCCGAACCTATCTGGTCAATAAAGGCTGAAATAAGCCAGGATGAGAAGCGCTTTTCTGATCTTGGGATTATCCGGCCGATAACGTTCACGGCGCCTATGGACAGAGATCGTGACCGCGATTACTTGTTTGCTCCCAAAGAGAAGAGGGCGAGGGCAGGGCCGTCGCCGGTTAAACACTGGAGGAGGCTTTCATGCTGAAGGGAATTTCGCCGCGGTTGAACGCGGATGTGCTGCACGCGCTGGCATCGATGGGGCATGGCGACATGCTTGTCGTCGTCGACACCAATTTCCCCGCCGAGTCGATCGCGCAGCAGACGATGCTCGGCCATCTTTTGAGGATCGACAACGTGTCGGCGGCCGAGGCCGTCGAGGCGCTTCTGTCGCTGATGCCGCTTGATACCTTCATCGACGATGCCGCGACGCGCATGGAAGTCGTTGGCGCGCCCGACGAATTGCCGAAGGTCCAGGGCGAAGTGCAGGCGGCGATCGATCGCGCCGAAGGCAAGCACTGGCCGCTCGTACCGGTCGAGCGTTATGCCTTCTACGAGAGGGCGAAAGAGGCCTATTGCGTGATCCAGACCGGCGAACGCCGCTTCTATGGTTGTTTCACCTTGACCAAGGGTGTCATCCCGCCGGAAACTGAATGAGCGACCGCGCCAGGTCGTTCGACCTGGGCAAGAGGCGCTGTTTTCGCAAGGGACTATGATGGCCAGGAAGTTGGATTCCCAGGGGCGGCTTGACGACGCAGCGCGGGCTGGCTGGCTGTATTATGTGGCCGGGCGGACGCAGGACGAGATCGCCAGCGCCATGGGAATCTCCCGGCAGTCGGCGCAGCGGTTGGTGTCGCTGGCCGTTGCCGAGCGGCTGATCAAGGTGCGGCTGGACCACCCGATCGCCGCATGCCTCGAATATGGCGCGGCGCTGCGCGAAAAATTCAAGCTTAAACATATCGAGGTGGTGCCGAGCGATCCCGACGGGACGTCGTCCACGGTGGGGATCGCCGAGGCGGGGGCTGCCGAAATCGAGCGCTGGCTGAAGCGCAGCGATCCGATCGTATTGGCGATCGGCACCGGCCGCACGCTGAAGGCGGCGGTCGATCAGCTGCCGGCGATCGAATGTCCGCAGCACCGCATCGTGTCGTTGACCGGCAATATCGGTCCGGATGGATCGGCTGCCTATTACAACGTCATTTTCAGTATGGCCGACGCGATCAAGGCGCGGCACTACCCCATGCCGCTGCCGGTGCTCGTCTCCTCGGCCGAAGAGCGCGAGCTGCTGCATGCGCAGGCGCTGGTGCGCTCGACGCTCGATATCAGCGCGCAGGCCGACGTGACCTTCGTCGGTGTCGGCGAGCTGGGCGTCGATGCGCCGCTTTGCCTTGATGGCTTTCTCGAGAGGGACGAGATGACGGCGCTGATGAAGCGGGGTGCTGCCGGCGAAATCTGCGGCTGGGTTTTCGACGGCGATGGAAAGCTGATGTCGGACGCCGTCAATGATCGGGTCGCCAGCGCCTCCATTCCGCCGCGCGATACGTCTTCCGTCATCGGAATAGCCAAGGGCAAACGTAAGTTCGAGGCGATCAAAGCCGCTGTCACCGGTCATCAGATCAATGGTTTGATCACCGACGAAGCGACGGCTGAGTTTCTGCTCAAGGGCTGAGCAAAAAAATATAATCATGAAAACAAATGGATGAGCTGGCTGTTCGGCATCGCAGCAACGAATCCGCATTGACATTTTGTCGCAAGGGATGAGTAATTGCCCATGAGCCAAGCGAATGCTCAGATTTGATCTTCTGGGGAGGAAGATATGAAATTGAAAACTTTTCTGCTGAGCGCCTGCTCGGCCCTGATGTTTGCCGGAATGGCCTCTGCCGAAACGCTGACGATAGCGACGGTTAACAACGGCGACATGATCCGTATGCAGAAGCTTACGGATGCTTTCAAAGCGAAGAACCCGGACATTGACCTTCAGTGGGTTACTCTCGAAGAAAACGTGTTGCGCCAGAAGGTCACGACCGACATTGCGACCAAGGGCGGCCAATACGATGTGTTGACGATCGGCACCTATGAAGTGCCGATCTGGAGCAAGCTCGGCTGGCTGGCGCCGCTCGACAAGCTCACCGCCGACAAGACCTACGACGTCGACGATCTTCTCCCGGCCATCCGCAGCGGCCTGACCACGGACGGCAAGCTCTATGCGGCTCCGTTCTACGGCGAAAGCTCGATGGTGATGTACCGCAAGGACCTGTTCGACAAGGCCGGCCTTAAGATGCCGGACGCGCCGACCTGGACCTTTATTGCCGATGCTGCCCGCAAGATCACCGACAAGAGCCATGAAGTCTACGGCATCTGCCTTCGCGGCAAGGCCGGCTGGGGCGAGAACATGGCGTTCCTGACGGCAACGGCGAACTCCTTCGGCGCCCGCTGGTTCGATGAGAAGTGGAAGCCGCAGTTCGATCAGCCGGAATGGAAGAGCACGCTCGACTTCTACGTCAAGCTGATGAAGGACGCCGGCCCTCCGGGTGCTTCGTCCAACGGCTTCAACGAGAACCTCTCGCTGTTCCAGACCGGCAAGTGCGGCATGTGGATCGACGCGACGGTTGCTGCCTCGTTCGTGTCCGACCCGAAGGAATCGAAGGTGGCCGACAAGGTCGGCTTCGCTCTGGCGCCGGATAATGGTCTCGGCAAGCGCGGCAACTGGCTCTGGGCATGGAACCTCGCCATCCCGGCTTCCTCGAAGAAGACCGAAGCTGCAGAGAAGTTCATCGCCTGGGCAACCGGCAAGGACTACACCAACCTTGTCGCCGAGAAGGAAGGCTGGCTGAATGCACCTCCCGGCACCCGTTCTTCGCTCTATGCGAATGCGGATTACCAGAAGGCTGCTCCTTTCGCCAAGATGACGCTCGACTCGATCAACTCGGCCGATCCGACCCACCCGACCGTCAAGCCGGTCCCGTATGTCGGCGTCCAGTTCGTGGCCATTCCTGAGTTCCAGGGCATCGGCACCGCCGTCGGCCAGCAGTTCTCCGCTGCCCTTGCCGGCCAGATCACCGTCGACGCCGCTCTCAAGGCCGCGCAACAGCTGACCACACGCGAAATGACCAAGGCTGGTTATCCGAAATAATCAACCTTCTGAGGGATGGCGGGAAGTGCCTTCGGGTGCTTCCTTCCCTTGGCCGCCGAATGCCTGAATGCTCTTCGGCGGCCCCTTTATCCAGCCGGTCTACGGCCACCTTTCCCGCTCAAAAGATAGGTCGGTACTTGCCATGGCAACGTTACACACCCGTTCTGCTGCCCGCGTCATGATGACGCCGTCGGTTTTGCTGCTCTTCGCGTGGATGATCGTCCCTCTGGTGATGACGATCTACTTCTCGACGCTGAACTACAATCTCCTGTCTCCCGGTGCGCATGACTTCATCGGGCTGCTCAACTACGAATACTTCGTCACCGACCCTGCCTTCCTCAACTCCCTGGTCGTGACGCTGCTGCTGGTCGGCGGCGCGCTGGTCATCACCGTGGTCGGTGGCATTGCCCTGGCGCTCCTGCTCGATCAGCCGATCTTCGGCCAGGGCATTGTCCGCATGCTGGTGCTTGCGCCCTTCTTCGTCATGCCGACGGTCGCCGCCCTCATCTGGAAACACATGTTCATGAACCCGGTGAACGGGCTCCTGGCACATCTGTTCAAGTTCTTCGGGCTCGATCCACTGACCTGGCTTGAGACCGTGCCGCTGTTTTCGATCGTCATCATCGTCGCCTGGCAGTGGCTGCCCTTCGCAACGCTCATCCTCTTGACGGCATTGCAGTCGCTGGATGAAGAGCAGAAGGAAGCCGCCGAAATGGACGGCGCCGGCCCGGTCTCGAAGTTCATCTACATCACCCTGCCGCACCTGGCCCGCGCGATCACCGTCGTCATCCTCATCGAGACGATCTTCCTGCTCTCCGCCTTCGCCGAGATCCTGGTCACCACCAATGGCGGCCCCGGCACGGCGACGACCAACCTCACCTATCTCGTCTATTCGCAGATTGTCCTGTCGCAGGATGTCGGCGGCGCATCGGCGGGCGGCATCATCGCCGTCATTCTGGCCAATATCGTCGCGATCTTCGTGATGCGTGCGGTCGGCAAGAACCTGGAGGCTTAAGATGGCACGCAATGTCTCTACACGGCGCAAGGTGGTCGTATCGGTCGCCGCCTGGGCCGTCGCGCTCCTCATCTTCTTCCCGATCCTGTGGACGATCCTGACGAGCTTCAAGTCGGAAGGCGACGCGATCGCTTCGCCGCCGCAGTTCCTCTTCTTCCACTGGACGCTGGAGAATTACTTCGAGGTGCAGTCGCGCTCGAACTATTTCCTCCATTTCTCCAACTCGGTCATCATCTCCTTCGGTTCGACGATCCTAGGTCTGATCGTCGCCGTTCCCGCCGCCTGGGCCATGGCCTTCTCGCCGACCAAGCGCACCAAGGACGTGCTGATGTGGATGCTGTCCACCAAGATGATGCCGCCGGTCGGTGCCTTCATCCCGATCTACCTGCTGTTCCAGGGTTTTGGCCTGCTCAACAATCAGTTCGCCAGCCGTCTCGGCATGGTCGTCGTGCTGATGCTGATCAACCTGCCGATCATCGTCTGGATGCTCTACACCTACTTCAAGGAAATCCCCGGCGAGATCCTCGAGGCGGCCCGGATGGATGGGGCGTCGCTGGCAAAGGAAATCATCTACGTGCTGACGCCGATGGCGATCCCGGGGTTGGCTTCGACGATGCTGCTCAACATCATCCTGTCGTGGAATGAGGCCTTCTGGACGCTCAATCTCTCGTCGGTCGACGCGGCACCGCTCAGCACCTTCATCGCCTCCTATTCCAGCCCGGAAGGCCTGTTCTACGCCAAGCTTTCGGCAGCATCGACGATGGCGATTGCCCCGATCCTGATCCTCGGCTGGTTCAGCCAGAAACAACTCGTACGCGGCCTGACCTTCGGCGCGGTTAAGTAAGGAAGAGAAACATGGGTAGCATTGTCCTTAAGAAGGTTTCTAAGGTCTTTGGCGAAGCCAAGGTCATTCCTTCCATCGACCTCGAGATCAACGAAGGCGAATTCGTCGTGTTCGTCGGCCCTTCCGGCTGCGGAAAATCCACGTTGCTGCGTCTGATCGCTGGCCTCGAGGACGTCTCGGGTGGTCAGATTCTGATCGACGGCAAGGACGGCACCAATCTGGCGCCGGCCCAGCGTGGCCTCGCCATGGTGTTCCAGTCCTATGCGCTCTATCCGCATATGAGCGTTCGCAAGAACATCGCCTTTCCGCTGAAGATGGCAAACATGCCGCAGGCGGAAATCGACAAGAAGGTCGCTGACGCCGCGCATGTCCTTAATCTTACGGAATATCTGGAGCGCAAGCCGCGCCAGCTTTCCGGCGGCCAGCGTCAGCGTGTCGCCATCGGCCGTGCCATCGTGCGCCAGCCCAAGGCCTTCCTGTTCGACGAGCCCTTGTCGAACCTCGATGCGGCGCTGCGCGTCAACATGCGTTTGGAAATCAGCGAACTGCATCAGCAGCTGAAGACGACCATGGTCTATGTGACGCATGACCAGGTCGAGGCCATGACCATGGCCGACAAGATCGTGGTGCTGAACCGCGGCAATATCGAGCAGGTCGGCTCGCCGCTGGAGCTCTACAAGAGCCCGCGCAATCTCTTCGTTGCCGGCTTTATCGGCTCGCCGAAGATGAATTTCGTCAAGGGCACCTATGCGCAGAACCTCGGCGCCGACACGATCGGCGTTCGTCCGGAACATGTGCTGTTGTCGACTGAAAGCGGCGACTGGCAGGGCAGGGTGACCGTTGCCGAGCATCTCGGCTCCGATACCTTCCTGCATATCGAGGCCGATGGCATCGGCCCCATCACAGCCAGAGGAACCGGCGACTTCCCAGCCCGTGCCGGAGATACCGTCTATATGACGCCCGACAAAACCCGAATCCATCGCTTTGATGAAAAGGGGCTGTCGATCTAAGCCGGGCGAGTGCCAATCAACCCCAGGCCCGCTTCTGTCGATACAGGCGGGCCGGGGTCATCCCCACCGGAGCGGGCCTCCCAAGCCATCCGGCGCAAAAAGACCTTTCAGAAGGACTTGAAACATGACGTGCAAATTATCGCTCGCAACGCTTCAGGAAGCGGCCGCGACCGCTGCCATTCCGGCCTATGATCCGAAGTCGCTATCGGCGGGCATCGTTCATTTCGGTGTGGGCAATTTCCATCGCGCCCATCAGGCGATCTATCTCGACGATCTTTTCAATATCGGCCAGGACCACGATTGGGCGATCATCGGCGCAGGCGTGTTGCCCTCGGATGCTGCCATGCGCGAAAAGCTTGCCGCCCAGGATTTCCTGACGACGGTGGTTGAGCAGGACAACAATCGTACGGCCGCCCGCGTCACCGCGCCGATGGTCGACATCCTGCCGGTCGGCGACGCCGAGGCGATCATCGCCAAGCTTGCCGATCCCTCGATCCGCATCGTCTCGATGACGATCACCGAGGGCGGCTACTTCATCGACGCCTCCGGCAAGTTCAATCCGGCTCACCCCGCCATCGTTGCCGACGGGCAAAACCCGGATGCGCCAAAGACAGTGTTCGGTCTTGTTGTCGCGGGCCTCAAGGCTCGCCGCACCGCCGGCCTGCAGCCGTTCACCGTCATGTCCTGCGATAATATTCCCCACAATGGCGGCGTCACCAAAGCGGCGGTCGTCGGCACGGCGAAGCTTTCCGATCCGGCCTTCGCCGACTGGATTGCCGCCAATGTCGCCTTCCCGAACGGCATGGTCGACCGCATCACGCCGGCAACCGGCGCACGCGAAATCGATCTCCTGAAAAGCGCCTTCGATATCGAGGACAACTGGCCGGTCTATTGCGAAGAGTTCAAGCAGTGGGTGCTGGAAGACAACTTCCCGGCCGGCCGGCCGGCGCTGGAAAAAAGTCGGCGTCACCTTCGTTCCCGATGTCACGCCCTATGAGCATATGAAGATCCGCATTCTCAATGGCGGCCATGCGGCCATCGCCTATCCCGCGGCGCTGATGGACGTGCATTTCGTGCATGAGGCGATGGAGGAGCCGTTGATCCGCGCCTATCTCGCCAAGCTCGAGAATGAGGAGATCATTCCCGTCATTCCACCGGTGCCGAACACGGTGCTGGCCGATTATTTCAAGCTGATCGAACACCGATTCTCCAATCCGAAGATCGCCGACACCATTCCGCGCCTGGCGCAGGATGGCTCGAACCGCCAGCCGAAGTTCATCCTGCCGTCGACGGCCGATCGTCTCGCCCGCAAGGAGGATGTCGTCGGTCTCGCTTTGGTCTCGGCGCTCTGGTGCCGCTACTTCGCCGGCAAGACCGATAGCGGCCAGGACATCGTTTTCAACGATGCCAGTGCCGACCGGCTGCATGCGGCGGCGCTGAAGGCCAAGGATGATCCGGACGCCTTCCTCGTCTTCGACGATATCTTCGGCGAGGTCGCCAAATCGGATCTTTTCCGCAAGCGCTTTGCGCATGCGCTAAAAACGCTGTGGGAAAAGGGCACCCGCGCCACCCTGCAGCTATACCTCGACGACAAACTCGCGGAGTAATTATCTATCGGCCGGGGCGCTCAAGTCCCGGCCGATTTTTATGGCAAGGCCGGCGCTCGCAAGAGACGTGGCCGAAACAGGGTTCGGGTTGGATCTGCGATGACGAATGCGGAGAAGGGGCTCGTAATCTTTGACTGCGATGGCGTGCTTGTCGATAGCGAGCCGTTGTCTGTCAGCGTGCTGATCGATGCCATGCGCGATGTCGGCGTTGATATGAGCGAGGAGGATATTTACAGCCGCTTTCTCGGCAAGAGCCTTGCCACGCTCGTCGATACGCTGGAGACCGAGTTCGACGTCTTCATCGACCAGGCCTTTCTCGATCGCATCCGCAACGACCTTTATGACCGCTTCCGCCGCGAGTTGAAGCCGATCGACGGTATTGCCGAGACCCTGGACGCACTCGCTGTTCCACGTTGCGTCGCCTCATCCAGCCAACTGGAGCGCATTCGGCTCTCGCTTGGCGTGACCGGCCTGCTCGAACGGCTGGAGCCGAGTATTTTCAGTGCCAGCATGGTCAAGCGCGGCAAGCCGGCACCCGATCTCTTCCTCTATGCCGCCGAGCAAATGGGGGTCGCGCCGAAAGATTGTATCGTTATCGAGGATAGCCCGGCCGGCATCATGGCGGCGAGGGCGGCCGGCATGACAGTTTTCGCCTTCACCGGCGGTTCGCATGCCCATTCGCCGAGTTACAGGGCAGAATTGGAGCGACTTTCGCCCGAAGTCGTGTTTGACGCGATGCCGGATTTGATACACCTTGTCCGCAACAAGACATAAGTGGACGGGGCTCCTTCTTGATGCGTGATCACGTGGTTGCGGTCGATATCGGCACTGGCAGCGCGCGTGCTGGCGTGTTCACGTCGCGCGGTGACCTGCTTGCAAAGGGCGAACATCCGATCCTCATGAACCGCCCGCGTGAGAACCACGCCGAGCATAGTTCCGAAAATATTTGGGCTGCGGTCTGTGCTGCCGTGCGCAGCGCGGTTACGACCTCCGGCGTCAGCCCCTCCGTCATCGGCGCGATCGGTTTCGACGCTACCTGTTCCCTGGTCGTGCGCGACATAGAGGGCAATCCGCTGACGGTTTCGACCGGCGGTGAGGACCGATTCGACACCATGGTCTGGCTCGATCACCGGGCACTTGCCGAGGCAGATTTCTGTACGGCGACGAAGCATCAGGTTCTCGAGCATTCCGGCCAGTTCATGTCGCCGGAGATGGAGATGCCGAAGCTGATGTGGCTGAAGAAAAACCTGCCGCAGAGCTGGGCCATGGCCGGTTACTTCTTCGATCTCGCCGATTTCATGACCTGGAAAGCGACCGGCTCGCTGGCGCGTTCGCGCTGCACGCTGACGGCGAAATGGAATTATCTCGCCCATCGCAGGCCGGGGTGGCAGGCGGATTTCCTCGATGTGATCGGCCTTGGCGATCTGCGGGAACGCGGCAACCTGCCGGAAGAGACCGCGCCCGTCGGGCAAAGCGTCGGGCTGCTGACGGGGAGGCGGCCGAAGCCCTGGGGCTCGACCGCGAATGCCATGTCGGTGCGGGAATGGTTGACGCCTATGCCGGGGCGTTTGGTGCACTTGGCGGCCATGCCGGCGACCGTGATGCGCTGGAGCGTCAACTGACGCTGATCGCCGGCACGTCGAGCTGCATCGTCGCCTTTTCGCGCGAACGCAAGCGCAGTACCGGATTATGGGGTCCCTATTACGAAGCTGTGTTCCCCGACACATGGCTGGCCGAGGCCGGGCAGTCGGCAACCGGTGCGCTGCTCGATCATATCGTCAACATGCATGCGGCCGGCGGCGAACCGACGGCGGCGCTGCATGATCGCATCGTCCGGCGCATTGCGGAACTAAGGGCTGCCGAGGGTGATGCCTTTGCCGAGCGCCTTCATGTGCTGCCGGATTTTCACGGCAACCGATCGCCGCTTGCCGATCCGCATGCGGTCGGCGTCATCAGCGGCCTGACGCTCGACACCTCCTTCGATGGCCTTTGCCGTCTCTACTGGCGCACCAGCGTCGCCATAGCGCTCGGCATCCGCCATATCCTCGAGAAGATGCATGACTATGGCTATGTGCCCGATACGCTGCATGTCGCCGGCGGCCATGTGAAGAATGCCGTGCTCATGGAGCTTTATTCCGACGTTACCGGCTGCAAGGTGGTGGTGCCGAAGATGAACGAGGCGGTGCTTTTGGGAACGGCAATGGCGGCTTCGGTCTCCTGCGGGCTTTACGAGAACCTCGCAGCCGCGGGTACGGCCATGTATCCCGGCGGTCATGAACGCCTTCCGAACCGGGAAAAGAAACCACTCTATGATCGCGATTACCGGCATTTTCTCGCCATGTATCGCCACCGCGCCGAGCTGGATTCGATGGAATAACCCGCCGTCGGTCGTCTTACCGAAGCGGTGCGTAGGTGAACATCCCTTCCAGCTCTTCGATCTTTCGCCTGCGGGTTTCCGCCTCTTCGCCCGCCGCCTGGATGACGGCCGTGGCCAGACATTCCAGGAGCGCCGTTATCGCCGAGAAATCGTCGCGACTACCGACGCGCAGGGGCGGTAGTGAGAGGGTGATGTTGGCGAATTCATGCGCCCATTCGGTATATAGGCCGGTGATCAGCAACACCTTGTAGCCGGCGCGGCGCGCGGAACGCGCCAAGAGCCGCGATGTAATGAAACGGGGAGAGTCGATGATCACCACCAGCGCGTCGTTTGCCTGGCGGCCCAGCAGCTGGATATAGCTGCCATTGGCACCGTCGAGGAAATGCACTTGGTCGCGGGCGAATTCGAGACGATCGCAAAAATGGCGGCCAAGGCCCGCAAGGCTAAGATGCGTGGCGACGAAAACTTCGCTGGAGGACAGGTTTGCCGTCACGGCGTCCAGCCATTGCGACTGGCCGGCGAGATTGTAGAGATGCTGCAGCATCTCGACCTGTTCGACGATCTGACCGGCGATCCGGCGACCCTCTTGTGCATCCTTCTGCAACTGCTCCAGAAGGCTCGACAATTGTAGCGTCACCGGAGCTACATTTTCTTTCAGGTGTATCTTGATCCCGTCCAGGCCCTGGTAGCCGAGTGAGCGCAGGAAGCGCCCGACGGTCATCGGGCTCAACTCCAGTCGGTCGGCCACGGAAGAGGCGGTTTCGAAAGGTAACTCGTTCAAGTGTTCGGAAAAATACTTGGCTATTCGGCGCTCGGCGGGAGTGCCGCTTTTCATATACTGTCTAAGCTTGTGACCAAGGTCTTCCAAATGTTGCGCCTCGCTAGCGGTTCATCCGATCTGCTATCGCACCGATTGCGGGAACAATCGGCGGGCGTGCAGGTTATCGAAGTCGTCGATCATGCCTAGGTTGTTGTTTTTAGTATGACGCTCACAATATATTAGAGAATACTTTATTACAATAATTCAATCTTGTGGCAATCGCGCCCGTATGGCGGGAAGATATTGATATATTTGCAATCGTTACCTACCTCTCGGACAATCACCCAGGAGACAAGAGCGAATGATCATTGATGCCGCGCGCCTTTCCCTCGCCAATCTCTTCGCCGCCGAAACGCGTAAGGTTTTCTGGAAGGTGCTCGGCCTGACGTTGCTGGCGCTTCTCGCTCTTTGGTTTGCACTTAACAGCACCTTCGTGGCCGTCGTGTTGCCCTGGCTGCAGAGCTTCTTGCCCTCAGCGCCGGATTGGACGAGCTGGCTTACCTTGTTCCTGGGGATTTTGGCTGGCCTCGGTCTGGCGCTCGCATTGGCGCTGCTGATCGCGCCGGTGACGGCACTGATCGCAGGCCTGTTTCTCGACGATGTTGCCGAGGTGGTGGAGAAGCGGGATTATCCGGCCGATCCGCCCGGAAAGGCTCTACCCTTCGGGCCGGCGATGAAGAGTTCGCTGAAGTTTCTGGGCATCGTGATCGTCGGCAACATCATCGCGCTCTTTCTGCTCTTCATTCCCGGCGTCAATCTTGTCGCCTTCTTCCTGGTCAACGGCTATCTGCTCGGCCGCGAATTCTTCGAGTTTGCCGCCATGCGCTTTCGCTCGCCGGACGAGGCGCGGCAGTTCCGCATCAAGCATGCGATCACCGTCTTTCTTGCAGGGCTGGTGATCGCTGCCTTCCTCGCCATTCCCCTGCTCAATCTTCTGACGCCGTTGTTTGCCGCTGGGATGATGGTGCATCTGCACAAGCTGATTTCGCGGAAGGAAGCGGTTCGGCGCGGGTGACTGCTGCGGTCGCTACCCTAATCGGCGGCCTCTGCGGTGATCAGCTGCTGCGGTAGCTCGACCAGTGGTGCCGGCACATCGCAGATCTTTTCCGGTGAGCGACAGAGGTCGGCAATGACGCAGCGCTCGCATTCCGGCTTTCGCGCCTTGCAGACATAGCGCCCGTGCAGGATCAGCCAGTGATGCGCGTGGTAGAGATATTGATCCGGGATCACCTTCAATAGCCGTTGCTCGACCTCGTCCGGCGTCTTGCCGGGCGCCAGCAGCAGGCGGTTGGCGATGCGGAAAACATGGGTGTCGACAGCGAGCGTCGCTTCACCGAAGGCCATCGACATCACCACGTTGGCGGTCTTGCGGCCGACGCCCGGCAGCGTCATCAGTTCCTCGCGGGTTCGCGGCACTTCGCCGCCGAAGTTCGTGATCAGCTTTTCCGACAGCGCCACGACGTTCTTTGCCTTGTTGCGGTAAAGGCCGATCGTCTTGATATAGTCGCGGATGCGGTCTTCGCCGAGATCGAGCATCTTCTGCGGCGTGTCGGCGGCGGCGAAGAGGGCGCGGGTCGCCTTGTTGACGCCGACATCGGTCGCCTGCGCCGAGAGAGCCACGGCGACAACGAGGGTGAAGGGATTGACGTGCTCCAATTCCCCCTTCGGCTCCGGCCGCTGAATGGAGAAGCGGCGGAAAATCTGCTCCAACTCAGCCTTGGAGTAGGGACACTTGAAAGCCGGCTTGAGGCTTGCGGTCGCATTTGACTTTTTCATGTTTTGGGCGCTGGATTTGATCTTGGGGTTTGCCATGAACGACCTATACTCAAGACCCATGATGGAACGCAACGCCGATCCCGGCGCCGACAACAGCAGGCCGGTTTTTGCCGCCGAATTGTTTCCTCATCGCTCCCTGGGGCGAAAGGGGTTCAGGGTGATGCTGGCGTTGATGGGGACGTTCTGCCTGGTCTATGGCATCCTGTTCGTCATCCGCGGCGCATGGCCGATCGGCATCTTCTTCGGTGCGGACTTCTTCCTGCTCTACGGCGCCTTCTGGCTGAATTACCGTTCGGGGCGGGTGCGGGAAGAGGTGACGGTGTCGCGCACCGATGTCTCGATCCGCAAGTTCTCGCCGTCGGGGCGCATGATCGAGCATCGCTTCAATCCCTTCTGGACACGCTTCCTTGTTCGCCGCCATAGCGAGATCGGCGTGGTGTCGATGCATGTCCGCGACAGAAGCCATGACACGGATGTCGGCTCCTTCCTCAATCCGGAAGACCGCGAGAGTTTTGCCAAGGCTTTCAAGCGCGCGCTGGCGACCGTGACCCAAAGGATATAGTTCGTTTGCGGGCATGATCTTGTCCGAAAACCGCTTCACACTTTTCGGGATCAAGCCTTTGCGCAAGAAACGGGTGGTTTTGGTCCTCTCTTCATGGTGTTCTCCTTTCCAAGGAGAAAGATTATGAATGCCATCGCACAGTTGAAGAAAGACATCACGCCGGAAGGGCCGGATTACGATACCGTCCGCCGCGTGATCGAACTCATCACCGAGGATTATCGCGACCAGCCGTCGCTGGAAGCGATCGCCGACAGGCTCGGGCAATCGCCGACCCAGTTGCAGAAGACCTTTACCCGCTGGGCCGGCCTGTCGCCGAAGGCCTTCCTGCAGGCCGTGACACTGGATCACGCCAAGCGACTGCTGCGCCAGGAAGATCTGCCACTGCTCGAAACCTCGTTCGAGGTCGGGCTTTCCGGTCCAAGCCGGCTGCACGATCTCTTCGTTACGCATGAGGCGATGTCGCCCGGCGAATGGAAGGCGAAGGGCGGCGGGCTGGTCATTCGTTACGGGTTTCACATCTCGCCGTTCGGCCTTGCCCTGATCATGGTCACCGACCGTGGTCTTGCCGGCCTTGCCTTCAGCGATACCGGCGATGAGAAGGCCTGCCTGGAGGATATGACCTGCCGCTGGCCGAACGCACAATATGTCGAGGACCTGCAGGCGACCGTGCCCTATGCGGCCCGGATTTTCGAGCCGTCTAAATGGACGAGCGACCAGCCGCTGCGCGTGGTGCTGATCGGCACGGATTTCCAGGTGCGGGTGTGGGAAAGCCTGTTGAAGATCCCGATGGGCCGCGCCGTCACCTATTCCGATATTGCCAGGGATATCGGCCAGCCGACAGCAATGCGGGCCGTCGGCGCGGCTGTTGGCCGCAACCCGGTCTCTTTCGTCGTTCCCTGCCACCGCGCGCTCGGCAAGAAGGGCGATCTTACCGGCTATCACTGGGGCCTGACGCGCAAGCGGGCGATGCTCGGCTGGGAAACGGGGCAGGCTTGAGGGTTGCGCGTACAGAGCAGCATTGAGTTTGCCGCGCCTCTGGTACCCCCCCTCTGTCACTTCGTGACATCTCCCCCACAAGGGGGGAGATTGGTAACTCGTGGTGCTTGCCTGCCTCAAGCAAACATCGAATCTGTTGACGCTGCGGTTTGTTGTTTTAGAGACGAGTAGCGGCAAATTCCAAACGATCTCCACCCTTGTGGGGGAGATGTCGCGAAAGCGACAGAGGGGGTATGCACTCTCCATGAATTCGCAGCTGATGGTCGAGCCGCCCTCAAGCCGCCTTCGCCACCGCCATTTGCAACAACGCCTTGGCGGCACTTTCATCGGTGATCAGGGTGTTGCAGCCGATGCGCTTGATGGTGGCGCTGATCGCCTGGGCGCGGTGTGCGCCGCCGGAGGAGATGACGATATGCTTGGCCTTCTTCAGCGTATCGAGATCGACGGACATGACGCGCTTGTTGATCGGGTGGTCGACGGAATTGCCCTGGGCGTCGAGGAAATTGAACATGGTGTCGCAGACGCAGCCGGCTTCGATCAGCTGATCCAGCTCCCGTTTCGAGATGAAGCCTTCGGATAGCGAAGTGGATTGCGGACCGATGTCGCCGCAGCTGACGATGGCGAGATCGAGGTTTTCCGCCAGCCGGTAGATCGCTTCCAGCCCGCATTTTTCGATCAGATTGCGCTTGGTCTCGATGGAATCGACCAGAAGCGGCGCCAGGAACATATAGCATTCCGCGCCGAGCTGGCTTGCCAGGCGCCAGGTGTAGTCGATCGGGTTGGTCTGGTGGACGGCGACGATGCCGCCGAGCAGCGAGACCACCTTGCAATTGTCGCGGCGGGGCGGGCGGAAGCTGGCGAGCGAAGCCGTCATCGTCCGGCCCCAGCCGACGCCGATCGTGTAATTGTCGGGGATCGCTTCGGTCAGAAACTGGCCGAGCGCCAGGCCGACGCTTTTCGCCTGGGCATTGACGTCGCCACCGGCGGGTGCCGGAACGACGATCGCCTCGTCCAGCCCGTAAATGCGCTCCAGCTTGATCGCCAGTTCGACGCAGTCATCAATGCCTTCGTTGATCCAGATCTGCACTTCGCTGCGGCGCATCGCCTCGTCCAGCAGGCGGATGACGGTGGTGCGGCTGATGCCGAGCTGCTCGGCGACATCCTTCTGTGTCAGGCCCTGATTATAGTAGAGCCAGGCGGCGCGCAGCCGCAGAGACGCCGTCTCGGAATAGGCAGTGTGTGTCCCGCGTCTGAGTTTGGCCACAGGTCCTCCAGCAAGATTTTCGCCCGCCCATTCTGCTTGATTGAACGCAGGCAACCAGGGTCGCCGCAGTAGCACATGGCAGGGGCGGCGAGATCGGCTCTTCGCATGGAGATATTCTATGGCTTGAAACTTATGTCAATTGAAATGCACAAATGTCGCTTGACTTTTCCCGGCGGGATTGATGATAGTCGCCCTAAGGAATACGGTCTTTGTCCAATCGAGGAGGGCAATGTGCAAGTGCTGCGCCGTGGAAATGCTTGGCCGGGCAGAGAGCCATATAGGGCGCGCTCATCCGGCGAAAAGGCTGTTCCCGGAAAGTTGTTTCTTCGCGGCTCTGACCGTTCACCGGAAATGGAACCATCGCGCTGTTTCCGCCGTTACCGAGGCATGGGTGACAGTGCGGCGCGATCCGCTCGCAGTCTTCGTGTCGTCCATCGAACCGGACGGAATCGCCGGTCAAAATTTCCCAACCCAATGGGCTCAATTCAACAAGGATAGGTATCATGACATCCAAGCTTGACCAACTTCGCGCTATGACGACGGTCGTGGCCGATACCGGTGACATCGAGGCGGTTGCCCGTCTAAAGCCGGTCGACTGCACGACCAATCCCACCATCGTCCTGAAGGCGCTGGGCACGCCGATGTTCGCCGACGCGATCAAGGAAGGCGTCGCCTGGGGCAAGAAGCAGGGTGGCACGCCGGATGCAGTTGCCGCTGCGGTTGCCGACCGTCTGGCGATCTCCGTTGGCTCCGCGCTGTCCGGCCTCGTTCCCGGCCGTGTTTCGACCGAAGTTGACGCCGACCTGTCCTTCGATACCGAAGCATCGCTCGCCAAGGCCCGCGCCATCATCGCCGCCTACAAGGAGCGCGGCATTGAGCGCGACCGTATCCTGATCAAGCTCGCTTCCACCTGGGAAGGCATCCGTGCCGCGGAAGTGCTGCAGAAGGAAGGCATCGACTGCAACCTGACACTGCTCTTCAGCAAGGCTCAGGCCGTCGCCTGCGCCGACGCCAAGGTCTTTCTGATCTCGCCCTTCGTCGGCCGTATCCTTGACTGGTACAAGAAGTCGACCGGCAAGGACTACACCCCGGAAGAAGATCCGGGCGTTCTGTCCGTTCGCGAAATCTACAATTACTACAAGGCCAACGACATCAAGACGATCGTCATGGGCGCCTCCTTCCGCAGTGCTGCCGAAGTCGAAGCTCTGGCCGGTTGCGATCGCCTGACGATCAGCCCGAACCTGCTCGACGAGCTCGCCAAGGACGAAGGCAAGCTGGAGCGCAAGCTCTCGCCGGAAAACAAGACCTCCGTCGCCAAGATCATCGTCGATGAAAAGACCTATCGTTGGCAGATGAACGAAGATGCAATGGCGACCGAAAAGCTCGCCGAAGGCATCCGCGCATTCGCCAAGGACCTCGGCACGCTTCGCGCCATGGTCAGCAAGGAACTGCAGCTCGCCGCTGCATAAGCAGTTGGACTGAGATGAACAAGGCGCGGCTACCGAAGGGTGGCCGCGCTTTTTCTTTGGCTGTGTCTAGTCGGCGCTGATTGCGAATTCCGCCCGGATCTTCTCTGAGCCGCTGCCGATCGTCGGGGCGGCGAGATCGTTTTTATGGCGCTGGCCATTGACGCGGATCGGGCTTGCCGTCGTGCGAACGGAAATGCCGTCGTCGCGGGTCACGGTTTGCAGCATGTCGAGCTGGCGGAAGGCGGCAGTTTCGAGCAGCTGCGGCCAATCCAGCACTTCCGTCGTCCAGATATCGGCGGGCTCGAGGATGGCGAGCCATTCTGCCACCGTCTTCTGATGCAGGCGGATGGCAATCAGGCTCTTGATCTCGTCGCGCAGGGAAAAGGCTTCGTCCGGCGTGTAATCGGCAAGTGCGGGCAGGTCGAGCAGCGGCGCTAGTTTTGGTAGCGGCGTCATGGCGAGCGCCAGCCAGCCGTCGGCGCAGTGATAGACGCCGTAGGGGGCCGAGAGATAGGCGTGGGCATTGCGTACCGAGGACTTTTTCGGCAGGCGGCCACCGTCGTTGAGATGGGTCGTCAGCACCTCGAACTGAAAATCGATCATCGCTTCAAGCAGGCTGGTTTCGACATGGACGCCGTGACCGGTGACGCTGCGCCGCACGAGGCCGGCGAGAATGCCCTGGACGATGAGATTGCCGGCCAGCATGTCGGCGACCGCGAGGCCGAAGGGCACCGGGCCGTCATCGGCCTCGCCATTCAGCCACATGGCGCCGGAGCGGGCCTGGGCGAGCAGGTCTTGTCCTGGAAAATGCCGCCATTCATTGTCCGGGCCGTAGCCGGTGATGCTGCCATAGACGATGCGCGGATTGATCGCGGTGACTGAGGCATAGTCGAGGCCCAGGCGCTCGATGACCCCGGGGCGAAAATTCTGGATGATGACGTCGGCCTTTTCGATCAGCACCCTGAGGTCGCCTAGATCGCCCTCGTCCTTCATGTTGATCGCGAAGCTTTCCTTGCCGCGATTGATGGCGTGGAACAGCGTCGAGTCGCCGCCGATCTCGGTATCACTGAGATAGAGCCTGCGACAAAGATCGCCGCCGTCGGGGCGCTCCACCTTGATCACCCGCGCGCCGAGATCGCCGAGCCGAAGTGCTGCCATCGGCCCCGCCAGGAACTGGCTCATATCGAGCACCACTATGCCGGCAAGCAAACCCTCATTCTGTTCCTCGGTCATCTCAGCCCTTCAATTCAGGAGCGTCGGCGGGACGGCCGTCCTTGTAGCGCACGGTTTGGATATGCTCGCAGTAAAGAACCAGCTCGCCTTCGCCCTTGAAGACCTCATAGGACGAGCGGATCAGCCCGAGATCCCGGTATTTCGGCTGCTTATCCAGGTTGGTACGGATGGTGTAGATCGTGTCGCCGATGAAGGTGGGCTTGATGAAGCGCAGCCTGTCATAGCCATAGGAAAAGGCGTTGATACAGTTGGTGGCAACCAGCCCGAGGCCGGCGGAGAAGACGAAAGCGCCGGCCACCAGTCGCTTGCCGAACAGGCCTTCCGTCTCGGCAAAAATCTGGTCGCTGACATAGGGGTGCATGTCGAGCACCAGGGCGTTGAACTGCTGGGATTCACCTTCGGAGATCGTGCGGCGCAGCGAGCGGATCTTGTGGCCGATCTCAAAATCCTCATAGAACCAGTTTTCCGAGTTCCAGACGGGGATATCGGCATGGCCGGCCGGCATGGTCTTCGGATGGGTGCTGGAAATGCCGACGGTGGCAGTCATGGCATGGGCTTTCGGTGATGTTGCCGGGCGCTCAGAGAGACCAGAGACGCTTGGCGTTGCGCTGATAGAGCCGGGCGCGTTCGTCGGCGCTTGTTCCTTGCATCAGCGCATGCGTCGCGGCGACCCAGGTGGAGAGGCCGCCACCCAGCGTGCAGACCGGCCAGTCGCTGCCCCAGATCACGCGATCCCAGCCGAAGCTAGCGATCGAATGCTCGACGAAGGGCTGCAGCCTGTCGACGGTCCAGCTGTCTGGATCGGCATAGGCGACGATGCCGGAAATCTTGACGACGACATTCGGGCGCCTGGCAATCGCGGTTATTCCCGAGGACCAGACCTCGCTGAGCTGCTTCTTGATCGCGGGCACGCCGCAATGGTCGAGAATGAACTGAACGTCGGGATTGAGGTCGGCGAGCGCGATTGCCTTGGAAATCTGATGCGGCAGCACGCAGAGATCGAAGGTGAGGCGGGTGCCGGCAATCCGTTTCAGGTTTTCGCGGAAGAGCGCACCTTCGGAAACGTCATCCGGCACGACATGCAGCACGCGACGGAACCCCTTGACGAAGGGGTCGGCGAGCACGCGCTCCAGATAGGCGGGAAAATCCTTGCTTTCGGGGCGGCAGGCGGCGATGGCGCCGCGGAGCAGGCTGCCGGGCTTTTGACTCAAGCCTTTGACATAGTCCGTTTCCCGCTCGATATCGCTCTCTGCGACATCGACTTCCATATGCAGTGTGTCGGTAATCCCGCAGCGATGCGCTTCGCGGGCATAGTCCTCGTAAAGGTTGTCGCGGTTTAGCGCGCCGGCCCCTTCCAGCCAGGGATATCCAAGTTTCTCGCGGTCGACGATGTGCAGGTGGCTATCGAAAAGCATGGCGATCCTCCCATCATGCTGGCCAACATATACTCACAGAAGAATAGTTTATTCAAATAAAAATTATAGCTCGCTGGTATCCACTGTGCCGACCACGGTTTCGGAAATCTGCTTCGCCGCTTCCCGCACATAGTCGATGACCTGATCATAGGTTGGCGCGTTGGGATTGACCGGTTGGATATAGGGGCAGGTGAGTGCGGCCAGCGCATTGCCGTCCATGGCCAGGATCGGCGCGGAGATATTGCGCACGCCGTTGGTCTGCAAGCTGTCCATGGTCTCGAATCCCTTGTCGCGGAGTACCCGCAGCCTGTCGTCGAGATCGGCCGGTGGTTGGTCGTTCTCCTCGTCCTGCTGGCGGCGCTGCTCGTTGATCATCATCTGGCGCTGCTTTTCGTCGCGGAAGGCCAGCAGGATATGGCCGGAGCCGGTGTTGAACAGGTTAATCTGGGCGCCGACGCGGATCGAGATGCCCCAATAGGTCGGCGAATCCTGCTGGGCGATGACCACGACGGAGCCGCGATCGAAAATCGCCAGATGGCAGGCCTGTTCGGCGCGGTTGGAGAATTCGCGCATCAGCGGCGTGGCGAAGGAAACGAGCCGGCGCACCGGCGCGTGGTAATGCGCCAGGCCGAAGAGCTTGAGCGTCAGATAGAAGCGGTCGCCGTCCTGCCGCTGCACGTAGCCGCGCCGCACCAGCCGGTCGAGCATGCGGTAGAATTCGTTCGGGCTCTTGCCGAGCGCCTTGGCGATTTCCGCCTGTGTCAGCCCGCCATCGATGCGCGCCAGCAGCTCCAGAATATCGAGGCCCTTGTCCAGCGCCGGGGCGCGATATCGATCGCTCTCGTCTTCAATGGTCACGGCGGGCCTCTCATCAATGAACATGAATCATCATTCATATGTGAATGATTGCGATTTGCAAGCGCCGTTGATCCCGGCTTGACGGCCAATGAATATGATGTTTACATATAAATCAATGATCCATATTTGGGTCGTAAGGGCGATCGGACGGGGAGTCCGGTTCTTTAGGGAGGAATGACGATGAGGAATTTGAAGGCCGGTCTTGCCGCCGGCATATTGGCATTGCTCGCGAGCACCGCGGCTTTTGCCGCCGACCTGCCCGGCAAGTTTCCGGGCGTGACGATCGATGCCAAGCTGATCGGCGGCCAGCAATATGAGCCGCTCTATGCGCGCATTACCGAGTGGGAGAAGGAGACCGGCGCCAAGGTCAATATCCTCTCCAAGAAGAACCATTTCGAGCTCGACAAGGAAATCAAGTCGGACATGGCGTCGGGCGATATCTCCTGGTGTGTCGGCTCGAACCACTCGTCCTTTGCGCCGCAGTATCCCGACTTTTATACCGATCTCGGCAAACTGCTGCCGAAGGAGGAGATCGCCCAGTTCGTCGATTCGACGATTGGGGCATCCACCATCGACGGACGGCTGATCATGCTGCCGCGCGCGCAATTCGACGTTTCGGCGCTCTACTACCAGAAGAGCCTCTATAGCGACGAGGCGAAGAAGACGGCGTTCAAGGCCAAGTACGGCTACGATCTCTCGCCGCCGAAGACCTGGAAGGAAGTGTCGGATCAGGCGATTTTCTTTGCCAATCCGCCGAATTTCTTCGGCACGCAATTCCCCGGCAAGGAAGAGGCAATCAACGGTCGCTTCTTTGAAATGCTGGTTGCGGAAGGTGGCGAATATCTCGACAAGGACGGCAAGCCGGCCTTCAATTCCGAAGCCGGCGTGCGCGCGCTCGACTGGTTCGTGAACATGTACAAGGCGAAGGCCGTTCCGGTCGGCACGACCAACTATCTCTGGGACGATCTCGGCGCCGGTTTTGCCTCGGGCACCGTCGCTCTCGATCTCGACTGGCCGGGCTGGGCGACCTATTTCAATGATCCGAAATCCTCGAAGGTTGCCGGCAATGTCGGCGTCGTCGTGCAGCCCGTCGGTTCGTCCGGCAAGCATACCGGCTGGTCCGGCCATCACGGCTTCTCGGTGACCGAGGCTTGCGCTCACAAGGACGCGGCTGCCTCGCTCGTCTGGTTCCTGACCAATGACGATTCGCAGAAGCTCGAAGCCGCCAACGGCACGCTGCCGACCCGCAAGGCGGTCTGGGAATGGGACATCCAGCAGGCTGCGTCCGATCCCTACAAGAAGGAAGTGCTGAGCACCTTCCAGGAATCGATGAAATACGCCTTCCCGGTTCCGCGCACGCCGCAGTGGATCGAGATTTCCAACGTCGTCTATCCTGAGCTTCAGGCCGCCATCCTCGGCGACAAGACCTCCAAGGAAGCGCTCGACACGGCCGCGCAAAAGGCGACCGACGTCCTGAAGGATGCCGGTTCGCTCTGATCGATGCAATCAGGTCCCGCGCCCGGAAACGGGTGCGGGATGTCTTTGAAAAATGCCTATGACCTGCGCCTTTTTGGGGCTGGTCTGTCCGGCCGGACGTCAATCCGGCCTCTCGGCCCCACGTAATCGCATTTCACGCAGTCAGGGCCACGCTGCTGAGGAATGCCGACAGGTGCAAACCATGTTCAAGAAAATATCCCCACCGGTCCTGCTGCTTCTTCCAGCGATCATCGTGCTTGTGGCGGTGGTGCTGTTTCCGCTGCTTCTGTCCTTCTATTCCAGCTTCACGCCGTTTCGCCTGACGCGGCCGTCGACGCTCTTCACCTTCATCGGTCTGCGCAACTACATCCGCATTCTGACCGATCCGGTGTTCCTGGCGGCGTTCGTGCGGACCGTCGTGCTGCTGACGATCGCGCTCAATCTGGAAATGCTGCTCGGCCTCGGCCTGGCGCTCCTGGTCAACAAGGCGACCCACGGCAAGCGCATCCTGCGCACGCTGATGATGTTCCCGATGATGTTTTCGCCGGTGCTCGTCGGCTTCCAGTTCAAGTTCATGTTCAACGACAATGTCGGCGTCATCAACAATGCCTTGCAGTCGCTAGGTATCACCAATGATGCCATTCCGTGGCTGATCGACGGCAATCTGGCGCTGTTTTCGATCATCGTCGCGGAAGTCTGGTCGTCCACCTCCGTCTTCGCCATCCTCATCCTCGCCGGTCTGTTCGCCATGCCGCAGGAGCCGGTGGAGGCCGCGAAAGTCGATGGCTGTACGGGCTGGCAGACCTTCCGTTACGTTACCTGGCCGTTCCTGATGCCCTTTGCCTTCATCGCCATGACCATCCGTTCGCTCGACGTCGCCCGCGCCTATGACATCGTCAAGATCATGACCGATGGCGGCCCGGCGCGGCGCACGGAGCTTATCTGGACGCTGGTCGGGCGCACGGCCTATGCCGACGCGCAAATGGGTCTCGCCAACGCTATGGCCTATGTCTCGATCCTCCTGTCGATCGCCTTCACAGTGTATTTCTTCCGTAAGCTGGCGCTTGCCCGCACCCAGATCGGAGCGGAGTGGTAATCATGGATCGCAACACCGAACAACGCCTGCGCCGCCGCATCGGAAAAGTCGCCTATCTCTTTGGCCTTTTCATCGCGATGCTCATCATCTGCCTGCCGGGCTTCTGGATCATCCTGAGTTCTCTGCGCCCGACGGTCGAGATCATGGCGAAACCGCCGGTCTGGATCCCGCAGGAACTTTCGCTCGAAGCCTATCGCGCCATGTTCAGCGGCGCGGGGCAGGGTGGCATTCCTGTCTGGGATTATTTCCGCAATTCGCTGGTGATCTCCATCACCTCGACCGCCATCGCGCTCATCATCGGCATGTCCGGCGGCTATGCCTTCGCCCGCTTCCGCTTCACCGGCAAGTCGACCGTGTTCCTCGGCCTGATGCTGACGCGCTCCGTGCCGGGTGTCGCCCTCTCGTTGCCGCTGTTCATGGTCTATGCGCGGCTCGGCATCATCGACACGCATTTCGGCCTGATCCTTACCTATGTCGCGCTGAACGTGCCCTTCACCATCTGGCTGATCGACGGCTTCTTCCGGCAGGTGCCGAAGGATCTCGCGGAAGCCGCGCAGATCGACGGCTGCACGCGCTGGCAGGCCTTCTGGCAGGTGGAGTTTCCGCTCGCCGGCCCCGGCATCGCGTCCGCCGGCATCTTCGCCTTCCTCACCTGCTGGAACGAATATGCGCTGGCCTCGCAGCTGACGCGCTCGGTCAATTCCAAGACGCTGCCGGTCGGCCTGCTCGACTACACGGCCGAATTCACCATCGACTGGCGCGGCATGTGTGCCCTCGCCGTGGTGATGATCGTTCCGGCGCTCGCACTTACATTCATCATTCAGAAGCATCTGGTGTCAGGTCTGACATTCGGTGCGGTCAAAGGTTGATCCCATGGCTCAGGTCTCGCTCAAAAAACTCGTCAAGCGCTACGGTGCCCTGGAAATCGTCCACGGGATTGATCTTGATATCAAGGACAAGGAGTTTATCGCTCTGGTCGGGCCGTCAGGCTGCGGCAAGTCGACGACGCTGCGCATGATCGCCGGTCTCGAGAACATCTCCGACGGCACGATCGAGATCGGCGATACCGTCGTCAACGACCTGCCGCCGCGTGATCGCAATATCTCCATGGTGTTCCAGTCCTATGCGCTTTATCCGCACATGACCGTGCGCGAGAACATGGGCTTCTCGCTGAAGATTGCCAAGCAGCCACAGACGGAGATCGACCAGCGCGTGAACGAGGCGGCTGCCATCCTCGGCCTCGATACGCTTATGGATCGCCGCCCGGCGCAGCTTTCCGGCGGCCAGCGCCAGCGTGTCGCCATGGGCCGCGCCATCGTCCGCCAGCCCGAAGTCTTCCTCTTCGACGAGCCGTTGTCGAACCTCGACGCCAAGCTGCGCACGCAGATGCGCACCGAGATCAAGAAGCTGCATGCCAAGGTGCAATCGACGGTGATCTACGTCACCCATGACCAGGTGGAAGCGATGACGCTTGCCGACCGCATCGTCATCATGCGTGACGGCTATATCGAGCAGGTCGGCACGCCGGACGAGGTGTTCAAGCGCCCGGCCACCCGCTTTGTCGCCGGCTTCATCGGCTCGCCGCCGATGAATATCGAGGAGGCACTGGTGTCTGCCGGCGCGCTTGTGTTCGAGAATGGCGACAGGCTGCCGTTGCCGAGCCAGTTTACGGACCGGGTGAAGGATGGCGAGAAGGTCGCCTTCGGCCTGCGCCCGGACGATATTTTCCCCACTGGCCACGGCCTGCATTCCGGTCCAGAGGCAGCGGTGCATGAGGTGACGCTGCCCGTCTCCATCACCGAGCCGCTCGGCAACGAAACCCTTGTTTTCGTCGAATTCGGCGGCCGCGAATGGGTGTCGCGCATGCTCAATCCACGCGGCCTGAAAAGCGGCGAGCAGCTGAAGATGAGCTTCGATCTCAGCCAGGCACATCTCTTCTCCATCGAAACCGGCAAGAGCCTGGCGCTCTGAGCGAGGGAGGCGAGATATGGCCCGCATCGAGAAAATTGAACTGCGCATGGTCGACCTACCGCCGAAGGTAAAGCGGACGGATGCGATCCAGAGCTTCGTCAGCCAGGAAACGCCGATCGTCACCATCACCGATTCAGATGGCGCAGTCGGCACCGGCTACAGCTATACGATCGGCACCGGCGGTTCGTCGGTGATGCGGCTACTGTCGGATCATCTGGCACCTCTGTTGATCGGCGAGGATGCCGATTGCATCGAGGCGATCTGGCACAAAATGGAGTTTGCCACCCACGCGACGACCATCGGTGCGATCACGGCGCTGGCGCTCGCCGCTGTCGATACCGCCCTTTGGGACCTGCGCGCCAAAAAGCAAAGCCTGCCGCTCTGGAAGCTCGCCGGCGGTGCCAGGGATCGTTGCCCGCTCTATACGACCGAGGGCGGCTGGCTGCATATCGACAGGCAAGCCCTGGTCGAGGACGCCTTGCAGGCGAAGGCCAAGGGCTTCTCAGGCTCGAAGGTGAAGATCGGCAAGCCGCATGGCTCGGAGGATTATGATCGTCTGTCGGCCATGCGTCTGGCGCTCGGGTCCAGCTTCGAGATCATGACCGACTGCAATCAGGGCTTTACCGTCGATGAGGCAATCCGCCGGGCTGCGCGGCTGAAGGAGCTCGATCTTGCCTGGATCGAGGAGCCGCTGCCGGCCGACGATCTCGATGGCCATATTCGCCTGACCCGCTCGACGCCGACGCCGATCGCGGTTGGGGAATCCATTTATTCGATCCGGCATTTCCGCGAGTACATGCAGAAAGGCGCCTGCTCGATCGTCCAGGTCGATGTCGCCCGCATCGGCGGGATCACGCCCTGGCTGAAAGTGGCGCATGCGGCGGAAGCCTTCGACATTCCCGTCTGCCCGCATTTCCTGATGGAACTGCATGTCAGCCTCGTCTGCGCCGTGCCGAACGGGAAATATGTCGAATATATCCCGCAGCTCGACGATCTAACCACCAAGGGCATGGAGATCGTCGACGGCAAGGCACTCGCACCCTCTGAGCCGGGCATCGGCATTGCCTGGGATTGGGAAGCGGTGAAGGCGCGTTCGATCAGCGAGTTCACCAGAGAGATTCACAGCTGAGGGAGGACACGATCATGCAGCGCATGGGAATGGTGATCGGCCTGGAGCCGTCGAAGATCGAGGAATACAAGCGCCTGCATGCGGCCGTCTGGCCCGAGATCCTGGCGCTGATCACCGACTGCAACATCACCAACTATTCGATCTTCCTGAAAGAGCCGGAAAACCTGCTCTTCGGCTATTGGGAATATGTCGGTACGGATTTCGAGGCCGATATGGCCAAGATGGCGGCGAGCCCGAAGAACCAGGAATGGTGGTCGGTTTGCATTCCCTGCCAGAAGCCGCTTGAGACCCGCAAAGAGGGCGAGTGGTGGGCGATGATGGAGGAGGTGTTTCATCTTGATTAGACATCGGAACGCGCGGGTGGGGGTGATGCTCGGGACACGCATGCCGCTCTTCGTCGCGCCAGGAGGGATCACCCCACCCCGGACCTTTGGTCCGACCCTCCCCCCTCAAGGGGAGGGTGTAATGACTTTCGATCCCCAATCCCTCCGCCAATGGTGGCCCAAGCCCAATGCCCCGCGTCCCATCGTGATCTTCGGCGCTGGCAGCATCGTCGGCGATGCCCATTTGCCGGCC
Source organism: Rhizobium lusitanum (assembly GCF_014189535.1). Taxonomy (NCBI): domain Bacteria; kingdom Pseudomonadati; phylum Pseudomonadota; class Alphaproteobacteria; order Hyphomicrobiales; family Rhizobiaceae; genus Martinezella; species Martinezella lusitana. The sequence continues at coordinate 1,756,159 of NZ_CP050308.1, read as the reverse complement.
TACAAGAAGGGCGGCTTTCCGGTCGTAGGTCTTTACGATCCGAATGCGGAAAAGGCGCAGGCCTTGGCGGATCAATGGGGCATCCGGGTTTTCACGACCGAGGCCGAGGTGCTGGCTGTTGAAGGGGCGATCTTCGATCTGGCGACGCCGCCCGCCGCCCACGCCGCCATTCTTGCCAAGCTGCCGCGCGGTTCCTTTGCTCTGATCCAGAAGCCGATGGGCGGCGATCTCACCGGGGCGACGGAGATACTTAGGGTCTGCCGCGAGCGGGACATCAAAGCGGCGGTGAATTTCCAGCTTCGCTTCGCGCCGATGATGCTGGCGCTTCATGATGCGGTCGAGAAGGGCTATCTCGGCGAGGTCATCGACTTCGACGCCTGGCTGGCGCTGGCGACGCCGTGGGGGCTCTGGCCGTTCCTCAAGGGGCTACCGCGCATCGAGATCGCGATGCACTCGATCCACTATCTCGATTTCATCCGTGGCCTGCTCGGCAATCCCAAGGGCGTGCATGCCAAGACTATCGGCCATCCGAACCATGAGATGGCGCAGACGCGCACGGCCGCGATCCTTGATTATGGCGACAGGGTGCGCTGCGTGCTCTCTGTCAATCACGATCATGATTTTGGCCGTAAGTTCCAGGCTTGCGAGTTCCGCATCTCGGGAACCAAGGGTGCGGCCTATGTCAAGCTTGGCGTCAATCTCGACTATCCGCGCGGCGAGCCGGACGAGCTATGGATTAAGCCTGATGGTGGCAGTGAGTGGGTCGAGGTGAAGCTCGAAGGCGCCTGGTTTCCGGACGCTTTCGTCAACCGCATGGCCAATCTGCAGCGCTTCGCCTCGGGCGAGGACAAGGTGCTGGTCGGCTCCGTTGAGGATGCCTGGCAGACCATGGCGCTGGTCGAGGCCGCTTATCAGTCGAGTGCCGCTCCGGCGACGCCGATTGCCGAACTTCCGAAGGTGTAAGTCATGGCCGAACAGACAATCTATTTCGAAGACTATGAACTCGGCCATGTCAGGACGACGACCGGGCGGACGATCACCGAGACTGATTTCGTCGTCCATGCCGGCCATACCGGTGATTTCTTTCCGCATCACATGGATGCGGAATTCGCCAAGACCCTGCCCGGCGGTCAGCGTATCGCGCATGGCACGATGATCTTCTCGATCGGCGTCGGGCTGACGGCCTCGCTGATCAACCCTGTCGCATTCTCCTATGGCTACGACCGGCTGCGGTTCATCCGGCCGGTGCATATCGGCGACACGATCCGCACGCGGGTGACGATATCGGCGAAAGAAGACGATCCGAAGCGCCCGGTGTCCGGTCGCGTTGTCGAGCGCTGCGAGGTGCTCAATCAGCGCGACGAGGTCGTGCTCGCCGCCGACCATATTCTGATCGTCGAACGCAGGGCGGCAGGCTGATGGTGAAGCTCAAGGGAATGACCTGGTCGCATCCGCGCGGCTACGACCCGATGGTGGCCTGTTCGAAGCTTTGGTTGGAAAAGACCGGTGTCGAGATCGCCTGGGAGAAGCGTTCGCTGCAGGAATTCGAGACCTTCCCGGTCGAAGAGCTTGCCGCCGCGTATGATTTGATCGTCATCGACCATCCGCATGTCGGCCAGATCACCCGCGAGAATTGCCTGCTGCCGCTTGATGATGCGGAGCATGTGGACGAGCTTGCGGCAATCGCCGCCGGCACGGTCGGCCGGTCCTATCCGAGCTACCATTGGCAGGGCCGGCAATGGGCCTTCCCGATCGACGCGGCAACGCAAGTCCAGGCTTACCGACCGGATCGGCTGAGTGGGCCGATCACCGATCTCGCCGAGATCATTTCACTGGCTGAGAAGGGCAGGGCGATCCTGCCGATGCGCTCGCCGCATGTGCTGATGACCTTCTTCACGCTGGCGGCGCATCTCGGCACGCCCTGCGGCATTGAGGGACCGGAGTTCATCGCCAGGGCGGATGGCGAGGTCGTGCTCGACTGGATGGCGCGGATCCTCAGAGGGATGGATCCCAAATGCTATGACATGGACCCGATCGCCGTGTTCGATCTCATGGGCGAGCCGGATAGCCGTTATGATGTTACGCCTTTCATCTACGGCTATGTCAGCTATTCCTTCGCAGGATTCCGCTCGGCGCGTATCGCCTTTGCCGATATGCCCGTGATCGATGGCAGATCGTCCGACGGTTCCGCACTTGGAGGTACGGGGATCGCCGTTTCGGCTGGGACGGCGGCGCCGGAGGAGGCCAAAGCCTTCGCGCGGTGGATCGCCAGCGGGCCGGTGCAGGCGGGCCTCTACGCCGAAAGCAATGGCCAGCCGGGTCACGCCGATGCCTGGGTCAGCGATGCGGTCAACGCGTCGGCGCTCGATTTCTACCGTCATACGCGGGCTACCCTTGAAGGCGCTTATGTCCGGCCGCGCCATGATGGCTATATGGCGTTTCAAAGTGAGGCTTCGGAGATTATTACCCATGGACTGCGCACCGCCGAGCGGCATACAGTCCTCATCGACAAACTCAACCGGCGCTTCGCGCAATCGTTTTGAGGCTAGAGTGAAGCGGCTCTAGCTATCTGTTTTCGCTTGTTCTTATCCGGAGACAGCCTTGGGCTTCTCCGGATCGGAATCAAGCCATGGAGGAAAGGATCAGGATTATGGGTCACGGATTGGAAGGCAAGAAGGTCGTCATCACGGCGGCGGGGCAGGGCATTGGTCGGGCGACGGCGGAGCGCTTCATTTCGCTCGGCGCGCATGTCTACGCCACCGATATCAATGAGCAGACGCTCTCGACGCTGGAAGGCGCCAGCACGCATGTGCTGAACGTGCTCGATAGTGCTGCGGTCAAGGCTTACGCTAGTGAGATCGGCCCGATCGACGTGCTCTTCAATTGCGCCGGTTTCGTGCATGCCGGCACGATCCTCGACTGCGAGGAAAAGGACTGGGATTTCTCATTCAATCTCAATGCCAAGGCGATGTACACGACCTGCCGCACCTTCTTGCCGGGCATGCTGGAAAAGGGCAAGGGCTCAATCGTCAACATGGCGTCGGTCGCCTCCAGCGTGAAGGGCGTGCCGAACCGTTTCGCCTATTGCGCCTCCAAGGCCGCTGTCATCGGGCTTACCAAATCGATCGCCGCCGATTTCGTCTCCAAGGGCATCCGTGCCAATGCCATTTGCCCCGGCACGGTCGACAGCCCTTCGCTGCATGATCGCCTGCGCGCCACCGGCGACTACGAAAAAGCGATGGCCGATTTCATCGCCCGCCAACCGATGGGCCGGATTGCGAATGCCGAGGAGATCGCCGCGCTGGTAACCTATCTCGCCGGCGACGAGGCGGGCTTCACCACCGGCCAGATCCACGTCGTCGATGGCGGCTGGACGGCCTGAGCGCCATCTTCCTTCGGATCGGAGGCTCCGCATTGCGGGGTCTCCTTTTATTTGCCACTCTCATCGGCGAATCGGCGTCTGAGAGACGATTTGCAATCTGGAGAATGGCATGGGCGTGAACGGACAGCTGCATCGTTCTAGAAGCCTCGTGCTGCTGCGCAAGCATCAGGTAATTCTAGTTGCCATTGCGATCGGAGTAGCGGTTTTCCTGCTTCTGACCTCACGCACCGTGAATGCGAGCAATATGCTCATCGCCTGGGATACGACCGCCGTCACCTATATCCTCTACAGCTTGTACCGTATGTTAACGGCCGATGCGCGTCGTATCCGCCAGCGTTCCGCCGATCTTGATTTCTCGGATGCATTGCTCTTGTTCCTGTCGATCGCCGCGGCGGTCGCCAGCATTGGTGGCATCGCCCTGGATCTGCTGGGCATCAAGGATGCACCGCCCGAGGTGGCGTTTTTCCGCGTCGCGATGGCGATCGTGACGATCCTGATCTCCTGGGCGTTCCTGCACATTCTTTTCACCATCCACTACGCGCACCGCTTTTATGGCGGCCCGGGCAAGGGGGAGGGATTGGTGTTCGCCGCGCCGGTGGAGGAGCCGATCTATTGGGATTTCCTCTATTTCTCCTTCACCATCGGCGTTGCCTCCCAGACCGCCGATATCGGCGTTTCCTCGGTCAGCATGCGCAAGCTGGTGCTGCTGCATTCCATCCTGTCGTTCCTGTTCAATACGACAATCCTGGCGTTGGCGATCAATGTCGGGGCGAGCCTGGTATAAGGCTCGCCCTCGGATCACTCGCTCGTCACAGCACCATGTTGCCGGCCGTGACCGCCATGATCAGGAACAACAGGAAGACGATCAGGAAGATGGCAAAGAGCACACGGGCAATCTTTGCCGTTGCGGCCGAAACGCCGGAAAAGCCGAAAAAGCCGGCGATCAGGGAAATCACGAAGAATATAATGGCCCATTTCAGCATGGGGAAATCTCCTCTGCATTGCGTTCAGTAGAGACGCATGAAACGGGAAATTGTTCCGCTGCCGTTTTGATCGAGGAGTGAAGGCTGTGCTGCTCTACAGGAGCCCACCTCGCCCGCGAAGGCGAAATGGGATCTGTGTATGCCGCACCAGCCGGCTCTTCGCTTTGGCTCAGGGCGTTCGTCGCTGCAATCGACCCTCTGGGTCGATTGCTTCGGTTGCGCCGAACCGCGCCTCACTCCTACCCATGATTGATCATCACATGCCGGACGGCGGTGTAGTCCTCCAGAGCGTAGACTGACATGTCCTTGCCGTAGCCGGATTGCTTGAGCCCGCCATGCGGCATTTCGTTGACCAGCATGAAGTGGGTGTTGATCCAGGTGCAGCCATATTGCAGGCGGGCGGCGGTCTGCATGCCACGGCTGATGTCCTTGGTCCAAACGGAGGAGGCGAGGCCGTAGTCGCTGTCATTGGCCCAGGCGACGGCGTCGTCGGGATTGGTGAAGCGGGTGACGGAGACGACGGGGCCGAAGACTTCGCGGCGAACAATCTCGTCGTCCTGCGTCGCGCCGGCAACGATGGTCGGAGCGTAGAAGAAGCCTCGGTCGCCGGACGTCTTGCCGCCGGTGGTGATCTCCATGTGCTTGTGTTCGGCGGCGCGGGCGACGAAGCTTTCGACGCGGTCGCGCTGGCGCTTGGAGATCAGTGGGCCGATTTCGTTTTCGGTGTCGTCGGCCAGATTGAACTTGATGCTGGAGACGGCGGAGGTGAGGTCGGCGACGAAATTATCGTAGACCCTGGCGTCTGCATAGATGCGGCAGGCTGCGGTGCAGTCCTGGCCGGCATTGTAATAGCCGAAGGTGCGGATGCCGGCGACGACGGCGTCGATATCGGCATCGTCGAAGACGATGACCGGGGCCTTGCCGCCGAGTTCCAGATGCGTGCGCTTCACTGTCTTGGCGGCGGCCTGCAACACCTTCTTGCCGGTGGCGACATCGCCGGTGATCGACACCATGCCAATCTTCGGATGGTTGATCAGCGCGTTGCCGACGCTCTCGCCACGGCCGAGGATAACGTTGACGACGCCTTCGGGAAGGATATCCGCCAGCAGCTTCGCCATCTTAAGTGCCGTCAGCGGCGTCTGTTCGGAAGGTTTGAAGACGACGGTGTTGCCGCCGGCTATGGCCGGCGCCAGCTTCCAGGCCATCATCATCAATGGGTAGTTCCAGGGGGCGATGGAGCCGACGATGCCGATCGGATCGCGGCGGATCATCGAGGTGTGGCCGGGCAGGTATTCGCCGGCGACCGGGCCATGCAGGTTGCGCACCGCGCCGGCGAAGAAGCGATAGCAATCGACGATGGCGGGGATCTCGTCATTGAGCACGGCATTGATCGGCTTGCCGCAGTTGAGCGCTTCCAGCGCTGCAAAGCCCTCGGCATCTCTTTCAATGGCGTCGGCGATCTTGAGGAGATAGGTGGAGCGCTGGCCGGGCGTGGTCTGCGACCAGCTCGTGAACGCCTTTTCGGCAGCGTCGACGGCGGCGTCGATCTGACCGAGTGACGCCTCAGGCAGGTTGAGCACGGTTTCGCCGGTCTTTGGGTTGAGGATATGCTCTTCCGTTTCCGTGCCCGCCTCGAAGCGGGAGCCGATCAGCATTTGGATGTCCATAATAATCTCCCTTTATTTGCCGCCGCCGGCGATCTGGTCGCCGTCGCGGGTAAGATAATAGGCTGCCAGGATTGGCAGGAAGGTGACGAGCACCACGACCATGGCGACGACATTGGTGACGGGGCGCTGGCGCGGGCGAATGAGCTCCTGCAGCATCCAGATCGGCAGCGTCATTTGCTGGCCGCCGGTGAAGGTGGTGACGATGACCTCGTCGAAGGACAGCGCGAAGGCGAGCATGCCGCCGGCCAGCAGCGCCGTGCCGATATTCGGCAGGATAACATGGCGGAAGGTCTGGAAGCCATCGGCGCCAAGGTCCATCGAGGCCTCGATCAGCGAACCGGAGGTGCGGCGGAAGCGGGCGACGGCATTGTTATAGACGACCACGACGCAGAAGGTGGCGTGACCGAGAACGATGGTCCAGACCGAGAAGGGAATGTCGAACAGGCTGAAGGCCGATCGCAGCGCGATACCAGTGATGATGCCGGGGAGCGCGATCGGCAGGATGACCAGCAGCGAGATCGCCTCGCGGCCGAAGAATTTCGTCTGGCTGACGGCGGCAGCGCAAAGCGTGCCGAGCACCAGGGCAATGGCGGTGGCGATGGTTGCCACCTGCACCGACAGCGCCAGCGACGACCAGACATCCGGCCGGTTCCAGGCAATGCCGAACCATTGCAGCGTGAAGCCGGGTGGCGGCCACTGATAGCTCTTTTCTTCCGTCGTGAAGGCATAGACGAAGATCAAGAGGATCGGCAGATGCAGGAAGAGTAGGCCGCAGCCGGCGGCGGTCTTCAGGGGCAGGGAGGCGCGTTGGCCGCGATCAGAGCGCATCGAAGGCCCCCTGTTTCTTGGCGATCCAGAGATAGATGGCCATGATGACGATCGGCACCACCGAGAAGGCGGCGGCGAGCGGCACATTGCCGGCCGTGCCCTGCTGCGCATAGACCGCCTGGCCGATGAAGAGGCGCGACGAGCCGATGATCTGCGGGATGATGTAGTCGCCGAGCGTCAGCGAGAAGGTGAATATCGAGCCGGCGACGATGCCGGGGAGCGCCAGAGGCAGCAGCACCGTGCGGAAGGTCTGGTTTGGCATGGCGCCGAGATCGGAGGAGGCTTCGAGCAGATTGGTGGGCACGCGTTCAAGGGCGGCCTGTGTCGGTAGGATCATGTAAGGCAGCCAGATGTAGACGAAGACAAGGAAGGTGCCGATATAGCTCACCGACAGCGAGTTGCCGCCGATGATGGGCAAGGCAAGCACGCCATCGAGCAGCCAGCCGAGGTAGAGCTTGCCGAAAAGCCAGGTCAGAATGCCTTCCTTGGCGAGGATCAGCTTCCAGGCATAGACCTTGACGAGGTAACTCGACCAGAGCGGCAGCATCACGCCGAGATAGAACAGCGCTTTCCATTTCCCCTGCGCATAGCGCGCGGCATAATAGGCAATCGGGAAGGCGACGAAGGCGGAGGCAATGGTCACTAGCGCCGCCATGGTGACGGTGCGGACGATGATGTCGAAATTGGCGGAATTCAACAGCTGCGCATAGGTCGCGAGCGTGAATTCATAGTTCACCATTCCGGAGAAATCGTCGATCGAGAAGAAGCTTTGCAGCAGCAGCGCGATCAGCGCGCCGATATAGATGATTCCGAGCCAGAGCAGTGGCGGCGTCAGCATCAGGAAGAGGAAGAGCTTCGGGCGGCGCCAGAAGAGATCCGAAAGGCGGCCGAAGAAACCGCCCCGGCTTGGCAGTATCGATGTGGGCGCAGGCGCGGCGGTGGTGATGCTCGCCATCGTCATGCCGCGTCGTCCATATAGTGCACGTCGGCAGGTGCCCAGGCGAGGCGGACCGAGGCGCCGGTTTCCGGGATCGGCTGGCCGGCCGGCACGGTGACATGTAGCCGTGTGCCTTGCGTTTCAACGGAGAGGCGGGTGGCGGCACCAAGGAAGTTGGTTGCCTGCACAGTGGCGGCAAGGCCGGCACTATCGCCAACACGGATAGCCTCGGGCCGCAGGCTCGCCCAGCGTCGTTCGCCGCCAAGCGATGACATGATCTCGGGCGCGATCACATTGGAGGAGCCGACGAAATCGGCGACGAATCTGGTCTTCGGCCGCTGATAGATGTCGTGTGGCGTGCCCTCTTGCACGATCTTGCCATTGTTGAAGACGGCGACGCGGTCGGCCATGGACAGTGCCTCGCCCTGGTCGTGGGTGACGAAGACGAAGGTGATGCCCAGTGCGCGCTGCAGGCTCTTCAACTCCTCCTGCATCTGCTCGCGCAGCTTCAGGTCCAATGCGCCGAGCGGCTCGTCGAGAAGGAGGACTTTCGGCTTGTTGACGAGCGCGCGGGCGAGCGCCACGCGCTGCCGCTGGCCACCGGAGAGCTGGCCGGGGCGGCGGGCGCCGTACCCCGGCAGTTTCACCATTTCCAGTGCCTGTTCGGCGGCGCGCAGACGCTCCACTTTGCCGATGCCCTTGACCATCAGCCCGTAGGCGACGTTGTCGAGGATGTTGAGGTGCGGGAAGAGGGCGTAGTCCTGAAACACGGTGTTGACGTTGCGCCGGTAGGGCGGCACGCCCTCGGCGGTCTCGCCGAAAATCTCGATATGGCCGCCGCTCGGCTGCTCAAAGCCGGCAATCAATCTCAGGCAGGTGGTCTTGCCGGAGCCGGAGGGGCCGAGCATGGCGAAGAATTCGCCGGGCGCGATCTCCAGATCGACGCGGTCGACGGCGCGGACCTGGCCGAAATGGCGCGATACCTGCTGGAAACGAACGGCGGTCATTGGGGTGCTCCAAGGATATGCAGAGATGATAGGGCGCATATTTCCATCTTGCCCTCTCCCTTCGGAGGGGGCTCGGCGAGGCGACGAGGGGCTGTGGATGCCGCTCCCCTCATCGTCCCGGCGGGATCGCCACTCCTTGCGATGGAGAGACGATCGCCGTGATCGGCGTGAGTTATCTGCCCCCAATCACGCCGATATAGTCGGAAACCCAGCGATGGTAAGGCACGCATTCGCTCTCGCTCGTGCACTTGGCGACCGGGGTTTTCCAGAACTTGATCTTGTCGAAATGCTCATAGCCGTTGGTGGCGCAACCGCTGTCGGTGAGCAGTTCGTTGCCTTTGCAGGCGGCGGGAACCGAGGGCACGGCACCGAACCAGGCGGCGGCGTCGCCCTGGACCTTGGCTTGCAGCGAGTGTTCCATCCACATATAGGCGCAGTTCGGATGCTCGCTGTCGACATGCAGCATGGTGGTATCGGCCCATCCGGTCGCGCCTTCGTCGGGGAAGGTCGAGGCGATCTTCTGCTTGTCGGCCTGCAACAGGTTCACCTGGAACGGCCAGGAGCCGGAGGCGACGACGCCTTCGTTCTTGAAATCGTCCGTCTGGATCATGGCGTCATGCCAATAGCGGCTGACCAGTTTGCGCTGGCCGCGCAACAGATCGAGAGCGGCCTTGTACTGGTCTTCGTTGAGTTCGTACGGATCCTTGATGCCGAGTTCCGGCTTGTGGGCCATCAGGTAGAGAGCGGCGTCGGCAATATAGATCGGGCCGTCATAGGCCTGGACGCGGCCCTTGTTGGACTTGCCGTCCGGCAGGGTCATTTCCTCGAAGACGACATTCCAGCTCTTCGGTGCCTGATCCTTGAAGGCGTCGGTATTGTACATCAGCACGTTCGGCCCCCAGAGATAGGGTATGCCGTAGTGAACGCCGTTGACGGTATGCCAAGGCGCATTCTTCAACCGGTCGTCGAGATTTTTCCAGCTCGGGATCAGATCCGTGTTGATCGGCTGGACGCGCTTACCGGCAACGAGCCGCAGCGATGCGTCACCGGAAGCGGTGACGAGGTCGAAGCCGCCTTCGTTCATCAGCGCCACCATTTCATCCGATGTCGCGGCGGTCTTGACGCTGACCTTGCAGCCGGTCTCTTTCTCGAAGCCGGTGACCCAGTCGTAACTCTTGTCGCTTTCGCCGCGCTCGATATAGCCGGCCCAGGCGACGATGCTCACGGCTCCTTCGCCCTTGCCAAGCGTCTTCAGCGGCTCGGCGGCGATGACCTGCGTGGCGAAACTTAGGCATGCGAGTGCAGCCGTGCATGATTTCAGCAAATGCTTCATCGGAGTCTCCCGGTTTTTGAGCCTTGATATTATGGAGCCAGTGGCTGGCTTTTGTTCCCGGAAGAAAAGGTGACCCGATTTCGCCGCATTCGCAAATTCATTTATCAGAAAGGCGATATCGGAAATTCCGATTCCAAAAAGTTCCATCATGTGGCGGAGAGGGAAAGGGGTTCTCCATCCATTCGGTATGATCGAAAAAATATAAAATAAGTTGTCGACTCCCGACAACGCCAATCGTCCTAGTGAACGGAGTTAGCCGCAATGCGCCGGCGCGGATCTCTGCCCTATAGTGCCGGCATGTATGGAGGTACAATTGACTAAAGTAAAAGTTGCTGGGTTCAGTGTCTCGCTTGATGGCTTCGCTGCGGGTATCGATCAGAGTTTAGATCGGCCGCTTGGTTTGCGAGGCGAGGAACTTTTTCAGTGGTTTTTCCCGACGCGGGCGTTTCGTCAGATGCTCGGAAAAGACGACGGAGAAACGGGCCTAGATGATCGGTTCGGCCAGCGCGCGATGGAAGGTTTCGGTGCCTTCATCCTTGGCCGTAACATGTTTGGGCCTATTCGTGGGGAATGGCCGGACGATCAATGGAAAGGCTGGTGGGGCGACAATCCGCCTTATCACGCACCGACTTTCATACTGACACATTATCCCAGACCATCAATCGAGATGCTCGGTGGGACGACATTTCACTTTGTCACAGGTGGCATTGATGAGGCGTTGCAAAAGGCGCGCGAAGCGGCAGGCGTAAAAGACATCAAGATTGGCGGCGGTGCCGAGACTGTGAGGCAATATGTTCAGGCCGGCCATGTCGATGAAATTCACCTTGCTTTTGTCCCCACCGTGCTTGGCCAAGGAGAACCGCTCTTCAACGGCATTGATCTCCATGCTCTGGGATACCGGACAATCGAACATGTTCCGACAGATCGAGCCACGCATATTGTTCTCGCGAAATAGAGTTGGAGATTGAGAGGCTATGGCGCTATCGCTGCCGCCCCGAGCGCATGCTCTCGGCGACGCCGACGAAATCGCGGGCGGCCTGCGGCAGGCTGGAGCCCTTGCGCCAGACCATGCCGACCTGGACGACCGGCAGTGAGCCTGAGACGTCGCGGCTCTCGATGCGATCGCCCTCCAGCGACCAGGGGCGGTAGACGAGGTCCGGCAGTAGCGCGACGCCTGCACCGGTGGCGACCAGACTGCGCACCGCTTCCACGGAGCGGGTGCGGAAGGCGACATGCGGGCGGGCGCCGAGCGCCGTCAGCAGCTTGCCGGTGTTTTCCTCGATCTCGTCGATGGTGAGCATGATCAGCGGTTCGCGGGTAATGTCGGCGACGCTGATGATATCGGCGGAAACCAACGGATGGCCCATGGGCAGCCAGAGGCGATAGGGCGATGTCTCGATGATTTCGGCCTGTAGTGCCATGCGGTCGCGCAGGTTGGAAATGACCATGACGGCGACGTCGAGCTCGCCGCCGACCAGAAGATGTTCGAGATAGCCGCCATTGTCCTCAATGGCGCTGACCTCGACGCCGGGGCAGACGCGGCGATAGCGTGCGAGCAGGTCGGACAGCACATAGCCGGCGACGAGTGAGGTGACGCCGATGTTCAAGGTGCCGCCGGTCGCATTCTGCTGACCGGAAAAACTGGTGCGGGCGTCGGAAACGGTCGAGAGGATCTTCGTTGCGTGGCGCAGGAACTGGTGGCCGTTATGGGTGATGGTAAGCCCGCGCGGGTGGCGGTCGAACAGCTCGACGCCGAGATCGCCTTCCAGTTCTTTCACGGCTTCGGTAACCGAGGATTGCGAGATCGATAGGTTTTGCGCGGCGCGGGTGACCGAGCCCTGTTCCGCCACGGCGACGAAATATTGAAGCTGTCTCAAGGTGAACGCCATGTCCCGGTTAGAGCATGGCCGCGCGGTGCAAGGCAAGGACCGGCGTCGGCCTGAAAGGCTTGGACCTTTTTTGGTAAAAGCAGCGAGAGCGGGACAAGTTTCATTTCTGTTTTAAGCATTCCGAAACGCCGCATCCCTAACGTGAGGGCTAATCATCTTGTCGTGCTGGAGTGCTTTATGCTGGAGCAGTTGGCGTGAGCGCCTTACTGCATATGTTCCGGTCCCCCCGGAAGCTTGTCGTCCTCATCGGCGGAGTGGCCTTGTTGATAGGCTCCTCCGGCGCTTTCGCGCTTTATCTGGGCAAGGACAGGCTTCAAGGTTTTGCTTCGGCCTCTCCAAATGGCTTGGAATGCAGCAATGTCAGCCTCATCACCATCCGCAAGGAAAACCGCTTCTGGGTACGTAAATATATCCGAACCGACCCGACGGACGGGCTGACGCGCGTGAAAACCGCGCTTCGGGTCGCCAAGGCCGTCTATGAAGAGCAGAAGCCGGATCTGGTTCAGGTGGTGGTTCTCGACAGGAACGGCCCGATCTTGCGATCCGATATTCGCGGACGGGCGCTGGGCGCCGATGTCGTCTATGCGCCGCATCCCGATAAGGTTGCGGGTGGCGCCGTTGAGGCGCCGGTCACCGCGCGTTATTACAATGGCGATGCGAGCGCCCAGGGCCTGTTTTACGGCGAGCAGATCAATATGCTGCCCAACGATATCGACGAGACACTGGCGGCGCTAAAGAATTATAACGATTGCGATAATCCGCTGGCCGCCGAGAACGACAAGGGTGGCGACGCCAAGACGGACAAGCGTAAGGCAGCGGTGGCCGCGGAAGAAAAGGCAGCGGCGAAGGAAGCCGCCCATGCCTCGCCCAAGCAGCGCGAACCGGCAACGACCGGCAACGTGCCGCCTGAGACAGACAAAGGCGCCGAATTCATCGGCGTCGACGCCACCGACCCGAATGCGGGACCATCGCCGGGTGTCGACCCGACGATGACGGGCGCCAGCAGCCGGCGGTCGCCGGTGACGAACTGAGCCGGGCTAACGTCGCTGCTTCGGACCGAAGATAAAAATCCTCAATCCGCCAGATGCTTTTCGCCGATGGCCTGATAAAGCGCGAACAGTGCCTCGTGAACATTGCCGGCGAGACGGTAGAATTCCGGATCGGCGAGGATGGCGGGGTGTTGCAGCAGGTGATCGTCGGTCATGTCGAGCATGAGCGATGCTGTGTGCATTGCCTCGTGGCAGCCGAAAGTCCCCGGCGCGAACTGAGACAGGTCGACATCGCCGATCTCGGCAAGATCGGCCAGCCGCTGCTGTTCATTCTCGGTATCCGCGGTCGAGTTGTCTTTGTCGGTCATGGATTGGCACCTTTGATTTGCGGGCGGCGAAGATGTCGCTGCGATTGGCGGGACTTATACGCCATCTGGAGGCAATGGCCACCTGTAACCGCCATTGGTTCAGAGGTTCTCCGAGGTCACGGTCAGAAAGCGCACCGGCTCCGCGCTGACCTCGACATCGATCAGGCCCAATGTCTTCAACATTAGGTCGATCGATCGGCGCGCCTGGATCTCCGGCGCCTGATCCAGCACGATCGACAGGATGCCCTGGCGCAGGTAGCCGCGTGTCTGCTCAGTCAGTTCATGGCCGACCCAGAAGATCCCTCGCTGCCGGTGTTGCCGGAGAACGGATGCGACGGCGACATTGTCGCCGCCTGCGCTGTAGACGCCGATGATCGTCGGGTCGCGGTCAAGCGCGGCGCGCAGCAATTCCATCGCATTGTGCTCGTCGTCGAGATCGAACATCACCTCGGTGAAGGTGTGGGCGTTCGAGCCTTGTTCGGCGAGATAGGCGGAAAACCCGCGAATGCGTTCCTTGTGGTTCTCGTAAGCGCCGCTGTGGCAGAGCGCCACGAAGGAACCAGTCTGTCCGGCCAGCATACGTGACATATAGTAGGCGGCCGTGCGACCGGCGGCGTAATTGTCGATACCGACATAGGGTAGCTCCGGCGCCGGGCGGGTCATGATCTGGACGACGGGAATCCCGAGGTCGCGTGCTTTTCTGACGCTGGTGACCACGTCCGGATGGTCGGGCGCGACAACGATCAGCGCCGATCTGCGGACTTTCGGATTGGCGATGTAGTGCGCGAAGTCCGCCGGGTCGTTTTCCCGGGCAAAGGTGCGGTGAACGACGATACCATGGTCGAGCGAGGCAGCGATGCGCTCGAAGGCCTGGTTCATCCGCGAATAGAAGCTGGTTTCCGGCCGCACCAGGATCACCTCGATGCGGATGAGGCCGCGATGGGCGTTCGAGAGCGCATGCCGGTAGTTCAGCCTTTTGGCGGCGAGAAACACCTTTTCCACGGTTTCGGGCCTGACGCCACCACGGCCGTTGACGACGCGCTCAACCGTGGCCGTGCCGACGCCGGCCTCTTCCGCCACATCCTTCAAGGTGACTTTCGTCATCCCACTCCTCCGGCAGCAGCAGTTCCAGCCCTGCATCCGTGCTGACCTACGCCAATGATCAAATTTGATCAAGGAAGGATTGGAGAGCCAATACGGTGCGGGCCTATCCTCCGGGCAATTCGGGAGGAAAACCGAATCCCAAAACGATCCAGACGAAAGATCATCCGTTGGCCCGCTCGTGGTCACGTCGGATGACGGAGGAGCCCCATGAAGATCGCACTCGACCCGCATATGCACCGGCACCTGCCGCTCGATCAGCTTTGCCGCAAGGCAGCAGAGCTTGGCTTTGACCATATCGAACTGTCGCCGCGCGACGATTTCCTTCCCTGGTGGGTGCGGCCGCGTGCCCACAAGGAGCGCATTGCCGAATTCAAGTCGGCGCTGAAGGACCACGGCGTCAAGCTCGCATCGCTCCTGCCGATGTATCGCTGGGCAAGCCCGCACGAAGATGAGCGGCAGGCAGCGGTCGGCTATTGGAAGGAAGCGATCCGGATCGCCGTCGAGATGGATTGCGACACGATGAACTCGGAATTTGGCCGTGGCCCTTCGCCGGACCGGAGCCACCGCTCGAACTGCTGCGGCGGCATGCATACCCACGAACATAGCGAGGCGGCGTGGTGGCGCTCGATCGAGGAACTCGTTCCGGTCTTCGAAAAGGAAGGCGTTACCCTCAACATGGAGCCGCATCCGGAAGACTGGTGCGAGACGCTGCATCCGGCGATCGACATGTTGAAGACAATCGGTTCGGATAATGTGAAGTTCCTCTACTGCGCGCCGCACACATTCTACTTCGGCGACGACATGGCGAAGATGATCCGGGATGCGGGTCCGTTGATCAACCATGTGCATGTGGCCGACACCTATAACCACAAGGCCTCTTCCGGCCTGCGCTACATCGTCAATCCGCCGGGCGCGAAGGTGACGATCCACCAGCATATGGACATGTACCAGGGCGAAATCGACTGGGAGGTCTTCTTCTCGTCGCTGGCGGAAGTCGGCTTCGACGGCATCGTCACGGCTTGCGTCTTCGGCTGGGAAGAGCGGGCTGACGCTTCCGGAAAGTTCATGCGCTCGGAAATCCAGACATACGTCGACAAATACTGGCCGGCGAAGCGCCTCTGATCACAGGGCCGACAATCGACTTTACCAATATCAGACAGGGAATGACCCCGTGACCATCACGATTACGACCGCTCCATGCTGCTGGGGCGTGGATGACGTCAACAATCCCAACCTGCCGGCCTGGGAGCGCGTCTTCGACGAAGCCGCCGCGGCCGGCTATGGCGGCCTTGAACTTGGGCCATATGGCTATGTGCCGCTCGACCACCAGCGAGTCGCCAGGGCGCTCTCCGAGCGCAATCTCTTCATTGTCGCCGGAACGATCTTCGACGACCTTGTCTCTCCGGACAATCGCCAGAACCTGCTCCGCCAGACGGATGAGATCTGCGCCGTGATCACCAGGCTGCCACAGCCGGAGCAGGTTGACGGCCAGCGGTTCAAGACGCCCTATCTCACCGTTATGGACTGGGGCCATGACGAGCGGGATTATGCCGCCGGTCATCCTGAGCGCGCGCCGCGGCTTTCCGACGAGGATTGGGCCGGCATGGTCGCCAACATCAAGGCCATCGCCGAGCTTGCCCGGGACAAATACGGTGTCCGCGCCGTCATCCATCCGCATGCCGGCGGCTATATCGAGTTTGCCGACGAGATCGAGCGGATCGCCAGGGATGTGCCGGCTGAGACGGCCGGCTTCTGCCTTGATGCCGGCCATACCTATTATGCCGGCATGGACCCCGTGGAGACGCTGCGGCGCTACGCGGACCGGCTCGACTATGTCCATTTCAAGGATATCGACCAGGCGGTGTTCGAGCGCGTGCTCGGCGAGAGGATCCGTTTCTTCGAGGCTTGTGCCCAGGGCGTCATGTGCCCGATCGGCCGGGGCATCGTCGACTACCCCGAGGTGAAGCGGACGCTCGACGAGATCGGCTATCACGGTTTCATCACCGTCGAGCAGGAACGCGATCCGTTGAGCGTGGCGGGAAGCCTCGAGGATGTGAAGGAAAGCCGCGATTATCTGCGGTCGGTCGGCTTCTAGGAACAGGGAATAGGATAATGTCAGGACTGAAGAGAAAGCCGATCCGCTGGGGCATGGTCGGAGGCGGACGCGGCAGCCAGATCGGCTATATTCATCGCTCGGCCGCACTCAGGGACAGCATATTCGAACTCGTGGCCGGCGCCTTCGATATCGACCCAGAGCGCGGTCGCGCCTTCGGTGTGGAGCTTGGGCTCGACGAGGCGCGCAGCTATCCGGATTACCTGGCCATGTTTGCCGCGGAGGCCAAGCGGGTTGACGGTATTGAGGCCGTCTCGATCGCGACTCCGAACAACACCCATTTCGCCATCTGCAAGGCCGCGCTAGAGCATGATCTGCATGTCATCTGCGAGAAGCCGCTTTGCTTCACCGTTGCCGAGGCCAAAGAGCTGAAGGCGCTTTCGCAGGCGCGGAACCGCATCGTCGGCGTCACCTACGGCTATGCCGGGCACCAGATGATCGAGCAGGCGCGGGCGATGGTGAAGAACGGAGATCTCGGCGAGATCCGTATCGTCAATTTGCAGTTCGCCCATGGTTTCCACAGCGAGGCGGTGGAGGAGCTGAACCCATCCACACGCTGGCGCGTCGATCCAAAATTCGCCGGTCCGAGCTATGTGCTCGGCGATGTCGGGACGCATCCGCTCTACATTTCGGAAGTCATCCTGCCGCATCTGAAGATCAAGCGGTTGATGTGCACGCGCCAGAGTTTCGTCAAGAGCCGGGCGCCGCTTGAGGACAACGCCGTGACCCTGATGGAGTACGACAACGGCGCGCTCGCAACCGTCTGGTCGAGCGCCGTCAATGCCGGCTCCATGCATGGCCAGAAGGTCCGCATCGTCGGGTCAAAGGCGAGCGTCGAATGGTGGGACGAGCGTCCCAACCAGCTCTCCTACGAGATTCAGGGCGAGCCGGTGCGCATCCTTGAACGGGGCATGGACTATCTCTATCCGGAAGCCCGGATCGACGACCGCATCGGCGGTGGCCATCCGGAGGGTCTGTTCGAAGCCTGGGCCAATCTCTACCGGCGCTTCGGCTTTGCCATTGACGGGCAGCGCGGTCTCGCGCCGGCCGGAATGGAGGAGCTCGGCTTCCCCGACGTCCATGCCGGCCTTGAGGGCGTGCGATGGGTGGAAAACTGCGTGCGGTCCGCTGATGCCGGTGCCATCTGGGTAGACTACGAATAACGCTATCGAATGAACGACAAAGGCCGCCATGGATTGCCCTGGCGGCCTTTGTCGTTTTTAATGTTGTTCCGGCGAAGCCGGCTCAGTCCGCCTTGGCGCGTCGTGCCGGGAACAGGATGATATCGCGGATCGACGGGGAGTTGGTCAGTAGCATGATCAGGCGGTCGACGCCGATGCCGAGGCCGCCGGCGGGCGGCATGCCCTGGTCGATGGCGTCGAGGAATTCCTCGTCCAGTTCCTTCTGCTTCTCGCCGCGCGCATGCGCCTGCTCGAGCTGTTCGACCATGCGGGCGCGCTGCTCTTCCGGATCGTTGAGTTCCGAGAAGGCGTTACCGAGTTCCCATGCGTTGCAATAGGTCTCGAAGCGTTCGACGAGGCGCGGCTCGCCCGGCACTTCCTTGGCGAAGGGCGAAATGTCCTTCGGGAAATGCGTGACGTGCGAGGGCTGGATCAGCGTGCCTTCCACCTTCTCCTCGAAGATGAAGGCAAGGCATTCGCCCCAGGTTGCGTCCTTCTCGACGGCGAAGCCGGCGGCCTTGGAGGCGGCGCGGGCTTCCTCGTCGGTCTTGATCGCCAGGAAGTCAATACCGGTCGCCTCCTTGACGGCGTCGGGCATCGGCACGCGACGGAAAGGACCCTTGAAGGAGATCTGCTTGTCGCCGAAGGCGAATTCCGTAGTGCCGTGGATCGACAGCGCCAGCGTCGAGAACAGGCGCTCGACTAGGTCCATGACGTCCTCGTAGTCGGCATAGGCCCAGTAGCACTCCATCATGGTGAATTCAGGATTGTGCCGGGTGGAGACGCCTTCGTTGCGGAAGTTGCGGTTGATCTCGAACACCTTGTCGGCAAGGCCCGAAACCAGCGTGCGCTTCAGAAACAGTTCCGGCGCGATGCGCAGATACATGTCGAGCTTCAGCGTGTTGTGATGCGTCTTGAACGGCTCGGCGGTGGCACCGCCATAGACCGAATGCAGCATCGGCGTCTCGACTTCCATGAAGCCGTCTTCTTCCATGAAGCGGCGGATGCCGGAGACGATGCGGCTGCGCTGCTGGAAGCGGAGCTTGGATTCTTCGTTGGTCATGATGTCGAGATGGCGCTTGCGGTAGCGCAGCTCGATATCGGACAGGCCATGCCACTTCTCGGGCATCGGCAGCAGCGACTTGGTCAGCATGGTGATCTGCTGGGCGTTGATCGTCAGCTCGCCGCGCTTGGTGCGGCGGACGATGCCGGTGACGCCGATGATGTCGCCGATGTCGATCAGCGGCAGCAGGGAGCGGGCGTCTTCACCGGTGACGTCCTTGTGGCTGAAGATCTGGATCTTGCCGGAGGCATCATGGATATCCATGAACATGCCGGAATTGCGCGACGAGTAGACACGGCCGGCGACGGTGACGACATCGGTGGTTTCGATGTCCGGCTCCAGGCCCTCATATTTCGCCGTCAATTCGGCATTGGTCAGCGTCCTGTGGAAATGCGCCGGATAGACGTCGCCGATCTTTTCGCGCAGCAGCTTGAGCTTCTGGGCGCGAACTTCCGTTGCGTCGGAGGAGAGGGCTGATGTTTCGGTCTTGTCGTTCATGGTTCTACGTCCGGTTCAGTTCTTCGGGCCGACGAGGGTCGCAACGGTCTGGGCGGCAAGTTTCAGCCGCTGGCGCACGACGGAACGGCCGAGGATCGCCATGCTATCGAAAAGCGGCAGCGAACGCGAGGAGCCCGATACGGCGACGAAGAGCGGCGCGACGATGACCTTCAGCTTCTTGCCCATGCGGTCGGCGATGGCGCGCAGTTCGGCTTCGATCGTCTCCACATTCCATTCGAGGATCTTTTCGAGGTCCGGCTGCACCGTATTCAGGATTTCCAACAGCTCTTCCGGCGTCGACTTGATCCTGGCGAAGGCGGCTGGATCAAGGTTGAGGTCGGACTTGAAGAGGAAACCGGCAAGATCAGGCAGTTCACCAAGCTTGGTGATACGCGACTGCGAAAGCTTCAGGCCTTCCTGCAGCCGGCTGTTTTCCATCGCCCAGGTCAGCACCCGCTGCTGGAAATCCTCTTCCGACAGTTTTTCGCGGATCCAGCGGCCGTTCACCCAGTCGAGCTTCTGGATATCGAAGATCGCGCCGGCCTTGGAGAGGTTTTCCGGATCGAACTTTTCGGCCAGCTCGTCCATGGTCAACAGCTCGTCGCCTTCGGCGATCTGGATGAAGAACAGGCCGAGGAAGTTCATCAGCGCTTCGGGGATGTAGCCGAGTGCCGTGTAATAAGAGATCGATGTCGGGTTCTTGCGCTTCGACAGCTTCGACTTGTCTGCATTGCGCATCAGCGACAGATGCATGAAGACCGGCGGTTCTAGGCCGAGATAGCGATAGATCAGGATGTGCTTCGGAACCGAGGCAAGCCATTCTTCGCCCCGCGCCACATGGGTGATCTTCATCAGGTGGTCGTCGACGACGTTGGCCATGTGATAGGTCGGCATGCCGTCAGCCTTGAGCAGGACCTGCATGTCGACCGCATCCCACGGAATTTCCACGTCGCCATAGACGCCGTCATGGAACTTGCAGGAGCCTTCGGTCGGGATCTTCATGCGTACGACATGCGGCTCGCCGGCGGCAACGCGCGTAGAGACTTCCTCGGCCGAAAGGTTCAGACAGAGCCCGTCATACTTCGGTGGCAGGCCGGCGGCGCGCTGGCCTTCGCGCATCTTTTCAAGCCGCTCGGGCGTGCAGAAGCAGCGGAAGCCGTGGCCGGCATCGACAATCTTCTCGACGTAGGGCTTGTAGAGGTCCTTGCGGTCGCTCTGGCGATAGGGGCCGTAGGGGCCGCCGATATCGGGACCTTCCGACCATTTTAGGCCGCACCATTTCAGCGCGTCGAGCACCTTGGTTTCGAATTCCGGCGTCGAGCGCGTCGCGTCGGTGTCTTCGATGCGCAGGATGAACTCGCCGCCATGCTTCTTGGCGAAGAGATAATTGAACAGCGCAATATAGGCGGTGCCGACATGCGGCTCGCCGGTCGGGGAGGGTGCGATGCGGACGCGAACGCCTGAAGTGGTCATTTTTGTTTGCCCGTCAGAAAAAGCCAGGCCGCTGCGTGGGATAAGCGCTGCCGGGCTGGAAATGTTTATCTGGATCAGGAAACTGGCCGGAAAATGGCGTCTTGCCGCTTCAATTCCGCGTTTTCCGTTTGGGTGGCCTTAGGCCATATTCAATGGATGACGTCAAGGGAAACTGCGCCGCGACATGGCGCGGACGCAAGCGCGGTGCTGCCTCGTGGCTTCGTCCATTACGATATCTTTGTCTATTTTCATTCGGAAAAGTCGGAATAGGAAGGCGGACGTATTATTTTCTATTTGCAATTTCTGCGACAGTGGCAGAATTGATCCTCAATTCACCAATGGGAGAAAGCGATGAATAAACTCGTTTTAAGCTTTTTGTTGGCAGCAGCCATGGTCGACCCCGCCATGGCGCAATCAACCATCACCCGCGACGGCTCGGCGCGTCTTATCGAAACTTATCGTGCCTATATCGGCCATGATGACCTTTACAATTCCAAGGGCGAACCCCTGACATTGCCCTGGCAGATCATCCGGCAGGATCGTGCGAACTATCACGCCTACCGCCGCCGTGATCGCGGCGATCAAGGTGATAGCTTCTTTTCGGATCCCGCCAACCGCCAGCGTCTGGAAGCGATGCTCGCAAACGGCGAGATTGCAGACGATGCCGCGAATCTCATCGTTCAGGGCAATGTTCGGATCAAGGTCGACATTTACGGACGGGGCAACATCGGCGAATGGGTCGACGTCCACGTCCAGGAGTGATCGCCGCACCCATATGCGGGTGCGGACCTTTTCCTCAATGCCCGCCAGCCGCCTTTTTCCGCCTGTTGCGCACCACCATGTTCAGTACTTCGACGGCGGCCGAGAAGGCCATGGCGGTGTAGACGTAACCCTTGGGAACGTGGAAGCCCATGCCTTCGGCAATCAGCGTCGTGCCGATCATCAGCAGGAAGGCCAGGGCCAGCATGATGATGGTCGGGTTTTTCTCGATGAAATTGGCAAGCGGGTTGGCGGCCACCAGCATGACAGTGACGGCGGCGATGACGGCGATGAACATGATCGGCAGATGCGGCGTCATGCCGACGGCGGTGATGATGCTGTCGACCGAGAAGACGAGGTCGAGCAGCAGGATCTGGCCGATGGCAGCGGCAAAGGTTGAGGTCGTCGACTTGGCGATGAAGTCCTCGCCGTGTTCGGCGGGATCGACATTGTGATGGATTTCCTTCGTGGCCTTCCAAACCAGGAACAGGCCGCCACCGATCAGGATCATGTCCTTCCACGAATAGCCGTGGCCGAAGAGTTCGAAGACCGGTTGCGTCAGCTGCACAATCCAGGCGACGGTGCCAAGCAGGGCGAGGCGCATGATGAGCGCGAGGCCGATGCCGATCTTGCGGGCTTTCTCGCGATGTTCAGGCGGCAGCTTGTTGGTCAGGATCGAGATGAAGATGAGGTTATCGATACCGAGGACCACCTCCATGACAACGAGCGTGATCAGCGCAATCCATGCACTCGGATCCTGCATCAACCCAACAATATCCATCGACGATTTCCCTTTGGTCAGCGTTTTCCGAACGCTGACCCCCAGCTCCGGCTTCTCAATAATCGTCGGTAATGTAAGGAGCGAATTCACAGGTGCAAGCGGCAGCGCTATTTTCGTAAGCACCGCCGCTGTTTCTATGCCTTCAGGGGGATCCAGATCTCCGTCGCGCCCATGCCGGTTTGAGGGTCGAAACGGTCGTCGTAGCGCTCCATCATGTCGGGCACGCCGCCATGTAACTGGCCGGATTGCGGCAGCCAGTCGCCGAAGATCTGGTGGACCGTGGCAGAGATACCAGAGATGTGGCCGCGATGCGTGAAGACCGCATAGCGTTGCTGCGGCAACTTCAGGGTCGTGAAGTCCGCTGGTAGGTCGTCGGCCGCGCTGATCTCGGCGGCGGACATATAGCGAAAGCTTTCGGTCTCGCCCTCGGCCTGGGTGCAGACGCCATAGGCGACATTGCCGATCTGGCCGAAATGCTGGTTGAACTTCTGCCAGAGCGATGGAATCCCCTGCGTGGCTTCATGGGCATAGGTTTCCGCAAGGCCGGCGAGCAGCATTGCGGGGCGGCTCTCGAAACGCGGCGCTTCGAGCTTGGGAAGGCGGGTGTCGTCCATTCTGATCGGCTCCAGTAAGACAAGGTTTTGGGCGTGCCCCTGTTTGCGCAAGCCGTCCGGCGTCATGCCGAACTGCTCGCGGAAGGCACGGGTGAAAGCCTCATGCGAACCGTAGCCCGCATCGAGGGCAACCTGGAGAATGGTCGAGGAGCTGTTGGTCAGCGCAAGAGCGGCCCCGCTAAGACGCCGGCCCCTGATATAGCCGCTGATCGAATGGCCGGTGGCGAGCCCGAAGACTCGCGACAGATGGTAACGCGACAGGCCGGCGGTATCGGCGATCTCGTCTAGCGAGATGTCCGATGCAAAATGGCTTTCGATGAACCATATCGCTCTTCCGATCGCACTCATGTTCCACTCCCTGGTTGCGGGCCTATTGTTAGGCGCTGACCGGCTGAGGGATTTGATCGCGGTTGCGGGATTGGAGCTGATATCCGCTGGCTATCGGAAGGCGGTCAGGCCTGATCTTTCCGACTGATACCATAGGCAGCCAGGAAGACGCGCAAGGCGCCGCGCACGACATAGTCGATCTCCTCTTTCGAAGGAGGCGCTTCCATATCGCCGAATAGCCTTAGCTTGAAATAGCTACCGCTGGCCATTTCGAGAAAATGACGCGCAGCCATATCGAAATCCTCGATGCTGAGGCGGTCGGCTGCGACCTGACGTTCCAGGAAGCCTCGCAGGATCGTGCGCAGATTTTCCGGGCCGGTGAAAAAGCGTTGACAGAGGGAGGGCATGCGCTCGCGCACGCCGATGAGGGTGCGCATGGCGCTGATGGTCTTTTCGGAGGTGACGTGAGTCACGAACACCATGCCGAATTCATAAAGAGAGGAAGCGACATCCGCCTCGTCGGAAAGTGTGGTGCGCACCAATTCTACAAAATGTGCCCGTTCGCTGTCCATCATCGCGGAGAACAGGTCTTCCTTATTGGCGAAATAGACGTAGAGCGTACCTTTGGAGACACCAGCTTCGCGCGTGACGTCGTTCATGCTCGCGGCATCGAACCCCATCTTCATGAAGACGCGTTTGGCGCCTTCCAGAATCTGCAGGCGCTTGACCGGATCTTCACCAGCGGCCCATCGTCCGCCGGATGCGGGTGCGTTCAAGACGGCGACATTTTGCGGTTCGTGCTTCATGGTCTCCTTCACTCGGTCATTTTTCGAGAACCTTAATCAGATTCGCCAAATAAATCGAACTCAACGGTTCGATGCCACTTGATATGGAGTGGAAAACGATCTATGTCAACTGAACCGAACCGTTCAGTTCGATTATTTTACCCAGATTTTCCGGTGGTAGGGCAATGTCGTCAAGTCATGGTAACAATGTAGCGCGCATCGTTGAAGATGCTGCTGATACCGAAATGGAAGCCGGCGTATCCGCCGAAGCTCCCGCCGCGGAAACGCGCGGCAATCCCGCCCCCGCCCAGGCTGCGCCTGCATCTCCGGCCGTGGCGGCCCCACCGCCCGCCGAGAAGAAGCGGCGCAGCCTGGTTCTGCCTATTGCTGTCGTTCTGGCGCTCGTTGCTGGCGGCTGGTACGGTTACGACTGGTGGACAACCGGCCGCTTCATGGTCTCTACCGACGACGCCTATATCGGAGGTGACATCGCGGTCATCCAGCCGAAGGTTACCGGCTATGTTGCCAAGGTGAATGTCGTCGCCAACCAGCAGGTCAAGACCGGCGACGTGCTCGCCACGCTCGATGATGGCGACTACAAGCTGGCGCTGGAACAGGCACAGGCCTCGGTCGTCACCGAGCAGCTGTCGCTGCACACGATCGACGCGCAGATCGCTGCCGGTCAGGCGACCCTTGCACAGTCCCAGGCCCAGAAGGTTGCTCTGCAGGCAACGGTACGCGGTGCGCAGATCACCCAGACTCGTGCGGCCGAACTCCAGGCGAAGTCAGTGGGTACTACGGCTTCGCTCGATAGCGCCAATATCGCTCTCGACCAGGCCAATGCCAATCTCGTCGGTGGCGACGCCGCCATCGCTTCTGCTCAGGCCAATATCAACCTCTTGCAGGCACAGCGTACGCAGGCCGAGAGCACCATAAAGGGCCTGGAAGCCGCGCGCGACAAGGCTGCCCGCGATCTCTCCTTCACCGTGCTGAAGGCGCCCTATGATGGCATCGTCGGTAACCGGTCCGTCCAGGAAGGCGATCTCGTCTCTCCCGGCCAGAAGCTGATGGCGATCGTTCCGACCCGGCAGCTCTATATCGACGCCAACTTCAAGGAAACGCAGATCCAGCATCTGGTTCCCGGCTCGAAAGTCAACGTCCAGGTCGACGCCTATGGCGATCATCCGATCGTCGGCACGGTAGAATCGATTTCGCCGGCTTCCGGCTCGGTCTTCTCGTTGTTGCCGCCGGAAAACGCGACGGGCAATTTCACCAAGATCATCCAGCGTGTGCCGGTTCGCATCGCTCTGCCGCAGGATGCGCTCGATAGCGGTCGCCTGCGCGCCGGCCTGAGTGTCGTTGTCGATGTCGACACCCGCACGGCGCCGGACAAGTAAAGCTCGGGAGAGACAATCATGTCGTCGGCCAGCACTACAGCAGGCGCCCCTCCCAGGGCGCCGGCGCCCGCCATTTCTCCGGCGGACGACCGCATAGACCCGAAAAAGCTCATCGCTTTCCTCGCGATGGTGCTCGGCATGTTCATGTCGATCCTCGACATTCAGATCGTTTCGGCCTCGCTCAGCGAAATCCAGGCCGGCCTCAGCGCCGGTTCGGATGAAATCGGCTGGGTGCAGACGGCCTATCTGATCGCCGAAGTCATCATGATCCCGTTGTCGGGAACCCTGGCGCGCATCATCTCGACGCGTTACCTCTTTGCGATCTCAGCCGCCGGCTTCACGGTTGCGAGCGCTATGGCGGCGACTGCCACCAACATCGACCAGATGATCGTCTATCGCGCGCTGCAGGGCTTCATCGGCGGCGGCATGATACCTTCGGTGTTCGCGGCCGCCTTCACCATTTTCCCGCCGTCGAAGCGCAACATCGTCTCGCCGATCATCGGCCTGATCGCCACGCTGGCGCCGACCATCGGCCCGACGGTCGGCGGCTATCTGTCCAATGCCTTTTCCTGGCACTGGCTGTTCCTGGTCAACATCCCGCCAGGCATCGTCGTTGCCATCGTCACCTGGAAATACATCGATTTCGACAAGCCCGAGCTGTCGCTGATGAAGAAATTCGACTGGTGGGGCCTGTTCTCGATGGGAGTCTTCCTCGGCGCGCTGGAATATGTGCTGGAAGAGGGCAACACCAACGACTGGTTCAACGACGGTTACATCACCATCGCCGCCATCGCTTCCGGCATCGGCGCAATCATCTTCTTCTACCGTGCTTTCTCGGTGGATTTCCCGGTGGTGGATCTCAAGGCTTTCGCCAACAAGAACTTCTCCTTCGGCTCGGTGTTCTCCTTCGTGATGGGCATTGGTCTTTATGGTCTGACCTATATCTACCCGCTCTATCTCGCCCGCATTCGCGGCTATGATTCGCTGCAGATCGGCGAGACGATGTTCGTTTCGGGCTTGACGATGTTCTTCACGGCACCGCTTGCCGGCTTCCTGTCGGGCAAGCTCGATCTGCGCATATTGATGATCATCGGCTTCACCAGCTTCTCCGCCGGTACCTACATCATGATGCATCTGACGACGGATTGGGATTTCTACGAGCTGCTGATCCCGCAGATCCTGCGTGGCTTCGGGCTGATGCTCTGCATGGTGCCGATCAACAATATCGCGCTTGGTACCATGCCGCCCGCTCGTATGCGGGGCGCATCCGGCCTCTTCAACCTGACGCGTAACCTCGGCGGCGCCGTCGGTCTTGCCATCATTAACACGTTGCTGACGAACCGCCAGGATCTGCACTACTTCAACCTGCGCGACAATATCAACTGGGGCAACCAGGCCGCCGTGGCTCAGTTGAACAATATGGCCACCAGCTTCACCGCCTCGGGCCTGGATGGTTCTCAGGCTGCGCTGAGGCAAATGGTCAACATGACGACGCAGCAGGCAATGATCATGTCCTTCAGCGATATCTTCCTGATGCTGACAGTGCTGTTCCTGGCGATGATCCTCGGCGTGCTGATGCTGAGCAAGCCGAAGACGGCGGGCGGCGGTGGCGGCGGAGGCCATTGATTTCTTCCTATCCTCTTGCAATGAATGGGCTCCTCACAGTGAGGAGCCCTTTTTCGTTGTGATGATCGACAGGAAAATATCTGGGTGAAAAAATTTCTGATTTACGTACATCAGAAATGACGGTAAGCATCTCGTCAGGAGGCGCTGATGAGACCCACCGTATACGATATCGCTGCAGCCGCGGGCGTTAGTCTTGCGACCGTGGACCGGGTGCTGAACCAGCGTCCGGGCGTGCGTATCGTGACGCGCGAGAAGGTGGAGACGGCCATCCGCGACATCGGTTACGTGCGCGATGTGGCGGCCGCCAATCTTGCCAAGGGTCGCGTCTATCCGCTCGTTTTCATCCTGCCGACCGGCGACAATTCCTTCATGCATGGGCTTTACGCCGAGGTGCGCCAGGCGATGACACGCTCGTCCCTCGAGCGCACCGCGATCCGTATTGTCGAGGTGCCCGCTTTCGATCCGCCGGCGCTGGTGGCCGCACTCGACGCTTTGCGGGGGCAGGATATCGCCGGCGTGGCGCTGGTGGCGACCGATGCGCCGGAGGTGCGCGCCGCCGTCGACCGGCTGGTGAATGCGCGCATTCCCGTCGTCACCCTGGTGTCGGATCTCACCGGTTCCACGCGGCATCACTATGCCGGCGTCGACAATATTGCTGCGGGGCGGACGGCAGCACGGCTACTTGGCCGTTTCCTCGGCGGGCGTAGTGGCGACATCACCGTTCTCGCCGGCTCCATGCTGGTGCGCGACCATCGCGAGCGCCTTGAAGGATTTGCTTCCGTCATGGCGGCGGAGTTTCCGCAATTGCGGCTGCTGCCGGTGCTTGAAGGCCGGGACGATCCGGAGATCACCAGCGGGCTGGTCTCTGAGGCGCTTGCCGGCAGCAATGACATCATCGGCGTCTATAGTCTCGGCGCCGGTAATCGCGGTCTGATCAGGGCGCTGAAGGCGGCCGGGCAGGGGCGTGGTCTGACGGTCGTCGCCCATGAACTCACCGAACATACGCGCGCGGCGCTGCAGGACGGTACGATCGATGCCGTGCTCAATCAGGATGCCGGCCATGAGGTACGCAGCGCCGTCCGCGTCCTGAAGGCAACGGCGGACGGTCAAGGCTTCATTGCCGGTCAGGAGCGCATTCGCCTCGACATTTTCGTGAAGGACAATCTGCCATGAACGGCGGAATCTAGGGAGTATCAACTGATGTATTTGGGTCTCGATCTCGGAACGTCCGGCGTCAAAGCGATGCTGATCGACGGTGACCAGAAGATCATCGGCTCGGCCAATGGCGGGCTCGACGTGTCGCGTCCGCATCCGGGCTGGTCGGAACAGGAGCCGTCGCACTGGATCCGCGCCACCGAAGAAGCGGTCGCCGGTCTGAGGGCGACGCATCCGAAGGAGCTGGCCGCCGTGCGTGGTATCGGGCTTTCCGGCCAGATGCATGGTGCGACGCTGCTCGACGCCGACGACAAGGTGCTGCGCCCCTGCATTCTCTGGAACGATACGCGCAGCTATCATGAAGCCGCGGCGCTCGACGCCGATCCGCGTTTCCGGGCGCTGACCGGCAATATCGTTTTCCCCGGCTTCACCGCGCCGAAGCTCGCTTGGGTCGCCAAGCATGAGCCGGATGTCTTCGCCAAGGTGCGTTGGGTGCTGTTGCCGAAGGACTATCTGCGTCTGTGGCTGACGGGCGAGCACATCTCCGAAATGTCGGATTCCGCCGGCACCTCCTGGCTCGACACCGGCAAGCGCAAATGGTCGTCCGAGCTGCTGGCCGCGACCGATCTCGATGAAAAGCAGATGCCGACCCTGGTCGAGGGCACGGATGCCGCCGGCAAGCTGCGCGGCGAACTGGCTTCGAACTGGGGCATCAGCGGCGACGTCGTCGTAGCTGGCGGGGCAGGCGACAACGCTGCTTCGGCTTGCGGCATGGGCACGGTCAGCCACGGCGCTGCCTTCGTCTCGCTCGGCACCTCGGGCGTGCTTTTTGCCGCCAACGGCTCCTACCTGCCGAAGCCGGAAAGCGCCGTACATGCCTTCTGCCATGCGCTGCCGAACACCTGGCATCAGATGGGCGTCATCCTGTCGGCGACCGACGCGCTGAACTGGCATTCGAGCGTCACCGGCAAATCCGCCGCCGACCTTACCGGCGAACTCGGAGACACGCTGAAGGCGCCGTCGAGCGTTACCTTCCTTCCCTATCTTTCCGGCGAACGCACGCCGCACAATGACGCCACCATTCGCGGCGCCTTCATCGGCCTCGGCCATGAGAGCGGCCGCGCCGTGCTGACGCAGGCGGTGCTGGAGGGCGTCAGCTTTGCCATCCGAGACAATCTCGAAGCGCTGCGCTCGGCCGGCACTGATATCGCCCGCGTCACCGCCATCGGTGGCGGCTCGCGCTCGCGCTACTGGCTCGCCTCGATCGCGACCGCGCTCGGCGTTCCTGTCGATCTGCCGGCTGACGGCGATTTCGGAGCTGCCTTCGGAGCCGCTCGTCTCGGCCTCATCGCGGCTACGGGTGCCGATCCGGTCGCGGTGTGCTCAACCCCGGAAACGGCCGGCACGATCGAGCCGGTTACGGCGCTGACCGGCGCCTACGAGGATGCTTACAAGCGTTACCGCGCGCTTTACCCGGCGATTAAGCCGTTGAGTGCGCATTGAAATAATCAACCAAGATCAAATTTCATTCCAAGGAGACAGGACATGAGCACCGGATTTTTCGGCGATATCGCCAAGGTAAAATACGAAGGCCCCGACAGCACCAATCCGCTGGCCTTCCGTCATTACAACAAGGACGAAGTGGTTTTCGGCAAGCGCATGGAAGATCATCTGCGTTTTGCCGTTGCCTACTGGCACACCTTCACCTGGCCGGGCGGCGACCCCTTCGGCGGCCAGACCTTCCTGCGTCCCTGGTTCGAAGACACGATGGCAGCCGCCAAGCTGAAGGCTGACGTCGCCTTTGAATTCTTCACTCTGCTCGGTTCGCCCTATTACTGCTTCCACGACGCCGACGTGCGTCCGGAAGGCAAGAATTTCGCCGAGAACACCAAGAACCTCAACGAGATCGTCGACTACTTCGCCCAGAAGCAGGCCGAGACCGGCGTCAAGCTTTTGTGGGGTACGGCGAACCTCTTCTCCAACCGCCGCTTCATGTCGGGTGCCGCGACCAATCCGGATCCGGATGTCTTCGCCTTCTCGGCTGCGACCGTGAAGACCTGCATGGACGCGACGCATAAGCTCGGCGGCGAGAACTACGTTCTCTGGGGCGGCCGCGAAGGCTATGAAACCCTGCTCAACACCGACCTGACGCGCGAACTGGATCAGATGGGCCGCTTCCTCAACCTCGTGGTCGAGTACAAGCACAAGATCGGCTTCAAGGGCGCGATCCTGATCGAGCCGAAGCCGCAGGAGCCGACCAAGCATCAGTACGACTATGACGTCGCGACGGTTTACGGCTTCCTGAAGAAGAACGGCCTCGAAAACGAGGTACAGGTCAACATCGAGCAGGGCCACGCGATCCTCGCCGGCCATTCCTTCGAGCACGAGCTGGCGCTTGCAAACGCGCTCGGCATCTTCGGCTCGATCGACATGAACCGCAACGACTACCAGTCCGGCTGGGATACCGACCAGTTCCCGAACAACGTTCCGGAAATGACGCTGGCCTACTACCAGGTTCTGGCAGGCGGCGGCTTCAAGAGCGGCGGCACCAATTTCGATTCCAAGCTGCGTCGTCAGTCGCTCGACCCGGCAGACCTGCTGATTGGTCACATCGGCGGTATGGATTGCTGCGCCCGTGGTCTGAAGGCAGCCGCCAAGATGATCGAGGACAAGGCCCTGTCGCAGCCGCTCGCCGACCGTTACGCCGGTTGGGATTCGGCTGAAAGCCAGAAGCTGCTTCGCGGCGAATACTCGCTCGACCAGATCGCAGAATGGGTTGAGGCCAAGGACATCAACCCGCAGCCGAAGTCCGGCAAGCAAGAGCTGTTGGAAAACGTTGTCAATCGTTACGTTTGATCGATGAAATCAGGGAGGCGATGGTTTGTCGCCTCCCGAGCTACCGCCTGAATGCGCGGCTGGAAATCGCTATGGGGTTTCCGGAGGGGTCCTTGGCATTGGCGAACACATAGCCGTCTGCCTGATGCAAAGGTCCGAATTCAAGCCCCTCGGCAGCGCATTTGGCGCGGAATGCTTCGACATCCTCCACGTCGAAGCCCAGTTTCACCAGCACTT
Organism: Rhizobium lusitanum; assembly: GCF_014189535.1. Taxonomy (NCBI): domain Bacteria; kingdom Pseudomonadati; phylum Pseudomonadota; class Alphaproteobacteria; order Hyphomicrobiales; family Rhizobiaceae; genus Martinezella; species Martinezella lusitana. The sequence continues at coordinate 1,724,828 of NZ_CP050308.1, read as the reverse complement.
GGCCCATCTTTTGGGCCTTTCCCGCGGATGGATCATCAGATTGGCGCCACCATCCTGCGCCAGCAGCTCGATAATCCGATCGCCTTCGAGCCTGAGTGGCTTGAAGCCAAAATGCTTCTCGTAAAAGCCGATCGTCGCTTCCACATCGCGGACATAAAGAGTGATCCTACCGAGCGGCATCGCTACGCATCCCTATCGCCTGATACGCGACGGTGCCGAGACAGAGTTGCGGACCACCAGATCGGGCAGCAGCAGGATTTCCGCCTCGGGGGGCTGGCCGTCCGACAGGAGCTCGAGCAGGAGCGCCATAGCATGCTTGCCGATAGCGGTGCGGGGCTGCCGGATGGTCGTCAGCGACGGCGTCATGAACACGGCCTGCGGCACATCGTCGAAGCCGGTCACTGAGAAATCTCTTGGAATGTCGTAGCCGCGTGCTTTCAGCCCGATCATCACGCCGATGGCGGTCTGATCGTTGACACACATGAAAGCCGTCGGCAGCGTGTCGCGCATGAAAAGCTGCTCGACGGCCAGTCGTCCGCTCTCGATGGTGCCGTCGCCTTCGAAGAGGATGCGGAGCTCGGTGCCGATCTCGGCGGCGTCCATCCCGGCCTCATAGCCCATGCGCCGCCGGCTATAGGCGAGACGAGTGCGAGAATCGCCGATGAAGGCAATCTTCCGGTGGCCTTCTGCGATCAGGAGGTCAACTGCCTTGCGGGCTCCGGCGATATCGTCGACGCCGACATAGGGAATGCCGCCGTTGAAGACCGGCTCGAAGACGCCGACGCTCGGCGGTAGACGCGCCGTCATCGTCTGGTGTCCGAAGGGCAGGATGCCGGTGAACAGGATTAGTCCCGCCGCCTGGTTGGAATTCAGGAATTTCAGATATTCCAACCCGCGCTGGGCGTCGTTCTGCGTGTGGCCGATCAGGATGCCGTAGCCGTGCGAACGCGCCTCATTTTCCAGTCCGATGAGGATATTGGAGAAATTGGGATCGCCGATATCGGGTGCTACGACCAGAATCATGTTCGACCGTCCGAGCCGCAGACTGCGCGCCATGGCGTTGGTCGTGTAACCGGTGACGGCAATCGCCTGGTTGACCTTCAGCCGCGTCGAGTTTGCGACTTTCTCCGGCATATGGATGGCCCGGGAGACCGTTGCGATCGAAACATTGGCAATTCGGGCGACGTCTTCGATGGTTGCGGGCGTGGAATTCGACACTGCGCTCTGCCTTGGGTCTCGTCTCGGACCGGACACTACACAGACTTCCGTGGAGGTCAAAGGCGACCGTGAAGAATTGTGCAATATCAACCGATGTAAACCTTTACATGCCATATGTAAAGGTTTACATAGCATGGAAAGTGGGTGGAGCCACAGGGAGGAAGTGATGGGTTCGGAGGCCGTCGATAGCGCGGTGGTGCTGTCCGCGAGGCGAATTTGCAAGTCCTTCAGTGGCGTGCAGGTTTTGTTCAGCGTCAATTTCGATCTTCGGGCCGGCGAGATCCATGCGCTCATGGGGGAGAACGGCGCCGGCAAGTCGACGCTCGTCAAGGTCCTTTCCGGTTTCGAGCAGCCAAGCTCCGGCGAGATCTTGCTCGACGGCAAGCCTGTGAAGCTGCCGCCGAATGGCGCCGCCGAAGCGCTCGGCATCGTCATCATCCATCAGGAATTCAATCTTGCCGAACATCTGACCGTCACCGAGAGCCTGTTTCTTGGCCGCGAGGTCACGCATTTCGGCGTGCTCGACCGCAAGCATATGCGGGCGGAAACGCGGCGCGTCCTTGACCTCCTCGGTTCGCATGTCGATGAGAATGCCATGATCGGCACACTGTCGATCGCCGACAAGCAGATGGTCGAGATCGCCAAGGCGATTAGCCGCAACGCGCGCATCGTCTTCATGGACGAACCGACCGCCGTGCTGTCGCGGGAGGAAACCAACTTCCTGTTCAAGCAGGTGCGCAAGCTGCGCGACCAGGGGACGAGCTTCGTCTTCGTCTCCCACAAGCTCGATGAGGTCATGGAGCTGACGGACCGGGTTACGGTCCTGCGCGATGGCCAATGGGTGAAGACATCGCCGACATCGCTGCTCGATGGTGAATCGATTGCCCAGTTGATGGTCGGGCGCGAGCTTTCCAGCCTCTATCCCGCCAAGCATGAACCTGACGTCGATGAAGAGATTGTGCTCAGCGTCAACTCGGTTTCGACGGGCTATGTCCAAGATGCGAGCTTTGAGGTGCGCAAGGGCGAGATCCTAGGCTTTTCCGGCATGATTGGGTCCGGGCGCACGGAGCTGATGGAAGCGGTGGTCGGGTTGCGCTCGCGTGTCGCCGGCGAGGTCATCGTCAACGGGCAATCCGTGCCGGCGCATGACGTTCACGCCGCGATCGGCTCCGGCCTTGCCTATATGACCAAGGACCGCAAATCCAAGGGTCTGCTTCTCAATTCGGGTATGACGGCAAACCTCACCCTGCAATCGCTCGATAGGCACGGCAAGTTTGGCTATCTCAGTGCCGCAAGCGAGGCCGATGCGCTTACGCGGGCGCGCCGTCGTTTCGATATCCGCGTGCGCGACGGCAATATCGTCGCCGGCCGCATGTCCGGTGGCAATCAGCAGAAATTGCTCCTGGCAAAGGTGATGGAGACAGAGCCGCAGATCATCATCATCGACGAGCCGACCCGCGGCATCGACGTCGGCACGAAACAGCAGATCTACCATTTCATTTCGGCACTGGCGCGCGACGGCCACTCGATCATCGTGGTCTCGTCGGAGATGCCGGAAGTCATCGGGCTTTGCACGCGGGTTGCCGTGATGCGCGAAGGCCGGATCGTCGGAGTGCTCGAAGGCGAGGAGATCTCCGAGCAGGAAATCATGCGCTATGCGGCGGGTCTGAAGAAAAAAGCGGCTGCCTGAAGCGGCGGCAAAAAGAGTACGGGCGAATTCCCAGGAATGATGGGACGGGAGGCTGGTTTTGGATATGAGCGTTGGCGAGGATAGTAGCGAGAAGACGGGTCGGCGGGGCCGTTCCTGGCGGGATGTCGATCTACGGGCAGTCGCACCGTTTGCAGCGCTGTTGCTGCTTCTGATCGTCGGCGCGTTGGTCAATCCGAACTTTATCGGCATGACCAATCTCACCAATGTCGCGACGAGATGCGCCTTTATTGCGATCATCGCAGTGGGAGCGACCTTCGTCATCTCGGCGGGCGATCTCGATTTGTCGGTCGGCGCGATGGTCGCCTTCGTTGCCAGCCTGATGATCCTCCTGATGAACTCGGGCGTCATCGCCGATCCAACCCTGATGTTGGCGGCGGCTGCGTTGTTCGCGATCGTCGCCGGTGTCCTGTGCGGTCTCGCCAATGGCCTGATCACGACCATGGGCAAGATCGAGCCGTTCATCGCGACCCTTGGCACCATGGGGGTCTACCGCGGCTTGACAACCTGGTTGTCGCAGGGCGGCGCGATCACTCTGCGCTCGGCCGAGGTGCAGGCACTCTACAAGCCCGCCTATTACGGCTCTGTGCTTGGTGTGCCGGTCCCGATCGTCGTCATCCTTGCCGTCACCTGTGTTGCGGCCTTCATTCTTTATCGCACCCGCTACGGGCGGCACGTCATCGCTGTCGGCTCCAGTCGCGACGTCGCGCGCTATTCCGGCGTGGCGGTCAATCGCGTGCGTACCATCGCCTTCATTATCCAGGGGTTTTGCGTCGCCATCGCGGTGCTTCTTTATGTGCCACGGCTTGGCTCTACATCGGCAACAACGGGTATTCTCTGGGAGCTTCAGGCGATCACGGCCGTCGTTGTGGGTGGAACGGCGCTGAAGGGTGGCGCGGGCAGGGTGTGGGGCACGATCTGTGGCGCCTTCATCCTCGAACTCGTCGGCAACATCATGCTGCTTTCCAATTTCATCAGCGAGTATCTGCTGAGCGCCATCCAGGGCGCGATCATCATTATCGCCATGCTGGTTCAGCGTTCGCTTGCGCGCAAATCGTGAATAACCGGGTCAGGGGGCGCCCGGTTCTTGTGACAAAGCCCTGTCTCTATCTGGGAGGATGAAACATGCGTAAAAGACTATTTGGTTTGGCGATCGTGATGGCGGCTCTGGCCGGCACGGTACATGCCGAGGACAAGAAGGTAACCATCGGCGTTTCCATTCCGGCGGCGGATCATGGTTGGACTTCGGGCGTCGTCTTCCATGCCGAACGCGTCGCCAAGCTCTTGATGGCGGAGCATCCGGGGCTCACCGTTATCGTCAAGACTTCGCCGGATCCGGCCAGCCAGGCCAATGCGGTGCAGGACCTCGAGACCCAGGGTATCGACGCCCTCGTGATCCTGCCGTCCGACCCCGATCCACTGGTCAACGCCATCAAGGAAGTCAAGGACAAGGGCAAGTTCGTGACGCTCGTCGACCGTGCGCCGAGCAACAACGATAATTCCGTCCGCGACCTCTATGTTGCCGGCAACAATCCGGCACTCGGCCAGACGGCGGGCGAATATATCAAGGCGACGACGCCGGATGCGCAGGTCGTCATCATCCGTGGTCTGCCGATCCCGATCGATCAGCAGCGCCAGGACGGTTTCGACAAGGGCATCGCCGGCTCGAACGTGAAGGTTCTCGACCGGCAATACGGCAACTGGAACCGCGACGACGCGTTCAAGGTCATGCAGGACTATCTGACGAAGTTCCCGAAGATCGATGTCGTCTGGTGCCAGGATGACGACATGGCCGTCGGCGTATTGCAGGCGATCGAGCAGGCCAAGCGCACCGACATCAAGTATGTCGTCGCCGGCGCCGGCTCCAAGGACATGATCAAGAAGGTCATGGACGGCGACAAGCTGATCCCGGTCGACGTGCTGTATCCACCGGCAATGGTGGGCACCGCGATGGAATTGACCGCTGCCCACTTCTACGATCAGGTTCCGGTTCGCGGCACCTACATCCTGGACGCGACCCTGGTCACCAAGGACAATGCCAAGGATTTCTACTTCCCCGATTCACCGTTCTGATCGGCTGATCCACGGGATTTCAACAGCTGTGCCCGCCGGTTCCGGCGGGCATTTCTGCGTGTTTTGCAACAAGCGTGCACAAAGTGCGACGATTTTTGCGGCACGTACCTCTTGCCGTCCACGGCGGGCCATGATTAGGTCGCGATGCATTCGACTTTCGGCCGGACGGCCCTATTGTTTTTCGAGGAAATTGCGTCTTGTTCATCTGGAACTGGGCGTTAAGATGGATCGGAAACGTTTACAGAACGCGATCAGGGAGGAATTACGCATGAAGACGATCAAGGGCCCAGGCCTGTTTCTTGGACAATTTGCAGGCGATGAAGCACCGTTCAATTCGTGGGATTCGATCACGAAATGGGCGGCCGATGCCGGCTATGTCGGCGTACAGGTGCCGACCTGGGCCGGCCAGCTCATCGATCTGAAGAAGGCGGCTTCTTCCAAGGATTATTGCGACGAATTCGCCGGTGTCGCGCGCGCCAACGGCGTCGAAGTGACTGAGCTTTCGACCCATCTGCAGGGCCAGCTCGTCGCCGTCCATCCGGCTTACGACGAAGCTTTCGATGGTTTCGCGGCGCCGGAAGTGCGCGGCAATCCGAAGGCGCGGCAGGAATGGGCTGTCGAGCAGGTGAAGATGGCGCTGACGGCTTCGAAGCACCTCGGCATCAAGGCGCATGCAACCTTCTCCGGCGCGCTCGCCTGGCCGTTCATCTACCCGTGGCCGCAGCGCCCGGCCGGTCTGGTCGAAACCGCATTCGACGAACTTGCGCGCCGCTGGACGCCGATCCTCAATCATGCGGATGAAAACGGCGTCGACGTCTGCTACGAGATCCATCCGGGCGAAGACCTGCATGACGGTATCACCTTCGAGATGTTCCTGGAGCGCGTGAAGAACCATCCGCGCGCCAACATGCTTTATGACCCGTCGCACTATGTCCTACAGTGCCTCGACTATCTCGACAACATCGATATCTACAAGGACCGGATCAAGATGTTCCACGTCAAGGACGCGGAATTCAATCCGACCGGCCGACAGGGCGTTTATGGCGGTTATCAGGGCTGGGTCGAGCGTGCCGGCCGCTTCCGTTCGCTGGGCGACGGCCAGGTCGATTTTGGCGCTGTGTTTTCGAAGATGACGGCCAACAATTTCGACGGCTGGGCCGTGGTCGAATGGGAATGCGCACTGAAGCATCCGGAAGACGGCGCGCGCGAAGGTGCCGAATTCGTCAAGTCGCACATCATCCGCGTCACCGAAAAGGCATTCGATGACTTTGCCGGAAGCGGCACGGATCAGGCGGCCAACCGGCGCATGTTGGGGCTTTGATCCCAACTCTTCTCCTCGCAAATGCGAGGAGAAGGTGGACTCGAGCGGGCGAGCGAAGCGAAACCGTGAGAGGACGGATGAGGGGCCTTCTCGATATTCATCGCGACGGCAGAGTTTGCCGGTTCAGCGGTAGCCCCTCACCCTGGCCCTCTCCCCGCACGCGGGGAGAGGGAATGATTGCGGCAAGCGATCGCATCCACACAATTCAATTATCAGGAGGAACCTATGGCAATCGAAGGATCATCGGAACAGACGCGCGAGCCGCGCATTCGGCTAGGCATGGTGGGCGGAGGTGCTGGCGCCTTTATCGGCGCGGTGCACCGCATCGCCGCGCGTATTGACGACCAGTTCGATCTCGTCGCTGGCGCGCTGTCGTCCTCGCCGGAAAAGGCGATTGCTTCCGGGCTCGATCTCGGGCTCGATCCGTCGCGCACCTATTCCAGCTATCGCGACATGGCGATCCGCGAAGCCAAGCTGAAGAACGGCATCGAGGCGGTATCGATCGTTACGCCGAACCATGTGCACTATGACGCCGCCAAGGAGTTTCTCCGCCGTGGCATTCATGTCATCTGCGACAAGCCGCTGACCTCCAATCTCGCTGACGCCAAGAAACTGAAAAAGGTGGCGGACGAAAGCGGTGCGCTGTTCATTCTGACGCACAATTACACCGGCTATCCGATGATCCGTCAGGCGCGCGAGATGATCGCCAATGGTGAGCTTGGCGATATCCGCATCGTGCAGGCGGAATATCCGCAAGACTGGCTGACGGAGAATATCGAGCAGTCGGGCCAAAAGCAGGCGGCGTGGCGGACAGACCCGTCGCAGTCGGGTGCTGGCGGTTCCACCGGCGATATCGGCACGCATGCCTATAATCTCGCCTCCTTCGTCACCGGCCTGGAACTTGACAGCCTCGCTGCCGATCTCGACAGCTTCGTCGAAGGCCGTCGTCTGGACGACAACGCCCATCTGCTGCTGCGCTTCAAGGCCAAGGGTTCCGAGAAGCCGGCCAAGGGCATGCTGTGGTGCAGCCAGGTAGCGCCCGGCCACGAGAACGGCTTGAAGCTCAGGGTCTACGGCACCAAGGGCGGCATCGAATGGACGCAGGCTGACCCAAACTATCTCTGGTACACGCCATTCGGCGAGCAGAAGCGGCTGATCACTCGCAATGGCGCTGGTTCGGGCGCTGCGGCTGCCCGTGTCTCGCGCATTCCGGCAGGCCATCCCGAGGGTTATCTCGAGGCATTCGCCACGATCTACACCGAAGCGGCGCGCGCTATCAACGCCGCCAAGAAGGGCGTAGCGCTCGATCCGGCGGTGATCTACCCGACCGTCGATGACGGCGTGAAGGGTGTCGCTTTCGTCGAGGCTTGTGTTGCTTCCTCAAAGCGCAACGGTGCCTGGGTCAAGCTTTAAGACCGAGCCATATCCAAGGCGGCGCAGGTCGCCGCCTTGGAGCCGGTTTTTGCTCAGGCAGCTATCGCTTGCTGTGGTTGCCGAAAGCTTGTAGCCGGCTCAATTTCGACGTCTGCAACGTTGCAGTTTTTCTTAGGCCGGCGCTGTACTTTGCCATTCGGCTTGGCTAAACCGCCGTCAACGAAGCCACAACAGACGGGATTCTCACCATGATCGATCCGAAGCTTCTCGCAGCCCGCTTTCCCGGCGATTTCACCTTTGGCGTTGCCACCGCCGCCTTCCAGATCGAAGGCGCCACCAAGGCGGACGGACGCAAGCCGTCGATCTGGGATGCCTTTGCCAACATGCCGGGCCGAGTTTATCACCGCGATAACGGCGATGTCGCCTGCGATCACTACAATCGGCTGGATCAGGATCTCGACCTGATCAAGGACATGGGCGTCGAAGCCTATCGCTTCTCGATCGCCTGGCCACGCATCATTCCCGACGGCACCGGCCCGATCAACGAAGCCGGTCTCGATTTCTACGACCGTCTCGTCGACGGCTGCAAGGCGCGCGGCATCAAGACCTTCGCGACGCTTTATCACTGGGACCTGCCGCTGACGCTGGCCGGTGACGGCGGCTGGACGGCGCGTTCGACTGCCCATGCCTTTCAGCGTTATGCCAAGACTGTGACGGCTCGCCTCGGCGACCGCCTCGATTCCATCGCCACTTTCAACGAACCCTGGTGCATCGTCTGGCTGAGCCACCTCTATGGCATCCATGCGCCTGGCGAACGCAACATGCAGGCAGCGCTTTACGCAATGCACCACATGAACCTCGCGCACGGGCTTGCCGTCGAGGCGATCCGCGCGGAAGCGCCGAAGGTGCCGGTCGGCATCGTGCTGAACGCTGCCTCGATCCTGCCGGGCTCCGATAGCGCCGAGGACAAGGCCGCGGTCGAGCGCGCCCATCAGTTCCACAATGGCGCCTTCTTCGACCCGATCTTCAAGGGAGAGTATCCGAAGGAGTTCGTCGAGGCGCTCGGCGACCGGATGCCTGAGGTTCTGGACGGCGATCTGAAGACCATCAACCAGAAGCTCGACTGGTGGGGCCTCAACTACTACAAGCCCGACCGCGTTTTCGACGATCCGACCAAGAGCGGCGATTTCCCCTGGACGACGGAAGCACCGCCGGTCAGTGACGTGAAAACCGATATCGGCTGGGAGGTCTATGCGCCGGGCCTGAAGCACGTCGTCGAGGATCTCAACAAACGCTACGAGCTGCCGGAATGCTACATCACCGAAAACGGCGCTTGCTACAACATGGGGATCGTCAACGGTGAGGTCGATGACCAGCCGCGCCTCGACTATTACGTCGAGCACCTCGGTATCGTCGCCGATCTGATCAAGGACGGCTATCCGATGCGCGGCTATTTCGCCTGGAGCCTGATGGACAATTTCGAATGGGCGGAAGGCTATCGCATGCGTTTCGGCCTCGTGCATGTCGATTACGAGACGCAGGTCCGCACGGTGAAGAAGAGCGGCAAGTGGTACAGCGAACTCGCCGCTCAGTTCCCGAAGGGGAACCACAAGGCGGATTGACGAGGTTCTACCTCTCCTTTTAGGGGGAGGTCGCCGCAAAGCAGCGGGTGGGGGTGACGCTCGGTATCCGCAATGATCACCCCACCCCGGACCTTCGGCTGACCCTCCCCATCAAGGGGAGGGTAGCTATCGCCCGAATCGGCGCTTCGGATTAAAGATCCTTATGGCCAATCCACTCTCCCTCTATGCGCTCTGCGGCAGCTTACGGCAGACCTCGACCAGCCGCAGGCTGCTGGAGGCTTTGAGTGCGGCATCACCGGCCGGCGTTTCCATCGAGATCTGTGATTTCATCGGCGATCTGCCGATTTTCAGTCCGGATGAGGAGGGCGACAGGACACCTGCCATTGTCACAACTTTTGCGGAGAAGATCCGCGTTGCCGACGGGTTGATCGTCTCCTGTCCGGAATATGTCCATGGCATTCCCGGTGGGTTCAAGAATGCGTTGGATTGGCTGGTCTCGCGCGATGAGGTGCCGTTCAAGCCACTGATGTTCGCGCATGCCTCGCATCGCGGCGATCTTGTGTTGGCGCAGTTGACAGACGTGTTGCAAACCATGTCGCTCCGCATCGTGCCGGAGGCTTTTCTGCGCGTTCCGCTTGCCGGCAAGAGCGATGAGGCGCAGACGGCGATGCTTGCGGAGGCGCAAGAAAGCGGCGCGCTGAGGGCTGCGCTCGACCGATTCACGCAGGCAATCCTCGCGGCGGCTTGATCGACCACCATGGCGATAAAAATACAACCCTTTCCTGTAAGAATCATAGGCTCGCTTTAACCGTTTCTTGAAGACCTGACGGCAGACTCCGCCGCTCAAGGAGAAGTGTGTTGGGAGCAGTTTTCAGGTCATTCGGGCGGGGCACGCAGCTCGGTCGTCATTCCATCGTGACGGCCGTTTTGTTTTCGTTCGCCCTGGTCGTCACCGTGGTCACGTTGATGGTGCTGACGGCGATCGGCCGGGTTGCGGATTACTCCAACAAGTTGGACGAGGAACGTTCGTGGGAAACCACGGCGGGCGCGCTCAAGACCTTCGAAGGCCAGCTCGACGCGACGCTGCACGATTATGCGGCGCGAGACGCGGCAGCCAGAAATGTCTACGCGGAAACCGGTCGGGAATGGATCGTCGACAATTACGGCGAGATGACCGCCGATGGCACCCTGTTCGATACGGCGCTGGTGGTCGATGAGAACAACACGCCGGTCATCGCCTATCGGGACGGCAAGCCGATGGCCGAGAAGGTGGGTGATTTCTTCGACGCCTCGATCTGGGCCCTTGTCGATCAGGTGCGCAAGACGCGAGTGACCAGCGAGCCGGAGGCGAGCGGCTATGTGACGACCGGCAGGGGCATCGCCGCCGTCGGCGTTGCGACGATCCGCGAAACATCCGGCCGCATCCCGGTGCCGGTGGGCAAGCGCCGTTACCTGATTTTTGCCCGGCATCTCGATGCCGCCAAGCTCAAGACGCTCTCCAATACCTATGTCATCAGCGGGCTGAGGCTGGTGCCGGCGGACACCCAGGCAGGCTACGCCGTCTCGATCGTCGATCCGCTGGGCAAGTCGCTCGGGCGGCTGGTCTGGAATTCTCGCGGACCGGGCGACACAAGCTACCAGCAGGCTCGTCCGCTGGTGCTCGGGGCTCTCGGCCTCGTCGGCATGTTCTTCCTGGTGCTGCTGATCCTGGGATCGCTGGCGGGGCGCCGGCTGCGGGCGGAGGAGGTGCTGGCACGTCAGGATTCATTGCGCGACCGCCTGAGCGGCCTTCTCAATCGTGAAGGGCTGCGTCTCGATGTCGATCGGCTGGTCGATAGCGCCCGCGCCGATGGCAGCAATGTCCTTTTGCTCTATCTCGACCTCGACGGCTTCAAGGAAATCAACGATGCCTACGGCCACGGCACGGGCGACCAGTTGATCCGCTCTGTCGCCGCTGGTCTCGATGTGCTGATCCCGCCGAATGCGACGCTGGCGCGGCTCGGCGGCGATGAATTCGCGATCGCCTTTCCCACCAGGGATCTGAACCACGCGCTGGCGCTCCAGCTTGCCGAACAGGTGCTGGATTTCTTTTCCGAGCCGCTGGAGATCGGCCGTCGCGTGATCGTCGTTGGCGCCAGTATCGGCATTGCCAGCTCGCCGGAGGGTCGGATCGACCGCGAGGAACTGGTGCGCCGCGCCGATCTCGCCATGTACAAGGCCAAGGAAGCCGGCCGCGCCCGCATGATCTGCTACGAGACGGCCATGGATACCGATCGCGAGGAGCGTAATGCGTTGGAGCTCGACCTGCGCAACGCCATCGAAAGGCAAGAGCTGACGGTTGCCTATCAGCCGCTGGTCGATGCAGTGAGCCATCAGATCACCGGTGTCGAGGCGCTGGTGCGCTGGAATAGGCCCGGTTACGGGCCGGTCTCGCCCGACGCCTTCATTCCCGTAGCCGAAACCAGCGGCTTGATCGAGGCGCTGGGGCTGCTCGTGCTGCGCAAGGCTTGTGCGGCGGCACGGCAATGGCCTGATCTGCGGATTGCCGTCAATGTTTCGCCAGGGCAGTTCCGCAACCCCGCCTTCGCCGACTATGTGCGTCACGTCCTGAAGGATGCGGCGATCGAAGCCGAGCGCGTCACGCTGGAAATTACCGAGGGCTACATGATCCAGAATCCGGAGCGCACCCGCCAGTCGATCGAGCGGCTGAAGAGGCTCGGCGTCAAGGTGGCGCTGGATGACTTCGGTTCCGGTTTCTCCTCGATCGGCTATCTCCGCCAATTTGGCTTCGACCGTATCAAGATCGACCGGTCGCTGACCATGGATGTGCTGACGGACAGCCACGCCCGCGAGATGCTGCAGGCGACGGTGGCGCTGGCGCGCGCGCTCGACCTTCCGGTGACGGCGGAAGGTATCGAAACCGAGGAGCAGGGGACTGCGCTGCAACTCTTCGGCTGTGACGAGTTGCAGGGCTACTTCTTCGGCAAGCCGATGCCGGAAGCCGAAATCAGCAGGCGGCTGGCCGTGCAAACGGCCCGCGTCCCGGACAGGGAACGCGATACCGCCGCCTAGAGCGGTTCAGCTTTTGCCAGAATCGCTCGGAAATCAGCCGCCGATATGCTCGTGGCCGCGCTTGCGGGCAAGGGCGATCTGGCGCTGCCGCTCGCGGTAGCGTTCGCGGTCTTCCTCGCTGCGCTCGTGATAGCAATGGCTACAGGAAACGCCGGCTTCATAGAAGGGCGAGGTGATCTCTTCCGCGGTGATCGGCTGGCGGCAGGCGTGGCAGAGCTTGTGATTGCCTTCCTTCAGGCCATGTTCGACGGAGACGCGCTCGTCAAAGACGAAGCAGGCGCCTTCCCAAAGGCTCTCCTCGGCAGGCACTTCCTCGAGATATTTGAGGATGCCGCCCTTGAGGTGAAAGACCTCGTCGAAACCCTGTTCCTTCATGAAGGCGGTCGCCTTTTCGCAGCGGATGCCGCCGGTGCAATACATGGCGATCTTCGGCTTGTTGTGCAGGCCGTCGTTCTGGCGCACCCATTCCGGAAATTCGCGGAAGGTCTTGGTCTTCGGATCGACCGCGCCCTTGAACAGGCCGATCGCCGTCTCGTAGTCGTTGCGCGTGTCGATGACGATAGTGTCGGGGTCGGAGATCAGCGCATTCCAGTCTTTCGGCGCGACATAGGTGCCGACGACCTTGGTGGGGTCGATATTCTCGACGCCCATGGTGACGATCTCTTTCTTCAGCTTTACCTTCATGCGCACGAACGGCATTTTCGACGCCCGGCTTTCCTTATGCTCCAGGCCGGAAAATTCCGGCTGGGCACGCAGGAAGGACAACACCGCGCCGACGCCCGCATCCGTGCCGGCGATGGTGCCGTTGATGCCTTCATGGGCGAGCAGCAGCGTCCCCTTGACGCCGTTCGCCTCACAGAGCGCAAACAATGGCTCCCGCAGGCTCTCAAAGCGCGGGACGGAAACAAAATGGTAAAGGGCCGCAACGAGAAATGCGCCACCTGCCTCGTGTCGCGAGGTCGAAAAGATGTCCGTCATGCCGTCGAAATACAATTTTGCGCGCCGTCAGGCAATCGGGATTTCTGTCTGGGCCTATCATCGGCGCCGCCGGCGCCCTGTCAGACCTTCACCCGCGCGGTCGATTTGCGCGGAATGAGCGTCGGAGCCGAAATCCGGATGCGATCATCTTCGGCGATCGTACTTGCGGCCAGCAGGTCGAGCGCTTCCGACGCGATTTGATCGAACGGTACCCGGAGTGTCGTGAGAGGAGTTGGCAAATGGCTGACGATGGGGATGTCGTTGTATCCGACGAGCGATATGTCGCCCGGAACCGAAAGCCCCATCTTCGTCAGCATCGAAAGGGCGCCAATGGCGGTATTGTCGTTCACCGCAAAAATAGCGGTCGGCCTGGCCTTCAGGTTCATGAGGGTGGCCGCCGCTTCCGCGCCCGAGTCGATGCCGAAGGTCGAGCCGACGACGAAATCCGGATCAATGTCGATGCCCGCCTCCAGGAGCGCTTGCTTGTAGCCCTCCACGCGCCCGCGACCGCTGGATGCATAGGATGGGCCGGCAATCAGGCCGATCCGCCGATGCCCAAGGTCGAGCAGGTGGCGTGTCGCAAGATAGCCTCCAAGCCGATCGTCGCCGACCGAGGACAGGCTGCGGCCGTCGGTTCTGAGTGCCAGCACGTAGGGCACGCCGCGCTCGGTCAGGATGGTTGGAAAGTCATCATCCTCGCGGGCGGTGGCAAGGATCAGCGCGTCAACGCCTCTATGGAGAAGCGATTCAGCCGCCAGCCTGTCCGCCTTCGGCCTGTCGTCCGTCGTCGCGACAATGGCAAATCGGCCTGAGCGGCTGCAGGCCTTGGCAAGCGACTCATAGAGCATGGCCATGACGGTGTCCGTCAATCGAGGAACGATCACCCCGACCGTCATCGTCTTGCCGCGCCTGAGGCTGGCGGCAGATACATCGCGTACATAGCCAAGATCGATTGCGATCTTCCTGACACGCCTGGCGGTCTCGTTATCGGATTGCGGAAGCCGCTCGTCGAGGATGCGGGAAACGGTCGATTTTGAAACTCCCGCTGCTGCCGCAACGTCATGAATCGTAATGCGTGCTGTTCGTAGCTTGTCTGTCTCGTCCACTGCCATCTGTCATCCTTAAGCCGCACCATCGCACGCAGCGCCTTTTATAAATGCCTCAAAATCACACTTGACTCCAGAGGTTTCGAAAACGATAGTGGGAACGTTCCCATTAACGATCCCAAAACGGAGGAGGATTCCAATGACGGTTCACGATCCCAAGCTTGCAACGGAAACGAAGACGTCGGTGATGGACCTGCGCGGCCTCAGCCCGGCGCCCGTCACAGCATTCACGAGGGATGGCAAGGTTGATTATGCCGCGAACGCCGAGTTGGCCCGCTGGCTGGTCTCCATCCAGGGCGTCAAAAGCCTCGTTTGCCTTGGCCATGCTGGTGAGGGCACGTTCCTGACGCAGGACGAGCAGGTCAAGCTCATCGAGACGCTGGTCGAAGCCGTGGACGGGCAAGTTCCGATCATCGCCGGCATCACGGGCGAAGGCACGGAGGTTGCCACCAAGGAAGCCAAGCGCGCGGCCGATGCCGGCGCCATCGGCGCGCTCGTCTATCCTTCCCACGGCTGGCTGCGGTTCGGATATCAGGACGGCGCACCGCAGGATCGCTACAGGGCTATCCATGAAGGATCCGGCTTGCAGTGCATCCTGTTTCAGTATCCTGATGTCACCAAGGCGACCTACAACCTCAAGACCCAGCTTGAGATCGCCGCCCAGCCGGGTGTCGTCGCCACCAAGAACGGCGTGCGCAACATGAAGCGCTGGGACACCGAGATTCCGGTTCTGCGCAACGAGTTTCCCGATCTGCAAATCCTCACGTGCCATGACGAATATCTGCTGCATACGATGTTCGACGTCGATGGCGCGCTCGTTGGTTATGGCAATGTCGCTCCGGAACTCCTGGTGAAGTTCATCGAGGCTGGCAAGGCGAAGGACTACGTCAAGGCGCGCAAGCTCCACGACCAGCTCCTGCCGGTGACCAAGGCCATCTATCATCGCGGCTCTCACATGGAAGGCACGGTGGCGCTGAAGATCGCGCTGGTCGCGCGCGGCATTCTCAAGAACGCCACGGTTCGCTCGCCGCTGCTCGATCTTTCGAAGGATGCGGAAGAGGAGATCAAGGCAGCACTCAGGTCCTCAGGCATCATCTGACGAACGAGATGCATGGTGGGTTCGGCGCACATGCGCCGGACCCGCGGCACTCTGTCCGCATCGACTGCTCAAGCCGAGGATCAAACCACCTAATTCGACCGAGAATCATGCATGAAGGCATCCGAGGAGGTGGCGTCAGCCACGGGGGCCTTCCAGAGGAGGGGAAAATGCTACATCAACCATCCGCGTTGAAAGAGGGCGTGCACTTCGACGGCCAGGCCGATATCGGTGCGCGCCTCGAACGCTTGCCGATCACCCGTGAGGTCTTCTGGGCCAGAAACATTGTCGGCGCGGCGACATTCTTCGATGGCTACACCGTCATTGCCATTGCCTACGCAATGCCGGTTCTCGTTCGCGAGTGGGGCCTTTCCCCGCAACAGACCGGCATGATCCTGTCGATGGGTTATCTCGGTCAGCTTGTCGGCGCGGTCTTCTTCGGCTGGCTGGCCGAAAGGCTCGGTCGTCTCAAGGTTTTGCTGTTCACCATTCTGCTCTTCGTCAGCATGGACGGCGCCTGCCTCTTTGCCGCAGGCGCCGGAACGATGATCCTCTTCCGCTTCGTTCAGGGAATTGGAACGGGCGGCGAGGTGCCGGTCGCCAGTGCCTATATCAACGAATATATCGGATCGAAGGGTCGCGGGCGCTTCTTCCTTCTTTACGAGGTCATGTTTCTCCTTGGCCTCGTGGGTGCGGGTCTGATCGGCTATCTGATGGTCCCGGTCTACGGCTGGAAAGCCATGTTCGCCGTCGGCATCGTCCCGGCGATCCTGATGATGCCACTTCGCTGGTTCATGCACGAATCTCCAAGATGGCTTGCATCCAAGGGCCGCTATGCTGAGGCCGACAAGATCGTCACCCGGCTCGAGAACAGTGTCCGCGCGGCCGGCAAGGAATTACCGGAACCGGCGCCGGTCGAGATCAACGCCAATGCCCGCCGCGAGTCCAATTGGCGCGAACTGTTCCAGGGGATCTACAGAAAGCGCACCCTGACCATCTGGGCCATGTGGTTCACATCCTACATGGTCGCGAACGGCACGATCACCTGGCTGCCGACCCTCTATCGCCAGACGTTCAACCTGCCGCTGGAGACCAGCCTGGCCTATGGGTTCATGACCTCGGTGGGCGGTGTCATCGCAGCGATCATCTGCGCGCTGCTGATCGATACGGTTGGCCGCAAGCGGTGGTATACCTGCGCTCTGATCCTCGCGCCCATACCGCTTGTCGTATTGGCTTTTCTCGGCGCGACCTCGGCCGAGCAGGTGCTCGTTTGTGCCGGACTTGCCTACGCGATCGTGCAGACGGTTACCTTTTCGCTCTACCTGTATTCCGCGGAAATCTACCCGACCCGGCTTCGTGCCATCGGTACCGGCGTTGGCAGTGCCTGGCTGCGGCTGGGATCCTCGGCGGGGCCGATCGTCGTCGGCTGGCTCATGGCTGATTTTGGGCTTCAGAGCGTGTTCGCAGCTTTTGCCGGGATACTTCTGTTCGGAGCGCTGATCACCGCGGTGTTTGCGGTGGAGACCAAGGGGCGCACGCTCGAGGAGCTGTCTCCGTAATCCGGTACGGCTGAAGCGTATCGTTGGTGACAGCCGGGGCCCAGGGGCGGGAGTCTAGTCTCCCGCTTCCAGCCAAAGCCGCTTGATCGTGCGCGCCTCGCGCTCCGGTTCGTCGGCGAAGACCCGGCGGGCTTTGGCAAGCGCTTCCTGGCGGGCTGTTTGCTGGCGGGAGATGATCGCCTCCAGCAGGCGGGCGCGGTCGTCGCTACCGTCGAAGAGAAGCGGCTCGCGGTCCGCGACTTCCGAAAGCATCGACAGATCGAGGTAACGGCCGAGGATGTCGACCAGTGCTTTGGCTTCGAGCTGCTTGGCGTGCATCGCCGCCGGCCAGATGTCGCGCAGCAGCGCATGCTGCATCCAGCAATCCTGGCTGCGTTTGCGCAGGTCGTGGAACTGGTCGGCATGGGCCTCGGCGTGGCATTCGGAAAGCGCCGCCTTCGCCTTGCGGCCGGTCTTGCGCCAGCTTTTTTGAAAGAGGCGGGCGGTTTCGCGCCGGCCGCATTCGAAGGAAGCGGTTTTCAGCGCCTCCAGTCCGTCGTGGCAGGTGGCAATCGCCGCCTTTGCCTTGTTCTCAAGATCGATTTCGGCTTCCGACAAGCGATCGCGCCTAGCCGTGAGCACCTTTGTGACGCGAGCGAGCGCCTTGGCCTCGTCCTTCGATGTTGCGGTTTCGTGCAGATAGCGGCTGGCCTCGATCAGCGCGGTAGCGTCACGAACGCCAGAGAGTGTCCTGGCCATCTCCCGCAGCCTGTCGTTTTCGTGCCGCTGGAATTCCGGCGTACGCCGGGCGATGAGCCGATAGAGCGCCCGCACGCGCTTGATGTGCTTGCGCGCCGCATGCACAGCCTCGTGTAATCCCCCCGGCCGATCTGTCAACGCCGCGATCGCCTTGCCGAGCTGTTGCGCCGCGACGGCGTGGACTTCGTCATCGAGGGCCTTGTCAGGCCGTATGCGATAACTCATCATATTCCTGTTCGAGCTGCGTCGCGAGCGCCTGGTTGGAATAGCGATATTCGCCGGTCACCTCGCGGCCGACCCAATCCGGCAGTTCCGGATCGTCGCTTTCGTCCTCCAGCTCGACCTCAGCGACCACCAGGCCGCGATGCGCGCCGCGAAAGACGTCGACTTCCCAGACGAACCCTTTGTAGGGCACCTTGTAGCGGATCTTCTCGATGATGGTCCCGATGGCGTTGCCGAGCAGTTCCTCGGCGTCGCCGACAGGAATCTCGTATTCGAACTCGTCACGCGTCATCGCTTTGCCGATTTTCATCGTCAAGGTCGCGATGGTGTCGTTGGTCAGCCGCACGCGTACGGAACGATCATCCATGGCGGCGACATAGGCCTGCCGCAGGATAAGCTTCTCGGAGGCGAGGTCGCGCCAATGCTCGCCGCGCACCAGAAACTTTCGTTCGATCTCTTTTGCCATATGCTCGACATGCTCCGTCAGCATCATATCCAGATAGACTAACGGAAGTTTTCGGGATTTCCTACCCGTTGCATCCAAACTTAGCTTTTGTCTCGACAAGGACCCTCGGGAAGGCTATTCGAGGACCCGATTTCAATCGTTTTAAGGGAGCGCGCCGACCATGGGCGAGAAAACCGAAAAGCTTCTTTCCATCCTGAAACTGCAGCCCGTCGTTCCCGTTCTCGTCGTCGAGGATGCGAAGTCGGCGGTGCCGCTCGCCCGCGCGCTTGTCGCCGGCGGCCTGAAGGCTATCGAGATCACGCTGCGCACGGCCGGCGCGCTCGATGCCATCCGCGCCGTTGCCGAGGAAGTCGAAGGCGCCGAGGTCGGTGCCGGCACGATCCTGAACGCTGCCCAGTGGGATGCCGCCATCGAGGCCGGCTCCAAATTCATCGTCAGCCCCGGTACGACACAGGAATTGCTGGACATTGCCCGCACCTCCGACGTGCCGCTGCTGCCGGGTGCGGCAACCGCGAGCGAGGTCATGGCGCTGCGCGAGGAGGGCTATAAGGTCCTGAAGTTCTTCCCGGCTGAGCAGGCCGGCGGTGCCGCCTATCTCAAGTCGCTGTCCTCGCCGCTCGCCGGCACGCTGTTCTGCCCGACCGGCGGGATTTCGCTGAAGAACGCCCTTGATTACCTGTCGCTGCCGAACGTCATCTGCGTCGGCGGCTCCTGGGTCGCGCCGAAAGAGCTGGTCGCTGCCGGCGATTGGGCCGGGATCACCAAGCTCGCCGCCGAGGCGGCCGCGCTGAAGGGCTGAGCTCCCAAAAAGTTTGATCGAAGGGCGTGCATGGGTTCCATGCGCGCCCTTTTTGCATCCGATGGATTTGTATTTGCGGCCGCACTTCCTATCTCACTCTGGCTATAACAAGGACGGAGGACCACCCATATGATCGACGCCCGCAAGCTTTTGGACCAATTTCTGGGATCGCAGGTTCCGGGACTGCAAGGAAGCGTGAAAGACAAGGCGACGCAGGCCATCAATATCGCCAGGGACAACCCGATGGCGACCAGCGCGATCGCCGGTGTGCTGCTCGGAACCAAGACCGGGCGCCAGGTTGCCGGTAATACGCTGGTTCTCGGCGGGCTCGCCGCCATCGCCGGGCTCGGCTACCAGGCCTACAAGAATTATCAGGCCGGCAATGCGCCGGCGCCACAGCCCACGCAGCAGCAGGCGGAGCCGCAATTTCTGCCGCCGCCGTCGAATTCCGGCTTCAGCACCGCTCCGGCGGTTGCCAGCAATGATTTTGCCCTTTCTCTCGTCAGCGCCATGATCGCGGCGGCGCGCGCCGATGGGCATGTCGACGATGCGGAGCGGCAGCATATCCTCGGCAAGGTGCAGCAGGCGGGTGTCGGCTCGGAGGCGGAAGCCTTTTTCGAGCGCGAGCTTGCCAACCCCGTCGATCTCGACACCATCGTCGCCTCGGCTCAGACCGAGGAGCAGCGCGTACAGATCTATACCGCATCGCGCCTGGCGATCGAGCCGGATTCGCGTGCCGAGCGTGGCTATCTCGATCTTCTCGCCGGCAGGCTCGGTCTTGCCGATGCGCTGGTCGATCATATCGAGGCGACAGTCTCGAGCGCCAAGGTCTGATCGTAGGCGTGAAACAGGGCCGGTTGCCTTTCGTGGGCGGCTGGCCTAAGCCTTCGCCCGACAATAAATGGCGATGCGCGAGGGATTGGTCATCTTGACGGATAAGAACAGCGAAACCCGCTCAACGGCCATCGCCGCCGCGATCATCCTGCTGGTGGCCATGGCGCTCTTGTACTTCATGCCGGATGTCATCGTTCGGCTCGGCGATATCTCGCCCTGGCTCGGCACCGGCTTCGGTGTCCTGGTGATCCTCGCCTTCTTCCTGGTCTTCTGGCTGAGAGCCCGTTACCAGCGGCGCAGGGACCTGTAATCGATCAGGTTTGCAGCGAGGCGCCGAGCAGCACGACGCCGGTGCAGATCACCAGCAGCGCACCACAAATCTCTATGCCATTGCCGACCCATGCCGAGAGCTTCGAACCACGTCCGGTGAAGTGCACCGCCGCGCCCTTGGCGAAGACAGCGATGATGGCGAGCAGCGAGACGGTTAGCGCTGTGCCGATCGACATGGCAAGGACGGACAAAAGGCCGCCGAGATAAAGCCCGTTCAGCATTGAGAAGGTCATGACCAGCAGCGCGCCGGAGCAGGGGCGCAGGCCAACGGTGATGATTGCCGACCAGGCTTCGCGGGCGCTGAACTTTTCGTTCGACAGCATTTTCGGATCGGGCAGGTGCGAGTGGCCGCAAGTCTCGCAGACCATGCCGTTGTCGAGTTCATGGGCCGGATCGTAGCACTGATACTGGCTGCTCGTTTGCGGCGCGGCGCGGAGACGGGAGAGTTTTTTCGCAGGCCCCGGTTCGTCCGCGAAGAGCGACATGCTGATCGGGCCTGCCGATGTCGCGAGTTCTACCTCCTGGCGCTGCGGTCGGCTCTGGATCATCGAGCGCAGCTTGCGGAACAGCAGCCAGCCGCCGAACAGGATCACCATGACGAAGCTGGTGATCTCCATGGCGTTGGTGGCCATGGTCATGGTGATGCCCGAGCCGCGCAGGACGAAATAGGCCACACCGACGAGGAGAACGGCGACGAGGCCCTGGATGAGGGCCGAGATGAAGGAAATGACGATGCCGCGCTTCAGCTCGATCTCGTTGGCGACCATGTAGGAGGAGATGACCGCCTTGCCATGGCCGGGACCGGCTGCGTGGAAGATGCCGTAGGCGAAGGAAAGGCCGATCAGCGTCCAGAGCTGCCAGGGATCCTCGCGCATGGCTTCTATCGACTTGGTGAGCGCTCGGTAGAAGGCCTGCTGTTCGTAATTCACATAGAGGAAGATCGGCGCCAGCGGTCCGCCGATCGGCTGGAAGCTTGGTTCCGCCGTGCCGATGCCGAGCGGCGATCCGGTGGCATGGGCAAGGCTCGCCGCTGCCAGAAAGGCGAGCACTGCAGCCGGAACCAGCCTCCATATCCGCGCTATCAGCATTGAACGTCTATCCGCGTTGCAAAGAGTTTCGACATGGTCGTTCCGGTCGGGTCATTGAAGAAGGCGTCCGTCAAGGTCGTCTTATTCTCGGCAATGACTTCGTCCGGATTGGGGCGCACGACCTGCTGCTTGCAGTCTTTGAAAGCGGCACCCTCGGTCACCAGCTCATTGTCCGTGGGGAAGTCGATCGAGGTGTAAAGCGTCGGATCGTAGATACCGAAGCTGAGCTTGTTGCCCTTCAGCGGCATGGTCTCGGACGGCTTGACGGCGAAGAACATCAGCAGCTGCCCGTCCTGATAGTCGACATTGATGACATCCGGCTTGTTGACCTTGATGGATTTGCCGTTGAGCGAAAGGTTTGTGTAATAATCGTAGTCGGCCAGTGAATCGCGCACCGTCTTGCCGACTTCCTTAAGCTCGTCCGGGTCGAGTTTCAGATTGGTGTTCTTGTCGAAATCCATCAGCACCGAGGAGGAGAAGACCTCGTCGAAGCGCCAGACATTGCGCAGCTCCTGCACGTTGCCGTCGGCGCCGGCCAGCACTTCGAGGCGAGCTTCGACGAAAATATGCGGATGCGCCGATGCCGCGACAGGCGCAAGCAGCAGGCCTCCAGCCAGGACGGCGGCTTTGACAGGGATGGATTTTTTCATGCGTCCGATGTGCTTCGCGAGCATTGATTCACTTAGACTTCTGGTCAGGAAATAAGACGGAATTGGGACCGCCCGGCGGAACTGGAAGGCTCAGCCGTGCTTGCGGAACCAGTTATGGAGGTAGTCGACAAAGACGCGCACCTTGGCCGGGAGATAGCGGCGGTGCGGATAGACGGCGTAGATGCCGCGGTCCGTCGGAAGATAATCATTGAACAGGGTCAATAATTGCCCGCTCTCGATCGCCTTGCGGCCGATGAAATCCGGGACAACGGCGACGCCGAGACCGGCCAGCGCGGCGCGCAGCGTCGCATGTGGGCTGTTGACTTCAAGCGTGCCGCTGATCGCGACATTGAAAGTGCTGCTGTCGGCATCGACGAAGCGGATATTCCCTTGCGAGCGGGTGTTGCTGTCTATGATGAATGGCACGCGCGCGAGATCGCTCGGATGCTCCAGTGCCGGATAGCGATCGAGAAATTCCTGGGTCGCGCAGAGATGGATGCGGAAATCCGAGATCTTGCGGGCGATCATGCCGGAATCCTCGAGCTTGGTGACGCGCACAGCGACGTCGAAGCCCTCTTCGATCAGATCGACGAAGCGGTCGTCGGCGGCGATGTCTAGCGAGAGGTCCGGATTTTCCTTGGCGAAGTCGATCAATGACTGCCCGACATCGGCATCGACGAAGGTGCGCGGCACGGAGACACGCAGCCGGCCCTTGAGCTGCTGGTTGTTCTCGCGCACGAGGTCGGCAAGGTTGTCGATTTCCTTCAATATGTCGGAAGCGGTGCGATAATAGGTATGGCCCGCCTCGGTCATCGAGAATTGCCGGGTGGTGCGGTTGAGCAGCAGCGCGCCGAGATCGTCTTCCAGCTCCCGGACGTATTTGGACAGCAGCGCCTTGGAGCGGCCCGTCTTGCGGGTGGCCGCTGAAAACCCTTCCGCTTCGACCACGTCGATGAAGGCGCGAATCCGGGTCAAGGTGTCCATGGTGATGCCTCTCATTAACTGTTGAAGGATGTTGAACAAAACACGCTGATTTGTTCAATTATTTTTTTAGGCCGGCAGCGAAAAAAATTCTTGATTATGACGGCAAATATTCTTATCTCCCCCTCAGCCCAAAGTCGCACGTGCCCGTGGGTGTCCGCCGATCCTCGATGTGGTGAGAAAATCGGTAAGGTACCTGGAACTAACCCCTCCAGTCGCTATTTCGGCCAACCGAAAAATGCGAGGACATCTGAAGCAACGACGGTGCGGGCCTTTTTGTTCTCTCCCGGCTTTCCATCAGCCGGGGTTACTGAAGAGGCACACCTTCATTGCCGGAAGTGCGGTTGGGATATTCCCTCCAATCCATGGCAGACAAAGCCGAATTAGCGCCGCTTGCGGCACTGGTTCATCATCTGCGCTTCGCGCGTTTGCTCGGTTCCGGGGTCTCCACCGGCTGGTACCTGAGTGAATGAGCGTCGCCCTTTGTCCTCTGGGTCTTTCCCGGAGCTATTGGAATTGAGAAGGGAATTGACATGACCACGCAACGTATCCGCGACTTTCTCGCTACCCGACGTCCTGATGGTCCCTGCCTGGTGGTTGACCTCGACGTCGTCCGCGACAATTTCCGTGCCTTCCGTCACGCCATGCCGGACAGCGCCATCTATTATGCTGTCAAGGCCAACCCGGCTCCGGAAGTGCTGCGCCTGCTCGCAAGCCTCGGCTCCAACTTCGATTGCGCGTCCGTCGCTGAAATCGAAATGGCGCTCGACGCCGGTGCGACGCCTGCCCGCATCTCCTTCGGTAACACGATCAAGAAGGAGCGCGATGTCGCCCGTGCGCATGCACACGGCATCAGCCTCTTCGCCGTCGACAGCCACGAAGAAGTCGAGAAGATTTCCCGTGCGGCTCCCGGCGCTCGTGTGTTCTGCCGCGTGCTGACGGATGGCGAAGGCGCCGAATGGCCGCTGTCGCGCAAGTTCGGCTGCGTCCCGCAGATGGCTGTCGACGTTCTCGTCTACGCCCATCAGCTGGGCCTGGAATCCTACGGCGTGTCTTTCCACGTTGGCTCGCAGATGACCAAGGTCGATGCCTGGGACGCTGCTCTTGCCGATGCCAAGCGCGTCTTCGTCTCGCTGGCAAAGCAGGGTATCCACCTGCAGATGGTCAACATGGGCGGTGGTTTCCCGACCAAGTATCTGCGCGACGTTCCGTCCGCTGAGGCCTATGGCAAGGCGATCTTTGCGTCTCTGCGCGCCCATTTCGGCAACCAGATCCCGCACACGATCATAGAGCCGGGCCGTGGCATGGTCGGCAATGCCGGCGTGATCAAGGCTGAAGTCGTCCTGATTTCCAAGAAGTCGGACAACGATGCCGCTCGCTGGGTCTTCCTCGACATCGGCAAGTTCGGCGGTCTCGCTGAAACCATGGACGAAGCGATCCGTTATCCGATCCGCACGGAGCGCGACGGCGACGAGATGGAACCCTGCATCATCGCCGGCCCGACCTGCGATTCGGCCGACGTGCTGTATGAAAAGAACCTCTATCCGCTGCCGGTGACGCTCACCATTGGCGACGAGGTCCTGATCGAAGGCACCGGTGCCTATACGACGACCTATTCGGCTGTAGCCTTTAACGGGTTCGACCCGCTGAAGTCCTACATCATCTAAGGTCTGATAAAGCTGCCCCCGTAGCCAGCCGGGGCGGCACCTTCACAATCATCTGTCACCACCGCTGATAACGGTATTGGGCAACGGGAGGCCGAGATGGCCGCTGTTCTTGATTCTGTACGCGCATTCTTTGCGCCGTCTACCTTCACACTCGACCTGGAAAACGCAGGCGATGTCGTCGCTCGCGAAAATCTGCTCGATCAGGCCATGGGCGCCGATCGCCGCAAGAAGTCGTCCGAAAAGATCCGCCGGGGCCGCGTTCCGGCCGAGGGTCTGGCGCTTGTCGCCCGCGATCGCTCCGGCCATGTCATCGGCACGGTTCGCCTGTGGAACGTCGAAGCCGGCGTCGATCGCGAAACCCGTCCGGTCGAGGCACTGCTCCTCGGTCCGCTGGCTGTCGATGCCGCCCATGAAGGCAAGGGTATCGGCTCGGCGCTGATGCGCGCCGCCATTCTGGAAGCCAAGAAGCGCGGTCATGGCGCCATCCTGCTCGTCGGCGATGCGGCTTACTACGAGCGTTTCGGCTTCTTTGCCGAAAAGGCCCGTCATCTCGTTATGCCGGGACCGTTCCAGCGCGAGCGTTTCCTGGGGCTCGAGCTGAAGGAAGGCTGGCTTGCCGGCGCTGCCGGCATGATCATCGCCAACGGCCGCAAACTGGCCCAGCTGCCGATCGCAAAGGCCGCTTGAGGTTGATTTGCCTTCGCCCTGACGGGGCGAGGGCGTGATCTCACTTTGCCGCCTTCATCCCATCCTTTGCCAGGTCATATCCATCCGTTAGCGTTTTCAGAAACGCCACGACATCGGCAGTCTCTGCGTCGTTCAGCGCGGGGGTATCACCACGCTTGCGGTTCATCGGCGCGTCGATGATGTCGATGTTGGCCTGATATTGCTGCGGCAGATCGTTGAATTTTTGTACAATCCCGCTGGCATCCTTCGGGTAGATCTCCTCCGGATTGGTGTCGCGCTTGACGTAGAAGCGGGTGACGTCTTCCAGCGAGTGGTAGACGCCATTGTGGAAGAAGACGCTGCGGCTGGCGACATTGCGCAGCGTCGGCGTCTTGAATAGCCCGCAATTCTGGGGCTGGGCGGAATAGGTGTCGTTGCGCAGCGGGCCGCAGATGCCGGTGTCGTAATAATGCGGATCGGCATTGGCCGGAATGTCGGGATTGCGTGGCGCGCCCAACGCTTCGAATTCGAAATCGGTGAAGTTCGGCATCTGTCCGTCGCCAATTATCTTGTCGAGATGGCAGGAGGCGCAATTGCCCTTGTTGGCGTCGTCGAACAGTTTCAGCCCGCGCGCCTCCGCCTCGGAGAGTGTTGTCTTGCCGCGCAGATAATAGTCGTACTTGCTCGAATAGGGATGGAAGGAGGGCTCCTCGATCTGGTAGCGGGCAAGCGCAAAGCCGACTTCGGCAATCGCCATGTCCTGATCGCTGAGGACGTTGCTGCCGAAGAGGGCGGCGATATCCTTGCCGTAGCCCTGTTTCAGCTTGGCATAGACGGTGGCTGCGTCGGCATTGGCCATTTCGAAGGGCGAGATCATCGGTTGCAGCGCTTGCTCTTCCAGCGAATCGACACGTCCATCCCAGAACATGCCGCCCTGCGGCACTAGGTCCGGCGCAGTCGAATCCGCCTTGATGACGGCCTGCGCTGTTAGTGGTCCGGCAACAGTCGCCGGCGTATTGGCGAGCGCCACGCCAGAGGCCTCTGTCATGGGCGCTGCTTCCGCAGCTTCGTCGGCGGCACTTTCCGCGCCGACGGAGAAGGAAGGCGTTGACATCTTGTAGGCGAGGCTTGGCACGGTGCGGATGCCCGGCTGGTCGAGATGCGCACCGCCGAGCTGCACGGAAAGGCCATTGGCCGGTGCATAGTGATTGTTCGGATCGTGGCAGGTGGAGCAGGACATCTGACCGCCGCCGGACAGCGAGGGATCGTAGAACAGCTTCTTGCCGAGTTGGGCAACGGCGCTCAGTGGCGCCGTATCCTCATAGGTATTCGTGGCTGAAGGGGCGTCAGAGGCAGGTTGGCTCGCCATGCCGATGCTCGCCCCCGCGAGCGAGACGCCCGCGAGTGTAATGAGCGGCAGGAGACGGTGATTGATTTTCAGAGACATCGCCGTCTCCCTTCTTCCGCTTAGGATGCGCTGTTGCCGGTCTTCGGGTCGAGGATCAGCTTCGGCGTATCGCCCTTCGACCAGTCGAACATGGCGTTCAGCGAGCCGGAGATGGCGTCGAACGAGCCGCCGCCGAGACGCGCGCCGCCCATCCAGTTGTCTTCGATAAAGCGCATGACGGAGGTCTGGTCGGTCAGCGTATGGTCGATGAAGTTGGTCTTGGAATAGGGCGAGATGACCAGCAACGGCTGGCGCGTGCCATAGCCGCAGCGGCCCTGGGCCGGCTGGCCATTGAGGCCCGGCAGCGGCGTGCCGGTGGAGCAGCTGTCGCCGCTGAGCACGTCGTAACCCTTGACGCCGAGCTTCGACGGATTGACGACTGCGTGTGCGTGATCATACCAGCCGTCGGAATCGTCATAGAGGAGGATGATGGCCGTATCTTTCCAGTCCGGCGAATTCTGGACGGTGTTGATCACCTGGGTCACGAATTCCTGCTCGTCGAGCGGATCGGAATAGCCGGCATGGCCGTCCTGATAGGCGGGTGCTTTCAGGAAGCTGACGGTCGGCATGCTGCCGTTCTTCAGCGCGGCGTAGAAGTCGGTCACGTCGTACTGGTGATTGGCGGCGTCGGTGGTGCCGATCGCTGCGACCGAGGATGGACGCGCATGTGTTGGGTTGGCGGTCGAGGCGTAGTACTGGAACGGCTGGTGATGCGGGATGTAGTCGGTATAGTTGACCTGGGTGACGGTCGAGGTCGTGGCGCGCTTGCAGCCGGTCGTGCCGTCGGGGTTGGTCAGCGTCAGGTCGAAGCCGCCTTCGAAGAAGCCCCAGGTGATCTTATGCTCGTTCAGCATGTCGCCGATGTTCTTGCTGTACATCAGCGCGGTCTGGCCGACGGAACAGACGTCGCCGGTCGGGTCGAAGTCGCTGATGGCCGTCCAGCCGCCATTGCCGTCAGGCACGATGCGACCCTTGGAATAGGTGCCGTCCTTCTCCAGCGTATAGCCAGGCGGCAGGATGGCGCCGTTGGTCTGGCCGGAGATCAGGTTCAGCGCGCCGGGGGTCGATGGGCCGAAATTGGTGGAGAAGGAATTGTCGCTCAGCGCGTAGTGCTGGGCATAGTTCCACATGGCGGTGACGGTGTTGCCGTCATAATAGCCCATGACCTGGCCCTTGGTGCCGAATGCGCCGGCGGCACCCTTGGTGCCCTTGCCGGTGTTGGCGGGGAAAAGGTCCATGGCGAAATTGTTGTAGGCCGCCTGCTCGGCGGTATAGCCGTGGTTCTGCGATTGCGTAGCCGCCTGCGTGCGGTCGAGGCGGAAGGGGGCAGCGGCGTCGGCGCCGTTGGCTGCGTTGGTCTTGTTCGGATTGGTGTCGATAAGACCGGCATTGGCGAGCGTATTGATGTCGGCCGGCGTGTTGTCAGCGGCCTTGAATTCCGGCTCGCCGGCGACGTTTGCGGCCTTGGGGTAGGTCGCGAAATAATGGTCGAAGGAGACGTTTTCCTGGAAGATGACGACCAGGTGCTTGATCGGCGTGGCGGTATTCGTTGCCGGCGCCACGTCGGCGGCGCCAGCGGCGGAACAGAGCGAAACGAGGGTAAGCGCGCTGCCGGCAGCAAGGGCGGCGCGACGCGAAAGACGGGTCATGGGGATATCCTCTCGAGTGGGGGCATTGCCTCGGCGCTTGGTTGCGCCGCGCCGGGGCAGAGGGAGCCATGCCGGGCTATCAAGCGTACATGACACTTCCGTGACGGTGTGTCGTGGGAGAGACTGTCGCGGCGACAGAGAGTATAACCAAGCGATTGATTTTGCTGGAATGAAAGAGGGGATCGAGTGCCGTTGAGGCATGGGGGTGCGACGATGCTACCTTATGTCACGGCCGACATTGGTGCCCTCCATCCGCCCCCGCCCTTCGAGGGTCGCTTTGCTCCCACCTCAGGGTGAGGGCTAACCTTTGGCGCCCAGCCGCAGCAAGGGCTCGATCGTTCGGTCTCTGCTTGGCTGTGACGAGGAGCACACTCCACCTCATCCTGAGGTGCGCAGCGCCCTGAGCCTGTCGAAGGGGGCGGAGCCTCGAAGGACGAGGTGGCCACAGTATTCCCATCGATGGGAAGCTAAATATTCTGATCCATCGTCTCGGCCGGGATCTCGTCGGCGGGATGGATGCGGACGACCATGGCCGGGACACCAGCGACGGTGCAGTGGGGTGGCACAGCCTTGACGACGACGCTGCCCGCCGCCACCTTGCTGAACGCGCCGACTTCGATATTGCCGAGAATCTTTGCGCCGGCGCCGATCATCACGCCATGGCGGATCTTCGGATGCCGGTCGCCGGTTTCCTTACCGGTGCCGCCGAGGGTGACGTTCTGCAGGATCGAAACTTCATCCTCGATGACGGCGGTCTCGCCGATGACGATGCCGGAGCCGTGGTCGAGCATGATGGACGCGCCGATCTTAGCCGCCGGATGGATGTCCGGGCCGAAAACCAGCGAAGCGAGATTGGACAGCCAGCTGGCGATTTCCGGCCGGCCTTCCGTCCAGAGCGCATGGGCGATGCGATGGGTTTGCAGGGCGTGGAAGCCTTTGAGATTGAGCAGCGCATGCAGATAGGTCGTGCAGGCAGGATCGCGGGTCCGCACGGCAATGAGGTCGGCCTCTGTCGCCGGCAGGATCTCGGAGTGGCGTGTCAGCACATCATGAAACAGCGTGAACAGATCACCGGTTTCGATCGTGGCGACGGAAAGTCTGGCGACCAGGACATTGGCGAGGCTTTCGGCATCCGTTCGCGTGGCGATGATCTGCGTTGCGAGCAGCGGCTTCAGTGTCGGTTCACGGCCGGCGAGATCGGTGGCCTCATGGTGGATCACATCCCAGACGCTGCCGGGTGTGGCAGTGGAATGTCCGGCAATTGCCGTACCTGTCTGGGACATGGTCCTGTCTTTCTCGTCAGGCGGAAATATCGACAACGCCGCAATCGCCGGCCTCGGAGGCAAAGGCGAGCAGCTTGCCGGATTTGCTCCAGCTCATCGAGGTGATCGCACCTTTGCCCGGACGGCGCAAGAGCGCCTCCTTAGCGTCGCCGATGCGCACCGCCAGGATCATGCCGTCGATGAAGCCGATCGCCAAGATGTCTTCCACCGGATGGAACTTGACTGAGGTCGCCATGATGTTGGCGCGGGTGCCGAGTTCCTGCGGCGCCTTGCCCATCGGGCCGTCCTTGCTCTGGAAAGGCCAGACGATCGCCGCTGGTGCACCGGACGAGGCGAGCCACTTGCCCTTGGCGGACCAGGAGAGCGACTTCACCTTGGCGGGATAGCCGGTCATGCGCATGTGTCGTGCTTCGCCACCCGGCTTGCTGTCCAGCTTCCAGCCGTGCAGGGCGTTTTCCTGCATGGTGGTGACGACGAACTGGCCGTCCGGCGAGAAGGTGACGCCGGTATGGGCGCCCTTCCATTCCAGATTGACCGGTTGCGCGCTCATGCCGACCCAATGCAGCGACACGCCATTGTAGCGGGCAGCGGCGATACGCAGGCCCTTGGGCGCGAAGGCGAGGCCCTCGACAGTGCGCTCCTCGGTGAATTCCTTGGTCGAGCCGTCGGCAAGCCGCACGAAGCTGCTTTTCCCATAGGCATAGGCGACCGCGCCTTGCGGGCCGGCGGCAAGCTGTGTGATCCATTTGCGCGGCGCTTCGGCAAGCACGGTCACGCCGCCATCGGCAGCAATCCGCAGGACCTTGCCGTCTTCACCACCGGAAATCAGGCTGTCACTATGGGGATCGCGGATACAGGTGAGCATGCCCTGATGGGCTTCGGTCACCTTTTCCCCGCCTTCCAGGCGATGGATCATCCCGGCGGCGCTGGCGAAGACGGGGGTGTCCTTCAAAAACTCGACGGCCAGAACGTGGCCGTCGATATCAAGCGGAGCGACAGTCGGCATCAGGCAGTCGCCTCGCAGGCCTTGAAGCTATTTTCCAGCTTTTCGCGATCGAGCTCGCGGCCGATGAAGACCAGGCGGCTCTCATGCTTTTCGCCGTCTTTCCAGGCGCGCTGATGGTCGCCTTCGATGATCATGTGGACACCCTGCACGACATAGCGCTCGGGATCGTCCTTGAAGGCGATAATGCCCTTCAGGCGAAGGATCTTCGGGCCGTCGGTTTGGGTGACCTTCTGGATCCACGGGAAGAAGCGATCCGGGTTCATTTCGCCACCGCGCAGCGACACCGACTGCACCGTCACGTCATGGATCGGCGAGGGGCCGTGGTTGTGGTGGCTATGATCGTGGTGGTCATGATCATGGTGATGATGGTCGTGATCGTGTCCATGATGATGGTGGTCATGGTCATGATGGTCATGACCGCAATCCGGGCCGCAGACATGATCGTCATGGCCCTGATCGAGGAAATGCGGATCGTTTTCCAGCGCGCGCTCGAGGTTGAAGGCGCCCTGGTTCAGGACGTGGGCAAGATCGATGCCGGAGCGGGTGGTCTTGTAGACGCGGGCGGCCGGGTTGATAGCGCGGACGATGTCTTCGATCTGCGCCAGTTCTTCCGTAGAGACGAGATCGGACTTGTTGATGACGATGACGTCGGCAAAGGCGATCTGGTCCTCGGCCTCGCGGCTGTCCTTCAGGCGCAGCGGCAGGTGCTTGGCATCGACCAGCGCAACAACGGCATCAAGCTCGGTCTTGGCGCGGACGTCGTCATCCATGAAGAAAGTCTGGGCAACGGGAACCGGATCGGCAAGGCCTGTAGTCTCTATGATAATACCGTCGAAACGGCCCGGACGGCGCATCAGTCCCTCGACGACACGGATCAGGTCGCCGCGCACGGTGCAGCAGACGCAGCCATTGTTCATCTCGTAGATTTCTTCGTCCGACTCGACGATCAGGTCATTGTCGATGCCGATCTCGCCGAACTCATTGACGATGACGGCGTATTTCTTGCCGTGGTTTTCGGTAAGAATGCGGTTCAGCAGCGTCGTCTTGCCGGCACCGAGATAGCCGGTGAGAACGGTGACGGGGATGGGCTTTTGCGTGGCTGTTTCGGTCATGGGAGCCTCGAAATATGGGATTTCCCCCAAGGGGGCGGAAAATGATCGGGTTCCATATAAGGAGTTGAAGGCGGCAGTTCAAAGGCTTTTGTATGTTATAAGATCACATTAGGTTTGGGACCTGCGATCGATCGGGCTTTACCTCAGCGTTGTCACATCAAACGCATCGACATCCTGCAAAAGCTCCACCAGCCCCTCTACTGCGTGAGCAATCAACTGTTCGCCCTTTTCCACCGTTGCAGCGCCTGCATTGCCTGCCACGCCTTCTGCGCTTAGATCCGACATTTTCCAGCCGAATGCATGCGGTCCATAGGCCCGCAGGTGCTTGAAGCGCTGTACGAAGTCGGACTGCCGCGAGGGAAAGTCCGCCGCCTTGGTCATGTCGGCCTTTTCCGGATAGAGCGCCAGCATCACCGATGTTTCGATGTCGCCGCCGTGGATGTCGATGGCCTTGGCCTCCGGCGCAATCAGGCCGTCAGGCACGCCGAAGCGTGTCCAGCTGGTTGCCACCGCCAGCATGTTGAAGCGAACACGCGCCTCGGTCGCGACAATGGTCATCAGGGGCGAGTTGCCGCCATGGGCGTTCAGCATGACGAATTTACGGATGCCGAGACGGTGCATATTTTCGGCTATGCCGAGCCAGCGGCTGACGGCCTCATAGAAGCCGAGCGTCCTGGTGCCGGCGACATCCATATGCTCGACGGAATAGCCGACGGGTTCCGGGCCTAAGAAAGTGATGGGCAAATCGGTGGGGACAGCGGCTTTCAAACGCGAAACGATGCCTTCGGCGATCAGCGTATCGGTGTCGAACGGCAGATGGGGGCCGTGTTGCTCGTGGGCGCCAAGTGGCAGCACGGCGATCCAGTTTGCCCTCTCCGCAGGTGCCAACGTCCTATCATTGTCATCGAAACGTGGCAAAGGCTGTGCCATCTGCGGGTGTGCCCCTTGTTTATGTCAATAACCTAGGCAATGTCATAACGTGATGATGCAGTGGCGGAAAGAGCAACGGAATCACAATGGGTAAGAAGCACAAGGACGGCAAGAAAAGTAAGTCGGGTAAAAAGAAGGACCACAGCGAGTACACGCTCGCCGATTTGTCGCCGGCGTTGACGCAGGCGGCGCGGTCCATGCGCACGGTTCTGACGCGCAACATGACGGCCAGCGGCCTTTATGCGGGGCAGGATGGTGTCATCCTGGCGCTTTCGGCCAGCGACGGTCTACCGGCGGGAACGCTGGCGCAGAAGCTCGGCGTCAAGGCGCCGACGATGACCCGGACGATCGGTCGCATGGAGGCGCAAGGCTTTGTCGAGCGCCGGCCGGATGCCGAAGATGCGCGGTTGACCAAGGTCTATCTCACCGAGCACGGGCGCAACAGCGTCAGCGAGATCGAAAGTTCCGCTGCTGCCTGCGACGAACTTGCCACGCGCGGCTTTTCGGATAAGGACGTCCGTTCGCTGGTGCGGCTGCTGAAGGCGATCGAAAGCAACCTTCATACAGGCGACGACGACGAGGATGATGGGGAATTTTAAGAATTCCCGAGGATTCGAGTTGCGTGGGCCGATTAAAGCTTTTAATTAAAGTTTTTAAAATTCCGGAATCGTAAAACGACGGAATGGATATTCGGCTGCGTTTCACGGGGGAGGGGAGCGCATGGCGCAAAAGATAAAACTGTCTACCATTGCGGAATCGCTGGGTATTTCAACGGCAACCGTATCTCTTGCCTTACGCGATAGTCCGCTGGTGGCGGTGACCACGCGCGAGAAGATCAAGGATCAGGCGCGGGCGCTCGGCTATATCTACAACCGCCGCGCGGCAAGCCTCAGGACATCGCGATCCGGGATCATCGGCGTCGTCGTCCACGACATCATGAACCCGTTCTATGGCGAGATCCTCAAGGCGATCGAAAGCGAGCTCGACCGTAGCCGCCATACGTTCATTCTTTCCAACCATTACGATTCAGTCGAGAAGCAGCGAACCTTCGTCGAAACCCTGCTGCAGCTTGGCGGTGATGGCATCATCATGTCACCGGCGATCGGCACGCCAGCAGAGGATTTCGACCTGGCGGAGGAGAACGGCATGCCGGCCATCCTCGTCGCTCGTTCGATGGAGGGGCTGGATCTGCCGACCTTTCGTGGTGACGACAGCTACGGTATTTCGCTCGCGACGAATCACCTGATCAGCCTCGGTCACCGCACCATCGCGATGATCGGCGGCACAGACCAGACCTCGACCGGACGCGATCGTTATCAAGGCTATGTGAACGCCCTGCGCAAGGCGGGCATCGAGGTCGATCCCGATCTGCGTATTCCCGGCGCTCGTTCCAAGCAAGGTGGTTTCGAGGCGGCGGTGCATCTCCTGTCATTGCCGCAGAAGCCGACGGCGGCCGTCTGCTGGAACGATCTTGTCGCCATCGGCCTGATGAACGGTATTTCCCGCGCCGGCCTTGTGCCGGGTAAGGATATCTCGGTCACCGGCTATGACGATCTGGAGGAGGCGGCGATCGCCACGCCGGCGCTGACGACGGTATGGAACGGCCAGGCGGAAGTCGGAAGGCTTGCAGCACGCGCGCTTTTGGATAGGCTGGCGGGCAGTCATGAGCCGGATGGTATCCATCTTATCAAGCCGGAAATGCGCATCCGCCAGTCGACATCTCCCTATCAGGCCCGCCAATAGCGCCGCGCTACATCTTCAAGAGGAAAGATCCATGTCCGATAACCGCATCGCCGTCCTCATTCCGGGGAAGATACATCCGCGTGTTCTTGAGAGGCTCGGCGGGCATTTCGATGTCATCGCCGCCGATCGCAGCGAAAGCCCACAGATCGATGCCGGGACTGCGGCACGCGTGCGCGGTATTGCCGTGGCCGGCGGTTTCAACGCCGCCTGGATCGATGCCTTTCCGAATATCGAGGTCATTGCCAATTTCGGCGTCGGCTATGACGGTATCGACGTCAGTCATGCCGCATCCAAGGGCATTGTCGTCACCAATACGCCTGATGTGCTGAACGACGAAGTGGCCGATACGGCGATTGCGCTGCTTTTGAACACGCTGCGCCTGTTTCCGCAGGCGGAAAGCTGGCTGCGGGAGGGACGCTGGGCGAACGAGGGGCCTTTTCCGCTTTCGCCTTTTTCGTTGAAGGGGCGGCGCGTCGGTATTTATGGCCTTGGCCGCATCGGCCAGGAGATCGCCAAGCGCCTGGAGCCGTTCAAAGTGAAGATCGGCTATCATACCCGCACGCCCCGCAAGGAACTGGCCTATGACTATTATCCGTCGCTGAAGGCGATGGCCGAGGCGGTAGATACGCTGATCAGCATCGTGCCGAAGACGGCGGAGACGCATAAGGTCATCGACGCCGAGATCCTCTCCGCGCTTGGGCCGCAGGGCGTGTTCATCAATGTCGGGCGCGGCTGGTCCGTGGATGATGATGCGTTGATTGCTGCCCTTGGAAACGGCACGCTCGGGGCGGCCGGCCTCGATGTCTTCTATGACGAGCCGAATGTTCCGGCGGGCTATCTGTCCCTGCCGAACGTTTCGCTGCTGCCGCATGTGGCGTCCGCCTCAGTGCCGACGCGCAATGCCATGGCCGATCTAGTGGCGGACAACCTCATCGAATGGTTCGGCAAGGGTGCGGCGCTGACGCCGGTGCCGGAAACCCCGGTCAAGCCAAAGGGCTGATCACACAGCCGATTGGCGGCGGGGAACGGCTAACGGCTGTTCCTTGGCCGCCGCATAATCGCGCACGGCATCGCCGAAGGCGACAAACAGCTTGCGCGACGGGGAATCCGTTTCCGCCCAATATTCCGGATGCCATTGCACGCCGACGGCGAAGGCCTTGGCGTCGATGACGGACACGGCTTCGATCGTGCCGTCCTCGGCGATGGCTTCCACTTGCAGCCGGGGCGCGGTATCGGCGATTGCCTGCCGATGCAGCGAGTTGACCAGCACCTCGCCGGGGCCGACGACGCTTGCGATGCAGGAGCCTTCCTTGACGAAAACGCTCTGGCGGATCGAATACATCGTGTCGCGGTCGACATTCTGCGGCTTGCGGTGATCCCAGATACCCGGCTGTTCCTGGATTTCACTGGCAAGCGTGCCGCCGAGCGCGACATTCAGTTCCTGAATGCCGCGGCAGATGGCGAGCATCGGAATGGCGCGCTCGATGGCGCGGCGGATGAGGGGCAAGGATGTGGCGTCGCGGGCCGGATCGAAGGGGCCGTCGTTCTCGTCGGCTTGCTTGCCGTAGAGCGAAGGATGCACGTTGGTGGCGGAACCGGACACCAGCAGCCCGTCGACACGGTCGAGAATGGCGTCGATATCGTTGTCGTCCTCCATCGCCGGGACGATCAGAGCCATGAGGCCGGAGGCCTTGACGGCGGCGCGGACATATTGCTGCTGCACCGCATGCCAGGTCGCGCCGTCGAATTCGCGGATATCGGCGGGAATGGCGATGATCGGTCTGGACATGCGAGGCTCCGGAAACATGCGAAACTGCCGGGGCTGGTCGAGACCCCGAATGAATATGGTGTCGATGCCGCGATGGGCCAACTTGCCGGGAAATCTACGCGAAGAGCGAGCATTCGGCAACGCGGGACGGCCGTGGCCGAGCTTTGTTTCCCTTTGTCATGACGATGTACAGGAATCGCCATAATGCAGTGCAAAAGCAAACTTGAAAGACAATACGCGGCATGGTTAAGCTCCAACGCTTGCGCCATGATCGGGAGAATCTATTTCCCGCAACGCCATCCGTGTGAGAGGTTATAATGGATCGCCGTTCGTTCATCAGACGGGCTGGAGCAGTTGGCGCGGGCGCAGCCGCCTCAGCGCTTGCCAGTCCGGCCGTCGCCCAGGAATATCCGAAGATCACCTGGCGGATGACGTCGTCCTTCCCGAAGAGCCTGGATACGATCTATGGCGGCGCGGAGGATATTGCGACGCATGTTTCGGATGCGACCAACGGCAATTTCGTCATCCAGACCTATGAAGCCGGCGCGATCGTCCCCGGTGCACAGGCGGCCGATGCGGTGAGCGCCGGCACGGTCGAGGCGGCGCATACCTGTTCCTACTATTTCTGGAACAAGGACCCGACCTACGCCATCGGCACGGCGCTGCCCTTTGGTCTCAATGCCCGGCTTACCAATGCCTGGTTCTATCAGGGCGATGGCAACAAGCTGATGAACGAGTTTTACGCCACGCAAGGTATTCTCGGCCTGCCCGCGGGCAATACCGGCGTGCAGATGGGTGGGTGGTTCCGTAAGGAAATCAATACGCTGGATGATCTCAAGGGTCTGAAGATGCGTATCGCCGGCCTTGCCGGCAAGGTGATCGAGAAGATCGGCGTCGTGCCTAAGCAGGATATCCCCGCCAGCGACATCTACGACGCGCTCGACAAGGGCACGCTCGACGCCGCTGAGTGGGTCGGTCCCTATGACGACCTGAAGCTCGGCTTCCAGAAGATCGCCAAATATTACTACTATCCCGGCTGGTGGGAAGGCGGCGCCGTCGTGCACGCCTTCTTCAATCTGGAAAAGTGGAACGCGTTGCCGAAAAACTATCAGGCCATCCTTGCGGATGCCTGCGCCTTTGCCAACACCAACATGCTGGCCAAATATGACGTGAAAAACCCGCAGGCGCTGAAGGATATTGTTCAGCAGGGCGTGACGTTGCGCCCCTTCAGCCAGGAAATTCTCGAAGCCTGCTTCCAGGCGGCGACCGGCATTTATGCCGACCTTTCGAAATCGAATGATTATTTCAAGCGGATCTATGAGGATCAGGTTGCTTACAAGAAAGATGCTTATCTCTGGATGCAGCTTTCCGAATACACGTTCGATACGTTCATGATGATTCAGCAGCGAGCGGGCAAGATTTGACCGAGGATGCTTTGCTGACTGATGTTTTCTATTTTAGCATTTCGTGAGCAAGAAACTATAACTAAAGTAGAGCATAGTTTCATTGATTGCACGAATGTGGTGCAAAATATCACTAAAAATCGATGTAAATTATTGCATGGTTGGAAAATCCATCCAAATATATACTATTCGGGCAATCAAATTTTAAAACGTTTCGACTAGAGTTCGCGCCGCATCAGGGGAGCTCTGAATGAAGCCTCAAAACCCGAACATCGTACCGACGGATGTTTATCTGTCGTTCGTCGGTTCGCTTTTCGGAAACCGTAGCACCTTGCTTACGGGGGTATTGGTTCATATCCTCAGCTATACCATTGTCTTCCTGAGCACGGGCGCCGGCATTTATCTTGGTTTCTGCCTTGTACTAGCCATCGTCTTCGCTCTTCGCATCCATTCGTTCCGGCAATTTGACGCGCTCGATAAAAGCGCCCTTTCACGCGCCGATATCGCGCGCTGGGAAACGCGCTATGTGCTCGGCGCGACGGCGACGACGCTGATCCTCGGTGTTGCCAGCGGTTATGCCATCCTGATCGTCCAGAATCCGCTGGCGGAATTCATCTGCATCGCGGTGACCATGGGATCAATGGTATCGATCCTCGGTCGCAATTACGGTTCACGGAAGGCGATCGACCTGCAGACCATGGCGTGCTGCCTGCCGATCATCATTGCCTGCCTGATGTCGGGACAGCTTTACATGGCAATCGTTTCCGTCATGCTGGTGCCCTTCGGATTGACGACGCGCTCCATGGCCAACGGCCTGCGTGAGTTTCTCTACAAGAACGTTATAGCGTCGCGCGAGATATCGCTGATCGCTGATCGGTTCGATACGGCGCTCAACAATATGACACATGGCCTGTTCATGCTGGATGCCGACAACCGCATCCTGGTGGTCAATCGAAAGGCTTGCGAACTCCTGAATCTGACGAATCCCGAGCAGCTCAGGGATTGCGATTTCGATGTCGTGTTGCGCTATGGCGTACGTCATGCCTCCATCGACGGTTCTCTTCCGGGCCTGATCCAGCAGCAGATCGAGCAGCTCGTCGGCGGTTCGCTGTCGCGCACGTTGATCGAGCTCGGCGAAGACCTGTTTCTGGAGTTTTCGGCGAGCCGTCGTGCCGATGGCATCGTCATCCTGATTTTCGAGGACGTCACCGCGCGCATCCGGGCCGAGCGCAAGATTCTGCATATGGTGCGTTTCGATCCACTGACGGGCCTGCCGAACCGTGAATATTTCGCCGAATTGACGAAGGAGAAGCTGGCCGCGCGCGTCGGCGACGGCTGCATCGGCTTTCTGGTTCTCGATGTCGACGATTTCAAGCATGTCAATGATTTCAAAGGACATGTGACCGGCGATCGGTTGCTGGTCGCCATCGGCGCGCGGCTGAGAGAAAAGGCGGGCGACGTGGCGCTTTGCGCGCGTCTGGTCGGGGATCAGTTCGTATTGCTCTTCCCGAACGATGACTGTGCCGAGGATCTGGATAGGCGCATATCCGCGCTGCATGCGGCGATGGCGGGTACTTACGAGGTGGATGATCATAGTCTGCGCGTCTCTTTCAGCGGTGGCTACGTGACCATGTCGAGCGGCGAGTTCCGTCCGGAAGAGTGGCAGATCAAGGCCGATTTGGCACTCTTCGATGCCAAGTTGCGGACGAAGGGCGGTTGCTCCAGGTTCGAAGAGGAGATGGACGCCCGTTACATCGAGCGGCAGAAGTTGAAGAGCGATCTGCGCGAGGCGATCGAGACCGGCACGCTGCATGCCGTCTATCAGCCGATGTTCACGCCGGATGGCCATCGCATCGATTGCTGCGAAGCGCTGGCGCGTTGGGTGCATCCGGAAAAGGGTTCTATCCCGCCCGATGTCTTCGTGCAGATCGCCGAGGAGATGGGAATCGTTGGTGGTATCACCCGCTTCATGCTCAACCGCGCCTGCCGGGATTGCGCCACCTGGCCCCGGTCTCTTTCGGTCTCGGTCAATCTCTCGGCACAGGACCTGCGCAGCAATGACATTGTCGCGGTCGTCGCGGAAGCGCTGGAGGCATCGGGTCTGGAGCCATCACGCCTGCATCTGGAGGTAACCGAAAGCTGCCTCATGGACGAGATTGCCAGCGTGCGTTCCATTCTTGGTGATCTCAGGGCCAAGGGCATCACCATTGCCATCGACGATTTCGGGACCGGCTTTTCCAGTCTCAGCTATCTCGATTCACTGCCGGTGGATATCGTCAAGATCGACCGCTCCTTCGTGCACGACATCACCGGCGACAGCCGCCGCTTCAAGCTCCTGTGCGGCATTGTCGATCTTTCACGCGCTCTCGGCCTGGAGATCGTCATCGAAGGCGTGGAGACGCGGGAACAGTTGGCGCTCATCAACCAACGCGGCCTGGCCGATGTGATCCAGGGTTATGTGTTCTCGGTTCCCGTGGCGCCGGCGATGGTCGGCGAGATGATAGACAATCTCGACCGCAATCGACCGACCCTGCGTCAGGATATCCTGGCCTGAGACGGGCTGGAATTGGTTGTTTTATTTCCGAGCGCTCAGACGGCAATCGCATAGGGAGATTGAACCTCTGCGACGTTCTCGTGCATTGCATTTTTTCTCGCTTTATGTAACGCCTCGGTAGAGGAAATCTGGCTGCGGTGCCTTATTGGGAGATGCCGCAGCTTTTGAGGACGAACTCCAGCCGGCAGCAGTTGCAAGCTCTGTCGGGGAGCGGATTGAGGGGAGACTTTTGCATGGCCGAACATCATACCGGACCGATCGAAACCGGTGCTCCGATGGACTACAAGGAGCATGAGAAAACCTATAATGGGTTCATTGCTAGCGCCAAGGTCGGATCGGCGCTCATCGTCGCGCTGTTGATCGCGATGACGGCGGGTTTCTTCGGTCACGCCGGCCTGGTCGGCGGGTTTCTTATTTTCCTGGTTCTTGCATTCGTTGGCGTTTTTCTCGCACGATGATCGACACGGGGCTCTCCAGCCCGCGCTTTCCCTGAGATTCATGGCCTGATTTCACAGGCTCCTGCGCTGCTGTCTCCAGCAGGGCTGTCGTTTGATGCGAGGTGGTGTCGTTGGGCAATCTGGTTTTCGTCGCCAAGGAGACCGTGGGGGATGAAACGCGCGTCGCGGCATCCGTCGAAACGGTGAAGAAAATGAAAGGCCTCGGCTTCGATGTCGTGGTGGAAGCGGGTGCTGGCGCCTTGTCGCGCATTCCGGATGGCGAATACGAAGCCATCGGCGCGCGCATCGGTGCCGTCAAGGATGCCAAGCGGGCCGATGTCGTCCTCAAGGTGCGGCGGCCGACACCCAAGGAAATTACCGGCTACAAGCGCGGCGCCATCGTCATCGCCATCATGGATCCCTATGGCAACGAAGCAGCCTTGGTCGAAATGGCGAAGGCCGGGCTGACCAGCTTCGCCATGGAGTTGATGCCGCGCATTACCCGCGCGCAGTCGATGGATGTTCTATCGTCGCAGGCCAATCTTGCCGGCTATCAGGCGGTGATCGAGGCGGCTGCCGTTTATGACAGGGCGCTGCCGATGATGATGACGGCGGCGGGCACTGTGCCGGCGGCAAGGGTTTTCGTCATGGGCGCGGGTGTTGCCGGCCTGCAGGCGATTGCGACGGCACGACGACTTGGCGCGCAAGTGTCGGCGACGGATGTTCGTCCGGCCGCCAAGGAGCAGGTCGCCTCGCTCGGCGCGAAATTCATTGCCGTCGAGGATGAAGAGTTCAAGGCGGCGGAAACAGCCGGTGGCTACGCCAAGGAAATGTCGCGGGATTATCAGGCCAGGCAGGCCGCTCTCGTGGCCGAGCATATCTCCAAGCAGGATATCGTCATTACCACGGCTCTGATCCCCGGCCGCCCGGCGCCGCGGCTCGTCAGCCGCGAGATGCTGAAGGCGATGCGGCCCGGTGCCGTTGCCGTCGATCTCGCCGTCGAGCGCGGCGGCAATATCGAGGGCGCCAAATTCGGTGAGGTAGCCGATGTCGAAGGCGTCAAGGTGGTCGGCTATGCCAATATGGCCGGTCGCGTTGCTGCGAGCGCCTCTGCTCTCTACGCGAAGAACCTCGTCACCTTCCTGGAGACGATGGTGGACAAGGATAGCAAGAGCCTTGGGCTCAACCGCGCTGACGAGTTGATTAAGGCGACGATGCTGACCGATGGCGGCGAAGTCGTGCATCCGAATTTTGTCGACCCGGATCAGCCGACGGTCAACAAGGGAGATGTCTAAATGGCCAGCCAGGCAATAGATCAAGCGCTCCAACAATTGAATGACGCCGTGACTGCGGTGAGGACCGCCGCAGCGCAGGCCCCCGAGACCGTCAGTGCAGTCTCCGGCGGCGCGATCGATCCCTTCGTTTTCCAGCTGGCCATCTTCGTGCTGGCGATCTTCGTGGGCTATTATGTCGTCTGGTCGGTAACGCCGGCCCTGCATACGCCGCTGATGGCGGTGACGAACGCGATCTCCTCGGTCATCGTCGTCGGCGCGCTCCTGGCGGTCGGCATTTCCGCGAGTGGGCTTGCCACGGGCTTTGGCTTCGTGGCGCTGGTGCTTGTCTCGGTCAATATCGTCGGCGGCTTCCTTGTCACCCAGCGCATGCTGGCGATGTACAAGAAGAAAGAGAAGTGAGAGCGGCATGCTGAGCAATATCGCGGCCTTCCTCTATCTCGTTTCCGGCGTGCTGTTCATTCTGGCGCTGCGCGGCCTGTCGCATCCGGCCACCAGCCGCCGCGGCAATCTCTACGGCATGATCGGTATGGGCATCGCCATCGCCACGACGCTGGTATTGGCGACGCCGTCC
Source organism: Rhizobium lusitanum (assembly GCF_014189535.1). Classification (NCBI taxonomy): domain Bacteria; kingdom Pseudomonadati; phylum Pseudomonadota; class Alphaproteobacteria; order Hyphomicrobiales; family Rhizobiaceae; genus Martinezella; species Martinezella lusitana. Next base: position 1,682,101 of record NZ_CP050308.1, on the reverse strand, counting down.
TTCGGCGGACTGGTGCTGATCGTCCTTGGCCTTGCCATCGGCGGCGGAGCAGGGGCCTATATTGCCCGTGTCATCCCGATGACCTCGATGCCGCAGCTCGTGGCCGGCTTCCACTCGCTGGTCGGTCTGGCGGCCGTGCTGGTTGCGGCTTCGGCGCTTTACACACCGTCTTCCTTCGGCATTGGCAATATCGGCTCGATCCATACCGAGGCGCGCATCGAAATGGCGATCGGTGTCGCCATCGGCGCGCTGACCTTCACCGGCTCGATCATCGCCTTCCTGAAACTCGATGGTCGCATGTCCGGCAAGCCGATCCTGCTGCCCTATCGTCATCTCATCAATGCGGCGCTGCTGGCGCTGATCCTGTTCTTCATGGTGGGCCTGGCGATCAGCGAGAGCCATTTCGATTTCTGGGCGATCGTCGTCCTGGCGCTGGCGCTCGGCGTGCTTCTGATCGTGCCGATCGGCGGCGCCGACATGCCGGTCGTGGTCTCGATGCTGAATTCCTATTCCGGCTGGGCCGCGGCGGGCATCGGCTTCACGCTCGGCAATCTGGCGCTGATCATCACCGGCGCGCTGGTCGGCTCCTCCGGCGCGATCCTGTCCTACATCATGTGCAAGGGCATGAATCGCTCCTTCGTCTCCGTCATTCTCGGCGGCTTCGGCGGTGAGGCTTCTACCGGCGGCACTGACAACAGCGACAAGACGGTCAAGCTCGGCTCGGCCGAAGATGCCGCCTATCTGATGGCGAATGCCTCAAAGGTTATCATCGTGCCGGGCTATGGCATGGCGGTGGCGCAGGCGCAGCATGCGCTGCGCGAGATGGCCGATCGCCTGAAGGCCCATGGTGTCGACGTGAAATATGCCATCCATCCGGTCGCCGGCCGCATGCCCGGCCACATGAACGTGCTGCTCGCCGAGGCCAACGTGCCCTATGACGAGGTGTTCGAGCTTGAGGACATCAATTCGGAACTGGCCCAGGCCGATGTCGCCTATGTCATTGGCGCCAACGACGTCACCAATCCGGCCGCGCGTGACGACAAGACCTCACCGATCTACGGCATGCCGATCCTCGATGTCGACAAGGCCAAGACCTGCCTCTTCGTCAAGCGCTCCCTCGGCTCCGGCTATGCCGGCATCGACAATACGCTGTTCTACAAGGACGGCACGATGATGCTGCTCGGCGACGCCAAGAAGGTGACGGAAGCTATCGTCAAGGCGATGAACGAGTAAAACGCCAGCCGCAGCATTGTTTGACAAAATATGTAAAATACGTATTTTACATATTTAAGAAGGAGGCCGCGATATGACGGGGGTGTTAAAGGTTTCTGCGACCGAGTTTTCGCGCAGCTTTGCAAAATATCAGGATGAAGCGATCGCCGCCAAGGTGATCGAGATCACCAGTCATGGCCGCGTTGTTGGCGGCTATCTCTCTGCCAGCGAATTGGCTCACTACGAACTATTGAAGCGCAGGGAGCGCGAAGTTCTTATCGTCGGCGAACTCGATGATGAGACGATAGCCGATATCGAAAACGCTCAATACGGTGTTGTGCCTAGGTGAAGTATCCCGAGCCGGCGCCTGGCCTTGTTATCCGCTATGCGTTCCTTTGGGGTAGCGATCACGAGCGTGGCATCTACGAAGCTGCAAAGGATCGCCCCTGTGCAATCGTCTTGGCGACCAAGGTCCGCGATGCTGGCCTTTTTCAAGCCGTTGTTGTGCCGATAACGCATTCCGAGCCAACGCGTTCTGATCCGACCGCATCGGTGGAGATTCCGCGAGAGATTTGTAAGCGCCTCGGTCTCAATGATGAAAGGCATTGGGTTCGCATTACCGAGCTGAATCGTTTCATTTGGCCCGGCTACGATCTTCGGGAACGGCCGGAACAACCTGGTCGTATCGACTATGGTCTTCTACCGGAGCCATTCTTTGAAAAAATAAGATCGGCGATCGTGGAGAGAAACAAAATCCAGAAACTTCGGTTCACGCCGCGAGACAAATAGTTACTAGCTTCACGTCCGCTCTCGCTCGCGCTCCATGGTGCTGCGCAGGGCGTTCAGCACCCAGACGAGGCCCGTTGGCCGGAAGTCGACCTCGACATTGCCGCCGAAGGCTGCCGCCGCATGGGCCTTGGTGACGGTGGTGCCGAAGCCTGTGGCGGTCGGTGACTTGACCGGCGGGCCGCCGCTTTCCGTCCAGGTGAACTGGATCATCGGTCCGATATCGCCGTCGAGATTCGTCCACTCGATGGCGATCTTGCCCTCGGGCGCGGAAAGCGCGCCGTATTTCACCGAATTCGTCGCCAGTTCATGCAGCACCAGTCCGAGATTCTGCACGGCTTCCGGCTTCAAGACAAAATCCTGACCATCGATGTCGAGCTGCTGTGGTGCTTGCAGGAAGGTGGCCAGATGAATGTCGATCACCCGTCGCAAGGATACGCCCGACCATTGTTCGCTGGTCAGCACCTCGATCGACCGCGCCAGTCCCTCCAACCGGTCGGCGACGGCGCGTTGAAAGGTATCGACGCTGTCGGTTTGCCGGGCGAGCTGGCGGGTCATCGCCTGGGCGAGCGCCAGCAGGTTCTTGGTGCGGTGGACGAGCTCGTGCATGACGAAATGCAGCCGGTCCTCCGTTTCGCTACGATCGAAGGAGGCGTTGGACAGCGCTATGGCGACCTGATTGGCCTCGATGACGCTGGTTTCGACCGGTGAAACGATCTCACCGCGGCCCATGCGTTCGGCCATCTCGGCGACGCTCCGTATGGTGGTACGCACCTGGCGGGCCAGCGCATAGACGGCAATCAGCGCGACCAGGAGCAGAGTGACGCCACCATAGATCAGGAAGCGCCAGGTGCTCATCAGCGACGCCTGCGCGGAGGCGACAGGTCCCCATACGACGGCTTTCCAGGACCAGCCGGGAATCTGCGCATAGCCGAGCAAAGAGTGCGGCAGGATATTCTCATCCTGATAGACGCCGCTCGAGGCGATCAGTTTCGGCAGAATGTCCTTGTTGAACGGATCGCCGGGAGAGAGATTTGCGGGGCCGCTGGCGGCGACGATATGGCCGGAACTGTCGATGACCGCGGCCGACCAACCAGGGGCAAGGGCGTCTGTCGTGACGAGCTTGGCGAGATCGGCGGCATCCTGCGTCATGGCCAGGGCGGCGCCGGCCGGCGAATGGTCGAGTGGCAGGGTGACATTATAAACCCAGCGGTGGATTTTGGATCCGACGAAGACATCCGAAGCTTCGATGCGTCCCGAGTTGAGCGCCGATTGCAGCGCCGCCATATTGCCGGTCTTGCCAAGCGACGTACTGAGTGGCCATCGCGTATTCAGTCGCATCTGGCCGTCCTTTTCCAAGACCAGGACAAACAGCGAATCGGTACGCAGTACCGTCTCCGTCCGGTAGAAGAAGGTGGCTATATCGTTGTGTTCCAACTCCGGCGAGGAGGAGAGCAACCGCAGAGTTGTCGCCATATCCTGCAATTGCCGGTCAATGGTACGGCCCAGCGCCTGCGCGTCCTGAACCGCGTCGCGCTTCAATACGTCGCGCTCGTTGTTCTCGAGCTGGACCAGCAAGAGTGCCACGAAGGCAAGGATCGGCAAGGCAATCGCCAGCGCTATGGCGATCAGATAAGCTCCAATCGAAGCCCTTGGGAAATGCAGCTTTTTCATAACACGATCAACCGATCGGACCACCATAGGGTTCGAGCGCGTCTGCGAAGGTGGAAATAGCGGTTTCAGTTATCATGCCGAGCGCCCCCATGCTTTTGTCCGAGCAGCATGTTCTCGAAAGTGTCATGTTATTGCCCGGCAAAATTTGTTGCAACATACGAAAAGTCACCGCCGTTAAATCGTAAGTGACGCCGGACGCTTCGGGTGAACGCGGCATGGATTTGACGTCGATCGTCGTATGGATCATTCGCCGTCCTTCGTAAATCGCGACAGGCGGAATGGAGCGAGCTGCGCCTCCAAATGTCCACCGGAAATCTCTTCCGCTGCAAGCAGTCCGACGAGCGGCGCCAAGGTCACGCCGGAATGCAGGACGGCGAGATAGAGGCCCGGCGCGGCATCCACGCTGCCGATGATCGGGAAGCCACCCTTCGGGTTCGGGCGATAGCCGATCGTATAAAAATCGAGTTCGAGCTCTTCGCTGCCACGCAACATGGCCCGGACCCGGGCAAGAATTTCCTCGGCAGCCTTGCGCGGATCGTCGCTGGGATCGCCGCCGCCGAAATCGCTGCCGGCGATGATCCGGCCTTCTTGCGTCTGGCGCATATGCAGTTCCGGCGCCATGACGAGGCCATTCAGCAGCGGAGGGTGAGGGCGGGAATGCGCGATCAGTCCCGGCGGCGTTTCGATCGGCACATCGATGCCGATGGCGGCGGCGAGCGGAAGGATACCGGCGCCGGCGGCAAGGACGACATGATCGGCAAGCAGCGTGCCGTCGGTGGTCTCAACGCCGGCAATCCTGCCGTTCTCCTGCAAAAGTCGCGTCACTTCCGTGTCGAATGATAGCGTCGCGCCGTGCCGGGCGGCATCTTCCAGCAGAAGATTGGCGGCGGCGACGGGTTCGACGGCGCCTTCTTCTGCGACATGCACGGCAAAGGCGGGCGGATCAATAAGGCTTGGTTCGATGGTGGCGCTCGTCGCGCGGTTGACCGGCTGTATGTCATAGCCCCAGCCGTGATGCTGCGCGAGATAGGCCTCCAGCTCGGCCTCTGGCATGTCCCAGCAGAGCCCGCCGCACCAGGAGAGCGGCAGGCCGGGAATGTCGGTCGCCAGCCGCGACCATTCCGCCATCGAGCGGCGGCGGAAATGGTAATAGAATTCAGGGTTGCTCCAGCCCGCATTGATCCAGGCAAACGAACAGGGTGTCGCCTCGCCGCCCGCCTTTTTGGCGATCACGGTGACATCAGCGCCCTTGCGTGCCAAGTGCCAGGCGATGGATGCGCCGATGATGCCGGCGCCGACCACGATGATTTTCTGGGGAGAGGGCATGTCGTATGTCTCGTTCGGATTTGGGTCTAGCGCGAGACTATGCGCTCAACAGCGCAAAGAAAAGCCGCCGGGCGGATGATCGCCGGGCGGCCCACTGTTTCGATGCTATGCGGCGATCTCAGCTACCTGCGCTGACGCGCGCCAGGCCGTCCTTGCCCGGCTGGTAGCTCGGGTCGAGGTTGACGGCGTGCTGGTAGGAGCGGCGAGCCTTGGCCTTGTCGCCGCGCTGCTCGTAGACGAACGCCTGATTGGCCCAGGATTCGGCAACCTTGTTGTCGAGGTCGATCGCGTGGTTGAAATCGGCGAAGGCGTTGTCTTCGTCTTTCTGGGCGAGGTAGGAAATACCGCGGCTGTTGTAGGGCTCGGGCGAATTCGGCGACAGCGAGATCGCCTTGGAGAAGTCGTCGATCGCCTTATCCTGCTGATTGCGCTTCTGGAAGATCACGCCGCGGCCATTGTAGGCGCGGCCATCCGTCGTGCCGAGGCTGACCGCCTTGGAATAATCGTTGAAGGCATCATTGTCGCGTCCGGACTGGCGATAGAGGTTGCCACGGCCGATATAGGCGACATCGTAATTGCCATTGATTTGCAGCGCGGCGCTGTAGTCCGCGACGGCTTCCGGCAGCTTGCCCATGTTGCGGTAGATGAGCGCGCGGTTGGCGTAAGCCTGGTAGAACTTCGGATTAATCTGGATCGCCTGGTTGAAGTCCGCAAGGGCGCGGTTGAAGTCGCCGGCGCGGCCATAGGCGGTGCCACGAACGTTATAGCCTTCAGGATCCTGCGGATTAGCGTTGATGACCGACGTCAACGAGGCAATGTTTTCCGAGGAGCCTTGGGCCTTGTCGATGCGGATTACCGTATCGGTGGAGGCTGTCTGGCAGCCGGAAAGGCCGATCGCAGCAAGAAGTGCCAAAGCAGGCAGGGCAGCTGTGCGCTTCGAAACAAAGGAGATGAGGTTCGAAGTGTGGAACTGTTCGGACGTCGTAATTGCCATTATCGGGTTCGCTTTCCCATGCGTCATATCGGGCTGCTCTGATTTAATCCGATTTGCATGGAGAATAAATCAAAAAGGCGGCGGCGAACGATTCGCCCCCGCCAGACATGCATTTGAAAACGTCGAAAAAACGACGATTACCGTGCAACCACACCTTCGCGCTGTGCGCGCTTGCGGGCCAGCTTGCGAACGCGACGAACGGCTTCGGCTTTTTCGCGAGCACGCTTCTGCGACGGCTTTTCGTAAAAGTCGCGCATCTTCATTTCGCGGAAAATACCTTCGCGCTGCATCTTCTTCTTGAGAGCGCGGAGAGCCTGGTCGACATTGTTATCGCGGACAAGTACCTGCACGAGAATCACGTTCCTTTAGTTTGGTTGTTACCTGATGCGACGGAGGCGCCAAAAGGCAAAAATATAACGTTCGCGCGGCAGAAGCCTTGCGATTGGTTTGGCGCAATAACAGATCACTTTGTCAAAGTCTAGCCGGATCGTGCATTAGCAGAGGAAAAAGCAATTCGCAGGAGTCGAGACAGGCTTGCAATACCTTGATCGCGTTGCCATGGCTATCGAAGATGGATTGCCTCGCCATACTTTGCGAGACTGACATGCCTGTGCGAAGATCCAGCATCACGTTGTTACTCTATGCTATCGCGGTAGTCCCGGCGTGGGTCAAAGGAGAATCGCGGCATGACATTCACGAACGTCCTCTCCGCCGAAAGACTGTTTGCGGCGGCACTTGTCTTTGCTGTTCTGGCCGCGACGCTTGCGCCAGTCACCGCCGGCGAGGTCCGTTTCGGTAAGAATGTTCGCGTCGGCGGTCACGATTTTTCAAACCAGAGGTTCGACAGCAAGAATCGGGCTAGAATCTATATTTATGACCGCAAGCCACGGAAAGAGGGCTGCGTCTGGCGCAAAGACGGCCATGGTGGGCGGGTGAAGATCTGCCATTTACAGCGCAAATAGGGCTGCGAATGAACGAGATGTGGACTGTCTAGCTTTGCATTCTTTTTAACCGTGTCGAAAGCCGGTGCGGAATGCGTCGCAAAAGAGCCGTTGTGTCGGTTTTCGATTTGCGATTTGTATGGCCGATGAAACGGGCTTGTTGCCTGAAGGAGTTGAGGGCGAATGCGTAAATACTCGGTTTTTGCCGTGGCACGGGAAGCGATGCGGGCTCACAAGGGCTGGGAGGCCCAATGGTCCTCGCCAGAGCCGCGCAAGGAGTATGACGTCATCATCATCGGCGGTGGCGGCCATGGTCTGGGCGCTGCCTATTATCTCGCCAAGGAACATGGCATCACCAATATCGCCGTGCTCGAAAAGGGCTGGCTCGGCGGCGGCAATACCGGCCGCAACACGACCATCATCCGCTCGAACTATCTCTATGAAGAGAGCATGCACATTTACGAGCATTCGATGAAGCTCTGGGAAGGGCTGTCGCAGGATCTCAATTACAATGTCATGTACTCGCCGCGCGGCGTGATGATGCTGTCGCATAATGTGCATGACCAGCAATCCTTCAAACGGCATATTCATGCCAACCGTCTCTACGGCATCGACAATGAATGGCTGACGCCGGAGCAGGCCAAGGCTTTTTGTCCGCCGCTCGATATTTCCGGCAGCGCGCGCTACCCGATCAACGGCGCGGCTCTCCAGCGTCGTGGCGGCACGGCGCGTCATGATGCGGTTGCCTGGGGCTTTGCTCGCGCAGCGTCTGATCGCGGCGTGCATATCATCCAGAATTGCGAAGTGACTGGCATCCAGCGCGGGCCGGATGGACGCGTGACCGGCGTCGACACCAACCGTGGCTTCATCGGCGCCAAGAAGATCGGTGTTTCGGCGGCTGGCCACACGACGGTGGTCATGCAGATGGCCGGCGTGCGCGTGCCGCTGCAATCGAGCCCGCTGCAGGCGCTGGTTTCCGAACCGCTGAAGCCGATTTTCCCCTGCGTCGTCATGTCGAACACGGTGCATGCCTATATTTCGCAGTCGGACAAGGGCGAACTCGTCATCGGCGCCGGCACGGACCAGTATAATTCCTACAGCCAGACCGGCGGCCTGCAGATCATCACCCACACACTGGATGCGATCTGCGAGCTGTTCCCGATGTTCCGGCGCGTCAAGATGATGCGCTCCTGGGGCGGCATCGTCGACAACACGCCGGACCGCTCGGCGATCCAGTCGAAGACGCCAGTGCCGGGGCTCTATGTGAATTGTGGCTGGGGGACGGGCGGCTTCAAGGCGACGCCGGGCTCGGCTAATCTGTTTGCGCATCTGATCGCCCGCGACGAACCGCACAAGTTCAATGCCGGGCTCAATCTGGATCGCTTCCGCACAGGCCGCCTGATCGACGAAGCGGCGGCTGCCGCCGTGGCGCATTGATGCTGGCGCCGGTCGGGATCTTTCTTGCAGCAGGGCTTTCATTGCCGGCAGGAACGATCGTGACCGGAGTCAGCGATCTCTTTCCAGGGGCTGGGGATTTTCGCATGCAGGTGATCCACAAGGCGAAGGATGAAGCCGAATGGCCCTTTGTGGCCGAAAGCGGAACGCTGATCTGCGCCAAGGTGCTGAACAAGCCGGCGGTCTATTTCGTGCCGGAACAGAAACCTGAGGCGACGAGGGCTTTCGTGCTCGACATCGATCTGTTCGGCATGAGCCTGGTCAATATGGGGATGACCAACGTGCTGAAACCCTATGGATCGCTGGAGGCGCTCCTGAAGCGCATAACCCCTTTCGTCACCATGGGGCGCCAGCTCTGCGAGCAGCCTCCCGGCACCAATATCCCCGGTTCCGAGCTTTAACATTAGGTAGAAAACGATGCTGCTGATTTACTGCCCCTATTGCGAGGAAGAGCGTTCGGAACTGGAATTCCGCAATGCCGGCGACGCGCATATCGTGCGGCCGGAAAACATTGCCGGGATTTCTGACGAGGAATTCGAGCAATATTTCTTCCTGCGCGACAATCCGAAGGGTCTGATCTTCGAGCGCTGGCGGCATATTCACGGCTGCGGCCGCTTCTTCAATGCGGCGCGCGACACGATCAGCGACCGTTTCTACCTCACCTACAAGGCCGGCGAGCCGAAGCCGGATCTTTCGACATTGTTGCCGACGGCCAACGAGCCGGTGGCGCAGGATAAAAACGCACAAGAACAAACGGCAAAAAAAGAGGGATCTGCGGAATGAGCGGCGCCAATCGTATCGTGGGCAAGGGTCGTCTGACGCCGGCCAGAACCGCCCGCTTCACCTTTGACGGCAAAAGCTACACGGCGCTGGAGGGCGACACCGTCGCCTCGGCGCTGCTTGCCAATGGTGTCCACCTCGTCGGCCGTTCGTTCAAATATCACCGTCCGCGCGGCATCCTCTCGGCTGGTGCCGAAGAGCCGAACGCGCTGCTCGATATTTCCCGCGATGCCGCCCGCCGCCAGCCCAACGTGCGCGCCAGCGTGCAGGAGGTCTTCGACGGCATGAAGGCGCAGTCGCAGAACCGCTGGCCGTCGCTGGCCTTCGATGTCGGCGGCGCCAACAATCTGCTGTCGTCCTTCTTTGCCGCCGGTTTCTACTACAAGACCTTCATGTGGCCGAAGGCGGCCTGGAAGCATATTTACGAGCCGCTCATCCGTCGCGCCGCCGGTCTCGGCGTTGCGCCGACGGAAGAGGATCCCGATCACTATGCCAGCCGCTACGCCCATTGCGATGTGCTGGTGGTCGGCGCCGGTGTTGCCGGTCTTTCGGCGGCGCTCGCCGCAGCCGAAGCGGGTGCCAAGGTCATCCTCTGCGACGAACAGGCGGAAGCCGGTGGCGCGCTGCGTTTCGACGCCAGCGTGAAGATCGACGGTGCCGAAGGCTATTCATGGGCTCAGGGCGTCGTTGCCAAGCTCAAGTCGATGGACAACGTCGAGGTGCTGACCCGCACGACCGCGTTCGGCTATTACAACCATAACTTCGTCGGCCTCGCGGAACGCGTCACCGACCATCTCGCCAAGCCTGGCCGCGATCTGCCGCGCGAGCGTCTGTGGCAGGTGCGCGCCAAGCGCGTCGTCCTGGCGACTGGCGCGATCGAGCGCCATATGGTGTTCCCGAACAACGACCGTCCGGGCATCATGCTGGCATCGGCTGCCCGCACCTATCTCAACCACTATGGCGTCGCGGTCGGTGCCAAGATCGGCGTCTACACGGCGCATGACTCTGCCTATGAAGCGGCCTTCGACCTGAAGCGCGCCGGTGTCTCCATCGCTGTTATCGTCGACAGCCGCGTGCGGCCGAGCGAAGCGGTTGCCGCCGAGGCGAAGCGGCTCGGTATCGAAGTGCTGACCGACTACGCCGTCATCGACACGGCCGGCAAGCTGCGTGTTTCCTCGATGACGGTGGCGCGTAATGGCGGCTCTGGCTCGCGCAAGATCGCCATCGACGCCCTGCTCGTCTCTTCCGGCTGGACGCCTTCCGTGCATCTGTTCTCGCAGTCGCGCGGCAAGCTGAAATTCGACACCGAGAAGCAGCGTTTCCTGCCGGGCACCTATGTTCAGGATTGTCTCTCGGTCGGCGCCTGCAACGGCACCGACGGTTTGCAGGCGGCAATCGAGGAATCGCTTGCGGCAGGCGAGTTGATGGCGCGGGCGACCGGAGCTAATGGCAAGAGCAAGATATCGCTCCATGCCGAACAGGCTTTCGAATGGACCGGCGGCATGATCGGGGCTGCCGAAGGAGCAGGCCCCGACACCAATGCCAAGGCTTTCGTCGACTTCCAGCACGATGTCTGCGCCAAGGATATCCGCCTTGCCGTGCGCGAAGGCATGCATTCGATCGAGCACATCAAGCGCTTCACCACCAACGGCATGGCTTCCGATCAGGGCAAGCTTTCCAACATGCATGGCCTGGCGATCGCCGCCGAAATGCTTGGCAAGGACATCCCGCAGGTCGGTCTCACCACCTTCCGCGCGCCCTATACGCCGGTCACCTACGGCACACTGATCAGCCATTCGCGCGGAGCCTTCTTCGACCCCGCGCGCAAGACGCCGATGCATGCCTGGGAAGAGGCGCACGGCGCGATCTTCGAGGATGTCGGCAACTGGAAGCGCGCATGGTTCTATCCGCGTGCCGGCGAGACCATGCATCAGGCTGTCGATCGCGAATGCCGCACGGCGCGCGAAGTCGCCGGCGTGTTCGACGCTTCGACGCTCGGAAAGATCGAGGTGGTCGGACCGGATGCGGCGCAGTTCCTCAACCTGCTCTATACCAACGCTTGGGACACGCTGAAGCCTGGTCGTTGCCGCTACGGCATCATGACGCGCGAGGATGGCTTCGTCTATGACGACGGCGTCGTCGGGCGTCTGGCCGAGGACCGCTTCCATGTGACGACCACGACCGGCGGGGCGCCGCGTGTGCTGCATCATATGGAAGACTATCTCCAGACCGAATTCCCGCATCTGAAGGTGTGGCTGACATCGACCACCGAGCAATGGGCAGTCATTGCCGTGCAGGGACCGAAGGCACGCGAGATCATCGAGCCGCTGGTCGAGGGGCAGGACCTTTCCAATGAGGCTTTCCCGCATATGAGCGTTGCCGAGTGCAAGGTCTGCGGCGTGCCGGCCCGGCTGTTCCGCGTCTCGTTTACCGGTGAAGTCGGCTACGAAATCAACGTGCCGGCCGATTACGGCCAGTCGGTTCTGGAAGCCGTCTGGGCGCGGGCCGAGCCGCTGGGCGCTTGCGCCTACGGCACCGAGACCATGCACGTACTGCGCGCCGAGAAAGGCTACATCATCGTCGGCCAGGATACGGACGGTACCGTGACGCCTGACGATGCCGGGCTTTCCTGGGCCGTCTCCAAGAAGAAGACGGATTTCGTCGGCATTCGCGGCTTGAAGCGGCCTGATCTGGTGAAGGAAGGCCGCAAGCAGCTTGTCGGCCTTGTCACCCGCGACCCGAAGGTGGTGCTGGAGGAAGGCGCGCAGATCGTTGCCGATCCGAACGAGCCGAAGCCGATGACCATGCTTGGTCATGTCACCTCGGCCTACTGGTCGGAAAATCTCGGCCGCTCGATTGCCTTTGCGCTGGTTGCTGGTGGCCGCGAGCGCATGGGCAAGACGCTCTACGTGCCGATGCCCGACAAGACGATTGCCGTCGAGGTGACGGATCTGGTGTTCTTTGACAAGGAAGGAGGCCGGATCAATGGTTGATCTCGCAACCCGTAAAGTGCCGCTCACTGGCCGCCATGGCGGCTCCGGCACCGTTCGCCTGACCCCGGCTGCTGCCGCCAGCCGCATTGCGCTGCGCGCGCCTGATGATTCAATTGCCGGTCTTTCCAAGGCGCTCGGTGTGAAATTGCCGCGCAAGCCGAAGACGTCTGCTCACGGCCATGGGCGTTATGCTCTCTGGCTCGGCCCGGACGAATGGCTTGTGATCGACGATGGCGGCACCGAGCTTGTTGCTCTCGCGGCGTCTGCCGGCGTGCTGCATTCGGCAACCGATGTCTCCCATCGCAACACCGCGATCATCGTCTCCGGCCCAGGCGCGCAAGCGACGCTTGCCGGCGGCTGCTCGCAGGATCTGTCGCTTGTCGCGTTTCCTGTCGGCGCCTGCTCGCGCACGCTGTTCGGCAAGGTGGAGATCGTGCTGCTGCGGCTCGACGAGGAGACGTTCCGTGTCGAAGTCTGGCGGTCCTTCTCCGACTATGCGTTTGGTCTGCTTGCCGAAGCGGCGGAGGATGCGGGTCTTTAAGTTCGACAGGCCCTCGCGAGCAAAGCTGATATAAAGATCGGCCATTGCATGATGCCGATAGTTGATGGCAATCGATCTTGTTTGCCATCAATTTCGGTTGCATACTCGTTGTATCAGCGGGCTCGAAACACTCGCCGGCAATCAGTGCGCTGTGATGCGCGATACAAGGTTCGTGCTCATGGGCTCTGACAACGAAAGCCTTGAAGTTGATGCCAGGTCATGGACTGGAATAGGGACTCCGCCGAAAAGCTCAAAGCCCTCGGCGCGAAGTCAAAATTTCAGCATAGATTATATGTGCGGTCTCTGTTTATGGCTAAGCTTGGGGTGGATAGTTTTTCGTATAATAGAACAGATTGTATATGAGGAATTTTCTCTAAGTTTTCTGTACGTAAAGCCGGATTTAAGTTTTTATATAGTTCATGTATCATTCGCGGCGATCGCGTTTGTCATTTTGCTCTTCAGAAAGATGTCTCGCAATTCAAAGAAGCCCTAAGCCTCTTCCGGCCGATCCTTCGGGTCGAATTGCGACAGGGTTGTCCAGGTCGCGGTGAGCGCGGGTTTGCGCTCATTCTCTATCTCGACGCTGACGTCGTAGGTCAGCATAAGCATATTGGCGCCGCGCAGCCGGGTTTCGGCAAGCACGAAGCGACCGCGAATGCGGGTGCCGGATTTGACCGGCGACATGAAGCGGATCTTTTCGAAGCCGTAGTTGATGCCCATGATCTCCTCGCGGATCTTGGGCAGGGCGCTGTAGTTCATGGCCGAGAGCAGCGACAGCGTCAGGAAGCCGTGCGCGATCGTGCCGCCATAGGGCGTTTCGGCCTTGGCGCGTTCGGGATCGACATGGATGAACTGATGGTCGAGCGTCGCATCGGCAAACGTGTCGATCATGGTCTGGTCGACCGTGATCCAGTCGGAAGTGCCGAGTTCGGTTCCGACACGCTTCATGATCTCAACAAGCGAAATATCGCCGGGCATAGGATACTCTTCCGTTCTGGTGCTTCTTCGCCCTTTCTGGCGAAGAAGGCCGGAAAGATGCAAGGAAATCAGTTTTCGATGAGGAAGCTGACGGAGCGCGCCGATGCCGTGATTTCGCTCTGAACCGTCGACGTTCCCTGCGGGGTCAGCAACGACCAGCCGCCTTTAGTCGACGCAGGGAGTTTGAAGCGTTGTTCCCCGTGTCCGCGATTGAGCAGTATGGCCAGACATGTCTTCCCGCCACTGTCGCGGTCTGATGTCTCGATCGCCATGCCGAGGAGGCAGGCATCCGACCGCTCCCAATCGGATACCGTCATCGCCATGCCCTCGGCGGAGAACCAGAGCACGTCGCCGTCACCTTTGAAAAATCCCATGTCGCTGAAGGCTGAGAGGCGGCGGCGGAGGCTGGCGAGCCAGGCGGTGTGGCCGATCAACTCCTCGTCCAGCGCTGCCCAGTCCATCCAGGTGATGTCGTTGTCCTGGCAATAGGCATTGTTGTTGCCGCGCTGCGTGCGGCCGCCTTCGTCGCCGGCGGTTAGCATGATGGTGCCGCGCGTGGCAAAGAGCGTGGAGAGCATGGCCTCGATATCGGCGCGGCGCTTGCTGAGTGTGGCCAGATCGTCCGTCCTACCCTCGACACCATTATTCCAGGAGAGGTTTTCGTTGTGACCGTCGCGGTTGTTCTCGCCGTTCGCCTCGTTGTGCTTGTTCTCGTAGGAGACGATGTCCAACAGCGTGAAGCCGTCATGGGCGGCGAGGAAGTTGACGCTGCGCGTCTGGGTTCTGCCATCACGGCCGAAGATGGATGAGGAGCCGGCAAGGATGGTGGCGATGTCGCCGGTCTTGCCGCCGTCGCCGCGCCAGAAGCGGCGCAGGTCGTCGCGGGCACGGTCGTTCCATTCCAGGAAAGGGGCCGGAAAATTGCCGAGCTGATAGCCGCCAGGCCCTATATCCCAGGGCTCGGCAATCATGATGCGATCCTGAAGCACCTCGTCGGTAAACAGGGACCGCAGGGTCAGGCTTTCGGGATCGAAACCTGTGGGCGTACGACCGATGATGGTGGCGAGGTCGAAGCGGAAGCCGTCGATGCCGGCGTGAAGGACGAAATGACGCAGGCTGTCGACAATGAGCCGGCGGGTCGCCGACTGGTCGCAGGCGACGGTATTGCCGGTGCCAGTGTCGTTGACGAGCGTGCCCGGCTGATTTGGCTGATGGCGGAAATAGGTGGGGTTGTCGAGGCCGCGCAATGATAGCGTCGGGCCCTGCCGGTCGCTCTCGCCGGTATGGTTGAAAACCAGATCGAGGATGACGGCGATGCCCTCGGCGTGAAGGGCGGCGACGGTCTCGCGCAACTCCGTGATGCCGCCGGGCACGAGACGCGGGTCGAGCGCCATGAAGGCAACGGGATTGTAGCCCCAGCCATTGGTAAGGCCGAGCGGCGGCAGATGCCGTTCGTCGATCCATGCTGTGATCGGCATGAGTTCGACGGCGTCGACCTGCAGGCGCTTCAAATGGGCGATGACGGCGGGTTGGGCGAGGGCGGCCAGTGTGCCGCGTTTTTCCACCGGCACGTCCGGATGCAGCATGGTGAAAGGCTTGACGGCGATTTCATAGATCAGGCCGCCCGGCTGGAACAGCGGCTTGGCCGGCTTGACCGTGACGTCGCGCGAAACGATTGCCTTCGGCATCAGATCCTGCGTATCCTCGCCGATTGTGCCGAGGCGCGGGTCGTATTGGAAAGGCTGATCGAGCTCTTTGGCATAGGGATCGACCAGCAGCTTGGAAGGATCGAACCACAAGCCCTGGTCGGGATCATAAGTGCCGTGGGCGCGAAAGCCATAGCGTGCGCCGGCCTTGATGCCCTTCACGAACAGGCGATGTTCATCGCCTTCACGCGTCAGCGGCAGACGCGCAACCTCAATTTTGCCCTCGGCATCGAACAGGCAGAGCTCGATCCTGTCGGCATGTTTGGACCAGACTGCGAACTCCGCTCCCTTGTCGGTGAGGGTGGCGCCGAGGGATCGGGTGGCGGGCTCTTGCATGTCTCGCGGGCTTTCTGCTTCGTTCAGCAGCTCCTGGCCCCTTCTCCCCGCAAATGCGGGGAGAAGGGGTTTAGACTGTAGGCTCAGGTAATCACCGTCGGCGCGTCGCGGCCGGTGTGGCCCTTGATGTCGGCGATGGCCTGGGCGGCGTCGATGAGGTCGGCCAGCGCTTCCTGCGTCTCGATGTTGTGGCGGGTCGAATCGGGCTCATAACGCTCGATATAGACGCGCAGGGTGGCACCCGTCGTGCCGGTGCCGGAGAGACGGAAGACCACGCGGGAGCCGCCTTCGAAAAAGACGCGGATGCCCTGGTGTTGGCTAACGGACTTGTCGATCGGATCATGATAGGCAAAGTCGTCAGCGGCCGAAACCGTGAGGTCGCCGAATTTCGTGCCCGGCAAGGTCGGCAGCTTTTCGTGCAGCGCGTCGATCAGACCGTTGGCGGCATCGGTGTCGACGCCTTCATAGTCGTGACGCGAATAATAGTTGCGGCCGTAGGTCGCCCAATGCTGGGTGACGATATCGATGACGCTTTCGCCGCGCACTGCGAGGATATTGAGCCAGAGCAGCACGGCCCAAAGGCCATCCTTTTCACGGACATGGTTCGAGCCGGTGCCGGAGCTTTCCTCGCCGCAGATCGTCGCCATGCCGGCGTCGAGCAGGTTGCCGAAGAATTTCCAGCCGGTCGGGGTCTCATACATGCCGATGCCGCGCTTTTCGGCGACACGGTCGGCAGCGCCGCTGGTCGGCATGGAGCGGGCGATGCCGCTAAGCCCGCTCGAATAGCCGGGTGCGAGATTAGCGTTGGCGGCAAGGATCGCCAGGCTGTCCGAGGGTGTGACGTAAATGCCCTTGCCGATAATCAGGTTACGGTCGCCGTCGCCGTCCGATGCCGCGCCGAAATCGGGCGCATCCTCGCCCATCATCTCGTCATAGAGCTCTTTGCAATGGACGAGGTTCGGGTCAGGGTGATGGCCGCCGAAATCGGGCAGCGGCAGGAAGTTGCGCACCGAGCCATCCGGCGCGCCGAGACGGATTTCGAAGATTTCCTTGGCATAGGGGCCGGTCACGGCACTCATCGCGTCGAAGTTGAGGCGGAAGCCGAGGCTGATGAGGTTGCGGATGGCGCCGAAATCGAACAGCTCTTCCATCAGGGCCGCATAATCCTCGACCGGGTCGATGACCGAGACGATCATGCCGCCGACATCTTCGCGGGCGATGCGATCGAGATTGATGTCGGGGAAATTGGCGATCTTGTAGCTATCGATGACCTTGGAGCGCTCGTAGATCGCGTCGGTGATCTTTTCCGGCGCCGGGCCGCCATTGCTGATGTTGTACTTGATGCCGAAGTCTTCGGTCGGGCCGCCGGGATTGTGGCTGGCCGACAATATGATGCCGCCGAAAGCCTTGTATTTGCGGATGATGTGCGAGGCAGCGGGCGTCGAGAGGATGCCGCCCTTGCCGACCATTACCTTGCCGAAACCGTTGGCAGCGGCCATCTTGATGGCCTTCTGGATGGCTTCGCGATTGTAGTACCGGCCGTCACCGCCGATGACCAGGCACTTGCCCTGATAACCTTCGAGCGAATCGAAGATCGACTGGATGAAGTTCTCGGCATAGTTCGGTTGCTGGAATACCGGAACCTTCTTCCGAAGGCCTGACGTACCAGGCTTCTGATCGGCATAGGGGGTGGTGGTAACGGTTTTAATCATCGGGTTAAGCGCCTCTCGAGACAAGTCTGGAGTAGAGAGCCGCGTAGCGTTCTGCGCTCTTACCCCAGGATACGTCGGATTTCATGCCCTGCTTTTGCATCTGCGTCCAGACCTTTCGGTCCTGGAAAAGGTACATGGCGCGGCGGATGGCCTGCAGCAACCCTTCGGCGGTGACGGGTGAAAATTGAATACCGGTTGCGACCTTGGCCTGCAGCGCGGCATGGTTGGCGTCGATGACGGTGTCGTTGAGACCACCCGTACGCGCGACGATTGGCAGGCAGCCATATCTTAAGCCATAAAGTTGCGTGAGGCCACAGGGTTCGAAGCGGGAGGGAATGATGATGGCGTCGGAGCCGGCCTGCATCATATGCGACATCGCTTCGTTATAGCCGGCGGAAACGCTGACGCGGCCGCGATGGCGACCGGCGGCGGCAAAGAGCGCCCCTTCGAGAGCGGTGTCGCCTGCGCCGAGGATGGCGAGCTTGCCGCCCATGGCGACGATATCGCTGGAAATGCTGGCGAGCAGGTCCATGCCCTTCTGCCAGGTCAGCCGGCTGACGACGCAGAAAATCGGCCCGTTATCGTCGTCCAGGCCAAAATGTTCGACCACCTGCTTGCGATTGGCGGCGCGGTCCTTCAGCGTCGATGCTCCGTAGCTCTGGGCGATCATCGGGTCGGTTTCGGGATTCCAGACGCCATCGTCGATGCCATTCACGATCCCATGCAGGCTGGCGGCGCGGCTGGCGATGACACCTTCGAGCCCCATGCCGAATTCCGGCGTCAGGATCTCCCCGGCATAGGAAGGGCTGACGGTGGTCAGGGCATGGGCGGTATGCAGGCCGCCCTTCAGGAAGCCGATATCGCCGTAATATTCGATGCCTTGCATCGAGAAGGCATGTTGGGGCAGGCGCAGGCCGGGGAAGATGCTGGGGCCGAACTGGCCCTGGAAGGCGATGTTATGGATGGTAAGGACGCTCGGTAGTTCCGGCGTCGAAGAGTAGCGCATGTAGACAGGCACCAGAGCCGATTGCCAGTCGTGCACATGCACCAGATCCGGCTGCCAGCCGGGCATCAAGCCACTGGCGATTTCCGCGCCGGCAAGCGACAGGGCGGCAAAGCGCCGCCAGTTGTCGGGATAATCCTTGCCGGTGGCGTCGACATAGGGGCCGCCGGTGCGGTTGTAATAGGCCGGTGCGTCGAGCACGAGGAAGGAAATCCCGCTGTGCTCGACTTCGAAGACGGTCGCCTTTTCGCCGAGCAGGTCGGCGAATTCGAGGCGGGCCACCGGATTGCGGATGGCCTTCATGACCGCCGGATAGCCCGGAATCAGCGTCTTCATCTCGACGCCAAAAGGCTTCAGTGCGCCAGGCAGGGCGCCGGCCACATCGGCCAGGCCCCCTGTCTTGATCAAAGGGAAGACTTCGGATGCAACCGAAAGAACTTTCATCTGTCAGATATCCAGCTTGTCGATCATCGTCTGCGTGATCAGGCAGATACCACTTTCCGTGCGGCGGAAGCGCTTGGCATCCAGCTCCGGCTCCTCGCCGACCACCAGGCCTTCCGGGATGTTGACACCATGGTCGATGACGACGTTCTTCAACTGGGCGTGACGCCCGACCTTGACGCTTGGCAGCACCACGGCCCCTTCCAGCTTGGAATAGGAGTTGGCGCGCACGCCGGTAAACAGCAGGCTGTTCGACAGGCTCGCACCGGAGATGATGCAATCGCCGGCAACGACGGATGAGACGGCCGAACCACGGCGTTTTTCGTCGTCATGGACGAACTTGGCTGGCGGGCTAATTTCCGCATAGGTCCAGATCGGCCAGGACTTGTCGTAGATATCGAGTTCCGGCACCACGGCGGTCAGATCGATATTGGCCTGCCAATAGGCGTCGATCGTGCCGACGTCGCGCCAATAGGCATGCCGCTCGAAATCGGAGCGAACGCAGGACTGTGCGAAGCGGTGGGCGACGGCTTTGCCATTCTTGACGATGTAGGGAATGATGTCCTTGCCGAAGTCGCGGCTGGAGTTCGGGTCGGCGGCGTCCCGGCGCAGGCATTCGATCAGGAATTTCGTGTGGAAGACGTAGATGCCCATCGACGCCAGTGCGAATTCCGGATTGCCGGGAATGCCCGGTGGATCAGCTGGCTTCTCCACGAAGTCGATGACCTCGTCCTTTTCGTTGACATGCATGACGCCGAAGCCGACGGCTTCCATGCGTGGCACTTCCAGGCAGCCGATGGTGACCTGGGCACCGGAATCGACGTGCTGCTGCAGCATCCACTCGTAGTCCATCTTGTAAATATGGTCGCCGGCGAGGATGACCATATATTCCGGACCATAGGGCTCGATGATGTCGATGTTCTGGTAGACGGCGTCGGCCGTACCTTCATACCATTGCGTTTCGGAAACGCGCTGGGAGGCCGGCAGGATGTCGAAGCTCTCGTTTCGTTCCGGTCGGAAGAAGTTCCAGCCGCGCTGCATGTGGCGGATCAAGGAGTGCGCCTTGTACTGGGTTGCCACGCCGATGCGTCGGATACCGGAATTGAGTGCGTTCGAGAGTGCAAAATCGATGATGCGGGTTTTACCGCCAAAATAGACGGCCGGCTTGGCGCGGCGGTCGGTTAGTTCCTTCAGGCGGCTGCCACGGCCCCCGGCAAGAACATAGGCCATGGCGTCGCGCGCCAGCGGCTGAAAGCGTTTTTCTACCATTTCATTCCTCCCTGTCCGTAATGGTCTTAAAATTCCGGTTCGAGCATGATGGTTGCCAGCGGCGGCAGCGTTATCGTTGCCTGTATGCTGCCACCCGCATTGACGGCCTGGACACGCCCGCCATTCCCCTTGCCGCTGCCGCCATAAATGTCGGCATCGGTATTCAGTATTTCGCGCCACCGTCCCTCAGCCGGAAGGCGCAAACTATAATTCTCGCGGAAGACCGGCGTGAAATTGGTGATGATTGCCACCGGCTTCTCGCCCGGCGCCTTGCGCAGCCATGCGAAGACCGAATTTTCGAAATCATCGACGATCAGCCACTCGAAACCCTCGCCTTCACAGTCGCGGGCATGCAAGGCCGGCTTGCTGCGATAGGTGAAGTTGAGATCCCGCACCAGGCGCCGCATGCCCTCATGCATGCGATATTGCAGCAGGTTCCAGTCCAGCGCGCGCTCTTCGCTCCACTCGCTCCATTGCGCGAATTCCTGGCCCATGAACAGCAGCTTCTTGCCGGGATAACCCCACATGAAGGCATAGTAGGCACGCAGATTGGCGAATTTCTGCCAGTCGTCGCCCGCCATCTTGGCAATCAGCGATCCCTTGCCGTGCACCACTTCGTCATGGGAGAGCGGCAGGACGAAGTTTTCCGAGAAGGCGTAGATCAGGCCGAAGGTCAGCTCATTGTGATGATACTTGCGGTGAACATGCTCGCGGGCGAGATAGCTCAGCGTGTCGTGCATGAAGCCCATGTTCCACTTGAAGCCGAAGCCAAGGCCGCCTTCGTGGACCGGCTGCGATACCTTCGGCCAGGAGGTCGATTCCTCGGCGATGGTCATGACACCGGGATGCGCGCCATAGAGCCGGCTGTTCATCGATTGCAGGAAACGAACGGCCTCCAGGTTCTCGTTGCCGCCATACTCGTTTGGGATCCATTCGTCGTGCTTGCGCGAATAGTCGAGGTAGAGCATCGAAGCGACCGCGTCGACGCGCACGCCGTCGAGATGGAACTTCTCGGCCCAGTAGAGCGCGTTATTCTGCAGGTAGGCGAGAACTTCGGTGCGGCCGAAATTGTAGATCGCCGTGTTCCAGTCGGGATGAAAGCCCTTGCGTGGGTCTTCATGTTCATAAAGGGCAGTGCCATCGAACTGGCGCAGGCCGTGTTCGTCGGTTGGGAAATGCGCTGGCACCCAATCGAGAAGGACACCGATGCCGACTTTGTGACAGCCGTTGACGAAGCGCGCGAACCCTTCTGGCTCGCCGAAGCGGGCTGTTGGCGCATAGAGGCCGGTAGTCTGATAGCCCCAGGACGGATCGTAGGGGTGCTCGGTGATCGGCATGAGTTCGATATGGGTGAAGCCCATGTCGACGCAATAGGGGATGAGGCGCGAGGCGAGCTCGTCCCAGGACAGCATCGAGCCGTCCTCACGACGCTGCCAGGAGCCGGCATGCACCTCATAGATCGAGATCGGCTGGCGACGCTGATCGACGCTTGCCCAATGCTCGCGGTGGGCCGTGTCTTCCCAGACCTGGGTCATCTCGTTGGCGGTGACCGAGGCGGTCTTCGGGCGAAGTTCGCTGCGGCGGGCGAAGGGATCGGCCTTCAGCGGCAGCAGAACGCCGTCACGGCCGCGGATCTCGAACTTATAGGCGACGCCGGCGGGAACATCAGGCGCGAAAATTTCCCAGATGCCGGAGTCGGAGCGAAACCGCATGACATGCCGACGGCCGTCCCAACCGTTGAAATCGCCGACCACTGAGACGCGCTGCGCGTTCGGTGCCCAGACGGCGAAGTGAAAGCCCTGCACGCCCTCGTGTTTTATCGGGTGTGCGCCCATCTTGTCGAACAGGCGCAGATGCGTGCCTTCACGGAGGAAGTAGTCGTCCATCGGGCCAAGGACCGGCCCAAAGCTGTAGGGGTCGGTTACGGCCCATTCGACGTCGCCACGCCGGGCGCGATAGCGCACTGGCTGCAGCTTGGCGATCTTGACGCTGCCGGCAAAGAAACCGGCCGGGTCGAGGCAATCCAACTCGCCGATGACGGTGCCGTCGAGCGACATGGCGGTTACGGCTTCGGCGCCGAGAATGAAACAACGGGCAATAAAGCCGTCATCCGTCCGGTGCACGCCAAGGACGGCGAACGGATCGGAATGGCTGCCTGCGAGAATTGCAGCAATCTCGTCTGCCGAAATGTCCCTCAAGGCTATGCCGTCAACGGGTCTTTTCGGCTTTTTCATCCGGCTCTCCAAATTTCCTTGGCATATTGACGGATCGTCCGATCGGAGGAGAACCAGCCCATGCGAGCGGTGTTGTTGATCGTCTTGGCATACCATTCTGAGGGATTGGCCCAGATCGTGTCGACGTCGCGCTGTGCGGCGGCATAAGCATCGAAATCGGCCGCGACCATGAACCAGTCGTGGGTATAGATACCGTCGATCAGAGCGGCATAACGGGTGCGGTCGTCCGGCGAGAAGACACCCGAGGCGATGGCATCGAGCGCTTGCGCCAGTTCGCGCGAACGCGCGATGACGGCGCGCGGGTCGTGGCCGTCACTGCGCAAATTGGCGACTTCATCGGCCGTCAGGCCGAAGATGACGATATTGTCCTCGCCGACATTGTCGCGCATCTCGACATTGGCGCCATCCAGCGTGCCGATGGTCAGCGCGCCGTTGAGGCCGAATTTCATGTTGCCGGTGCCGGACGCTTCCATACCGGCCGTCGAGATCTGCTCGGACAGGTCGGCGGCCGGAACCATGATCTCAGCCAGCGAGACATTGTAGTTCGGCACGAAGACGACCTTCAGCAGGCCGCGCACCGACGGGTCATTGTTGATGACGCGGGCGACGTCGTTGATCAGCTTGATGATCAGCTTGGCGTTGTGATAGCTCGGCGCCGCCTTGCCGGCGAACAGCTTTACGCGTGGCTGCCAGTCCAGTTCCGGATGGGAACGGATCTGGTCGTAGAGTGCTACGGTCTCGATGATGTTCAGCAGCTGGCGTTTGTATTCATGGATGCGCTTGATCTGGATGTCGAACATCGCGTTGGGATCGAGCTTGATTCCCATACGGCTGGCGACCAGATTGGAGAGCTGCACCTTGTTGGCACGCTTGATGGCGGCGAATTTCTCCTGAAAGGCGCTGTCGCGAGCGAACTTGTCGAGTGGCTTCAGCTTTTCGGCATCGTCGAGGAAATCGTCGCCGATGGCCTCGCGGATGAGGCCTGTCAGGCCAGGATTGCATTGCATCAGCCAGCGGCGCGGCGTGATGCCGTTGGTCTTGTTGTTGATGCGATCCGGATAGAGCTTGTGCAGGTCGGCAAAGACAGTGACCTTCATCAGGTCGGTATGCAGCGCCGAGACGCCGTTGATCGAATGCGAGCCAACGAAGGCGAGGTTGCCCATGCGCAGGCGCCGGTCGCCGTTCTCGTCGATCAGCGAGATCGAGCGGATTTCCGCATCGCTGAAATTGCGGGTCTTGCGGGCCTCGAGCAGGATCTTGGCGTTGATCGTGTAGGCGATCTGCATGTGCCGCGGCAGCAGTCGTTCGAACAGCGGCACCGGCCAGCTTTCCAGCGCTTCGGGCAGAAGCGTATGGTTGGTGTAGGCGAAGGTATCGCGGGTAATATTCCAGGCATGCTCGAAATCCATGCCGTGAACATCGACCAAGAGACGCATCATTTCGGCAATGGAGACGGCCGGATGGGTGTCGTTGAGCTGGATCGCGACCTTGTCGGCCAGATTGTTCAGGTCGTCATACTGCTGCAGATGGCGGCGCAGGATGTCTTGCAGCGAGGCGGAGGAGAAGAAGAACTCCTGGCGCAGGCGCAGCTCCTGGCCGGCGGGGGTGCCATCGGCCGGATAGAGGACGCGGGTCAGGCTTTCGGCCTTGTTGCTTTCGCGCAGTGCGCCGATGTGATCGCCGGCGTTGAAGGCGTCGAGCAGGATCGGGTCGATCGGCTGGGCCGACCAGAGACGCAGCGTGTTGACGCGGTTGCCGCGCCAGCCGACGACGGGTGTATCGAAGGCGGCGGCGATGACGCGCTCGGCAGGTTTCCAGACGTAGCGGGGCTGGTCATCATGATCGCCAACGGTTTCGACGGCGCCGCCGAAGCCGATTTCATAGGCGCTTTCCCGGCGCTCGAATTCCCAGGGGTTGCCGTGGGCAAGCCAGGTTTCCGGCAGCTCCACCTGCCAGCCGTCGGCCATCTGCTGACGGAAGAGACCGTGGACATAGCGGATGCCGTAGCCATAGGCCGGGACCTCGACGGTGGCCATCGATTCCATGAAACAGGCAGCCAGACGACCAAGACCACCATTGCCGAGCGCCGCATCGGGCTCGAGACCGGCAATCACACGGATATCGACACCGAGCGAGGAGAGTGCGTGGGTGATCTCCTCCATCAGGCCGAGGTTGGAGACCGCATCACGCATCAGGCGGCCGATGAGGAATTCGAGGGAGAGATAATAGACGCGCTTGGCGTCGGTCTCGTAGGCCCGGCGGGTCGATTCCATCCACTTGTCGATGACGCGGTCGCGAATGACGAGGATGGTTGCGGTCAGCCAATCATGCGGCTTGGCGACTTTCGCGTCCTTGCCGATGCGATAGGTCAGGCGCTCGATGATTTCCTCTGCGAGGATTTCAGGGCGGGAACTGCGGGGAGCTGGGGCGGGGAGATTGGCCTTCGTCAAGCTATTCATACTATCAACTCTCGCCATTTGTGATTTATATTCAGAATGTTACGCCTGAGTAAACCAAATTGCCATCTCGTCTAACTAGCAGTTTACGCACCGATGTAAAGTTGTTGCAACAGGTGAATTCCGACGGAGGTGAAAATAGCCCACCAGCATTCCCGAGGCAGCGAAAAGACTTGATTTCGGTTGTTTTTCCGGCTCTTATCGGCGGATTGATTGACTAGAAAAAGCCGCCCCGGATTGCTCCGGAGCGGCTTTTGCATTTGTGGCCCCTCTTTGGTCGTCGGTATGCCCGGCATTGGACCTCATTTGGTCAGCAGGGTGATTTGTTTCGATGTTTGACTCGCGATCGATGAGAAGGCGCTGAACAGATCTGCGGCATTCTGCGGAGTGAAATAGTCAGAGGCCGTCGTCGCGCAGTACTTCAGCAATGCTTCACCGTTTTCCGGAGCCATGAAGGCGATGGTGTAGACACGGATGCCGGCATTGCGTGCTTTGTCGCACTGTTTTTTTGTTTCCGTATCAGCGTTTGCGACGTTGTTTTCGCCGTCTGTCATAAAGACGATGTATGTGGACGGGTTCGCTATTCCACTTTTGTTTTTGTGCTGCAGTTGTTCGTTTGTCAGTCCAGGTGTCGTGGATGCCAATGTCAGAGCCGTTACCGCAGCGGTGAAGGCTGGCGCCGAATTCGTCGTTCCGCTTGCCGTCAGATTGTTAACGTATTTGGTGACACCGGTCGTACCCCAGGCTAGCGCTGAAGGTGTCTGAGCGACGGAGTTATACGAGTCTGCACCGGTGCGAACATATTGGTTGTTCGGATCGGCTTTGTTGAGCTGTGTCGATAGGTTGGTGACCGCGATCTTCAGCGATTCAATCTTTGTGTAATAGTTGGCTTTCGTGCCCGTGCAGTTGCCGTTGACCGGCAAGCCCCATGAGTTCGTCGTCCTGCAGGAATAGGTATAAGTGGTCGTCGGCTTCTCGGCATTGACCGTGTTTGTCGCCTCGTCCATTGAGCCGGAGCGGTCGAGAACGAGATACATCGAAAGTGGGTTCTTTTGCGCTTCGGACGATGCGCCGACGCCACTAGTCGATGTGCTCGATGCGCCGACGTTCATCGAGGTTAAGCCGAGCATGCGCGTCATGCCATTCACCTGCATCGAATAGGACGCATCCACAACGACGGTGTAACCAGCGTTACCGGAGGAATCGGTGGTTTTTGTAATGCTCGCGCTCGTGCCGGTCTTGAGCGAGTTGATGGTATCCGTATCGCCTGCAAGATAGTTCGACATCTGCCCGGTCACGAATTGGGTCGCCAATTGCTGGGCGTTGCTTGTCGTCGCTGTGCCATTGCCAAGCGCTGTTGCTGTGGCAAGAGCGGCCGCATCGGTTGCTGCCTGTAACTGGCTGTTGGACACTGCCATGTTGGTGACATCGACGGCTACGCCTGCCGTTGCTGCCACGACCGGTAGGGCAATCGCGGTAAGGATGCCGAAATTTCCCGATCGATCTCGTATAAGTTGTAGTAGGCTGCGAAATTTACTCGAACCAATGATCATCACGTTCGCCCCAACGAAGTAATAGCCTCAGAATGGCCGCAAATATCGGCGGGAAATCTAAGCTCGGCGTTTAGATGATTGTTCGACTTTTAGCGACTGGTGTAATTAATGCTGCTTTAGTGGAATAACATCCACGGCCTGGACAGTCTTCTGGCTGCCATAGCTTTTCAGCACGCCGATGACGGGGGCGACGTCGGAATAATCGCGGCCATAGGCGACGACGATGTGGTCGGTGCCGGCGGGGATATTGTTGGTCGGATCGAGCTCGATCCAGCCGGCCGTTTCGCCACACCAGACGCGGACCCAGGCATGCATGGCGTCGGCGCCTTCCAGCCGCTCCTTGCCGGGTGGCGGGATGGTGCGCAGGAAGCCGCTGACATAGCCGGCGGGAATGCCGAGGCTGCGCAATGCGATGATCATCACATGCGTGAAATCCTGACAGACGCCACGCTTCAGGCGGAATGCCTCCTTCGGCGTAGTCTCCACCGTCGTCGCCTTGGCATCATAGGCGAAATCCTTGTAGATCTGGGTGCAGACGGCGTGGGCGATCTGCATCACGGTAAGTTTGGTCGTCGCCCATTGCCGAGCATAGTCGGCGATCTCGGCCGTTTCCGGCAGGCGGGGGCTGGTGCCGAGGAAATGATGCGGCGAGGACGAATCGACCGCCCAGCAGTCGCTGATCTCGTCCGGGAGCTCGGCAAGTACGGGCGAGAAGTCGGCGGTGATCGGCTGGCTCTCCACCTGCACGCGCGCCTGCATGCGGATATCCAGCTTTTCGTGGTGATTGCGCACCAGGATCGAGGTCGTGGGATGCTGGAAGAAATCGGTGAAGTTCGATTGCTCGTCGGGATGCGGCGAGACTTTCAGCGAGCCGGCAATCAGGCGCTGGCGGTTGTTAAGCGACAGCGGCAGCAGGCGCATGATGTGGCGCGCGCCGCTGGCCGGCACGTCGTAGATATAGCCCATGTGCAGTGACAGGTCATAAAGCATCACATCATCCGAGATAGGTCTGGGCCAGGAGATCGGAGAGCCGTTCCAGCTCCCGTTCCAGCCGTTGATAGACCTCGTCGTTCATCGTTTCCGGGGTCATGACGGCCAGGCCCGAATGCAACCGCATGGCTTCGCGGTAGAAGGGCGACATCTGGCCGTTGACGAAGGCGTTCGGCAATTGCTCCACCTCGCGGTGGATTTCGTTCATCTGGAACAGAACCGAACGCGGGTTGAGCGGATCGAGCGCCAGGAGATCGGTCACCGTCAGCCGCGCCGTATTGACGTTGTAGCGTCGGCGGTGGGTCATGACGCTGTCGCCGATTTCAAGCAGCATGTCGAGCGCGCCGTCGGGCGCCTCCGGGCCGGACATATGGCCGAGCAGGCGTGTCATGTGCATTCCGCGCTCGATATAGCGGCCGAGCGACAGAAAACGCCAGCCGGTGAAGCGATACATGTTTTCATGCACGAGACCGGCAAAGCCGGCGAGCTTGCGCAACAGGATGGTCATGGCATGGCTGGCGTCATCGCCGGGCTTGACCGTTTCGTGGAAGCGGCGGGCGGTCTTGGCGAGATCGTTCAGCGCCAGCCAGCCGTCCGGCGAAAAGCGGTCGCGGATATTGCTGGCGGAATAGACGGCGCTCTCGATGTTGCGCAGCAGGCTTTCCGGCACGGCTTCCTCGGTGTCGATATCGACTGCCCCGAGATAGGCACTGACATCGGCGAGCAGCGGCTGGGTGGGATCTGCCGATTCCGCAAAGCGTGCGTGCCAGGCACGCAGGATGCGCAATGCCCCTTCGGCGCGTTCGATATAGCGGCCGAGCCAGAAGAGATTGTCGGCGGCGCGGCTGGGCAGGCTGCCGGGCATGTTGCGGGTAAACGTCTCTTCGGCCGGCAGTAGCGTGTGGCGCTCGACCGGCTTGTCGGAGACGATCCAGACGTCGGCGGCCGAGCCGCCGGCCTGCATGGCGATGGCCGCGACATCGTCGCCGCTGCCGATACGGGCAAAGCCGCCGGGCATGATCTGCCAGCCCTTTTCGGTGCGGGCAGCAAAGACGCGCAGGCTCATCGGCCGTGGCAGCAGCTTGCCGTTGACCCAGGCGGGTGTCGTTGAGAGCGTGACGACCTCCTGGCCGACCAGCTTCTGGCCGTCCTTCGCCAGCCAGTCGGCAATCGATTCCTTGGCGGTGGTGCGCAGCGTCGAGCCGAGCACCGACTGGCCGCTGTCGTCGAAGAAGGGCATGCAGGAATAGGCCGGGCCGATCACCATCTTCTCGATGTGCTTGGCGACATGGGCACGCTCGGCCTTCTGTCCGCACCACCAGGTGGCAATCGACGGCAGTTTCAGCTCTTCGCCACGCAAATGCCGACAGATGGTGGGCATGAAGGCGAGAAGCGCACGGGTTTCGAGAATGCCGGAACCGAGCCCGTTGACGATGGTGACGGTTTGCGCCCGCAGCGCCTCGACCAGGCCTGGCGTGCCGATATGGGATTGCTGGTTGAGCTCCAGCGGGTCCGCATAGGAAGCGTCGAGGCGGCGCCAGAGCACGCTGATCGGCCTCAGTCCCGCGACGGTGCGGACCATGAGCTGGTCGTTAACGACGGTGATATCCTCGCCTTCAAGCAGCATGAAGCCGAGATAGCGGGCGATATAGGCGTGTTCGTAATAGGTCTCGTTGGCCGGCCCCGGTGTCAGCACGGCGATACGATCCGTGGCGCCGCGCTTTGCGCCCTGAAGCGTATCGCGGAAAGCACCGAAGAACGAGGCGAGGCGATGTACCCTGGTTTCGGCGTAGATGTCGGAAAAGGCGCGGGTGGTGGCGACGCGGGTTTCCAGCGCGAAGCCTGCACCCGACGGTGCCTGGGTGCGGTCAGCAAGCACCCACCAGTTGCCATCAGGACCACGACCGATCTCGAAGGCAAGGAAATGCAGATAGTGACCGCCGGCGGGCTTGATGCCGGCAAGCGGCCTCAGGAATTCCGGATTGCCACCGACCAGTGCCGGTGGCAGCAAGCCTTCCTGCACCAGCCGGTTCTCGCCATAAATATCGGCGATGACCTCTTCTAGCAGGTCGGCGCGCTGACAAAGACCTTCCGACAGCGTCTGCCATTCGCGCTCATCGATCAGCACTGGAATGTGTGAAATCGGCCAGTTGCGTTCGCTAAGGCCCTTCGCGCCATAGGCACGATAGAAGACACCGGCATCGCGCAGGTAGCGGTCGGCGCGGGCGAAGCGCTCCAGAAGCTCCTGTTCCGGCATGCGGCTGAGCGCTGCGAGCAGGTTCTGCCAGACCGGGCGCACGGCTCCGGTATTGTCCACCATCTCGTCGGCGACGCCAGGTAGGGCCGAATAGGCAAAGGCCGGATCGTTGCCGATGCCAGCCCTTACCGGATCACGCCGTTTCGTCGCTGTTTTTTTGCGCATGCTTATTCCTGTTTCAGACTCCTATCGGCCGCCTGAGATCGAGCGTCAGCGGAAATTCCGCCGACACCGTTTCCGCCCGCAGGGCATAATCGCCCGCCGTATGTCCCCAAGGCTCGAATCGCGCCAAGCGCCGCGCTTCGGCCTCGTTGCCATTGACGGGGAAAGTGTCATAGTTCCGGCCGCCCGGATGGGCAACATGGTAGATGCAGCCGCCGATCGAACGTTTCGACCATGTATCATAAATGTCGAAGGTCAGTGGTGTATTGATTGGCAAAACCGGATGCAGACCGGAAGCCGGATGCCAGGCCTTATAACGGACGCCGGCAACCGAAACCCCGGAGGTGCCCGTCGGCGTCAGCGGCATGGCGCGGCCGTTGCAGGCGACGGTGTAGCGCGCCGGATTGTTGGTTTCGAGCCGCACCTGCAACCGCTCCAGCGATGAGTCGACGTAACGGACAGTGCCACCGGGTGCGCCTTCCTCACCCATGACATGCCAGGGCTCGAGCGCCTGGCGCAGTTCCAGCTTGCTGCCCTCGTATTCGACTTCGCCGCAGAAGGGGAAGCGGAATTCGAGCTGGGCTTGAAACCATTCGGGACGAAGGTCGAAGCCGTTTTGGCGGAGGTCCGCCAGCACATCGAGAAAATCTTGCCAGATATAATGCGGCAGCATGAAACGGTCGTGCAGCGCCGTGCCCCAACGGACGAAATTGCCATCGATTGGATTGCGCCAGAAGCGGGCGATGAGGGCGCGGACCAGCAATTGCTGGGCAAGGCTCATGCGGGCATTCGGCGGCATTTCGAAGCCACGGAATTCCACCAGGCCCAGGCGGCCTGTCGGTCCATCCGGCGAGAACAGCTTGTCGATGCAGATTTCCGAGCGATGAGTGTTGCCGCTGACATCGGTCAGGAGGTTGCGGAACAGGCGGTCGACGAGCCAGGGCAGCGGTGGGATGCCGTGGCCGGGTGCCGGCACCTGAGCCATCGCGATTTCCAGCTCGTAGAGGCTGTCGTGGCGCGCTTCGTCAAAGCGCGGCGCCTGGCTGGTCGGGCCGATGAACAGGCCAGAGAAAAGGTAGGAGAGTGCCGGATGGCGCTGCCAATGCAGCACCAGGCTCTTCAGCAGGTCCGGCCGGCGCAGGAAGGGGCTGTCGCCCGGATTGGCGCCGCCGACGACAACATGGTTGCCGCCGCCGGTGCCGGTGTGGCGCCCGTCGATCAGGAACTTGTCGGTGCCGAGGCGTGTCAGCCGGGCCTCTTCATAGACTGCCGTGGTGATGTCGACGCAGTCCTGCCAGTTCGACGCCGGGTGAATATTGACCTCGATCACGCCGGGATCGGGGGCGACGCGGATCACGTTGATGCGTTCGTCCTGGGGCGGCGAATAGCCTTCGATGTGCACCGGCAGTCCGAGCTCCGCCGCAGCATTTTCGGCAGCAGTCAGCAATTCGAGATACTGCTCGATTCCTTCGGTCGGCGGCATGAAGACACAGAGCCGGCCGTCGCGAGGCTCGACCGAAATGGCCGTGCGGACCGCGCCTTTGATATCGCCAAGCGTCTGCTCGGTGCGCGATTGCGCGCCTTCGCCGGCCTGGAAGGACGCTTCCGGCATGGCACGGCCGGCCGGCACGATGACATCGGGCAAGGGCGTGCGCGGAATGGAAGGATCGACGGTATGGATATAGGGATAACGCGACGGCGGCACGTAGGGCAGGGTGCCGAGCGGTAGGCGGTAGCCGATCGGCGAGTCACCCGGCATCAGGTAGATCTTGCCGCGCCGCGTGCTCCACTTCTCGCTCATCCAGCGCGTGCCTGTCGCCTGTGCATTCCAGGCTTGCACGGGGAGGACGAAGCCTGTCGCCGTTGTCAGGCCGCGCTCGAAGACGCGAGCGATACGGCTGCGCTCCTCGGGGTCCTTGAGTTTTGAATTGGACGGGTCGACGTTTTCCGGCAGGCTGCCTTCCTTGATGATCCATTCGGCCGGATCTTCATAGGCCGGTACCACCATCTCGGGCTCGATCGCCAGCTCCTTGGCAATTGCACTCAGAAGCTTTCCGGCATCCTCCACGCTGGCGCCGGTCTTTGCGGTCTCTTCGGCGATCAGGGCGGGATTCTGCCAGACCGGCTTGCCGTCCTTGCGCCAGTAGAGCGAGAAGGTCCAGCGCGGCAGGCTCTCGCCCGGATACCATTTGCCCTGGCCGTAATGCAGGAAGCCGCCGGGCGCGAAGCGGTCACGCAGGCGGCGGATCAGCTGATCCGCTCGGTCGCGCTTGGTCGGGCCGACAGCGGTGGTGTTCCATTCTTCAGACTCGAAATCGTCGATCGAGATGAAGGTCGGCTCGCCGCCCATGGTCAGGCGCACGTCTTCAGCTTGCAGGACGCGATCGACCTCTTCGCCGAGCGCGTTCAGCGCATCCCAGCTGTCATCGGAGAAAGGCTTGGTGATGCGCGGATGCTCGGCGACGCGGGTGACCTTCATCGCAAAGTCGAATTCGGTGTTGGCTTGCCCGAAATAGCCGCCGGAGATCGGGGCGGCGTTGCGAAAATGCGGCGTAGCGGCGAGTGGAATGTGGCTCTCGCCGGTGAGCAAGCCGGACGTCGGGTCGAGGCCGACCCAGCCGGCGCCAGGAAGATAGACTTCCACCCAGGCATGCAGGTCGGTGAAGTCGACTTCCGTGCCCGAGGGGCCGTCGAGTGCCTTCAGGTCCGGCGTGAGCTGAATGAGGTAGCCGGAGACGAAGCGGGTGGCGAGGCCAAGGTGACGAAGGACCTGGACGAGCAGCCAGCTCGTGTCGCGACATGAGCCTTTGGCCGTCTCCAGCGTTTCCTCCGGCGTCTGCACGCCGGTTTCCAGGCGGATGACGTAGCCGATCTCCTGCTGCAGCCGCGCATTGATACCGACGATCATGTCGACGGTGGGCTGCTGCTCGGAGCGGTCGAGCGTGGCGAGGAAAGCTTCTAGCAGCGGTCCCGGCACCTCCGGCTTCATGTAGATCGACAGATCCTCGCGAAGCGTCTCCGGATAGTCGAAGGGCCATTTGGTGGCCTCTTCCTCGACGAAGAAATCGAAGGGATTGTAGACCGTCATGTCGGCAACGAGATCGACCTCGATCTTCAGCTCGGTCACCGGATCGGGGAAAACGAAACGGGCGAGATAGTTGCCGTAGGGATCCTGCTGCAGATTGACGAAATGATTGGAGGGCGTGACCTTCAAGGAGTGGCTGAGGACGCGGGTCTTGGAATGCGAGGCTGGTTTCAGGCGAATGACTTGGGGGCCAAGGCGGATCGGATTGTCGTATTTATAGTGGGTGAGATGATAGATGCTTGCTTTGATCGCCATATGTCTCTTTGCCTAGCCCCGCATCATTGTGCG
Organism: Rhizobium lusitanum; assembly: GCF_014189535.1. Taxonomy (NCBI): domain Bacteria; kingdom Pseudomonadati; phylum Pseudomonadota; class Alphaproteobacteria; order Hyphomicrobiales; family Rhizobiaceae; genus Martinezella; species Martinezella lusitana. The sequence goes on along the minus strand of NZ_CP050308.1, from coordinate 1,648,929 downwards.
GCAATTGCTGTTCCCATCGACAGTGTGTGCAATGCAGCGAGAGAATGCAAGGCGTCTTGGCGGTCAATCAGGGTCTGCGCATGGGATGCAAAAATAAAACGGCGGGCTTTTTGCCCGCCGCCTTGAAGTCATTGCCATTAAAGACCTTAGCTTCTGCCGAATTCATCGACCAGACGGATGATGTCGTCTTCGCCGAGATAAGAGCCCGTCTGCACCTCGATCAGCTCCAGCAGGATCTTGCCGGGGTTGGAGAGGCGGTGGACTTCGCCGAGCGGAATATAGACCGACTCGTTCTCGCGCAGCATCTGCACGTTTTCGCCGACCGTCACCTCGGCTGTGCCCTTGACGACGATCCAGTGCTCGGAACGGTGGTGATGCTTCTGCAGCGATAGCTTCTTGCCCGGAAGCACGAAGATGCGCTTCACCTGGAAGCGCTCGCCGTTCAGCACCGAGGTATAGCCGCCCCAGGGACGATAGGATGTCGGATGCGTCTCGGTGAGCTTGGCCGTCGTCTTGTGGCCCGCCAGCAGCTTGACCAGCTTGCCGACTTCCTGGCTGTCCTTGAGATGGCCGACATAGACGGCGTCTTCGCTGGCGATGACCGCGACGTCTTCAAGCCCCTGTACGGCGAGGTGGATGCCGTGGGTCATGACGAGCGAGTTCTTGGTATTGACCAGCGTCGTGCTGCCGGCGGCGACATTGCCATTGTCGTCCTGCTTGCCGACCTTCCAGACCGAATCCCAGCTTCCGAGATCCGACCAGGTGAAGGGCGAGGGGACGACGGCTGCATTCGCCGTCTTTTCCATCAGCGCGTAGTCGATGGAGATATCGGGGCTCTTTGCGAAGCTCTCGGCATCGAGGCGCGTGAAGTCGAGGTCGCGCTTCGACTTGGAAACAGCCTTGCTGGCAGCCTTTTCGACTTCGGGTGCATATTCGCCGATTTCGGACAGAAGCTGGGCGGCGGAGAACATGAACATGCCGGAGTTCCAGTAGTACCCACCGCTGGCGATCATCTCCTTGGCCTTTTCGAGGACCGGCTTTTCGACGAAGCGCTTGACGACATGAGCGCCGGTCGGCAGCGCCTTGCCGCTTTCGATATAGCCATAGCCGGTTGCCGGCTCGGTCGGCGCGATGCCGAAGGTGACAAGCTTGCCCTGAAGCGCGGTATCGCGAGCGATGCGGACGCAATCGTAATAGGTCGCGTTGGCGTCGATCTCGTAGTCGGAGCCCAGGACATGCATGGTTGCGTCCTTGCCGAAAAGCTCGGTCACGAGCGTGGCGGCGGCGGCGACGGCGGCAGCGGTGTTGCGGGCAACCGGCTCCAGCAGCACGGCGGCCAGCGTCAGGCCGAGCTCGCGCGCCTGCTCGGCAACGAGGAAGCGGAATTCTTCGTTGGTGAGCACGATCGGCGCTTCATAAAGCTCGGCATCGGAAACGCGCTCCAGCGTGTTTTGAAAGAGCGTCCTGTCGCCGATGAACTGAATAAATTGCTTCGGCGCCGAGGCGCGAGACAGCGGCCATAACCGTGTTCCCTTGCCTCCGGCCATGATCACCGGGACGATTTTGGCTACCATTCTTTCTTTCTCCTAAACACTTGTTCAAGCGTGACGCGAAAGTCTGCAACGTATGCGATAGTTTAAGTCAATTCCTTGACAACTCTATCGCCATTGCGCTCTGCCGTCGACTGCGAACTTTGCCGATTTTAGTGTGGAAATTCTAATAGACTCTGATCGGAAAGCTTATTCTCTGAGAGAAAGATGAAAGCTTTGTGGCGAACAGTTCGTCGAGACAGATAACCGTTGCCGCTTTGAGCGGCAACGGTCGCGTATTCTCCCTTACGCCTCGGCCCGGTCGCCCGGTTCTTCATGGGCAGGCCCATGCTCGACGCCGTTGCGTTTGTTGTAGCGGATCGACGACCACAGCGAGATGCCGATCAGGGCCGCGCCGCCAAGGCCGGTGATGACCTCGGGAATATGCATGAGCGTCTGGACGTACATGATCACCGAGAGGATCAGGATGGCGTAGAAGGCACCGTGCTCTAGGTAGCGATAGTGCGCGAGCGTACCCTTTTCCACCAGCATGATCGTCATGGAGCGCACATACATGGCGCCGATGCCGAGGCCGATGGCGATGATGAAGAGATTCTGCGTCAGCGCGAAGGCGCCGATGACGCCGTCGAACGAGAAGCTGGCGTCGAGAACCTCGAGGTAGAGGAAGGCGCCGAAGCCTCCCTTGGCGGCGGCACTCATGGTTTTCTGCGAGGCATCGAGAAAGCCCGCGAGGACTTCCACCAGCAGGAAAGTCAGGAGACCGTAGATGGAGGCGTGGAGAAATGTCGTCGAATCCTCGCCATCGAGCAGGGAGGAGAAGGTCAGAATGAGGATCAGAACGAAGGCGATCTCGATGCCCTTGATGGTGGCAAAACGCGCCATCGCCTTTTCCACAAAGGCGATCCAGTGCACATCCTTCTCGTGATTGAAGAAGTAGGTGAGGCCGACCATCATCAGGAAGGTGCCGCCGAAAGCGGCGATGGGCAGATGTGCATCATGCATGATCCGCGCGTACTGCTCTGGCTCGGCCGCCGCAAGCTTCAGCGCTTCCCAAGGATTGATCCAGGCCGCGATGGCGACGATCGCCAGCGGGAAGACGATGCGCATGCCGAAGACGGCGATGACGATGCCCCAGGTCAGAAAGCGGTGCTGCCAGAGCGGCGTCATCTCCTTCAGTTTGTTGGCATTGACGATGGCGTTGTCGAAGGAGAGGGAGATCTCCAGCACGGCCAGCACAGAGCAGATGAAAAAGGCTGTCGCGAGACCGCTGAGCGTGCCGGTCGCATTCCAGCCGAGCAGCGCGCCAAGGGCGAGACCGGCAACGGTAACAGCGAAAGCCCAGCCGAAATAGCCGAGCACGGATCTGGAGGAGGTGGACCGCGTCATGGGCGCACCTCGCTGCAAACGGAGGGGAGATATTCGGATCGAAAGCGCAACCGCATGCCGAAGACGGCATGCGGGCGAGGCATGGTCAAACTATTCATGAAAAGAAATCCGCCGGCTCATCTGCAGGCGGTACCGACATCGCGAGAGCGCCGTAAAAACTCTCGCCAGAGGGGCCCGGCACCATAGTTCGCTCCGCAGCCGATGTCAGAAGGCGCGAAGATGCCACCATTAGTTAGTGAAGTTGCGATGTACGTCAAGAGCCGAATTGGATGTCGATGCTTTCGCGTCCGCTTATACGGGATTTTCCGGAACCAAACGCGGCAGGTGGCGTTTGGTTTTAAGGCGGGCAGAGCAAAGTCCGTTGTCGAACGGATTCCTCAGGCGGATTCCATTGCCGGATAGAGAGCAACGGACAAGGAGAACCTCCCATGAGCCTGCACCCCATCCACCCAAAGACGAAGGAACAAAGGCCGGAACTGACGGCACGGCAGAAACGCGCGCGGCCGAATTCCCTGCGCCAGGCACAGGTGCTGCCGCCGCACCAAGTCGATCTGACGTTGCAACCCCGGGCACATGATGATGTCCACGTACCAGCGCATGTTAGCGGCGCGGATCTTTCTCGCGAGGCGCCGGGCGATGCCAATCATGGGGGCAAGAAAAAGGCGGCTCCCAATAAAATTCCGGAAAGGGCGCTTTCGGGCGCCCTTTTTTGACAGGGATGCGTTCGTCCGGCTTGAGGCTACCGGTTACTTTTTGGTGCGCGGCGGCTTGCCGTTCGACAGGAAGCTGCCGGTAAAGCTCAGTTCGCTCGATTTCGCCGAGCATTGGAATGCGACAGGCTTGCCGGAATAGGGGTTGGAGAAGGTGCAGACGCCTTTTGCCTCAACCTGGCCGGCGATCTTGTTGCCGGCGCCGGTGGAGATGACCTCGACCGGCAATTGTATCGTTCCCTTTGTGGCGCCCGGCTTGATCCCGCGCCCGTCACCCTGGAAGCCAAGCATCTTGCCGCCGGCTGAAAAGATAAACGTCACCGAGCCGTCCGGTCCCGTCACGCTGGCGATCTGGGGTGTACAGCCTTTGGACGCATCGAGCTTGCCGACAACGAGCTTGGAGCACTTGCCATCGATGACGGCCACGCCGGGGCCTGGAAAATTCTGCGCGCCGGCACTCGTGGCAACGGTCATGACTGTCAAAGCAGTGGCAAGGCCTGCGAATCGCATGTTACGGGCTCCTTTAAAGCCCAGACACGTTTGCCGATCGAAATGTGGCAGTCAACCCGCAGCGCTCAGATACAGCCGCGGGTAGGAGTGCCGGTCATTCCGGCACGAGCGTCCCGATCAGCTGCAGAAGGGCGTTCTGCCGGTTGCCGCCGCCGGCCAGGAAGTCATAGAGCGTCATCTGCTTTTCGCTGCCGCCATCGACGACATAGTCGGATTGGCGGATGATGAAGACCTCGCCGCTGTCGGTGTCGCGGGCGAGATGGAACAGATATTCATCACCATTGGTTTTGTGGTTTTTATAGAACTGCTTCTTTACAATCGCCATCTCGTCCTCCCGTACGATCAACGCCTTAGCATAACAGTAGTGTGACAGCGCGAGCGGAAGTCAAGCGTCTGCGAATGGAAATTGTGTGAAACCTACCCGCCACGAACGGGTTCGGGCGCCGAACATCAGCATGTGATTGGATATTGAAGGAAAGAGCTTTATTCTCAAGCTGCGCGGTCGAGCATTCGAGGCGCCACGAGCGAGAGGTCAAAGCAGATGAGAATGATGTTAGCGTTGGGAGCTCTATTGAGCTTGGCTTGCGTCTCCGCAGGCGAAGCACCCTCGAACTACCAGTCATACCACGGCGTCCGCGTCGACAGTGATCCCGTGCTTCTGGAGAGATACGACAGGGCGCTGAACCGTTGCGAACCGGAGGCCTATTCCTGGCATCGGGGATCGCCCGATCCAAACAGCACCCTGTACATTCTGGCATTGAGAAATTGTTTGTATAGACACGGTTTCGTGGACCGCGGCTTCTATGCCTATCCCACGTCGTCGGTGTTCCAGCACTTCCTGGATCTCTGATCGCGCACGGTCTATTTCCGCAATTTGGGAACGCCTTTTCCTTGGTCGGAAAGGGCGTTTATTCGCCTGCCGGATGGGTTGGTTCAGGCAAACAGGACCAAATGAAAAAAGGGCTTCCGGTTTCCCAAAAGCCCTTGCTTTTCAGCGAATTAGGATGGTGGGCGTGACAGGGATTGAACCTGTGACCCCTACGATGTCAACACGGTAGATAGGGCCGAAGCCCTTACCGCGCCGAGTGCGAGCAGTGCAAATAACGGCGCATGTTCTCATTCTGATCTCGATTACCTTGGGCAAAGTTTGGGCGTGCCGCCTCGGGTCCGTGAGGCGGCAATATGGCTTCACCTCACCCGAAATTCCGTCTCAGGCAACGTCATTATTGCTCTCCGCCGCCGATTTGATCTGACGGTCATTGAGGCGGTGGAAGCCTCGAAGCTTGCCCATGCCCTCGATTACGGGCACGCAAAATGACGGGTGCGCAGCAAGACAATCATCCATTTGCCGCTGACGATCTGGAAACGGCGTATCTCGGTATCGGTGTTTCGAGGAGCCTGAGTGTCCTCGATAAGAACGTTGCGACGGCGCTCCTGATCCTCTCTGAGCGGCGCGGCTCTGCCTCTGGCAGCGCTTGCAAGCTCGCTGAAGGCTTCGGCATTACCGAGGAGCGTGTTTACGCTTCCTTGCGCCGCTTGGAGGCCAGAGGGCTAATCAAGGTCATCTATGAGCCGGATATCGCCGCGCTGATCGCGTTGGGTGATGACTTCCGTGCCAATCGCGAGCGGTTGGGCGATGACGAAGAAAACTGATCTCCCTTCCGCTCTTGACATCGCGGTGGCCCGCCGTGCCCTCGGGCTTTGCACCGGCATTTCAGGCGGAGCGCTGAACGTCGGCTTCGCTTTGCTTGAGCATTTCAATCGCAAAACCGGCCAGTGCGACCCTTCTGTGGTGCGGCTTGCAACCATGCTTGGCCTCAGCGAGATAACCATAAAGCGCGCAACCAAAGAGTTGTGCGACGTGCACAAGCTGTTCCAGAAAAGCAGCCATGGCGGCTTTTCGAACCGCGCTAGCTACCGTCCAAATTGGGGGCGGATGCGGTCCATGATTGTCGATTGGGACAAGCGAATGTTGACCGGTTCGCCTCCCGAAAACGACGAGGCGAAGGTATCAGAAATGACACCTTCAACAGATCAAAAACGATACGTTCAAGGTATCAAAAATGATCCCCTAACCTATTGGAATAAACCTATTGGAATAAACCTAAGTACGGACGGTGCTTGTGGAGACATGGGTTTCCCACAGGCCGACGGGGGTGAAACATCGCCAACTTCCGAGCTAGTTGAGAGCACGAAAGGGCTTGGGAAGGAACCGAAAGGCGAGCCTGTCGCAAAGCCACCAAAGGTTGTGGATGGCAAGAACATGCGGATAGCGAAGGAAGCCGCCGGACGGCGCTGGAACTCTGCCATGCTCAGACGTGGTTCCGGCGCGTACAGCCGATTTGTTGACTGGGTGACGGAGACGCACAGCGATGCCGCCACGGCTGCGGAGATGCGGCGGCGTGGCGATGGCGAGCGGTACTTGGTCGAGCAGATGCTGCGCGATGGGGTGGTGACGCGGGATGCTTAGCGTGGTCGGGAGAAGCACGCGGCGGCAGGCCCACGGCGGTGAGGACCGGCGTCAGCCCCCCATTCAGGGACCGTACGAGCAGAAACACCCCCGGACGGGCCTGGGGGACTGCGGGATTTCAGCAGTTGCACCCTTCGCAACCGGTACACGGATACACGTGTGCACACGTGTTTTAAGCACGCATTTGCACGGGTGGCGACCGTGAACAAGTCAGCCAACGACCCGACAGTGACACTGCGTTGGATGGGGCAGATCGCACAGCACGTGGCGGCTGGCCGTCCGCTCCCGTATCACCTTTCGCTGTTCTTGCTTCAGGGGCTTTCGCCCTTCCTCGAAACCGCTGGCGAAGTCTCGCTGGATCAGTCTTTCGGGACCCGCCGCCACGGCGGCATCAGCATCAGCAATGCCGCGAAGAACGCTCAGCGTGACGACATGTTGCGGCATCTCCACAACATTCACCCCGAGTGGAGCGCATTGGCTCCGAGCGTTGCCAGCCGCCGCATGCGGCAGGCCTTCGAACGCTACGAGGCCGGGCGCTGGAAACGCGAGAAAAGCGCCACTTCCGCGCCGTCTTCGGAGCCGTTCACGACCTTCTGGCGCATCCTCAACGCCGGGATGCGGATGCCGCAAGAGGCCCGCCTTCGCCAGATCCTCGAACATGAAATTCAAGAGGCCGTTTGAATTTCAGGTCGCGGGCCGGATTTTCCAAATCATCAACGGGGATATACCGAATGACTATCGATCTTAGCCGCCTGACTGTGCTCGGCACGATCAGCGCTCGCGAAAACGCCGCGCTGGAACAGGCCCGCGCCACGCTGGACGTGGAATTGTCCGCCTCGAAAGAGGTTCGTCGCCAGCTTCTTGCCGAGCAGCGCCGTGACGGATTGGCCAGCGAGCGCGGCAGCATCCGCCGCCGCATCGAGCAGCTTCGCGGCAAACAGGCCGAAATCGACCAGCGTATCGAGGAACAAGAAGCCGCGATTGAGCTGCTTCAGGAGCGTGCCACCGCCGCGCACCGCCTGCGCAAGACCTGCGAAGCGTGGGCCGCGCAGCACGTCCAGAACGGAGGTGCGCAATGAGCGATACCGATCTCCGCCGCATCGTGGAAAAGTCCGTTGCGGGCGGCCAAACCCTGATGACGACGCTTGAGGACATCCGCAAGCGTATCGTCCTGAAGCGCTATTCCATCACCAAAATCCAGCAGGCTCCGGTTTCGTCCGATGAAGCCTTGCAGCGTTTGAATGACTGGATTGAGGCGGCAACCGCTGGCAGCGCCGTCGAAAACCTTGCTGCTCGCTTCATTGCCTCCGGCTATCGCCAGCCGGGCAGCTCCGTTCCCACGGAAATCATTGCCGCTGCGATCTTTGGGCCGCTCCGCGACCTGATCGGTGGCGCGATCTCCAAAAGCTATGGCTCCGCAAAGGGCATTTCCGCCGCCGACCGCGCCCGCGAGCTGGCGAAGGCCGAACGCGAGTTGCTTGAGCTGGAATGCGCCGAAGAGGCGATCATTCGCCATGCCGAACAATGCGGCATCGACGTGCTTCGCCGCATCGACGCCGATCCGCGCGCCGTCCTTTGCTCCGGGGAGTTTCTGAAATGAGCGTTATCGTTGACAAGAATACCATTCGCCTGACCGGTTCCGTACAATCCGGCGAGTTTCAGTCGGGTGAAGACGGCTTCAGCTCGACGGACGTGTTTTACGCGCTGGCTGGCTTCGATGACAAAGCCGCGATCACCGTCTACGTCAACTCTCCCGGCGGCATCGCCACCGAAGGCGCTGCGATCTACGCGCTCCTGAAATCCTATCCCGGTCGGCTCGACGTCGTTGTTGAGGGCATTGCCGCTTCCGCCGCCTCGCTGATCGCCATGGCCGGCAAGAAAGTCACGATGGCGGCGGGTTCGGTGATGATGATCCACGATCCCGCAGCCGTCACGGTCGGCAACAGCGACGACCATTCCAAGACCATCGAGGCGCTTGAAGCGCTCGCGACCGCCTACGCCCGTGTCTACGCGGCGAAGTCGGGCAAGAGCGTCGCTGCCTGCCGCGAAATCATGAAGGCCGAAACGTGGTTTTCCCCGGAAGAGGCGGCAAGCGCCGGTTTCGCGGATGCCAGCAGCGCCAAGTCCGGTTCGATTGTCGCCGCCTTCGATTACCGCCAATTCCGCAACGCGCCTGAAAAGCTGGTGGCGCTTGCGGCCTCTCAAAACTGGGGTTCCAGCAACCCGTCCAAGGCGCAGAAAACGCCGAAATCCAAGGAGAAAACTATGCCGCAGGATGATGCAGCCAACGCGGTCAAGACCCGCATGAAGGCCATCATGAAATCCGATCAGGCCGAAGGCCGCGAGGCGCTTGCCGAGTACCTGGCCTTCGAAACCAGCATGTCCGTTGAGGAAGCGGTCGCGCTCATGGACGTTGCGCCGCGCGGCTCCGATGGCGCGACCACCCAGAGCGAACAGGAATATCACCCGCCACGCACAATGACGATGAATGCTGCCGGCTTGAACCGTGGCGGCATGTCCCCCTCGGCAAGCGAACGCGCTGGCGCTGGCAAGCGCGCCAATCTCTCCGCCAACATGAAGCGCCGTTACGGCATCGAATAGGGAACCGCCATGCAGACGTTCAACTACAAGACGGAAAGCGATATCGTCAAAGACGAGGGTAAAAATCGCTTCTCCCGCGACACAGACACCCTCGCTTCCGGTTCCGGCAAGGTTTTGGCCGGAACCGTCCTCGGAAAGCTTACGAATGGCGGCAAGTTCAAGCCGCTCGCTCCCGATGCGACGGACGGCACGCAGATTGCCGCCGCCATCATCCTTCAGCATGCGGACGCGACCGCTGTCGATCAGGAGGTGGTCAACCTCAAGCGCCGCGCGCAGGTCGTTTCGCAAAACCTCGTCTGGCCCGGCGCGATCACCGCAGCGCAGAAGCTAACCGCCCTCGATCAACTCGCCGCCCTCGGCATCATCGCACGCATGGGAGTGTAAACCGTTGCCTACTCCACTCGACTATCTGAACGCTCCCGAATTTGCCGACGACCGGCTGACGGACAGCATCAACGTGCCGCCCTATGTGACCGGACGCCCGGCGCAGCTCGGCATCTTCACCGATACGCCGATCCACACCACCTATGTTCGTCTCGGCGTTTCCGAGCAGGAATTGACCGTCATCCCGGCCCGCGAGCGCGGCGGCGAAACGAACCTCAACATGCGCGGCGACAAGAGCGGCGTGTCCTTCGATATTCCGCACTTCCCGCTCGATGATGCGATCACGCCGGCCGATATCCAGAACCTCACGACCTGGGGCGAAGGTGACGTGATCATGGCGAGCCTTGAGGATGTCTATAACGACCGCCTCATTAACATGCGCGGTAAACACGACCTGACGCATAGCTATCTCGATTGGGGCGCTCTGAACGGCATCGTGCTGGACGGCGAAGGCAAGCAATTGCTGAACGTCTACGAAAAGTTCGATCTTATCGAGCACAGCGTCGAATACGATCTCGACACGGCGACCACGGAAATCTCGCCGCTCAATCGGCAGGTGAAAGCTTACATCCGCCGTGAGCTGCGCGGCACGCCGGCAACCGGCCTTCGCGTCTTGGCCGGCGCTCAGTTCTTCGACAAGTATGTCGGCCATCCGAACGTGCTGGAAGAGCTTCGCAGCTACAAGGGCGATACGCCCAATCCGGGCCGCGATGACATTCAAGACACCTTCAGCTTTGCGGGCCTTACGCTTGAGCGCATTGACGAGGAATACAAGGTTCGCCAGTCGAACGGCACGCTGGTTTCCCGCAAGGCCGTGGCCGACGATGAGGCGATTGTGGTTCCGCTCGGAACGCCGTTCTTCAAGCGCTACATCGCTCCGCCGGATACGATCAGCGGGGCGAACCGCCGTCCCGACCCGGACACGAAGGTATTCGTTTCGACCGACGATCTTCCCCATGACAAGGGCCGCGAAATCCATACCGAGTCGAACGTGCTGCCGATCTGCATCCGTCCGCAGCTTCTTATTCGCCTGAAGATGAAGTGAGGCCAGCCGCACTGTAAGCCGCTGGATTGGCGGCTTACTTTCAGCGGCTTCCAAAAGGCCAGCATGATGTCAAAGGCAAGCGGCCGGTCCGATTCCCGGCGAAGGGCACCACTAGAATTCCGTTTGCAGCTAGCGCGTTTGCGATTGAGTGAATTTTTCGCCTTTCGAAATGGACCGGTAGGCTCTCGCAGCAGTTGTCGAGAAACGCAGACTATTGCGAGAGATATTTGCGACACGGATCTTCCTGCCTTCCGGCTTTATGGATTTGTCGCGATAGGGACATTTCATGAATTTGCCGCTACGGAATTGCCTTACGAATTAAAACTAACCGTAGCGTTGGCCGTTTGCTCACGTACCTTAATGTCTACGGCTACCGGTCCGCTGCGATTGAAACGCATCCGAAAGTCGACGGAAAGCCCCACTTCGAGATCGCCAACGGTTGCCTCATCGAAGCCTGTCCGGTGCGCATAGATTTTGGCGGGGTAGGATCCTGAACGGATAAAACAATACCCCTCACGAATTTCCTCGATCGTACCATAATAGGTTGGAAGGCGAGCCGTGATAGCGTTATCAACCCTCGGTGCGATGCGCCTAAACTCTTTGGGTGCACGCTTGTGAAGCTCACCGAAACGCTGGAACGTACCTTCCACGTCCCCTTTTTCAAACAAGGCCTGCGCTAAGAGATATCTAGCTTCAAAATTTTGATCCTCCGCCGAAAAGCTACGTCCAAGATGGCTAATTGCCAATTCGAGATCCGGCGGATCCGTTTCGAGAAAGTGCATAGCCATTGCCTGATGCGCTGCCTTATCCTCGGGAGCACGTCGCAATGCTTCTTGTAGGATCTCAAGGCGCTTCTCGGGGTGCCCAGAGGCGGCATAGATTTTGCCTATACGAATACCCGTGCCAGTGCCGCGGGGCAATTTCGCCCAAGCTCTTTCTAGGGCTTTCAAGGCCTTCTTCTTGTCCTTCATTTCCGTCCAGAGCCGGGCTTCTGTCTCGAACATCTCCGCGTCGTCTGGAAAATCATGCTGCGCCTTAGCTATTGCCTTTTCCGTGTCGTCCAGCTTCTCTACGAAGAACTTATCTTCGGACTGCTTCTCCTCGTCGCTAAGACGGTCGCTGAGCTCGGTCACCTCGTCAACGAGGAGCTTGCAACGGCTGGAGGCGGAAAACCGCTCGTTCTTTGGCATCTTTTCAAGAAAGGATCGAGACAGCCGGCGAAGCTGATCCTTGAGCACGAGGGACGTTTCGAAGTTAGCCCGCTTGCGGGCAACCTCGGCTTGAGTATGTAGGAAGGTCATGTTCCTGGGTTCCATGAAACTGGCTATCTCAGCCAGATTCTCTGCCCGAAGGAAATCGCCTCCTGGATGCGTAGACTCAAAGATCGCCCACTGCTGGTAAAGGTACGCCTGTTTCGGTGCAGCGGTGATGGCGGCCTCGTAGATGCACCTGACGGCGGTCGGATCAGAAAAGGTGTCCGTGAAAGACCTTCCTTTACAAATGCCTTCTAGAGCCCGTTGGTCGGATGAAAAGCCCACGTCGAAGCCGTTGATCATTCGGACGAACTGCTCCGTCTTGCGATCGTCATCATCACAGACGCGTCCAAAGAGAATCTTAGCTACATGAGAGTGACGGGTCTTATAGGCGTAATCACCCGTATAAGGGTCTTGCGTGATCAAAATCATATCCTCAAGAGGCTTGAAGAACTTCTCCTGATACTCACGGAAATCGATACCCGATGAACGAGAAATGGTGCCCGCTCTGACTGGGACGTTGTATTGATTCATGGTGGCGATATCGAGATACAGCCTCCGGGCCTGTTCGGAGGCTACCGATCTATATTCGTTGAGCACAATGTCCTCGAACGGCAGGCCTTTGGTCAGCACATGCAGCGCGACCAAGAGTTGCCGATCAGCGTGCTTCTCACTCATAAATGCTTCGACCTGCTGAGCGCGGGTCTTTCCTTTTAGTTCTCCTAGGCAATCGTGGCGAACGAGCAAATCAAGAAGAAGCTCGACTTCGGTTGAAGACAAGGTACCGACCCGCAAGGAATGAACAGGGAGCATGTTTTCGATCGGCAGGCAGTGAAGGTTCCAGTCCGCTTCACGCTCCGCGCCACACACTACGATTGGTATCTTCCGTTGTTTCATCGCAGCAAGAAATGGCACGAGCTTCTCAATGTGAATGGCAACCTGATCAACGAAAAGGTAAATCGGCTTTCGTGTCAGTTCCGATAGCTCTTGAAAGACGTCTGGTCGAGGCTGCCCCGCCTCGTTTAGCCACATCACCACGGCGTTATTGGCTGTAGCCGCATCGAATGCGGCTCGCTTAAGCGAGATCGTCTTACCAGCTCCCGCAGAGCCGCGCAGCAGGAAAAACACCGGACCGTCAGGGTTCTCATTTTCCAGCAGCGCCTTAAAGAGAAGATCCCCTGTAACCTTCCGGCTGGCATCGAGCCGCTTGACAATGCCACCCCACCCCGTGTCGTAGCCAGAATAGAAACGCTCGGCGCTCTGCTCGGCAATAGGCATAGTCGCATGAATGTAGGTGAGGTCCTTCTCTAGTGAACCACGGACCAAGTTTGATTCTTCGGATCCTGATATTGCGTAATGATCCCTAATCGGAAACTTGATGGTTTCTACGGCAGGCATCACGAATCTCAGTAATTTGGGAATTGCCGCGTCGAGTGCATCCATGAATTCACCGAAGCGTAGTTTAAAGACACCCACGTTTTTGCTATCCCAGTACTTGACGTCTTCATCCTCAGCGTTCGGATCGACGATGTACCAGCGCGGACGTTTTGAACCATCAAGTTTATAAATAAGATCCCGAATATGCTGATCGCCGAGGCTATAGCCCACGAAGATCACCGGCGACTCGTGACAGGGATCAGTTAATCGGCCAAAGACGCGGGTGCGGTTGGCCGAGTGGGAGGCATAGCTTTCCCAAGAAAGGACGAGCGGAACATCCTTATCGAGACGATGCTCCAAACATCCATGCAGCTTTAGATATAGTAATGGATTCAGTGCACTTCTCATCCGTTCGTCAACGGGTTCGTCGTCCTTGACGAAGGGGATGAGAACTTGGCGTCTCCGCTTGGAATCCGCATATGCTTTTTCTAAGAATGTATCATAGTTGGTGGTCGCTATACGGTTCCAGATGAAGTCAGAGACCTTACGATGGGCCTCTGAAGTCTCGAAGTTCTGGAACGCACTATTCACGGTCTCGAAAACGAGGCTCGAACCAGCGCCGCTGGCGATGGCGAGTTCTGCCACGCCCATAACGTCACGGTTTGGCATGAGCTTACCGAAGTATTTCTGAGATAGGATATCGCGGAGCTGATCCGAGTTCGGGGGGCGATCTCCCTTCTCGTTAACACACTCCTTGGAAGCGCCCGCACCGAGAAAGAGAATGGCCCGGCCGCTACGTACAGCTTCCGTCAACAAAAACGGCAAATCTACCGGTGCCTTCTTCGTTGTCGCCCTGCTGTTCATGCGCCCCCCGTTTTGTTATCCGACATGATGACTGCCGTGAAAGAGAAGAGCAAGTGTCGAGAAAGCCAGAGAAATTGCGCTCTCCAAGCTGAAACAAAATTCAAAGAGCTATACATCACAGAATAGGCAATTCCGCCATGGCCGCAATGCTCGCTTGTGGCACATAGCGAAAATCGGCGAAAACTATCAGCTACCGGTTATTGGGCGCTAATTTCGCTGGCTGGAAATCGGGTGCAGGTCACCCCGGGTTTTCAGCGCGAGCCACAATCTTTCCGACCTAGCAAAAATTCTTCAGCGAGGCGTAAAGGCTTAAGGATGAACCAGATTGATTTCCAGCTTCGAGCCCGTCGCCTCGGCGTAGCGCCGTAGGGTGTTCAGCGAAGGCGATACGCCGCCGCCTTCTAGCCGTGCAATGGCCGATTGCGTGGTGCCGATGCGGCGGGCAAGCTCTGCCTGCGACAGGTTCGCCTTTGTACGAGCCCCGATCAAAGCTTCGACAAGCTGAAACTCTGCATCTGCCTTCTCGTATTCCTGCCGGAATTCGGGATTGTTCATCAGCTTCTTTTTCAGTTCGGCAATCTTGGTCATGGCTTCACCTCGTTCATTCGCTCTCTAGCTATTGCCAGCGCGCCCGGTGGCGTCTTCTGTGACTTCTTCACGAAAACATGCAGTACGATGACGCGACGGCCCGTAACGGTCACATAGATGCCACGGGCGATGCCTTCGGCGGCTTTGGCGCGTAGTTCCCAAAGCTTGCCTTCCAGATGCTTCACATGCGGTTCGCGTAGTTGCTCAAGGCCGACATTCTCGACCGTTTCCATGAGGCGGATCAGCCGCGCCTGAAGGCCCGGCGGCAATGCCTCGATTTCAGCATCGGCGGCATCGTGCGTTTCGACTGTCCATCTCATGCGTGCTATATAGCTGATATGATATAATGCTGCAAGACGCAAAACGTGCATTTCGAGTGATCAAAATGTAAGTTGAAGAAGCCACCAGAAGTTTGCAAGTCGCGAGAGTTAGTCAAGCGACGTGTCTTCCTTGCTGAGTTTAACAAGATTCAGATAGTGCTCTTTGTACTTTCCTTCGAGCTTTTTGGCTTCCGTGATGATCTCGGCCAAATCCCCCTCAACGCTGAAATTGTTAGCGATGCTGGTTATATTCTTAATTACGGACGCTATGATAGCGTAGCTCATTACCACTTCGGTCGCCGCGACCAAAACATCACCTTCCGCCGAGGTGATGTTTTCTTGATTTCCAATTACTGAGATTTTCTCGGTCAAGACTCTCGTCTTGGCGTGGAGATCAACTAGGCTGGTACCCACATCAATTTTGTTATTGTCGAAGATCGTACCGATTTGGAGAAGCCGGCGGACCGCCTCAGACCTAGTCGCAACTCGGTTCTTAAAGCGCCAATCATCCACAAGCTTCAACTCTTCATCCGACATCATTATCGGAACGCGGTTTTCTCGCGGCTTTACCATAGTAGCCCAATCCCAAAAAATCGGCACAAAAAGCACAACCATGTATTGACCTAACCTCGCAGGTTGGTCAATAAACAAAAATCGGCACAAAAGGCGCTGATTGGTCTGATTTTTTGACGGTGATTATCGTGTCCAACATGAAAACGGAACGCGTCGCGTTCATGCTTGAGAAATCCGCATTGGAAGCAATCGATGAATGGAGCTTCAAGAAGCGCATACGCACGCGCGCAGAAGTCATCCGCCAGCTCATTCAACTTGGATTGGAAGCTTCACAGGGAGAAACGAAAAAAGCCGACGCTACGGCCTAGGAACCCGCGTCGGCTTCAACCTCTACGAAAGGTGCATAATATGCAGACAAAATGTACTACAGAAAACATCGACAGCGCAAGCGCCCTCGACCGTCTCTCCAAACTCGCCAGCCGTCTCGACTGGCTGACCGGTGAAACGCAGGATGTGCGTTGCGCCGCCGAGATTGCGACAAACCATATAATTGGCATTCTTTTTCCGGGCCGGAAAGCAAGCGATAATACCAATGCGGCTTGGGCCAATGAGTATTATCATATCGATGAACGCGAACTCAGACACATCGATTTTATGACGAACGACATGGTCGAGCGCGCAACTCGTGCCGACCGTCTGGCGATCGAGCTTTCCGGAGAACTGCTGAGACTCTCTAGAGAAATGCGTCATGCCGCCACCATCAAGAAGGCGACCGATCTGGAAGACTGCATCGCCGCATGGCAGGCGGCATATGATGCCTGGATCGCAACTGGCCGTGATGGCTTCGTTCCCTACGACACGCCTCAAGCGGACGCGGAAGATGAAGCTCTGCTGGCGCTTGCTTCCTGGCCCTGTGTCTCACTGGAAGATATCCAGCAAAAGACAAATCTGTTTTTGAACAGCAAGTATTTGAGCGGCATGGCGTCGGACCATGCGCTGGATCTGCTGCAATCCTTTTCATTCGGGGAGGCCGCGTAGATGGACGCCCGTCCAAACCCGGATGCGCCGCTACGGCCAGCCGAGGCGGCGAAGTGGGCTTTTCCCGATGGTTCAATCACCAAGAGTAGTCTCCAGCGAGAAATTCGCCGGGGTAATCTCGCGTACGAGATGATTGCCGGGAAAATCTTCGTCACGCTCAACGACATTGCAGATATGAGGGCGAAATGCCGAGAAAATCCAAGGGGCCGCGCCTCTACCTTCGTCGCCGAAAGGGGAGGCCGTCAATTTGGGTCATCCTCGACAGCGGACAGCCTGAAATCAGCACAGGATGCGGCGAGCTTGATCGCGCAGGCGCTGAGAAAACCCTCGCAGACTACCTGACGGCAAAGCACAAGCCAGAGTGGCGCACGGGTGAGCCGCATGAAGTTTCGATTGCTGATGTGCTGGCATACTACGGCAAGGAAAAGGCGATAAACCACGCGCATCCAGAGCTTGTTGGCTACCACATGACTCCCCTCCTCGAATTTTTCGGGGAGCGCATGTGTGACTGGTTAGACGCTTCAGCGTGCCGCCAATATTGGGCGGCAAGGGTTGCCGGAAAGGTGGGGCGTCGAAAGGTGCAAGCGACAACCGCTCGGCGCGAACTTGAAACACTACAGGCTGCTTTGCGCTTTTGCCGGAAAGAGAAAAAACTTTCCGTGGATATTGATTTAACCTTTCCGGAAAAGGCGGAGGCGCGGCAGCGCTGGCTAACGCGTTCAGAGGCAGCAGCATTGATCGGCGGCGCTCTCGGCTTCACTGCGACCGCTTATGACGTGAAAACGCGCCAGCCGGTCAAATGGGGGCGAATGTTCCGCCCTTCCTATCATGTCGCGCGTTTCATCCTGATCGGCCTCTACACGGCCACGAGACACGAGGCCATACTTGCCATGCGTTGGAAGGCCAATACGAAGGGCGGCTGGTTCGATCTTCCCGGCGGGGTCATGTATCGGCGCGGGCAGGGGCAGAAGGAAACAAACAAGCGCCGTCCTGCCGTTCCCATCGCAGAAAACTTGGTGCCTCACCTTCAGCGTTGGCGTGGTCTAACGATGAATGGTCCTGTCGAATATCACGGACGGCTGATCCAGAAGGAGCGGAAAGGCTTCGAGCGGGCGCGCGATCTTGCTGGACTAGACGACTATGTAACGCCGCACGTTCTCAAGCATACATACATCACCTGGGCGATGCAGCGCGGCATTCCGATATGGGAGGTCGCGGGCTTCACCGGCACGTCAGAGAAAACGATTCGTGACGTGTATGGACACCATCATCCCGACGCCATGCCCAACGCCAAGAAGCGATTTCGTGGGCACAGTTTGGGCAAAAAATAAAGAAAGGAATTGCGGGTTATGTCGTCAACCTCGCAAACGCCTGCATGTGCAGGGGAACCGGATGGTGGGCGTGACAGGGATCGAACCTGTGACCCCTACGATGTCAACGTAGTGCTCTCCCGCTGAGCTACACGCCCATCCGATGGCGGCGCATAGATCATAAAACCTTGGGAGCCGTCAATAGGCTTTTTTCAATTTTATGACGCTGTGCGCGGCAAGCCTTATGCGGCAAGGAGTTTGTTCACTTCGTCGACGAGTTCGCGCAGGTGGAAGGGCTTGGAAAGTACCTTCGCATCCTTCGGCGCCTTCGAATCAGGGTTCAGCGCAACGGCGGCAAAGCCGGTGATGAACATCACTTTCAGGTCGGGATCGAGCTCGGTGGCGCGGCGCGCCAGTTCGATGCCGTCCATTTCCGGCATGACGATATCGGTCAGGAGCAACGAAAAAGGCTCTTCGCGCAGCCGGTCATAGGCGCTTGCTCCGTTGTCAAAGGACATGACCTTGTAGCCGGCCTTTTCCAGTGCCTTCACAAGGAAGCGACGCATGTCGTTGTCATCTTCGGCAAGAAGTATCTTCTGGGTCATCATCTGTTTCGCTAATCAACTGTTGTCTTGTTGGACTTGTCCAGCGTGTAAGGTAGCCGCTGGCCGTAAACAAGCTGTGAATGGTTGGACGGGATATAATCATCCACGTTCGCAGCCGCATGGTTGCACCCAGCGCCAGCCTCGTGTGGACCGGTATCTGGCTTCAGGGTTCGTCGGTTTCACAGCGTTGGATTAAGGCCATTTTGCTAAAGTTAGTATGGACTTGCGGGCGTGCAGCTGGCAACATGGATATTGCGACAGGTTGTAGACACGGTAAAGATGTTGATGTCCGCAGAGATGCGTAATTTCGAGATTTTCGAGGTATTGGAGCCCGTCTCCCAGACAATTCCCTTTGTCTATAGCTCGCCCCATAGTGGTCGCATCTATCCGCCCGATTTCATCGCCCAGTCCCGCCTGCAGGGCATCGCCATCCGCCGCTCGGAAGACCATTATGTCGATGAGCTGTTTTCGGCGGCGAGCGATCTCGGTGCGCCCCTGCTGCTTGCCAATTTCCCCCGCGCCTATATCGACGTCAATCGCGAGCCCTATGAGCTCGATCCACGCATGTTCGACGGGGCATTGCCGCCTTATGCCAACGTCAATTCGCTACGGGTCGCCGGCGGCCTCGGTACGATCCCGCGAATCGTCGCGGAAAACATGGAAATTTATGCCCGGCGCGTGCCGGTCGAAGAAGCGCTCAGGCGTATCGATACGATCTACAAGCCCTATCACGCGACCCTGCGGCGACTGATTGCCCGTACTCACGTTCAATTCGGCTTCGGCGTGCTGGTCGATTGCCATTCCATGCCGGGCAATATCCGTATTGCCGGCAGCAATATGCGGCCCGATTTCATCCTTGGCGACCGTTATGGCACCAGCGCCTCGGCGGAGCTTTCGCGTGCCGCCATGCAGATTCTCGAGGAGCTCGGCTTCAACGCCGTGCGCAACAAGCCTTATGCTGGTGGCTTCATCACCGAGCACTACGGCCGCCCCTCCCGTGGGCTGCATGCCCTCCAGATCGAGGTCAATCGCTCGCTCTATGTCGATGAAACGACGCTGGAGAAGCGTTCGGATTTTGACGATGTGGCTGCCGCCATCACCCTGTTCATGAAGCGCATCGCCGAGCATGTGGAATCCTACGCGGGCGATCCGGCTCTGGCGGCTGAGTAGTCGCCTATCTCGCGCTCTGAGCTTGCTGAAATGGGCGAGTGGGACAGAAAATCAGCATATGGGCGAGTGCGGAAATCGGGCAGGCCGTCCGAAAATCTGGGCGCAATCTAACCTTTGGAACCCCGCCCGCGTTTTCGAGCAGTCCGCGGGATTCTCGCGAAATATACAACCAAAGGTGTTGTTGCGTTGATAATGAATGTTATCGGCTGCGGCGGGCGTCCCATTTTAGAAGCCAGACAAGCTCGGTCATCTTGATCCCGTCGAGTTCTTGCGATAATGATTTTTGATGTACGTACGTCAAAAATATATCGTGCGCCTATCTGCGATACCGAAAGCGACGTTTCACTGGGCAGGAACGTGAGGCGCCGATATTCAAACCCGACCGCTCAGGCAAGGCTGATTCACTCAACAAGGCAACTTGGAAAGGCGAGACAATGAAGGGGTTCAGGCTTAATCCAGAATTCGTGATAGCAGATGAACAGTCTCTTCGAAGCCTATTTGAAGCCACACACGCTCTCGCGATATTGAAGTGTCAGGACACCCTCGGCGAGCACGCGCAAGACTTCATTAGGCGCTCGCCATTCTTGTGCATAGGCACACAAAATCTGGATGGAAAAGCGGATGTCAGTCCTCGTGGTGACCCCGTGGGTTTCGTCAAAATTCTCGACGAGCGCACGTTGGCGATACCGGATCGACCTGGCAACAACCGTCTTGATACCCTAATCAATATCATAGCCAATCCGAGCGTTGGGCTGATGTTCGTTATTCCAGGGTTTGACGACACATTGCGCGTGAATGGGCGGGCTACTCTGGTGAATGACCCTGATCTGCTGAAAAGGATGAGCGTCAATGATCGCGCCCCTAAACTCGCGATTGTCGTCGAGGTCGCTGAGGTTTTCATGCATTGCGCCAAGGCTTTCCGGCGCTCTCGGTTGTGGAGTCCGGATCATTTTCAGAACCGTACCGAGATGCCGTCGCTCATCAAGATCATTCTCGATGAAACGACTGGCGCGCCAAGCGACAAGGATGAGATGCGTAAAATGGACGACGACTTGGAGGAGGATTACAAGAGGACGCTCTACTAGCGGTAAACGTCGCTTTGGCACGCTTTGCAAATTTCAGACAGACGGTCTGCGGGAGTTTGGCGACGGGCTGAGTATCGCGGGATGATGATGCTTCGCAGGAGCTTTGAAGTCACCTGCACCTGAGAAATCGGCTCTGCGTCTGCCGCGTCATTCCAATGAAACAATAATTCCCGACAAAAAGAACCGCGCTTGTGGCGCGGTTAAGTCTAGGGAGGAAACACCCAAGGAGGGTATTTACAGTCAGAAGACTGTGAGGAGATGATGCTACTGCACTGCACAAATGTCAAGCAGAATATTGCGTTGCAATATATTTAGGCAATTTAGGATTTTCTGCTTGATCCGCAAGCATTCCGCCTCTTGTATCGGCATTTGGTTTGCTTCCCGATCTTTATGCGTTATGACTTCGCCCGCCCCGTCATTTATCCGGATCGACCATGCTTCCTGATCGCTCGTTCTTCTATCGTCTGGCCGAAGCGGCCAAGGCCGAAACTCTGCCGCGCTTTCGTGCCGGCGTCGATGTGGTCAACAAGGAAGCTCAGGGGTTTGACCCAGTCACCGAAGGCGACCGGGCCGCGGAGGCGGCGATTCGGACGCTGATCGGGGCGGAGTTTCCCGATCACGGCATTCTGGGCGAGGAGCACGGAAATATCGGCCTCGACCGCGAGCATGTCTGGGTGATCGACCCGATCGACGGTACGCGTGCGTTTATCTCCGGCGTGCCTGTGTGGGGAACGCTGATCGGTCTGCAGAAAAACGGCCGTGCCATCATGGGCATGATCGACCAGCCGTTTACCGGCGAGCGTTATTTCGCCGACGGCAATGGTTCGAGCTATTCCGGCCCGGATGGCGAAAAGCGGCTGCAGGTGCGCGATTGCGGCAGCCTGTCAAAGGCTATTCTTTTCACCACCTCGCCGCATCTCTTCGTCGGCGAGGAGATGGTGAAGTATCGTGAGATCGAGAGCCAGGTACGGCTCTTCCGCTATGGTACGGATTGCTATGCCTATGCGCTGCTTGCCGCCGGCCATGTCGATCTCGTCATCGAAAATTCGCTGAAGCCCTATGATGTCGGCGGTATCATTCCCGTCATCGAGCAAGCGGGTGGCATCATCACCACTTGGGATGGCGGCCGGCCGGAAATGGGCGGCTCCATCATCGCCGCTGGCAGCCGGGCGGTCTATGATCAGGCGCGGGCCATCCTGTCGCGCTGACTCTTTTTTACGCAATTCCGACAGGAAAACCGCAGCACACTTTTCCTGGAATTGCGTTAGCTTTCGACTTCCATTGTCTCCGCCTTCGCCTCGGCGTCGCTGCCGGGAATGAAGGCGTTGATGGCGGCGAGCGTCGCGTTCCGATAAATATCCCGCTCCTGCAGGAGTTCGTGCTTGGCCCCGTGAATGGGGACGAGCTGTGCCGCGCGGAAATAGCGCGCCAGCCGCTCCTGATCGGCATAGGGCACGATGCCGTCGCGGGTCGGCGCGATCAGTATGGTCGGAATGGCAATCGAGAACAGATGTTCGGGCCTGGTGACGCGATCGATGGCGCGGAACGATTCCGACAGCCAACGCGCCGTCGGTGGGCCGAGAACGAGCTGCGGATAGGTGGTGGCGATCGCTGTATTGCGTCGGTAACGTCGTTCGTCGCCGGTGAGAAGATTGTCAGGGAAAGGTCTTTCCCTGTTTCTCTTCGTGAACTGCATCCGGCCAAGACCAATTGCGCTTGCGGCGTTCGATAGTGCGCGCACGATGCCGGGCGAGGCACCCTGGCCCATAAGGCCGACGAAGGGCGCGAGCAGCACCATGCGCTCGATCCGGATCGCGAGCCGAGGCGCTGCTGACAGCGCGATCAGCGCGCCGGTCGAATGGGCCAGCAGGTAGAATGGCAGGCGTGTGTCCGGCAGCACGATCTTGTCGAGGAAGGCGGTCAGGTCTCGCTCGTAATCGGAAAAACGGCGGACATGCCCGCGCCTCGGATCCTGCAGCAGCCGTTCGGATCCACCCTGGCTGCGCAGATCGAAGGTCGCGACCCATAGGCCCTTGGCGGTCAAATCGCGGACTGTCTCCAGATATTTCTCGATGAACTCATTGCGGCCCTGCAAGAGCACCACGGTTCCCTTGGCAACCGCCTGCTCGCTGCGGAAGACGACATAGCGCAGCTTGCGCCCGTCGAAACTCTCGAAAAAGCCCTCGATGCGGTTTTCCGGCACAGGATTGTCTGGCGTGGAATAGAGGATCGAATCCATGACGATGTCGTGCCTCGCTAACGCGGTGGTTATTCTGAAGGGGATAGCGCAGGCAGGGGGAATTGCAACAGGTTTGTTGAGGGTTGTCGCTGCAAGGCGGCGGGCGCAGGCGTGTCTGATCGAGCGGCGAGATAGCCCCAAATGCTGCCGAAGTAGAGCCGGAACGTTCCTGCTTACCGCCCCGCCACATCCAGCGGAAAGCCTCGAAACGGCTTGATCTCCTTCAGAACGAACGTCGTCTGCATTTCCTTGATCCGGGGCAGGCGGCGTACGATGGTCATGGCGAAGTCGGCGTAGCTGTCGAGATCCGCCGCCACGACCTGCAACAGGAAATCGGCGTCTCCGGCGATGCTGTAGCAGGCGACGACTTCGCTCAGTTTCAGGACGTCCTGCGAAAACTCTTCCGCTTCCGCCTCGCTATGGCTGTCGATCTTGACGCGGATGAAGGCGAGGACGCCGAGGCCGATCTGCCGCCGGTCCAGAACCGCCGTATAGCTCTGGATGACGCCGCTCTCCTCCAATTGCCGAACCCGCCGCCAGCAAGGAGAGGTCGAAAGCCCGACCTCGGATGAGAGCGCCTGATTCGTCAGGCGGCCATCACTCTGGAGGGCGCCGAGGATGCGCGTATCGACAGACTCTAGCGGAAAAGGCATACTTAACCTCATGGGAAATAAAATACGGTAGCTCTTACCATAATTGCCAAATTTTAGGCAATGAAAGGTAAGATAATTCCCATGGCGGGATATATCCTTCGGCGCAGTTTCATCATCTGCCACAGGTTCTCATGCTCCCCGATACCCGCCTCGCCATCGTCATCAATCCGGAACTGCCGCTTGGTCTGATCGCCAACACGGCGGGCGCGATCGCTATTGGTCTTGGCGCCAGATTTCCGGGCCTTGCTGCCCGCCAGCTTGCCGATCGCGACGATCGCGCCATCGATATCAGCTCCAACCTGCCGGTTCCTATCCTGCAGGCGGACGCGGATACGATCCGGGCGCTGATGCTGAAGGCCCTGCCGCAACAAGGCGAGCGGGCAATCGTGCCGTTTCTAGCCTTCGCGCGGTCGCTGCACGACTATGCGGACTATGAGGCGACATTCCCCGGCCGTGACTTGTCGGAAGAGGTGATCGACGGTCTGGGGCTCGTGGGTCCATCGAAATGGGTGAAATCGCTGACGGGATCGCTGAAGCTTTTGCGGTAGGGTTGTTCGCCACCGTATCGCATAAAAAGGCCGGCTTGCGGAGATAGAGATATCCGCTGAGCCGGCCGAGTAAGGACTGAAGAAGAAGGGACGATATGCTTCAGTCATCGGATGTATTTGATGCATCCGACGGTTATATTGATATTCCCGCCAGCCTGAACGGGTGCCGAACCGGGTGTTCATCTGCGGTTCACGCGGTTTTCGGCGCAATCCGAGGCCAGCCATCGGGGCCTTGAACTCCTGAAAAGCGATCCCCATCTCCATTCTGCGGGTGCCAAACGGGCCCGCGAAACCGTCCCGAGGCCGCCCAGAGCGGGGTCGCGGGGCAAACAGTAAATCGCAATCGTCGCTCACAGGAGGACACCATGCGTCACGTAGACTTTACTCCACTTTACCGTTCCACCGTCGGTTTCGACCGTCTCTTCACCATGCTCGACAGCCTTGCGCAGCCGGATCAGGGTCAGACCTATCCGCCCTACAATATCGAGCGGACCGGTGAGAACACCTATCGCATCACCATGGCCGTTGCCGGGTTTAATGAGAAGGAACTGAGCATCGAGGCTCACGCCCATGTTCTGCAGGTCAAGGGTGAGAAGAGCGAAGAGCCGGCTGAAGCCAGCGAATATCTCTATCGCGGTATTGCCAAGCGCGCCTTCGAGCGTCGTTTCCAGCTCGCCGATCATGTCGAGGTCCAGGCGGCTTCTCTAAAGAATGGTCTGCTGCACATCGATCTGTTGCGCAACATTCCGGAAGCCATGAAGCCCCGCCGCATCTCCATCGCCGCCGAGCCGGTCGATACCCCGAAGGCGATCGAAACTCATATCAGCTAACCGTCGTCAGCCGACAGGCCGAGGACAGATCCTCCCAAGATCAAAAAAATAAGGCGGCGCTCCATTGGGGCGCCGCCTTTGTCTTGGGTACTATCGGGATGTGGCTAGGCTGCGTTCGTGGCCCCGTTAGCCTCGGCTTCGGCCTTGGTGGCATCGCGCCTCTTGGCCGCATCGGCATATTTCTGGGCCAGGAAGGCGCAGGTCATCAGCTGGATCTGGTGGAACAGCATCAGCGGCAGGACGATGGCGCCGATACCCTGACCGGCGAAGATGACGTTGGCCATCGGCACGCCGCTTGCCAGCGATTTCTTCGAACCGCAGAAGGTGATGGTGATCTCGTCGGCCTTGGAGAAGCCGAGCGCCCGGCTGCCGAACATGGTGATGCAGAGTACCACTGCCAGAAGCACCATGTTGGCGACAATGACGGTGGCGATGTCGATCACCGAGAAGGTGTGCCACAGGCCCTCGACCACGGCCTCGCTGAAAGCCGAATAGACGACCATCAGGATCGAGCCGCGATCGACCGGCATCAGGATCTTCTTCTTTGAGCGGATCCAGTCACCGATCCATGGCTGCAGCAGCTGGCCGGCGATGAAGGGGGCGAGCAGCTGGAGCATGATTTGCCACAGCACATCCCAGGAAAAGCCGCCCTGGCCACCGACCGAAAACAGCACGCCGACGAGCAGCGGCGTCAGGAACATGCCGAAGATGTTGGAGGCGGAGGCAGCGCAGATGGCGGCCGGCACATTGCCGCCGGCAATCGACGTGAAGGCGATCGACGACTGCACTGTCGAAGGCAGGACGCTCAAGAACAGAATGCCGGTGTAGAGCGCGGTTGGCAGAATGCTGGTCGGCACGACCTGACCCATGGCGAGCACCAGCAAGGGGAAGATACCGAAGGTCGTCAGCAGGATGACGAGATGCAGCCGCCAGTGCAGCATACCGGCAATGACGACATCGCGCGATAGGCGCGCGCCGTGCAGAAAGAACAGCAGGCCGATGGCAAAGTTGGTGGCGATGCCGAAATAGTGGGCGCCCGCCCCATGCACGGGAAAGAAGGATGCCGTCAGGACCGTCAGGACAAGCAGCATGGTGAAGGTGTCTGGAAGAAAGCGGCGCATCGTGCCAACCCCGATCGCAATTACAAGCCATAAGATTATGCCTTGCAGATAGACCTATCGTGATCCACGATGCAAGGAATAACAGTTATCTTAAATCAGGATAAAAGCGATGCTCGATCTTACGCAATTGCGCAGTTTCGTCGCCGTCGAGCAGATGGGCAGCTTCACGCTGGCCGCCGAGCGCCTCGGGCTTGGTCAGTCCACGGTCAGTCAGCATATCCAGCGACTAGAAACCACGCTTGGGCGCCGGTTGCTGGCGCGCGACACGCATCGGGTCGTGTTGACGGGGGACGGGGAGGCGCTGCTCGGCCATGCCCGGCAGATGCTGTCGATCGAAGGCGAGGTGCAGCAGCTCTTTGCCGGCAACAGCCTGCGCGGCAGTCTGCGGCTCGGCGTTTCCGAGGATTTCGTCACCAGCCAGTTGCCGGATGTGCTGGAGGAATTCGTCCACTCGCATCCCTCCGTCGATCTCGAACTGACGGTCGCGCTCAGCGGTACGCTTTATGAGATGCAGGACAATGGCGATCTCGACCTCGTGCTTGCCAAGCGCCGTCTTGGCGATGTCAGGGGGAAGCTGGTCTATCGTGAACCGTTGGTCTGGCTGGCGCGCGATCCGCAGCGTATCCGGGCGATTGTCGGGCCTCTGCCATTGATCGCCTTTCCAGCACCGAGCGTCACGAGGGCCGTGGCACTGGAAGCGCTGCGTCGCCAGCAGGTGCCTTGGCGCATCGTCTGCACCTGCGGCAGCCTTAGCGGCCTGACGGCGGCGGCGCGGGCCGGCATGGGTGTCCTCGTCCAGCCGCGTAGCATGGCGCCGGCGGGATTGTCGGAAATCGCGCCGGGCTGGCTGCCCGCTCTGGAGGATGTCGAATTCGTGCTGGTGCCGCGCAAGGGGGCGGATCAGCTGCTTGTCAGTGCCTTGTCGGAGGATATCCTGGCGAAGGTGAGGGGATTGCGGTCAATATGAACTTCGCCCGCTTTCGGATCGTCTGGATAGGCGTAAAGGACTCGTTAAGATTCATTCGCCGGCTGCCGTCTCCCTTTCCGCGTGCCTCTCTTTAGTGGTGCACGCGCTTCAGGTTCGAGTCAGCTTATCCTGCTATCGCATTTTTCAGTGAATGAGCTGAAGCGAGGATATCAGCCTCCATGATTTATGGCGCCATCTTCATTTCCGGACTTGTAGCCTGCGTAGTGGCAATGACGATGATCGTTCATCATGCGCCCCCTTATGACGGCGCATCGAACTTCACGATGTTCACGCATCGGAATCAGAACTAGGCTTTTGTCGCAAGACTGAGCGCCGGCTGGCCGAAAGCCAGTTCGGCGCTCTTTTTTATTCAATCGTCAAGCAAGGCAGGCGAGGAAGCCGGCGACATCGTCCTCGGTCGTGGCAAAGCTGGTGACGAGGCGGATCAGGGCTTCGTTCTCGTTCACCAGGTCCGGCTGCGATTCCGGGATCGGCCATTCATAGAACTTTGCGCCCTTGTCTTCTGCTTTCTTGGCCGCCGATTTCGGGATGATTGCGAAGACCTCGTTCGAAGCCGTGGGCCATGCGGGGCGTGCGTCCGGGTTTTGTTGGATGCCGGCGCGCAGGCGGTCGGCCATGCGGTTGGAATGGCGGGCAAGGTCGAGCCAGAGGCCGTCCTGGAAATAGCCGTCGAACTGGGCGGCGATGAAGCGCGACTTGGAGAAAAGCTGGGCGGCGCGCTTGCGGATGAAATGCATTTCCTTGGCCTGCTCCGGATTGAAGAAGACGATCGCCTCGGCGCACCAGCAGCCGTTCTTCGTGCCGCCGAAGGACAGGATGTCGACGCCGCGTTTCCACGTCATCTCCGCCGGGCTGGCGTCGAGCGCGACCAGCGCGTTGGCAAAGCGGGCGCCGTCCATGTGCAGCGGCAGTCCGTTCGCCTTGCTGATGGCGGCGATGGCGTCGATCTCCGCAAGCGAATAGACCGTGCCGATTTCCGTCGCCTGAGTGATGGTTACCGCCGCGGCGCGGCCGTGGTGGATGGCGTCCTGCGGGAAGCGCGCGACCTTGGTGGCGAGCGCCTTTGGGTCGATCTTGCCGAGAGCACCGTCGACGGTCGCGAGCCTCGCGCCGCTGAAGAAATCCGGCGCGCCGCATTCGTCTTCGGCGACATGCGCTTCGCTGTGGCAGAAGCTGATCCCGCCCGGCTTCTGGACGCTGGCGAGCGATAGCGAATTGGCGGCGGTGCCGGTTGCGACGAAGAAGACGGAGACTTCGCGCTCGAAAATCTCGGCGAATTTGGCCTCGACTTGTCTGTCGAGATCGCTGGTGCCATAGGCCGAGGCGAAACCGCCGGATTCGGCAAGCAGACGTTCGGCGATCTTGGAATGGGCGCCGGCCCAATTATCGGAAGCAAAAAACATTGATAACACCAACTGAGACTACAGGTTTGCGGGAAAGGTAGTTAAGGTCTGCCGGACATTAATCCAATGCTGCGGGCTATCAAGAGTGCAGTGCTGAAGGACTCATCACAGAAATTGATCTAAGCAATCAACAAACAAAATGATGCGCTGCAGCGAAACTTTCTTGCTTGAAATTTGCAACATCGGCAATCTTCCGTCGCGCATTGACGAAATTTTGCCCTTTTGCTCTTGCGAAGGCAGATGCTTTCTGTCATAGAGCTGGTGAATTAGGACAGGGTTGCTGTCCTATTTTGGCCACCGAGGCCGAAGATGCGCCAGGGGTCCTGACGATGTCGGGATTTCGAGCTATAGTCATTGTGAGCATGTCCTATCTTAGCCTTCAAGGCGATGGGCAGGGCGGGAATGAAATGGCAAGGCGCGGAACGCTGACGACGGGCTCCACCGAGGGGCCATGGTTTGCGACCGGATCTTCACAATGCAACAGCGCTGTCGCGCGTCGGGCCGGGTAACGGAGCGACGCGGGACGAAGGATCGCCCGCGCCGCGGGCCTTACCGGAGGGAAGACGATGACGAACAGGACGCCGTCCATGACTTTTGACCAGACTGCTGCAGCCAACGCTGTCGCTGCGGCCAAAACGTCGAAACGCGCCGGCGGCATCCCCCGGAAGCAAGGCCTCTACGATCCGCGCAATGAACATGATGCCTGTGGCGTCGGCTTTGTCGCGCATATGAAGGGCCAGAAGTCGCACCAGATCGTGCGCGACGGCCTGTTCATTCTCGAAAACCTGACGCATCGCGGTGCCGTTGGCTCAGATCCGCTGATGGGCGATGGTGCGGGTATTCTCGTGCAGATTCCGGATCGTTTCTTCCGCGAGGAAATGGCCTTGCAGGGCATCACCCTGCCGAAGGCGGGCGAATATGGCGTCGGCCATTTCTTCCTGCCGCGCGACGAGGCACTGATCGAGCATTTCAAGGCTGCCATCAAGCAGGTGGTTACCGAGGAAGGTCAGGTCCTGATCGGCTTCCGCGATGTACCGGTCGACAATTCCTCGCTGTCGAAGGCGCCTGATATCGCCGCCACCGAGCCGCATCATGTGCAGGTCTTCATCGGCGCCGGCCGCGATGCCGGCACGAACGAGGAATTCGAGCGCCGTCTGTTCACCCTGCGCAAGGTGATCTCCAACCGCATCTATGCGGAATACGAAGGCGAAGAGAGCAGCTTCTATCCTGTGTCGCTGTCGAGCTCGACCATCGTCTACAAGGGCATGTTCCTCGCCTATCAGGTGGGTGCCTATTATAAGGACCTGGCCGATCCTCGTTTCGAGACGGCGGTTGCCCTTGTGCACCAGCGCTTCTCGACCAACACCTTCCCGTCGTGGAAGCTGGCGCATCCGTATCGCATGGTCGCCCATAACGGCGAAATCAACACGCTGCGCGGCAACGTCAACTGGATGGCTGCCCGCCAGGCGTCGGTGTCTTCGCCGCTGTTCGGCGAGGATATCTCCAAGCTCTGGCCGATCTCCTATGAAGGCCAGTCGGACACCGCCTGTTTCGACAACGCGCTCGAATTCCTCGTGCGCGGCGGCTATTCCATGGCGCATGCCATGATGATGCTTATCCCTGAGGCATGGGCCGGCAACCAGCTGATGGCGGCCGAGCGCAAGGCGTTCTACGAATATCATGCCGCCCTGATGGAACCGTGGGATGGCCCGGCTGCGGTCGCCTTCACCGACGGCAAGCAGATCGGCGCGACGCTCGATCGTAACGGCCTGCGTCCGGCCCGCTATCTCGTCACCAACGACGATCGCATCATCATGGCGTCCGAAGCCGGCGTTCTGCCGGTGGACGAAGAGAAGATCATTCAAAAGTGGCGCCTGCAGCCGGGCAAGATGCTGCTGATCGACATGGAAAAGGGCCGCATCATCTCCGACGACGAGGTGAAGTCCGAGCTTGCCACCAAGCATCCCTATCAGAGCTGGCTGAAGCGCACGCAGCTGATCCTCGAAGACCTGAAGCCGGTGGAGCCGCGCGCGCTGCGCCGCGACGTATCGCTGCTCGATCGCCAGCAGGCCTTCGGCTATACGCTCGAGGACACCAAGCTCCTGATGTCGCCGATGGCGACGACGGGGCAGGAGGCCATCGGCTCCATGGGCACGGATACGCCGATCTCGGCCATGTCCGACAAGCCGAAGCTGCTCTACACCTATTTCAAGCAGAACTTCGCGCAGGTGACCAACCCGCCGATCGATCCGATCCGCGAAGAGCTGGTGATGAGCCTCGTTTCCTTCATTGGCCCGCGCCCGAACCTGCTCGACCATACAGGCATGGCCAACGCCAAGCGGCTGGAAGTGCGCCAGCCGATCCTGACCAATGGCGATCTGGAGAAGATTCGCTCGATCGGCCACACGGAAGACCGTTTCGACACCAAGACGCTCGACTTCACCTATGATGTCGATCGCGGCGCCGAAGGCATGCCTGAGATGCTCGACCGTCTCTGCGAGCGCGCCGAAGCGGCCGTTCGCGGCGGCTACAACATCATCGTGCTTTCCGATCGTCAGATCGGACCGGACCGCATCGCGATCCCGGCGCTGCTGGCGACCGCCGCCGTGCACCATCACCTGATCCGCAAGGGCCTGCGCACCTCGGTCGGTCTCGTCGTCGAAACCGGCGAGCCGCGCGAAGTGCATCATTTTTGCCTGCTTGCCGGCTATGGCGCCGAGGCTATCAACCCCTATCTCGCCTTCGACACGCTGCTCGACATGCATCAGCGTGGCGACTTCCCCAAGGAAGTGGACGCCAGCGAAGTCGTCTACCGCTACATCAAGGCGGTCGGCAAAGGCATCCTCAAGGTCATGTCGAAGATGGGCATTTCGACCTATCAGTCCTATTGCGGCGCGCAGATCTTCGACGCGATCGGCCTGCAGGAAGAATTGGTCGACAAGTATTTCTTCGGCACGGCGACCATGATCGAAGGCATCGGCCTCGAAACCATCGCCGAGGAAACCGTCGCCCGTCACAAGTCGGCCTTCGGTGCCGACCCGATCCTGGCGAGCACGCTCGAGATCGGTGGCGAATATGCCTATCGTATGCGCGGCGAAAGCCATGCCTGGACGCCGGATGCGGTGGCCGCCCTTCAACATGCCGTGCGCGGCAATGCCGAGGATCGCTATCGCGAGTTCGCGGACATGGTCAACGACTCGGCACTGCGGATGAACACCATCCGTGGCCTGTTCAAGATCAAGAGCGCGGAAGCGCTCGGCCGCAAGCCGATTTCGGTCGATGAGGTCGAGTCCGCCGTCGATATCGTCAAGCGTTTCTCGACGGGCGCCATGTCCTTCGGCTCGATCAGCCGCGAGGCGCATACGACGCTGGCGATCGCCATGAACCGGATCGGCGGCAAGTCGAACACCGGCGAGGGCGGCGAAGAGTCCGACCGTTATATGCCGCTCTTCGACGGTTCGCCGAACCCGGAACGTTCGGCGATCAAGCAGATTGCGTCTGGCCGCTTCGGTGTCACCACCGAATATCTGGTCAATGCCGACGTGCTACAGATCAAGGTCGCGCAGGGCGCCAAGCCTGGCGAAGGTGGACAGCTGCCCGGCCACAAGGTCGACGCGACCGTCGCCAAGACCCGGCATTCGACGCCGGGCGTCGGCCTGATCTCGCCGCCGCCGCATCATGACATCTACTCGATCGAAGATCTGGCGCAGCTGATCTTCGACCTGAAGAACGTCAACCCGACCGCCGATGTCTCGGTCAAGCTCGTCTCGGAAGTCGGTGTCGGCACGGTTGCCGCCGGCGTTGCCAAGGCGCGCGCCGATCACATCACCGTCGCGGGCTTCGACGGCGGCACGGGCGCTTCGCCGCTGACATCGCTGAAGCATGCCGGTTCGCCTTGGGAAATCGGCCTTGCCGAGACACAGCAGACGCTGGTGCTGAACGGGCTGCGCTCGCGCATCGCCCTGCAAGTGGACGGCGGCCTCAAGACCGGGCGCGATGTCATCATCGGCGCACTGCTGGGTGCCGACGAGTTCGGCTTTGCCACCGCACCGCTGATCGCGGCCGGCTGCATCATGATGCGCAAGTGCCACCTGAACACCTGTCCGGTTGGTGTGGCGACACAGGACCCGGTCCTGCGCAAGCGTTTCAAGGGCTCGCCTGAGCACGTTATCAACTACTTCTTCTTCGTTGCCCAGGAAGTGCGCGAAATCCTCGCCTCGCTCGGCTTTGCCAGGCTGGACGACATCATCGGCGCTTCGGAGCTGCTGGAGAAGGACGACATGCTCGCCCATTGGAAGGCAAAGGGGCTCGACTTCAGCCGTATCTTCCACAAGGTCGACGCGCCGAAGGAAGCGACCTATTGGACTGCCCTGCAGAAGCACCCGATCGACGACATTCTCGATCGCAAGCTCATCGAGCAGGCGGAGCCGGCGCTTACCAGCAAGACGCCTGTTGCTATCGAGGTCGGCATCAAGAACGTCGACCGTTCGGCGGGCGCGATGCTGTCGGGCGCTGTCGCCAAGCGTTATGGCGCCCGTGGTCTGAAGGACGATACGATCAGCGTCACGCTGAGGGGCACGGCCGGACAATCGTTCGGCGCGTTCCTGGCGCGGGGCATCACCTTCAACCTCATCGGTGACGGCAACGACTATGTCGGCAAGGGCCTTTCGGGCGGCCGCATCATCATCCGTCCGCCGGAGAACTCGAAGATCCTGGCCGAGCATTCGATCATCGTCGGCAATACCGTGCTTTACGGCGCGACCGAAGGCGAATGCTACTTCCGTGGCGTTGCCGGCGAACGCTTTGCAGTGCGCAACTCCGGTGCCGTCGCGGTTGTCGAAGGTGTCGGCGACCATGGCTGCGAATACATGACCGGCGGTGTCGTTGTCGTGCTCGGCGAAACCGGCCGCAACTTTGCAGCCGGCATGTCGGGCGGCGTTGCCTATGTGTTCGACGAGAAGGGCGATTTTGCCCGCCGCTGCAACATGGCGATGGTCGAGCTGGAACCGGTTCCGGAAGAGGACGAATTGCTGGAGAAGCTGCACCATCACGGTGGCGACCTCATGCACAAGGGACGCGTCGACGTCTCCGACGACATGACGCGCCACGATGAGGAGCGGCTCTACCAGCTCATTTCGAACCATTTCCATTACACCGGTTCGACGCGTGCGAAGGAAATCATCGATCAATGGACGGATTACCGCCCGAAATTCCGCAAGGTCATGCCGGTTGAATACCGTCGCGCCCTAGAGGACATGGAGCGGAACCGGTTGAGTGTGGCGGCGGAGTGATCCGCGGCAACGCCTCTACCATTCGAGGGTTTCGCGCCTGATTGCGATCGCCGAATTGGCGATCGCGACTGTCGAATAGCGGAATCAGATTTGAATTACAGTGCCGGAAAAGGCAGCGGGACTTGCCTTCAGGCATGGGAGCCATCGGGCTTCTCTTTAGAGTGAGGAAACGAAAGCATGGGCAAGGTAACAGGCTTCTTGGAAATCGACCGGCAGGTTGGCAAGTATCAGCCGGCGTCGGACCGTATCCGGCATTTCCGCGAATTCACGATCCCCATGTCGGACCCGGAAGTGCAGAAACAGGCCGCGCGCTGCATGGACTGTGGCATCCCCTATTGCCATGGCCCGACCGGCTGCCCGGTGCATAACCAGATCCCGGACTGGAACGACCTCGTCTACAACAACAATTGGGAAGAGGCGATCCGCAACCTGCATTCGACCAACAACTTCCCGGAGTTCACCGGCCGTGTCTGCCCAGCACCCTGCGAGGAAGCCTGCACGCTGAACCTGGAAGATGCGCCGGTCGCGATCAAGACGGTCGAGCAGGCGATTGCCGACAAGGCCTATGAGCTCGGCTTCATCCGCCCGCAGCCGGCCACGGTCCATACCGGCAAGAAAGTTGCGGTCATCGGCTCCGGCCCCGCCGGCATGGCGGCGGCTCAGCAGCTTGGCCGCGCTGGCCATGAGGTTCATCTTTACGAGCGCGAGTCGAAGGCTGGCGGGTTGCTGCGCTATGGCATTCCGGACTTCAAGATGGAGAAGAACTTCATCGATCGCCGCGTCGAGCAGATGAAGGGCGAGGGTGTGACCTTCCATTGCGGCGTCAATGTCGGCGTCGACGTCAAGATGGAGCAGCTTCTGGCCGATCATGAGGCCGTTCTTTACTGCGGCGGCTCGGAAACCCCGCGCGAAGCCGGCATTCCCGGCGTCGAGCTTGCCGGCGTCCATGATGCCATGCCCTATCTCGTGCAGCAGAACCGCCGCGTCGGTCGTGAAAACATCGACAGCATCGGCTGGCCGTCCGACCCGATCCTCGCCGGCGGCAAGCATATCGTCGTCGTTGGTGGTGGTGACACCGCGTCCGACTGCGTCGGCACGGCCTTCCGCCAAGGCGCCGTCAAGGTGACCCAGCTCGACATCCGCCCGCAGCCGCCGGAAAAGGAAGACAAGCTCGCCGTCTGGCCGTTCTGGGCCACGAAGATGCGCACTTCTTCCTCGCAGGCTGAAGGCGCCGTGCGCGAATTCCAGGTCGCGACGCTGGAATTCGTCGGTGAGGACGGCGTGCTGACCGGCGTGAAGTGCTGCGAAGTGGATGAGCGCCGTAAGCCGATCGCCGGCACGGAATTCATCATTCGCGCCGATCTCGCCTTCATCGCCATCGGCTTCCGCGGCCCGTTCACCGACAGCGTGCTCAAGGACCTCGACGGCAAGTTGACGCTCAACACCGACAAGCGCGGCTCGACCAACGTCGTTGCCGACGACAAGGAATACAAGACCTCGGTCGACAAGCTCTGGACCGCCGGCGACGTTCGCCGCGGCCAGTCCC
Organism: Rhizobium lusitanum; assembly: GCF_014189535.1. NCBI lineage: Bacteria > Pseudomonadati > Pseudomonadota > Alphaproteobacteria > Hyphomicrobiales > Rhizobiaceae > Martinezella > Martinezella lusitana. The sequence continues at coordinate 1,613,531 of NZ_CP050308.1, read as the reverse complement.
TGGTCGTCTGGGCCATCCGCGAAGGCCGCCAGGCCGCCCGCGCGATCGATGAAGCCCTGATGGGCGCCACGGTGTTGCCGCGGTAAAAGGCCAGTCAATACCAAGTGGGGCCTTGTTTAATACAAACAAGGCTCCGCTTTCAACTCGCGATGGTTGATGTGGCGATGACTTCCGCTTGAGGATAATCGCGAGGCGCTTCCTTATAGAGGATAATGTAGCCCGGTAGGGCAGTTGCTTGCCATCCGATCGGTAAAGCACTGACAATGTGCTGGATTGCCTTGCGCGGAGTAATAGGGCCGCTTAGCGCGCTAAGTCCAGTTAGTTCCATATCAATGTGAGGTTTTCTGCCGCCACCGCCCTTTCCTTGATAGCGGAATGTATAGGGTAAAGCTTCCTTTAATCGAGCTAGGGCGCTCGCTGCGGCCTCACTCGTTTCGATCGCAAACGCTATTTCTCGATCGATATCAATTGGAAACTTTGCATCGTAATTCTTGGGATCGACCTTCGTGGTATCTCGTTCTCGCCCGGGGTCATTGGAGCCGAAACCACTTCCGTTCCAGTCAAGCGCTTTCACTCCGCCGTAATGCCGAATGAGATCAGACTCCAAATCCATTGCAGTGAAAACGAAGATGCGTACCGTCTTAAAGCTGACACGCGTTGGATCGAGGCCAACGCGATGCATGATTTTCCGCGCGTGGCGGGACAGTCGCTTATGCAAACCTGCCTCGGCATCGGTTTTGCCGATATAGACAACGCGGTCATCGAGGAGAAGCTGATAAACACCTTGTTCTTCAGGTATCGTCAGCAAACTTGCGGTGTTGAGCGGAGCGGCCTCTAATGCGTCGAGTACCTCGATGAGCCGGGTCAATAGCGCGCCCGGAAGGTCAAACTCGAATTCAACATATCCTTTCATTTCAAAAAGTCCGATCCCCCAAAAGTTAGGTGGTGTTTTACGCTGCGAGCTATCACGCTAGCCAGTTCAACGGGCACCGCGTTACCGAGCTGCCGCATGGTTTCAGTCCATGAACCATGAAATCGGAATTCGTCTGGAAACGTTTGTAAGCGCGCACTCTCTCGCACCGTAAAGTAACGCACACTGCCATCTGGCCGCCGAAGCATGTTCTCGCCACCAGGTACGCCGTGGACACCGGCTTTTAAGGTCTTTCCTGGCTCGTCCAATGGGCTGCCAGTATGGCCAGGGTAAGTACGCGCGCCGGCTTGGAAACGATGATCGTGATGCTTTTTAGCTTTTAATGGCTCGAGTTCTGGATCGGGTAGATCGCTGATGGCATCGCGTGTTGTTCGCCAAGGAAGTACGTCCGTCTTTTTGGTGAGACGATCTAGCCGGCCCCAATGGCGGTCATCGACTATGCGATCGGCTTTTCGCACTTTGTGGCGCTCCCAATAATTCCCCTTCAACTGATCCGAGAGGAGAGCGTCGTGGGAGTGAGTTTCGCGAGGGAACGACCATTCGATATCGAGATCATTGCGAAAGCCGACGAATACCACACGTTCGCGGCGCTGTGGCACGCCGTAATTCGCGGCATTGAGTACACGATAGACGACATTGTATTCCAATCCCGTTGATCCGCGATGCCCTGTGTGGTGCTTTTCAAGTCTACTTAAGTGACCTTCCCAGTCTTCACCGTACTTGGCAGTCAATTCGGGATAAGTCATCTGTAAAACAATATGAGACAGGTAGGTGGCGAAACTCTCGCGAGTAAGGCCTTTAACGTTCTCAAAAATGAAAGCCTTGGGTTTTGTTTCGCGTAAAGCACGCACGGCCTCTGGCCACATGTCTCTGGAATCAGCATGGGCTCGGTGCTTCCCACCCAGCGAAAACGGTTGGCACGGAGGCCCCCCGGTGATTAGGTCGATCTTACCTTCCAAAGTCCTGAAATCGACGCCGCGCACGTCACCTTCGGTCGGCTCCGGCCACGTTCCTATCAAGCCGAAACCATCTCGGCGATTCTCACGAATGGTGTCACAACACCATCGATCCCATTCTATAATCATTTGTGGAGAGAATCCGGCTCGACTGACTCCTAGGCCCAGCCCACCGGCGCCCGCGAAAAGCTCGATCGCTTTCATACAGTCTTTTCCTCTAGGAATTCTTGTAATTTGTTCTGCAATTGTTCACTTTGCCGCAATTCACACTCCCATACAATCAATATGTCCCATCCGAGCTGGTTTAGGGTTTTTTGACGCTGCGAGTCGCGCTCAGCGTTCCCTTTCAGCTTCGGTTCCCAGAAATCAAGTCGAGACTTTGGAAGGCGGGCGAGGCGGCATTCTGGGTCATTGTGACGATGCCAAAAACAACCATGGATGAAAATCACCTTCCGACGTTTTCCAAAGACAATATCCGGTCTACCTGGAAGATTGTTCCGATGCAGTCGGTATCGGTAGCCCATCCGATGCAAAAGACGGCGAACAACCATCTCGGGTTTCGTATCACGATTTCGGATACGCGCCATTCTAGCGCTACGTGCGGTGGGGCTCAGAGTATCCATTGACGTTGCCCTGTACACGATAAATAGGCCTGAGCCTGTCTCGTTCGGAGGGGTGATTTAGTTTCGAATCGTTATCTCGATCAAGCGTGTTTACATAACATTTTTTTAATGAGCAGCCCCCGGCAGCCGATAATCGTCGACGCGGCCCTTCGGGGCTGGGGCCATCTGGCCTTTTTCGACCAGCAGGTCGCGGGGCGAAGGTGTCGTAGGCGCCGGGGCGGGAGTTCCGCCGAGGAGCTGCGAGCCGCCGTCGAGGTTGGGGTCGGAGATGCTCATCGGCTGGGTGCGGATGATCTTTTCCGTCTCCGTGGCCGGCAGGTTTGCCTGTTCGGGCGCTACCGGATTGCCGGTGTCGAGGCGTGTGATATCAGGGCTTGCCTGATCGCCAAGTAGGCGGCGCACCGGCTTTTCGACGTAGAAGGCGACCTTGCGCTTGCCTGCCGCCGTCAGGTTGACGCCGTCGGCGGTTCTGAGCCGTACCTGCTGGCCGTTGATGTCGGAGCCGGTGACGATGAATTCACCGTTCTGGTCGGTGAAGCCATCCCAGATATCGATGAACTCGCCGCCGACGCTTGCGGCCTGGCTTTCGTAAAGCTGATTGAGCTTTACCGCGCCTTCGGTCAATTGGTCCGAGCCGAAGGATGGCAGGCCGACCCAGATGAGGGGGATGTGGCGGTTCGTCACCAGCTTGGCGAACTGTTGCACGCGCTCCTCATAGGCGAGGAACCAGGGATCGGTGCCGTATTTTTCGTTGAGGCCGTCGCCGATGATCTGCTGGCGGTCGTTGGCGCCGATCATTACGACGACGACTGCGGGTTTCAGTTGATCCAGCATGGTGGGCAGTTGCTGCGGCCAATTGTAATAGTCCTGGCGCACGAGGCCGGACGCGACTGTGCCGCGGGTCTGGACGACAACGCCGGGTGAAGTCGAAAAGGCGTCTGCTAATCCGTCGCCGAGGCCGCTTGCCAGGAAGTCGCCGACGACAAGGATCGTCTTGGCATCGGGCAACTTTTCCGCCGGTGGCGGTGTATCCGGTTGAACCACCACCTGGCGCGGCTTCGGCGGTGGCGCGACCCGTTTACGCGGCTGCGTCGAGCGTCTCGGAGCCGGCTGATCGTAGGACTGGTCGGGAATATCGGGCTCGGATCGGCCGAACAATATATCGAGCAGCGTCTTGCGCGGCCGCTCCTGCGCCTCGGCGGCCGTCGGCAGGCTGGCAAGGGTAAGGCAGACGGCAAGAAGTGCCGCGAGGGTCGATTTCGCGGCAGCCATGATTGCGCGGGCAGGTCGGTTTTTCATCGGGCTCATTTCCGCTCAATGCCCCCATGGTCGCATGAAGACGGCACCGCCGTCCAGCATATCCAAGGTTCATGGTCGATGGCGGCGACCTATTTGCGTAGCCTGTTCAACAGGTTCATCGAGGGTTCGCCATCGGCGTCCATGCCGATGCGCTGCTGAACCGCGGCGATGGCGGCCTTGGAACCGGAGCCGAAATTGCCGTCGACGACACCGTCGTAATAGCCAAGCTCCTTCAGCCGCGTCTGCAGCTCGAACTTCTGTTTGACATCCAGCGTACCGGTCGGGCGCGGCCAGGATTGCTGCATGCCGCCGTAGCCTGCGAGCTGATCGGCGAGCAGGCCGACGGCGATCGCGTAGCTGTCGGAAGCGTTGTAGCGCTTGATGGTGAAGAAGTTGCCGGTCATCAGGAAGCCGGGGCCGTTGGGACCACCCGGCATCTTCAACTGCGCGCGTTCGGAGTTCAGGCGGAAGCCCTTGCCGTTCGGGCGGCCGAAACCGAGGGCGATCCATTGGGCGAGCGTGTGGGTCTTGCCGGCTTGCGCGCTGCCGCCCGGCGGCACGGTGACTTCGTAACCCCAGGTATGGCCGGTGCTCCAGCCATTCTTCGCCAGCAGGTTGGCCGTTGTCGCCAGCGCGTCGGGAATGGAGTTCCAGATATCGGCATGGCCGCTGCCATCGGCATCTACGGCATAGAGCAGATAGCTGGTCGGGATAAATTGCGTGTGGCCCATGGCGCCGGCCCAGGAGCCGGTCAGCTCCTTGCGCGATATGTCGCCGTTCTGCAGAATCTTCAGTGCTGCGATCAATTGCTTCTTGGCGTAGTTGGCGCGTTTCGTATCGGCATAGGCGAGCGTTGCCAGCGCGCGCGGCACATAATGCAGCTTCTCTTCCTTGGCCAGGACCGCGCCGTAATTCGATTCCATCGACCAGATGGCGAGCATGATATTGCGGTCCACCCCGAAATGCTGTTCTAGTGAACGCAGTGTGGAACCGTATTTGGTCGCCATCTTGCGGCCAACATCGACGGTATAGGGATTGACGCGGGAATCCAGGTAATCCCAGATCTGGGATTTGAATTCCGGCTGGTATTGCGCTTTTTCAAGGACCGTGGGGTCAGGGTCCGTTACGCCGGCAAATGCATTGCGATAGGTCGACTGCGTAATGCCGCTCTTGGCGGCGGTGCTGTAAAAACCCGCAATCCATTTTTGGAACCCTGGGTCCGCTTTGGCGTTAATGGGGGTTAATCCCGCAAAGGCGCCGAGCGCGAGCGCCAGAGCGAGACCAAGAAGGGAGTGTTTGCGGTTTGAAGTCATCTACAGCCGTGTCCATCAATACTTGGATTTCGGAGCGGCGATGCGCGTAGCAGTCGCCCAAGCATGACATTACAGAAATGAAGTCAACAAATTGTTTACCATGGAAGCCGGGGTCAGTCATCATTGCAAAACAGTCGCAAATTTATTCTACTGACCCTCGAAATAATGTTGGCGTAGAACGATTTAATTCCCCAGGAGGTATGAGTGGGACAGCATAAAAAGGTGCGTAAGGCAGTATTTCCGGTCGCCGGGCTTGGGACGCGATTCTTGCCGGCAACCAAGTCGGTGCCGAAGGAAATGCTGACCGTCGTCGATAAGCCGGTGATCCAATACGTTGTCGATGAGGCGATGGAGGCGGGCATCGAGCATTTCGTGTTCGTGACCGGCCGCAGCAAGCATGTCATCGAAGATTATTTCGATATTCAGTTCGAGCTCGAACACACACTGCGCCAGCGCAACAAGAATGCCGAGCTGACGCTTTTGAGCGGCCTTTTGCCGAAGGCGGGCACGGCGAGCTTCACCCGTCAGCAGGAACCGCTCGGCCTCGGTCACGCCGTCTGGTGCGCCCGCGAGATCGTCGGTGACGAGCCATTTGCGCTGCTTCTGCCTGATATGGTCATGCGCGCCGAAAAGAGCTGCATGAAGGGCATGATCGAGCTCTATGGAACCAGCGGCGGCAACGTCATCGCGGTTGAGGAGTGCGCGCCGGACCAGACGCACAAATACGGTATCGTCGGGGTCGGCGACACCATCGGCAACGGCTTCCGCATCACCGAGATGGTGGAAAAGCCAGCCAAGGGCACGGCCCCGTCGAATTTCTTCATCAACGGCCGCTACATCCTGCAGCCGGAGATTTTCGAAATCCTGGAGAGCCAGGAACGCGGCGCCGGCAACGAGATCCAGCTGACCGACGGCATGCTGAAGCTTGCCCAGAAGCAGGATTTCGCCGGCTACCACTTTCAGGGCCAGACGTTCGACTGTGGCGCCAAGGATGGCTTCATCCTCGCCAACGTCGCCTTCGCACTTGCCCGCGCGGATATTCGACCGACTGTCGAAGACGGCCTGAAGGCGCTGGTCGCGGCGCTGAAGTAAGAGCTTTATCTCGCCCTTGGCGGGCGAGAAAGCAATTTCTTAGGATTAGGCGAGGGCTTGTCCCTCGTCTAATTTTTAGAAATTGCAAGAGAGGGGGTAGGTAGGGACACGCGGAACCCCGAACTGATCTGAGCAAGAATTGGACCCCCGCTCTTGCAATTTCAATGGCTTAGAAATTGTGCTAAGCTTCTGAATATATATGGCGCCTCCTGCATCGCAATTCCTAAACCAGTGAAATTGCGTCTCGTCCGCCAAGGGCGAGATGAGCTCCGCGTTCGCCGCGCGCATCAAATCTATCCCGGTAGTAACTACCTCTTCACCGTCAATCCCACGCCCGCCTGGACCTGCCGCGTATCGTCGCCCGTCTTTCGGGACGTCAGCTGGTAGCCGACGTTGCTGGTGAGATCGAGGTAGCGGTTGATGCCCCAGGTGAAGCCGAGAGCGGCGTCATATTCCGTCTCGTCGGCGAAGGTGCTGTCGGAGGGATAGTTACGCCAGATCGTGCCGCCGGTCAGCTTGGCGGTGAGGTCGTCGCGTAGCTGGTGGCTCAAGGTGCTGGTGAGCTGATAGGCGGTATAGCCGCTTTCGCTCGCCGTCGTGGAGGGCTGCACCGTGGTCGCAAGGCCTATGCTGACATCGGTGCCGCGTTGCGGCGACCAGGCGAGCTTGCCGTCGATGGTCGGCGAATCGATTGCGGCGAGCCGCGAATCATCGAATTCCGTGTGTTGATAGCCGAAGCCGAGTTCACCCTTCATCTTTTCGCCGAGGTCGAGCTCGACGCCTGCCTTGCCACCGAAGCTCTGGTTCGAGCGGGCATAGCCGTTGCTGTCATGCGACTGATCGTAGACGGCGAGACCTAGGTCTGCTTCGAGAAAGGGGATGAGGGCGGGTGACAGCTCGTAGCCGATACGCCCGCGCCAGGTGCCGGCCGTCTGGTTGCGGTCGCTGAGCGTTACCGGCGTTCCATCTGACAGCACGGCGTCGGAATAGACGGTGCGGGTCAATGCCACGGCTGTCGTGCCACGCAGCACGCCGAAATCACGCTCCAGCGAGAGGCCGGTGTTGAATTGGTTGACGGCCGATTGCTTCGAGGCGTTGGCGATGGCATTCGGATCGCTGGTATCCTCGCGATAGAATTGATAGCCGGCGGTGATGTGGGCGATGGTATCGGCGGGAAGGTCGAGGCGCAGATCGGCGTTGAGATTGACGGTCGGTTGCTCCGCGCCGCTGCCACTAAAGTTTTTCTGCCAGATGCCCTCGCCGGTGATGGTCAGCGCATGGCGGTCCCAATCCGAGGTCAGCGTGCTGCGCAAATCGGTTTGCAGGAAGCTGCGGTCGTCATTGGTGGAGCCGGTGCGGTTGCGCTCGACATTGACGGACTGGTTGATGGAGGGGCGCAGGGTAAAGGTGCCGAGCGGTATGCCCTGCGCGTCCGCGCGGTCCGGATATTGCCGCGCCCTCAGATCGTTGACGCCGGTTTCGCGCAGATTGACGCGGCGCAGATCGTCGTCGAGGGTCGAGCCCGTTGTCGTCGGATCGATGCTGCCGAGCCGCAGGCGGGCATTGAGTGGCGCGTCCGTATCCGTCGAATTCTGTTTTGCCGCTTTCGTTGTTTTCGATTTGGCGGATGTTTTGGCCGTGCCAGGCAGATCGAGGCTGTCGGTGTCGGCTGATCCTGCCTGGCTGGTGTCGGCCGACTGCGCATGGACCGGTATCGGCATGGCAAATACGCCCCAGCCCAGCAGAGCGGATGCAGCGCATGCCGTCAGCCGGAGGGAGCGTCCACCCGCCTTGTTGTTGCCGATGTCCATTTGATCCTATGTCTGATCTTACTGGAAATACCTTAAACTCTTACCCAATTCTAAAGCCTCATGGTTAACGCTTCCTTGCCAAGAAAAGATAAGGAGCAGGGGAAGAGAGGCTTGGTGCTTGCTGCGCGAAAACGATCGCAGGTGGACAGAAATAAAGAAAAGCGGTAGGCCTCCGTCATGAATAAGAGAGCAGTGAAATTCATCGAGAACGGCGCCATCGAGTCTGCGATGCGGACGATCGAGACCGAAAGACGAGGCCTGGAAGCGCTTGAACGGTCTTTAGCCGATGGTTTGGCCGAGCCTTTCAGCCGTGCGGTCGAGATCATCGGCGGTATCGACGGGCGTGTCATCATCACCGGCGTTGGCAAGAGCGGCCATATCGGCAACAAGCTCGCCGCCTCCTTCGCCTCCACGGGAACGCCGTCTTTCTTCGTGCATCCGGTCGAAGCCAATCACGGCGATCTCGGCATGATCACCCAGGACGATGTCATCATCGCCATATCATGGGGCGGTGAAAGTGCCGAGTTGCGCGGTATCATCAGCTATTCCCGCCGTTTCTCGATCCCGATGATCGCGATCACCGCGGGCGAGACCTCGACGCTGGCGCGTGAATCCGACGTGGTTCTGTTGCTGCCCAAGGAGCAGGAGGCCTGCCCGCATGGATTGGCGCCGACGACATCGACGCTGTTGCAGCTTGCGATCGGTGATGCGCTTGTCGTGGCGCTACTGGAAGCGCGGGGCTTTACCGCCGACGATTTCCGCACCTTCCATCCGGGTGGCAAGCTCGGCGCGAGCCTGTCGCATGTGGTCGATATCATGCACAAGGGCGATCGCGTTCCGCTGGTCAATCTCGGCACGGGCATGCAAGAGGCGGCGATGACGCTCTCGAATATGCGTTTCGGCTGCGTCGGCGTGATCGATGACGACGGCTGCCTTTGCGGCATCATTACCGATGGCGATATCGCCCGCAATCTCGGCCGCAGCCTGGCGGAGATGCGGGTGGACGAGGTGATGACGCGCAATCCGAAGACGGTGAAGGAAACGACGTTGGCAACCGGGGCGATGGCATTGCTCAACCGTTACAATATCTCGGCCTTGATGGTTGTCGACGAAACCAAGCGACCGATCGGCATCGTCCATTTCCACGACCTGCTGCGGATCGGCGTCGCCTGATCAGGCGGCCTCGACGGTCAGGTCGCGCCCGTTGCTGGCGACGACCTTGACGCGGGTGCCGGCCGGCAGATCCGGCCCGGCCACGATCCAATAGGTATCCTCCAGACGGATGCGGCCGCGGCCCTCGATGATCGGCTCGGCAAGCGTTGCCGTGCGACCGACGAGGCTGGCGCTGCGCTGGTTGAGAAACGGCTCGTCCGTTGCCTGGCTGTTATTATAGACATAGTGACGGCCGAGCAGGGTGACGATGACGGCGGATGCCGCGAAGATCAGCCATTGCACCTGCCAGACCCAGAAGGCGCTATCCCAGAAGAGCAGCGACAGCGCGCCGACGATAATGCCGGCAAGGCCGACCCAGATCAGGAAGAAGCCCGGCAATACGAGCTCGGCGGCGAGCAGTACCAGTCCTAGTACCCACCAGCTCCATGGGCCGAGTTGAACGACGAGATTGTCGAACATGGATCAGCTCTCCCGCGGCGCCAGCGGATTGATGGACGGCGTCGTGCGTGGCGGGCCGGGACGCGGACGCGGGGGCTGCGGTGAAGCGCTGCCGTCGCTGTTGTCACCGAAAACCTCGCGGGCGATTGCGCCGATGCCGGCAAGCGAGCCGATAATAGACGTCGCCTCCATCGGCATCAGCACGATCTTGGAATTGCCGGCGGTGCCGATCGCCGTCAGTGCCTCTGTGTATTTCTGCGCGATGAAATAGTTGATCGCCTGCACATTGCCCTCGGCAATCGCCTCGGAGACCACGCGGGTCGCCTTGGCTTCGGCTTCCGCCAGACGTTCGCGGGCCTCGGCGTTGCGGAAGGCGGCTTCGCGCTGGCCCTCGGCCTGGAGCACGGCCGATTGCTTCGCACCTTCGGCACGCAGGATTTGCGCGGCGCGCAAGCCCTCTGCTTCGAGAACCTGAGCGCGCTTTTCGCGCTCCGCCTTCATCTGCCGACCCATGGCGTCGACCAGATCCTTCGGCGGCTGAATGTCCTTGATCTCGACGCGGGTCACCTTGATGCCCCATGGCTCGACCGCGTTGTCGACAACGCGCAGCAGCCGTTCATTGATGGCGTCGCGATTGGACAGCAGCTCATCGAGATCCATCGAGCCCATGACAGAGCGGATGTTGGTCTTGGTGAGGTTGAGGATCGCACTTTCGAGATTGGTGATCTGATAGGCCGCCTGGGCCGCATTCAGCACCTGGAAGAAGGCGACGGCGTCGGTGGAAATGCTGGCATTGTCCTTGGTGATGACCTCCTGGGTCGGCACCGCCAGCACCTGTTCCATCACATTCATGCGCACGCCTAGCGTGTCGATGAAAGGTACGATCAGATTGAGGCCCGGTTCCAGTGTGCGGGTGTAGCGGCCGAAACGCTGGACCGTGTAACGATATCCCTGCGGCACGGTCTTGATCCCGGCAAACAGCACCAGGATGATCAAAACAACCAGGGCAATTACAAAGATGCTGAATCCACCGATCACCATAAAGTCCTCCATCGACGTTGCCCGCTCTCTGCGGGGTTACGTCATTCCCAAGCGTTGCTGCATCTCTGACGCCCACGGTCAAATGCGCCGCGAAGCAGCCCAATCAGATGTGGTGGGTTATCATGTTCTCGGCAAGGGTGAAATGGGCCAAACCATTCAACCTTTCGCGCGTCTTGGGGTTTCGGAATCGATCAAATCGGCGGTCAGGATATTCAATCTCGCCAAGGTCTTGTCTCCGGCACCGCATCTTCATACCTTAAGGGAAGGAAGATCTGGCTTAGCTGCGATGCAGCGTTCCGGGTCAAAGCATTGCGCATCAGCAGGGTGAAGCTATGAATATCGATAGGACCTTGCGGTCGGTCGTGGCCGTGCATTCCAAAATTCCGGAAGATGCCTTTACGGCGGGAGCGCTCGGTACGCGCCGTGAGGGCAGCGGCGTGGTCATCCGCAACAACGGGCTGGTGCTTACCATCGGCTATCTGATCACGGAGGCCGAGGAGGTTTGGCTGACGACCACTGACGGCCGTGTGATTCCCGCCCATGCGCTGGCCTATGATCAGGAAACCGGCTTCGGTCTGGTGCAGGCGCTCGGACGGCTGGATGTTCCCCCGCTGGATTTCGGCAACGTCGCCAAGGCCGAGATCGGCGATGCCGTCACGATGGCCGACGGTATCGGCCAGTTCGTGCAGGCAAACATCGTCGCCAAGCAGGAATTCGCGGGCTATTGGGAATATCTGCTCGATGAAGCGATTTTCGTCGCGCCCGCCCATCCGTCCTGGGGAGGTGCTGCCCTCATCGACGCCGACGGCAAGCTTCTGGGCATCGGCTCGCTACACCTACAGATGGCCGCCAAAAATGGCGGAAGCGCCGATATCAACATGGTCGTACCGATCGATCTGCTTGCCCCCATTCTCGATGACCTGCTCACTCGGGGCCAGGTCAACAAGCCGCCGAGGCCCTGGCTCGGGGCTTTCTCTGCCGAGAGCGACGGCGAGGTCGTGGTCATGAGCGTGTCCGAGGGCGGTCCCGCCGACCAGGCGGGCTTGCGCCGAGGCGATGTCATCTCCGAAATCCGTGATGACGAGGTTGACGGCCTTGCCGATTTCTACCGCAAGATATGGGAGAGCGGCTCCGCTGGAGCGGAAATCCCCATGCGGGTCCTGCGCAATGGCCGCGAGGCATGGCTAAGGGTCAAGTCGGCCGATCGCAGCAGTTTCCTGAGAAAGCCACATCTGCAATAAGGCGGCGCTGGGCCATTCAGATCAGGCCCAGCCCGACAGCTCCCGCCGCACTACCGTCTCCAGCACCCGCATGCCGTCTTCGCCGTCGTTGAGGCACGGGATATGCGTGAACTTCTCGCCGCCGTTGTGATGGAAGGATTCGGCCGCCTGTTCGGCGATTTCCTCAAGTGTTTCCAGGCAGTCGGAAACAAAGCCGGGGTTGAGGACGGCTATGCGCTTGGTGCCTTCCCTTGCAAGGCTCTCCACCGTCTTGTCGGTATAGGGCTGCAGCCATTCCTCCGGGCCGAAACGGGACTGGAAAGTGACCATGAACTGATCCTCGGCAAGACCGAGCTTTTCGCGTAGCAGACGGCCTGTTTTCTGACAGAAACAATAATACGGATCGCCCAGTTTGAAGTACGACATCGGTATGCCGTGGAAAGAGGCGAGGATTTTTTCGGGCTTCCAGTCGAGTGTTGAAAGATGCCGGGTCACGGAATTGGCAAGTGCCTCGATGTAGGTGTCGTCGTCATGGTATTGCGGTACGGTACGGATCGCCGGCTGCCAGCGCATCTTAGCCAGCTTCTCGAACGCCTTGTCATTGACGGTTGCCGTCGTTGCGGCAGCGTATTGCGGATACAGCGGAAAGAGTACGATGCGCTCGCAACCTTGATCCTTGAGAGTCTGGATGCGGTCGCCGATGGAGGGTTGGCCGTAACGCATGGCCCAATCGACGCAGATGTTGGGAAGATCGCGCAGGCGTTGGGCCATCAGGTCGGACTGATTGCGCGTATAGGTGCGAAGGTAGCTCTCGTTTTTTTCCTTGTTCCAGATCGTCTCGTAGGCCTTGCCGACTTTCTGCGGTCGAGTGTTGAGTACGATACCGAACAGGATCGGATACCATTTCCAGCGAGACCACTCGATGACGCGGCGGTCCGTCAGAAATTCACGCAGGTAGCGACGCATGGAGGAGTAATCGGTGCCATCAGGTGTTCCGAGGTTTACAAGCAGCACGCCAACCTTGCCGAATTTGACATTCGGGTGCTCGGGCGGAACGGCGCTCAGATCTGCTGTCATCGATTAAATTCCTTCTCGCGAAACGAAGCCCTCACATAGGAACAAAAGGCGGCCCGGAAAAGCCCGGACCGGCTAAGTCCTGCGAGACAAATCGTCCTTACTTGGCCGGAATCTTCAATTCCTCACCGACGAGAAGCCGGTGCGGCTTGAGATTACGGTTGGCCGCCAGGAGCTTGTGCCAGTCGTTGGCTTTGCCGTAATAGGTCTTGGCGATATCCCAAAGCGTGTCGCCGGCGACGATGACATGAGTGGTCGGTGTCTTTGGCGGTTCATTGGTTTGGGTTGCCGGGGCGACCGTCGTCGTTGCTGGAGCCGTTGCGGCTGGTGGGGTTGTTGTTGCCGCAGGAGCGGTTGCCGCCGGTGCGCTGGTGGCCGGCGCGGCGGTTGCGGGCGCCGATGCGGCGGGTGCTGGCGTGGCCGGCGCCGTGGTGGTCGCGGGTGCTGTGCCGGTATTCGCTGCCGCCGGAGCTGGCTTCTGATCCGGCGCGGCTGCCGGCTCCTGTGTCTGCGCAGGTTTTGCTGCCTCCGGCTGTGCGGCGGCGACCTGGCTTATGCGGCCGTCCGTGTAAGGCTTGTAAGGATTATGCGCGGCCAGATAGTCGGCCACCACGCCCGCCAGATCAGGGCCGAAGTCATAGGCGTTCTTGCCATTCTGCGCGAAGACGACATAGCCGTCGCCGCCGGCGCGCATGTAGTTGTTGCTGACGATGCCATAGGTCTTGTCGGGATCGAGCGGCGCGAATTCCGTGCCTTCCTGCACCGTGACGGAGACCAGGCGGCTGCCGGGTGGCTTGGATTTGTCGAAGCTATATTTGAGGCCGGAGACCTGCGGGAAGCGGCCGGCACCTTCGTCTATCTGGCTGAGACCGTTCTCCAGCGCCGTCTTCACTTCCGCACCCGTCAACTGGAAGGTGGCGACGGTGTTCTGGAATGGCAATACGGTCAGAACGCCGCCCATGCTGATGTCGCCGGCGCCGATCGAGGCGCGCAATCCGCCGCCGTTCTGGATGGCGATGCTGATGCCCTGTCCCTTCGTCCGCTCGAGAATGGCGTCGGCGACGAGGTTGCCCATGGAGCATTCCTGCACGCGGCAAACCTCACGGGCGGCTTCGATCGTGCCCTCGGAACTGCCGATCACCTTATGACGGAGTTCCTCGATCGGCTTGGCCATTTCCTGGACGCGGGCGGCGATCACAGGGTCGGGCTTGACTGAGGCGTCGAGCAGGATCGGATCGCCCTTGGCGTCCTTGACGGCGCCGTTGTCGTCGAAGGTGATGACGACGTCGCCGAGATATTTGCTGTAGGACGCGGCCTGGACGACCGGGACCTTATAGCCAGCGGGGTTGTCGACCATGGTCGGATAAGGGCCGGCGGCTTTCGGATCCGTGTTCGACAGCAGCGTATGCGAATGGCCGCCAACGACGACACTGACGCCGGCGATCTTGGCGATCTTTTCGACGTCACGCGGATAGCCGACATGGGTGAGCGCGATGATCTTGTTGACACCCTGCGACTTCAGCGCATCCACCTCGGCGCTGATCGCGGCGGCATCGTCGGTGATCTTGACATGCGGGCCGGGCGAGGAGAGTTCCGGCGTCTCACTGGTAACGGCGCCGACGATACCGATCTTCTGGCCGCCGATGTCGAGCACGATGGATTTCTTGATGCGGTCGCCGATTTTCGACTGGCCATCGACGACCATATTGGCGGTGACGACGGGGAATTTCGCCTTGTCGAGGAAAGCGGCCAGCGGCTCTTCGCCATCATCGAATTCGTGGTTGCCGACGGTCATGGCGTCGATCTTCATATCGTTGAGGAACTCGACCTCGGCCGCGCCCTTGTAGGTCGTATAGAACAGCGAGCCCTGGAAATTGTCGCCGGCATCGAGCACCAGGACATTCTGGCCGGCAAGGGCTGCGCGGCGTTGATCGATCATGGTTTTCATCCGCGCCGCGCCGCCGAAGCATTCGTTCTTGGCTTCTTCCGCAGCAGAGCAGGTGGTGTCGAATTTGTTGATCGACTCCACGCGGGAATGGAAGTCATTGAAGTGCAGAATGTTGAGCTGATAGTCCGCGAAAGCGGCGCTTGTGCTGAGCGCCAAGGCGGCTGTAGCCAACAGACCCACTCCGAAGGGCTTCGTCATCGTTCTCTCCTGTTGTTTTTCACAATCCGATCCGCCCGTTCCCTTGGCGGCTCCCCTGCCGCGATGTTTCCATCACGGCGGGACGAGCGCAAGCGAAAGCTGTTGGTTGATTAGGATTTTACAAATCCACAGGCGGGAGGCCGCGAGATCAGGCGCAGGCCTCGATTGAGGCGTCGCCATAGGCTTCCCGCACGGCGGCAATGACATTCCAGCCGATGGCGAGAGAGACGAACAGGCAGCAAAGCGCCGCGATGCGATGAAAGCGCCGGCTCTTGTCGCGATAGAGCAGGATCATGCCGCCAGCATAGAGCAGCAAGACCGGTATCGCGATGATCAGGACGCTCATCGGCCCGTCGCAATCGAGCGCGGTTATGCCTTGGGCCTTATAGCTATTGGCGGGAAGAATTACCGCCAGAATGGCGAACGGCAAGCCGATGATCAGGAGGATATAGAGCGCCATCCTGCGCATGCCGTCCTACCCGTCCGCGATGCCGGTCTCAGCCCTGGCGGTTGAGCGAGAAGTGTCCGCCGCCTTCAGCCGTGCAGTTAAGCTGGCTGGGGTTGGCCAGGAAGCAATTGACCTTGGAGCTGGTGCGCTTGACGTTCGAATACAGATTGATCTGAATCGTGCCCGACGGATCTGTCGAATAGGTTCCCGACGCCATCTGCGTATTCGTGCCGTCGGTCGTATGCGTCTCGAACCTGCCACCCGAAAATGACGAGCTCAGCCCGTTTGTGTCGCTCCAGTTGCCGTCCACCGTCGTTGTGCGCGGCTGTGCGCCCCCGCCCATGGTAACCGGTGGAGGGCGAGATCCGCCGAAGTCGACGCAGGCGGAGAGCGCTGCCGCGGCGGTGATTAGGGCAAGGCTGGACTTGATCTTCATAAATCTCTCCCGCGATAAAAGGCGGATTGGCGTCGTGGCGATTGCGAGAAACATGGCGCGACCATCTGTCGAAAGCAAGACTTCACGGCCTCATCACCTTGATTTATCTAGCGAGTGTAACAAAAATGCCCGCACGACCTGTGCGAGCATTTGAATTTTCGACTATGCAGATAATGCGTCGATCAGCGAACGAGGATGTTCTTGAACTGCCAAGGATCCTTGGTGTCGATATCTTCCGGGAACAGGCCAGGACGACCATCGAGCGGCGTCCAGTCGGTGTAGTGACCTTCAACCGGGCCGAGATAGGGCAGCTGCACTTCGAGGCAGCGCTTGTAGTCGATCTCGTCGGCTTCGACGATGCCGGCGGTCGGATTTTCGAGTGCCCAGACCATGCCGGCGAGAACGGCGGAGGTCACCTGCAGGCCGGTTGCGTTCTGGTAGGGAGCGATGCGGCGGGTCTCTTCGAGAGACAGGCGCGAACCGTACCAATAGGCGTTCTTGTCGTGGCCATAAAGCAACACGCCGAGTTCGTCGACGCCGTCTTCCAGCTCATGTTCGTCGAGGACGTGGTGAACCGGCTGCGGCGTGCCGCCATTGCCGAACATTTCGTGCAACGAGAGCACGGCGTCGTTGGCCGGATGGTAGGCATAATGGCAGGTCGGGCGGAAGGTAACGTCGCCGTCCTTGTCGCGGACCGTGAAGAAGTCGGCGATCGAGATCGATTCGTTATGCGTGACCAGGAAGCCGTATTGCGGACCCGGCGTCGGGCACCAGGTGCGGACGCGGGTGTTGGCGCCCGGCTGTTCGAGGTAGATGGCGGCCTTGGAGCCCTTCTTGTGCTTCTTGGCGTTCTTCGGCATCCACTCTTCATGCGTGCCCCAGCCGAGTTCGGCGGGCTGCAGGCCTTCGGAGATGAAGCCTTCGACGGACCATGTGTTCCAGAAGACGTTCAGCGGCTTCGGATGCTTGGTGCGCTGCGTGTCGCGTTCGGCGATGTGGATGCCCTTGACGCCGACCTTCTTCATCAGCTTGGCCCAGCCTTCGCGGTCATGCTGATCCGGCTCTTCGAACTTCACGCCGATGTCGTTGGCGAGGTTGACGAGCGCCTGCTTGACGAACCAGGAGACCATGCCCGGATTGGCGCCGCAGGTGGAAACGGCCGTGGTGCCGCCCGGGTTCTTCGCCTTTTCCTTGCGCATGGTTTCGCGCAGGGCGTAGTTGGTGCGGTCGGCATTCTTCAGGTTCTTGTCGAAATAGAAGCCGAGCCAAGGCTCGACGACGGTGTCGATGTAGAGCACGTCGAGCTTGCGGCAGAGCTTGACCAGGTCGAGCGAGCCGGTATCAACAGAGAGGTTGACGCAGAAGCCCTGACCGCCGCCTTCCGTCAGGAGCGGCTTCAGCAGCTCCTTGTAGTTTTCCTTGGTGACATGTTCCTTGATATGACGAACGCCGTGCTTCGCCAGGATTTCCATGTCGGCGGGCTCTTCGCGGGGGTCGATGACGACTATCCGGCTTTTGTCGAATTTGAAATGGCGCTCGATCAGGGGCAGGGTGCCGCGGCCGATGGAGCCAAAGCCGATCATCACGATCGGGCCGGTAATTTCGGCATATACCGGATATTTGTGTTTCGTCATTCTTGTCTCCTTCGAAAGGCAGGACGCCGTTCGGCCTATGAAATTCAATCAATGTTTGCGTGAAAACGCGAGATGGACGGCTCTAATCACAAATTGATGTCACAATAAAGAGCTCTCCGGGCTACGTCGGGGAAAGTCAATAGAATGGCACCATACACGCGGTTTGCGACGGGTTTGTTGCTTGTCGCATTCCTATATGCCGGCCAACACCCGCAATTGCTTCACCAACTCGGCTTTCTGATGGATCAGTCCCTTATACGCCGTCTGGTGTTCGTCCAATGCATCCAGTTGCGCGGCGAAGTTCGATGCGAGTTCCTGGGCTCTGGGGTGATGGGCGATCGCGGCGATCGGGTCGACATAGACGCGGATGGTGAAGAGAACATCGCCCGAGATCGGCAGCTTGCGCAGCGTCTGGCGCTCGACGCGAGCGAAGCGGGTTTCGAGGGTAGGCGCCGTGGTGACTGGCGGATGTTTGTGTTTTGAGGCCGAGAGAAACAGCTCATCTGTCATGTTCACCGACCAGTTCAGCCGCTCGACGGGCTGTGACTCCTGCAGATTGTCGAAGATGCGGGTGATCAGGGTGGCATTGCGGGTGCCCTCGCCGAAACCGGGCACATCGGCGTGGATCGCCTGCATCGGCCGTCCGAATTTCTCCTGAAGCGACCAAGAGGAGGGGAAGGCGACATGGCCGGCGACGAGATGCCAGCCGTCGGCCTTGCGGCGCATGATGACGAGATCGTCGGCGACCAGCGAGCCGGCCTTCAGAAGCGGCGGAAGCGAGGCGTCGGCGAGATCGACTGAATGACCGTCGGCCTTGACGATATCGCCGTCGCGGCGATGGATGGCCGGATGCTGTTCGCAGAGATAGGCCGTGAGCAGGTCGAGCGCCTCTTGCTGTGCGTCCTGCGTATTATCCTCGGCAACGAAAATCTCGCTCAGATAATCGCGGAAGAGACGCTGCTTCTCATCGAGATAGCGCCCGAGATCGGCATCCGGCTCGATCCAGCGGGTGAGATCCAACGGCACGAGGCCGATGGTGAAGGGTTTTGCGGAGCCGTCATAGGGTGTGTAGGTCAGTTGTGTCATGGATAAAGCTTATCGCGTCAGCGTTCCCTGATGGAAGAGCATCCGCCAACATCCGTCCGCCTCCAGCCGCCAGATCGAACTTCTGAGTGATCGGACAGTGGGCTTGTCGGGAGATGTGCGGGTGGCCCGATAGGTGACGAGAGCGATACCGTCGGACAGCTGGCTGACATGGAAGTCCTCAAGTGTCCGCAGGGCGGTATCCCCCGGGTCTGCCGGAAGCTGGGTCAGGATGTCTTCCAGGTCGAAGAGCCGGCCGGAGCTGCCGATTTCGCGGAACTCCGTGCAGAGCAGTTCCGCCAATGCTTGCCGCGAGCCGCGCACAGCCGGGTCGAAGAGCCTTTCTTCCAGATCTTTCAAATGTGAATGCAGATCGTCCATCGGGCTTTTCTCAGCTTTTCAATGCCTCCAGCCCTTCGGTCACGGTCGTCAGGGCGATTTCCGTGACCTCGTAGGCAGCGACACCGTGGATGGTGAAGGGATCGGCGGCGACATAGGCTTCGAGTTCGGCGCGATCACCGCGGGCGAAGATGATGCCGCCGGTGCGCGGCACCTTGCGGCCGGAGGCGAGGAACCAGCCCTTGGCATAGCCTTCCTTCACCCAGGCCATATGCGGCTCCATGTACTTGTCGGCTTCGTCATTGCCCTTGAGGTAGGTCAGCGAAAGGATGAGCATTGCGTCAATTCCATAGGAGTTGCACGCGGATCAGACCGCGCAGGGAGTTTCCGACATAAAGCGTGGCTTTTTCCAGATCGTCCACCTTGATCCTGCCAACGCGGGCCTTACGCTGGCAGATGAGCTCGGTGCGCAAGACGCCGGCGAGCAAGCCGCAAGAGATGGGCGGCGTTCGCAGGTGGCTCGAACCGTCATCGAGGAAGATCGAGGTGATGGTGCCTTCGCAGACTTCGCCTTTTTCATTCAGCAACAGAACTTCGTCTGCCTCCGCCTGTGGATATTCGGCACGAGCGGCTTCATAGACCGATCGGCGCGTGGTCTTGACGCGCAGCAGCGTGTCGGCGGAATCGATCCGGGTCTTGGCGATGCGGACGCGCCAGACGGTGTCGGGGCCGAGTGGCGTGAAAGCGGCGGTGGTGACATCGGTTTTCCCAGCGCGATCGAAGGTCAGGCGGACCCGCAACGGCGCGGTCGCGCCGGCGACGGCGGCGTCCAGTTTCGTCAATGCATCCTTCGGCGCGGGAAAGCCCAGCCGGCGAGCGGAGCGTTGCAGACGGGCGAGGTGCAGGCGCAGGCGCACGAAGCGGGTTTGCGGCTCGTAACGCAGCGTTTCGATCAGCGAAAAATCCTCTAGCGCTTGATCCATCGATCCCCCACGGCGAAGCGTGCCTTCAGGAGGCATTCTTCATATTCCGCTTCCGCCGTCGAATCGAAAACGATGCCGCCGCCGACATTGAAGATGGCGCGGCCGTCGTCGAATAGCGTGATGGTGCGGATCGCCACGGAAAAGCGCATGGCGCCCGTGGGAGAGATCATGCCGATCGCTCCGCAATAGGCGTCGCGCGGGCTGTCCTCGAGATCATGCAGGATTTCCATCGCCCGCATTTTCGGCGCGCCGGTGATCGAGCCGCAGGGGAAGAGCGCGGCGAAGATATCGCGGATGGTTATATCAGGGCGCAGCCTCGCCTGCACATGGCTGACCATCGTGTGCAGTGTCGGATAGGTCTCGATCTCGAAGAGTTTCGGCACGTCGAGCGTGCCGACCTCGGTGATGCGTGAGATATCGTTGCGCAGGAGATCGACGATCATGCGGTTTTCGGCCTGCGTCTTCTCATCGGCGAGCATGGCGCTGATGATTTCGGCATCCTCGGTAGCGTCTGCGCCGCGCCTGGCTGTGCCCTTCATCGGATGCGTCTCGATCCAGCCGCCTTCATCGGTGCGGAAGAAGAGTTCGGGTGAGCGGGACAGAATGATCGGCCCGCCGAGATCGACCAGCGCGCCGTACTTCACGGGCTGGCGCTCGATCAGCGACCAGAAGGCGGCCCTGGCATCACCGTTCCAACGCGCCGAGATCGGCATGCTGAGGTTCGCCTGATAGCAATCGCCCTGGCGGATATGCCCATGCAGGCGGTCGAATCTCTCTTTATATATGGGGAAGTTCCACGCAGCCGTCGCATCGGTCAGGAACTCCTGGTTTTCAAGGCGCTGCAACGGCTGGGCAAGGGGATGGCCGTCCGTTGCCGGAGCGTCGAAAACGCCGAAGCAGAGCAACGGCGTTTCGCGATTTTCCTCGGCAAAGAGCGCAAGTTTTTCCTCGAAGAGATGGCCGGCTTCATAGGCCATATGGCCCGCTAGCCATTTGCCTTCGGCCTTTGCCTGCTCCATCCGGTCGAGGGCATCGAAGAATTCCGCGCGCGTCCGTGCAACAATGATCTCCGCCGGCTCGGCGAAGATCATTACCTCTCCTGTGTTGTCGTCCCGGAAGAGGACGTAGGGTTGGGCATCGGCCATGCGCGGGTCTTCATCAATGTGCATCAAGCACTCGTATCAAGCGCCTCAAGCTCGTCGATCAGCCCTTCGATCATCGACAGTCCCTTGCTCCAGAACGACGGATCGGTGGCGTCGAGGCCGAAAGGCTTCAGAAGTTCCGAATGATGCTTGGTGCCGCCGGCCTTCAGCAGCTCGAAATACTTCGCCTGAAAGCCCTCTTCGGCATTCTGGTAGACGGCGTAGAGCGAGTTCACCAGGCAATCGCCGAAGGCGTAGGCATAGACATAGAAGGGCGAGTGGATGAAGTGGGGGATATAGGTCCAGTAGGTCTCGTAGCCCTCGGAAATCTTGATTGCCGGTCCGAGGCTTTCCGCCTGCACTGACAGCCACAGCTCGCCGATATCGTCGGAGGTCAGTTCGCCGTTCTTGCGGGCGGTATGCAGCTTGCGCTCGAATTCGTAGAAGGCGATCTGGCGCACGACCGTGTTGATCATGTCCTCGACCTTCTGGGCGAGCATCGCCTTGCGCTCGCGCTTGTCGGTGGTCTTGTCGAGCAGGGTGCGGAAGGTCAGCATCTCGCCGAAGACCGAGGCGGTTTCGGCCAGTGTCAACGGCGTCTGGCACATCAGCGCGCCCTGGCCGCCGGCCAGCACCTGATGCACGCCGTGGCCGAGTTCGTGGGCGAGCGTCATCACATCGCGCGGTTTGCCCATATAGTTGACGAGCACGTAAGGATGCGCGGAGGGCACGGTCGGATGGGCGAAGGCGCCCGGCGCCTTGCCGGGACGCACCGGCGCGTCGATCCATTCCTCATCGAAGAAGCGCTTGGCGATATCGGCCATTTCCGGGGCGAAATTGCCGTAGGCGGACAGCACGGTTTCCCTGGCCTCGGTCCAGGGGATCAGCGCGTTGGAGGTTTCCGGCAGCGGCGCGTTGCGGTCCCAGAAATTCATCTGCTCCATGCCGAGCCACTTGGCCTTCATCTTGTAATAGCGGTGCGAAAGGCGCGGATAGGCGTCGCGCACGGCGGCGGCCAATGCATCGACCACCTCGCGCTCGACGCGGTTGGCCAGATGGCGGCTGTCGGCGATGTCCTCGAAGCCACGCCAGCGATCGCCGATATCCTTATCCTTGGCGAGCGTATTGGTGATCAGCGTGAAGACACGCAGATTGGCCTTGAAGGTCGCGGTCAGCGCCACGGCCGCCTTGCGACGTACTTCAGGGTCCTTTTCCTGCAGCATGTTGAGGGTGACTTCCAGCGGCAGCTTCTCGCCGTCGACCTCGAAGCGCAACTCCGCCATGGTCTCGTCGAACAGGCGGTTGAAGGCGGCAGCGCTGGTCATGGATTTTTCCAGGAACAGCTGCTCCAGCTTGTCGTCGAGCTGGTAGGGCTTGTCCTTGCGCAGGTCGACGAGCCAGGGGCGGTAGTGGCCGGCGGCGGGGTCGTTCGCCATGCAGGCATCCACCACGGCATCGTCGATGCGGTTCAGTTCCAGCGCGAAGAACAGCAAATGGGCGGCATAGTCGGTCAGCCGCGTCTGCACGTCGCCATAGAGCTTGCCGTTGGCCGGATCGCTGGTGTTGGAGAAATAGGTGAGCCCGGCAAAGGAGCCGAGGCGGCCCATGATGTCGTCGAGGGCTTCAAATTCCTTCAGCGCCGCGCCGATGCCGGCGTCACCGCTCTTGGTCGCGGCGTCGGCAAGCTTGCCCTTCCATTTCTCCTCGAAGGCGATGGCCAGCTTGCCGGCCTTTTCCATGTCGCCGGTGAAAGCGGTGGAGGTGGCCGAGGGATAGAGGTCGCTGAGCTTCCAGGCGGGCAGATCCCCAAGCGCGGCATTGGTCGCGGCAGCGGCCGGGCCGGTGGAAAACTTAAGGGATGATTGGAGCGAGGTCGGGCTCATGGACAGTATTTCCTCTATTTTTCTTTTCGGAACGATCCGGTCTATCCGTGTCTATTCGGCCGAAAAGGCCGCGGCAAGGGCGGATTTTGGGTGGTCGGACAATGAAATCATAGGCGATGTTACATTCGACATAATGATTAAAATACGATGGTTTGGCAAAACTTCGTCTTCAAGCCTTTCTGCGAAGGTTCCCATCAGGTTTCGCATGAAGTGAGGCACCAATGACCATATTGAATAGCGCCAAGGGGGGCGCGCAGGTTCTCGTTGTTGAGGATGATCCGATCCAACGACGCCTGCTAAAAAATGCCATCGAGCGGCACGGACACGTTGCTCATCTGGCAGAGAATGGCCGCTTCGGCCTCGAGTTTCTGAAGCGTAATGGCGACCAGATCAATGTGATCGTGCTCGATCTCATGATGCCGGAGATGACCGGCCTCGAACTTCTGGGCGCCTTGAGCGACATGGGGACCGATATCCCCGTCATCGTGCAGACCGGGCAGGGCGGTATCGAAACCGTGGTGCAGGCCATGCGGGCCGGCGCCTTCGATTTCGTCGTCAAGCCGGTTTCGCCGGAACGGATAGGCGCGTCGATCGCCAATGCCCTGAAGCTCGATCAGCGCGAGGCCAAGGCCCGCGCCGGACGTAAATCGCGCTCGAATGCGATTAGCTTCGATGACATCGTCTCGGCGAGCCCGGCGATGATGCGGGTGCTCGATCTCGCCCATCGTGCTGCGCAATCGAATATTCCGGTGGTGCTGGAAGGCGAATCCGGCGTCGGCAAGGAACTGGTGGCCCGCGCCATCCAGGCGGCCAGTGACCGCGCCGGCAAGCCTTTCGTGACGGTCAATTGCGGCGCCATTCCGCATAATCTGGTCGAGAGCATTCTCTTCGGCCATGAGAAGGGTGCCTTCACCGGCGCCACCGAGCGGCATGTCGGCAAGTTCATGGAAGCGGACGGCGGCACGCTGTTCCTCGATGAGGTCGGCGATCTGCCGCTTGAGGTGCAGGTCAAGCTCCTGCGCGCCGTGCAGCAGGGCGAGATCGAGACGGTTGGCGCCCGCGTGGCGCAGAAGGTCAATGTCCGGCTGATCTCGGCCACTAACAAGGATCTGATCGAAGAGGTGAAGGCCGGGCGGTTCCGCGAGGATCTCTACTATCGCCTCAACGTCTTCCCGATCACCATGCCGGCACTGCGCCGCCGCAAGGAGGACATTCCGCACCTTGCTCGCGCCTTCGCCGATCGCTTTGCGTTCGAACAGAAGCTCGGTCATTCTCTGTCGATCAGCCATGGCGCGCTGGCACTGCTGACGGCCTATGACTGGCCTGGTAATATCCGCCAGCTCGAAAATGCGGTCTTCCGCGCGGTCGTGCTGTCGGAAGGGCCGGAGCTGCTGGAAACCGATTTCCCGCAGATCGCAGCGCAATTACCTGGCTATTTCGCTGGCGAGCATCCGACCTTAGTTGTGGATAATTCCGAGACCTACAGCGCCGACGCCGTCGCCGCGGACAGGTTTGAGCGCGGCTTGCGTGTCGCCTCGTCGGATGAAACTACAACCTCGCCGTTCTCGATTGTGGAGGCGTCCTCCGCCCAGACATCGGATAATGTCATCGTCAGCACCGACACCTCCGGCGATGTCAGAAAGCTTGCGGATGTCGAGGAAGAACTCATTCGGTTCGCTCTCAAATTCTATCGAGGACAAATGAGTCAGGTGGCAAGGAAGCTTGGAATCGGTCGCTCAACTCTCTATCGCAAGTTGAAAGACTATGGGATAGACCCGGATGACCCGCAAAAAAACGCGGCCTGATAACACTTTAACGTTTAGGCAAGCATATTTTGTTACCTGTCGTAAAGCACTTGTTAGTGCATCGTTCACCATGTATGAAGAGGGCGACGATGTGTGGCATTTTTGCCATCGTGTCACCGCAATTGACAGCCATTTGGAACACGATGCGACATTGTCTGTCGGACGGGGATCGAATTGCCGAATCTGAGTGGAAATACCAAGCCTAATAGCTTGAGCTGGCATTCTGCGTGCTCTGAGATATTTCGTAAGGTGGCCAAGGTTGTAGCCGTTGGCCTGCTGGCGATGGCTGTCTCCACTCCTGTTTTCGTTGGTTCGCCGTCGAAGGCGGGCGGGGAGACCCGTAGCCTCAAGATCTATTTCGTGCATACGGGCGAAAAGGCAGTCATCACGTACAAGCGTGACGGCAAGTTCGATCCGGCCGGTCTGGAGAAGCTGAACCGCATCCTGCGCGACTGGCGTAAAAACCAGCCGACCAAGATGAACCCGCATTTGTTCGACCTGATCTGGCAAGTCTACCGCGATAGCGGCTCCCATGAATTCATCAATGTCGTCTGCGGTTTCCGCTCGCCGGGAACCAACGAGATGCTGCGCACGCGCACGGCCCATACGGGCGTCGCCAAGAAGAGCCAGCATATGCTCGGCAATGCGATGGATTTCTATATTCCCGACGTGAAGCTGACCAAGCTGCGCGAAATAGGCATGAAGCTTCAGGTCGGCGGCGTCGGCTATTATCCGACCTCCGGATCGCCCTTCGTGCATATGGACGTCGGCGGCGTGCGCGCATGGCCGCGCATGGATCGCCAGGAACTTGTCCGTTTGTTCCCCGATGGCAAGACCATGCATATTCCGGCCGACGGTCGTCCGCTGCCGGGCTACCAGCAGGCAGTGGCGGATTATAAGCGCCGCATGTCGTCTGACGACATCCAGATCGCCAGCTCCTCGTCTCCGCGCCGTGGCTTCTTCGCCCGCTTGTTTGGCGGTGGCGCTGATGAGGAAGAGGACAATGCGGATACCGGTGCGCCGGCAGCGTCTGCCCCAACCACACTGGTTGCCAAGAACACTCAGCGGGCTCCTATAGCAACGGACGACGGCGACGACAGCCAGCCGGTGACGCAGCAGGTTGCCAGCGTCAATGCGCCTGTTCCGCAGGTTCGTCCGGCCTTCGGAAATCAGGCCGGCAGCGAGGTTGCTTCAGCTTTGATGTCGCCGCAGCGTAACGCCGCCCAGGATGCGCTTGCCGCCGCGATGCCGACGACGGATGATCAACAACAGCAATATGCCGATCTGCGCGACTATCGCGTTCCGGTTCCGGCCCTGCTCGATCGTCGCACGCCCGGCGATGCCGAAATGGCCTCCGCCGCATCTGACGTGACGGAACAGACGGTTGGCGTTCCGGTTCCGGTCGAGCGTCCCGAAATCGCCGAAAATCTGCTGGCTTCCGCCGATGCCGATCCGGATGCGATCGATGATGCGGCCGATCAGGGTACGCTTTCGCCTGCGATCGTTGCAGCGCTTGAACAGCGCCGCGCCGATCAGACGGGTGCGAATACAGGTGTTGCTGTCAATGCGGTCGCCAACGATGTTGCCTCCAAGGATGAGGTGTTGCCGGCGAATAGTGCCGTAGCCGACAATGATGCCGTGCGTGCCATTGCTGCCGTTCTGCCGCAGAAGAGGCCGGCGCAGCCGATGCCGATGCAGGTGGCGGCTCTTGCTCCGACTGCCAATGAAACCAAGGCTAGCCGCCGCCGCTTCAACGACAGCTTTGAAGTGATGGCGCCGCAGGAACGTTCGATTGCCGCTGGCGTCGCAACGAAGGGCGGCCGTCCAAACAAGCAGGATGCCGTGGTGGCCGATTCCGGCCGCGCTGCGGTGACTACTCCGCCGAAGTTGACGGACAAGATGATCTCGCAATGGGCGATCGCCAATGCCCGCGTCGAGATCGTCAATCGCCCGGTCAAGGCACCGCGCTTCGTCAGCCCGACGCTCCGCGCCCAGCCGACCGCCGTTTATACGGAAGGCTTCAAGGTGCAAACGGCCTCGATGGATCCTGAACGTTTCAGCGGCACGGCCGTGAACTTCCTGCAGGTCAAGAAATTCAATTAGGTCGAATAGTCGGGGCGGCTCCAATTCCTCGACAATGTTGAATGATAAATGAGATCGCTTGCAGCATGGCGCTGTGGGCGATTTTTTGCTCTCAACATCGAGGACGATGTTGAGAACACCGATTGAGCATAAACGCCGATGAAAACGCTTCGCATCGCAGCTCTTGCCTCGAACAATGGCTCATCCTTCCGCGCAATTGCTGACGCCATTGCCATCGGTCGTTTGAGCGCTTCTATTTCGCTTCTGGTCAGCAATCGCATAAATGCTCCTGCGTTCGACTATGCCAAAGCCCACCGTATCCCTGCCTTGTACATCCCGACAAAAGGGGTCGAAGCCGAAGCCGATGAGGTGCTTAAAGAAGCGCTTGTCGCCGCCGACACGGAGCTGGTCATCCTCTCGGGATATTTACGCAGGCTGGGTCCGAAGACCCTCTCAACCTTCGAGGGGAGAATCTTGAACGTTCACCCGGCGCTTCTACCGAGACATGGCGGAGCGGGCATGTATGGCAGAAAAGTACATCAAGCTGTTCTTGATGCGCGTGAGCCCGTGACCGGTGCTACGATCCATCTGGTGGACGCAGAATACGATCATGGCCGGATCATTGCCGCCACTGAAGTTCGCATAAATCCCTCGGACGACGTAGCAGCCATCGAGCGCCGGGTGATGCAGGCAGAAAACGATCTCTTCATCCAAACGGTGCAAAGAGTTGCGGTAGGCGAACTTTCGTTGCCATTGCAGTAAGGCAAGGCCAGGATCATTCTGCCCGGTTCGGGCGGAATGACGCTCCCGTCGCCTCTTGTGACTGTCGGAAACTTCATTCTTGGCTCATCAAGCGCTGTTAGTTCGTCACAGCGAAAGGGCTGGATATCCTCAATTGATACGCAAGACGGCTGTTATCATCGGCAATGGAACATTGCATCGCGATATCTCCGCGATCGTGGACGATGCGGAATTTGTCATGCGCTTCAACGAGCCGAATCTATCCGGTGGCATGGGCGGCACGCGCACGGATATGCTCTTGCTGGCGGCGTCGAGCAAGGCGATGCAGCGGCGATTGGTCGATCCGGCCTTTCTGGAGAGTGCTGCTTTCAAGGCCGTGAAAGAGGTGGTGCTGGTCTATCATCCGGGCATCATCCGCAAGTATCACCCCAAGCCGAATATCCTCTCGCGCATGAAGGGAAGGCGGGCGGATTGGTCGATGCAGGCGATCGAATTGATCGGTAGCGCGGGCAAGGAGATCCGTATCATGCCGCCGCAATTCTACCTTGACGGTTGCGTGGTCCTTGGGGTGTCAGGCCCCAGAATGCGCGAGGTCTTTCCGAGTACGGGATTTCTCGGCATTTGCTATGCTCTTTCCAAGTTTCCCGCAGACGAGTGGGATGTGAAACTATGCGGTTTTACCTGGGAGGGATGGAAGCGCCATGCCTGGCAGGACGAGCGCCGCTGGGTCGAGGACAGAATTGCGATTGGCCGTCTCAGCATGCTTGCCTAGGACGTCGCCATACGTGGGCGATCGGCCTGCACGGAAGCATTGAAAGTGTTGGTTTTCAGTTTCGCGTCAGGTTTGCCTAAGTTCGCCTTCATTCACGATTGCTACGGGGTCTCGGATACGACAGCGAGATCTCTTGGATGCAGAGCTATAAAATCGGCTTTTCGGCCGCCGCGCCGCTTGAAAGAGCCCATGCCGGGCTCGAGCTGGATCATGCTCCTTTGGGCACGATCAGCGCGCAGCTGGATCAGGCGAACATACGCGGCTTCATCATTCACTTGGATCGCGCGCGCGACCGCCTGCCCCAGGTGGAAAGGCTCGCGGCCATGCTTCCGGTTCGAAGTGAAGTGATCCAGGCCGTTGATGCAAGTGCTTTGCCTGACGTGGACATAGACCTCGTCTATCGTCGGAATTTGCACGAGCCGCGCTATCCCTTTGAGATGAGTGTCGGCGAGATCGCCTGTTTCCTCTCGCATCGCAAGGCATGGGCGGCGATCGTCGAGCAGGGTATTGATGCCGGCCTCGTGTTTGAAGATGACGTGGAGATCGACGCTTCGTTTCACGCCGCTTTTGCCGCTGCTCAAGCGTGTCTCACGCCGGGCGCTTTCATTCGCTTTCCCTTCCGGATGGGCAAGGAACATGGTGAGTGCGTTCTGACGCATGGTCAGGCCAGCGTCATCCAGCCCGGCCGCGTCGGTCTGGGCATGGTGGCGCAGCTCGTTAGTCGCGATGCCGCCATCCGGTTGCTGGCAGCGACGGCCTTGTTTGACCGCCCCGTCGACACCACCGTCCAGATGAGCTGGATGACCGGCCTGTCGCCCCTCGCTGTCCTGCCGGGCGGGGTGCATGAAATATCCGCGCAACTCGGCGGCAGCACCATCAAGCGCCGAAAGACCGTGTTCGAGAAACTTTCCAGAGAGATCCTGCGGCCGCTCTATCGTGCGAAAATCGCAATACGCTCCCGCCGCTCAAGCTGAGACCATACAAGTTGGCCGTTCCAATTCTCTTATATCATCAGATCGCGGTGCCGCCTTCGCGGCGCGCGCCTTTAGAAGCATGGCGGTGCATCCGGAGGCGTTCCATAGCCAGATGGCCTGGCTGAAAAGATTGGGAGTTCAGGGGCTCTCGCTGCGGGAAGCGCTTCCTTATATCCAGGGCGCCAAGACCGGCAAGGTTGCCGCCATCACCTTCGACGACAGCTACGCCAACGTCTACGAGAATGCCTTGCCCGTCTTGCAGGAGTTCGGCTTTACCGCCACGAATTTCGTGGTTGCCAATCAGGTCGGCGGCAGCAATATCTGGGATATTCCCAACGGCGTGGCGCGGGCGCCCTGCATGTCACTGGAACAACTGCGCAAGTGGGTGGCTCTCGGACACGAGGTCGGTTCGCATACGCTCGATCATGTGCATCTGCCACAATTGCCGATGCAGGAAGCACGCCGCCAGATCACCCATTCCCGGGAGCTGCTGGAGGACATGCTTGACGAGATCGTTTCTTCTTTCTGTTTCCCCTATGGCGATGAGATGCCGCTCGATCGGGTTCTTGCCTACGAGGCTGGCTACAGCGCGGCAACGACGACGCGACGCGGCAGGGCGGGGCAAAACCACGACCCCTTCGGCCTGCCGCGAGCCACGGTTCGCCGCAACGACAGCTGGCTCCATTTTATCAAGAAATGCATTGCCGGATAGACTTCGCGTACCATGACGATGGGATTGCAAACTGATCGCTCCCCCGCTTTTGGCAGGGGAGCGATCAGAAGCGTCTCAGGGCGCGACGGTGAAGCTGTAGGTGCCGTTTGTCTTATGGCCGTCGGTCGAAAGGACGTGCCATTCGACGGTGTACTTGCCGGTCGCCAGCTTGTCCGTGACCGGGATCATCAGCGTGGTATCGCCTTTCATCAGCATGGCTTCGCCCGTCTTCACCACCGCCTTGTCTGGGCCGGTAACGGTCACGCCACTGAATTTGAGGTTCAAACCTTCGGTAAAGGTAAGGTCGAGTTCGGAAGGCGCCTGTTTCACGGTGCCGTCGGTGGCGGGAACGGCTGATTTGAGATG
Source organism: Rhizobium lusitanum (assembly GCF_014189535.1). Taxonomy (NCBI): domain Bacteria; kingdom Pseudomonadati; phylum Pseudomonadota; class Alphaproteobacteria; order Hyphomicrobiales; family Rhizobiaceae; genus Martinezella; species Martinezella lusitana. The sequence goes on along the minus strand of NZ_CP050308.1, from coordinate 1,583,014 downwards.
GGCATGGGCGAAGGCCTGGCCTGCGAAGGCGAGGCTGGCTGCGAATACTGCGACAAGGAGTTTCTTCATCTGGGGCATGGTGATTGTCCTTTCAGGTTGATAATCCGCAGGGGCTCCTGCGGCAGGTTTTGGCGACCGATCGTGGTCGCCGGCATAGTCCGTTCGGATACTGTCCGGCCGGGAAATCGAGGGGGCTCCACCTTCATTTCAGGAGGTTGCGGATTTTCTGCAAAGCGACGTTCGGATCCTCGCCATAAGCGATCATGCTCCTGAGATTGCCATCGGCCCCCACCAGGAGAACCGAAGCGGTGTGATCCATGGTGTAATCGCCGTCCGGCGTCGGCACCTTCTTGGCATAGATGCGCCAGCCCTTGATCGCCTTCTGCATCTCGCTCGGGTCGCCGGTGATCCCGGTGATCCGGTCGGTGAAGTTGCCGGTGTAGTTGCGCATGATCTGCGGCGTGTCGCGTTCGGGATCGACCGAGAAGAAATAGGCCTTCAGCGCGTCGCCCTGGCCCCCAAGTGCCTTGAACCAACCGGCCATGTCGTAAAGCGTGGTCGGGCAAACTTCGGGGCAATGGGTGTAGCCGAAATAGATGAGTGACGGATGGCCCTTGAGCGCCTGCTCCGTGATGGGTTGGCCGCGGTCGTCGGTCAGTTTGAACACGGCGCCAATATTGGTTTCCGCCGCGTCTGCTTGGGGCATCAGGCTCCATGTGAAATAACCGAGCGCGCCGCAGACGATCAGCAAGACGCCGCCGAGGATGGCGGGGATGGTCCACTCTCTCATGAACATTGGATTCTCCTTTACGTGTTAGCGTAGGTGTCGGGCGGCGGCGCGATTGCCGCCACTATGGTCGTTTGCGGCGTCACTCGAGATTGGTTTGTTGCGCCGGAACGGCGATGGTGACGCCGCCGCCCGGGCCTTTGCCGGTCGGGATGCAGAGTGCGGCTACGAAGGGTGTGGCCGGCCGCTTCGTCTGCTGGCCGCCCAGACGGTCGTCGTAAGTCAACCGCATGATGTTGTTGATACCTTCCATGCCACCGCCGCCTTTGGCGTCGATTTCCATCATCTCGCTGACGCACATCTTCGCCTGGTCGACGCACATGTTAAGGATCGCCTCGTAAAGCGCGGGATCGAGGGAGGAGAAATAACGGACCGGCTCCTTCTCGCTCGGCTGCTCCAGCCTCAGATATTCGAGGCGGCCGAGAGGTGTTCCTTGCGAGCGGACCCTACCCACCCAGTTCTCGAAATCGGCCTGTTCGAGGCCACGGAACTTGAAGCGCATGTTGGAAAAGCCGGCGCCGCTGTAATTGGCAGAGAAGCCCTGATAGTCGCCGACGCGATTGATGACCGCATGCAGCTTCGTTTCCATGCCCGGCATGGCGTAGATCTGTCCGGCAAGGGCGGGAACGAAGAAGGAATTCATCACCGAGGCTGCGGTGATCTTGAAGTTGATTGGCACATCGACTGGAGCGACCAGTTCGTTGACCGTCGCGATGCCAAGATCAGGGTAGAGGAACAGCCATTTCCAATCGAGCGCCACCACTTCGACCGTCAGGGGCTTGGTGCCTGCGGGTATAGGCCGTGAGGCATCGATCCGGTCCAATGGCTTGTAGGGATCGAGCTGGTGGGTGCTGATCCAGGTGACGGCCCCGAGCGCGATGATGATCGCCAGCGGCGCCGACCAGATGACGATCTCCAGGCGTGTGGAATGATGCCATTCGGGATCGTAGGCCGCTTTCGTATTGGATTGACGGTACTTCCAGGCGAAGAACAGGGTCAGGAAGATCACCGGGATGATGATGAGCAGCATCAATACAGTGGAGATGACGATGAGATTGCGTTGCTGCATCGCTATGTCACCGGACGGCGCCAGCACGACCATGTTGCAGCCCGAAAGCAGCAGGAGGGGCGTGAGGGCCAGCGGCTTTAGCGGTTTGCAGGGGATCGCCCCGATACGGCCAGCGGCTTTACTTCGTTTGGTCGGCATGTGCGCCTCCCATAACCGCATCGGGCATGGTCATCGCGCCCATGTCCTTGCTTTTATCCTTGCCGCCAGCGGCAGAGCCGACCGGGAATTCGATATCGACGGACCCCGCCTTTTCAAACTTGAGTGTGGCCTTCACCGTCTGGCCCTCTCTGAATCCCTCTTCGACCTTCATGAACATGACGTGATAGCCGCCCGGCCTTAGCTCGACCGTCTTTCCGGCAGGGATGGGCAGGCCATCGGCGAGTTCGCGCATGACCATGACGTCCTTGTCCATCGTCATCTCGTGGATCTGGACCATCCTCGCGCGCGGCGAACTGGCCGCGATTAGCCGATCGTCGGTGGAGCCGGTGTTGGTGATGGTCATGTAGCCGCCGCCGACCGGTGCGCCCGGTATCATCGCCCGTACATAGGGATCGGAGATGCGGAGGTCGCCGATGGCGAAGTCTTCGGCCGAGGCGGCATGGGACAGGAGTGATGCAAGGCCGAAAGCGGCCAGGGTTGCGACGAGTTTCAGCATGATCGATATCTTTCTTGGAAATGGGGAATGGCCGTCAGGAAAAGAAGCGCCGGAACGGCGGCACGAAGCGCAGCAGGATCTGGTCGAAGAGCAGCATGATGACGATGGCGAGCCCGGTGAGCGGGAAGGCCGCGCCGAAGGCGATCACGATCAGCCATAGGCCAATATAAACGGACTTCCGTGGCGGCATGGGCGGAACGCCGAGGCGTCCCGCCGGACGGCGCTTCCACCACATCATGACAGCCGTCACGCAGGACAGAATGATTGCCAGGCAGGTCGTCAGCATCAGGAGCTGGTTGAAGAGGCCCCATTCCTGGCCCAGATGGACGTTGATTCCCCATTCGATCGCCTTGCCGAGGGCGGGGTACTGGCTGAAGGAGAGATCGACGAGCGGCTTTCCGGAATATTGGTCGATATGGATCGTGCGCTCGTCGGAAAGATCGGCGGGATAGAGCGCGGTGGTGTAGACGCCGGTTTTGTCGGCGGGGATGGCGGTGGCAAAGCCCGGAGCCATGCCGAGCCCCTTGGCGATCTCAACCGCCCTGTCGATGCCGATCGGCCCAACGGATTGCGCGGCGGCCGCATTGGATAGGGGTACTGGTGCCTTTTCGACGATCCAGCCCGGCGCCGGCAGGATATCGTTAGTGACCTTCGTCGATGTCGGCACATTGTCCCAGAGGGCGGCGGGGAAGCCGAGATCGTGCTCCGTCAACCAGGTTTTGACATTGGCCCCCCAATAGCTCGACCACGGCATGCCGCTGAGGGCTAGGAAAAAGATGAGGACGCCCGCGCCAGCGCCGGTGACGGCGTGCAGATCGCGCCAGAAGACGCGGCGCGAAGGTGTGCCGCGAACGGTGACGACGCCGCCGGTCTGCTTGCGCGGCCACCAGAGATAGATGCCGGTGACGACGAGCACCAGCGCGAAGCCGCCGACGATCTCAATGAGCCGGTTGGTCCATGTCCCGAAATAGTCGAGGCTATGGAGACGCCGGACGACCCAGCCGAAATCCTGCTTCGAGCCGACCGAATCCAGCACCTCGCCATTGTGCGGATTGACATAGACGACGGTCGACTGGCCGCCTTTCGATACCGTGACGGCAGCCGACCGATCGCCGGCCGGGGCTTCGCGATAGGATGTGGCCCTGGCGCCCGGCATGGCGGCGGTCGCTGCATCGACGATCCGCTGCGGCGTCAGCACAGGTCCCGCATCGGCGACGACATGGCGATGGGCATAGAAGATGGTGTCGATCTCGTTCTTGAAGAGATAGAGCGATCCGGTGATCGCCAGATTGAGCATGAAGGGGATGACGAGCAGGCCGGCGAAGAAATGCCAGCGCCAGATCGCGCGGTAGAGCGAGATAGTGTCAGTAGTTGCGGCCGCTGGTTCGGCTGTAGTGAAGGCAGACATGAAAAATCCCCCGGAAATCCGGCTGGCGGCGGAGGGCCTGTCTGCGGGGAGGTCACGACCGTTTCGGTCGCTGCCCTATGAGGATCAGCGTGCACGACCGGGATGCCGAGGCGGCCCGTTTCGCGCAGCGATGATCAAGCATGGAGGCAATCCACCCGCAGCCGACACGATCAGATCTCGTGTGGTCCGGCCGCCGTTGACGACGAGTGTCACGGCGCGGGCCGCAACGCAGGCTCAGGCAATGGTGATGCGGAGGAGGGGTGGCGCGCGCGGGCCGGTGTTCGGCGGATAGAGCTGGCGCTGAAAGAGTTCGGTTTTCGGGGCCGGGATATCATCCTGGCTTGCGAAAGTGAGATGCTCGAAGATATCAGTCGGCGGCAATGGAAGCAGGGCCGCCGAAGAGATCCGGCAGGCCTCGCAGTTCGGCACATGCGCGTTGCTATGTTCCTTGCCGTCCGCCGTCTTTTCGGTGACGCAGAGAACCGGCAGGGTTCCGTCCGGTAGCCTGTATTGAGCAAGTGCTGCGGGCGTCAGTTCGTCGGCGCTGGAAATGGCGGGCTGATGAGCAAAGCCGACGGACAACAGCGCGAAGGCGCATAGAATGCGCAGCAGCCACTGTGTTGTCCCGGAAAGCTTTTTCCCCACTGCCGTCCCCGTCATCTCTTGCAGACAAAGCACCTACGACATTCGATGGGAGAGCTCAATGCGGCAATTTGGTATGAGCCTGATCCACCGAACCGCCGAAATGATCGACGGCCGGACAATGAATGGCCGGCCGTCGGGATTCTGTTGTTTTTAGACTTTCAGCGCTACGCCCGAAGGCGGGCTGCGGCCTATTCCATTCCGAGCGCGGCCATATAGGTCTGCAGGATGGATTCTTCTTCGAGGCGCTCGTTGGCGTCCTTCTTGCGCAGGCGGATGATGGTGCGGATCGCCTTGGTGTCGTAGCCGCGTCCCTTTGCCTCGCCCATCACGTCCTTGATGTCGGACTGGATGGCGCCCTTTTCTTCTTCCAGCCGTTCGATACGCTCAATGAACGCCCGCAGTTCCGCGGCGGCGACATTCTCAACACTCGTCGTGTCGTTCATTTTCTTTTCCTTTCAAGGCAGCAGCCTGCGCTGCGCGTGGTTCATGTAATCCCCTGTTTGAAAACGGGAATTACGAAATTCCTGGCCGAAATCCCATGCGCTTGTCTTAGGCGTCCATCCGCTCGATCCGCTTCGAAGGAAGCTCAAAGCTGATCGCGGGTGACGCCAAGAGCCTCGGATACATCGTCTCCGGAGTGCGTGGGGTTTCGAATTCGATCGGGTCGATGACGTGCCGCGAATGAAGCGCGAGGTCAAGCCATCTCGACGAAAGCCAGTCTATTCTTTCGGCTTGTTCTGCTCAAAACCGGCTTTTTGCACAGCCGAGGCTTCGGCCTGATGCAGATTCTTCCAGTCCTCGTAGGGCATGCCGTAGACCATCTCGCGCGATTCGTCCCTGGTCACCGGCAGCCCCTTCTCTTCGGCCGCCTCGCGATACCAGTTGGACAGGCAATTGCGGCAAAAGCCGGCGAGATTCATCAGGTCGATATTCTGGACATCGTTGCGTTCACGCAGATGCGCGACGAGACGGCGGAAGGCTGCCGCTTCCAGTTCGGTCTGTTGTTGCTTGCTGAGCGCGCTCATCGTGACTTCCTTATATTTCTTCCATGGCATGATCTTATCCAAAAACTGCTTCGCACTTTTTGGGATCAAGCCTCTTCGTATGGGCCGGTGCGCGACGGATAGATCTTGTATTCGTGCAGCGCGGGATCGTCGTTCATCGCTGAAAAGATCGGCGCCAGCCGCTCGGCCCATTCGGCAATGCCGGCCTCGTCACCGATCAGATCCTGGCGGACTTCCAGCAGGGCGTGCGGAATGCCTTTTATCATGCAATGGCGATACAGCGTGTCGTTCTTCAGCGCCCCATCATAGGGTTCGTTGTCGCCTATGACGAGATTGGTATCGGCACCAAGCTTTGCAAGAAGCGGCAAGACGGCGCGCTCGTCGCTGTCCCAGAGTACGCTCGCATGCCAGGGGCGGGGAACGCCTTTCCAGGCCGGCGTGAAGGAATGCAGCGACAGCACCAGCGGTGCCTTGCCGGTCGCCTCCGCGACCGAGGCGATCGTCTCTTCGACGGCGTGGTGATAGGGCCGGTGGAAGGTCTCGATGCGATAATTCCACTCTTCGTCGGTGATCGGGTGATTGCCTGGGATGATCGCTCCATCGGAAATCTTCATGATCAGGGTCGGATCGTCCTCGCCGCGATTGGGATCGATCAGCAGGCGGGAAAAGCCGCCCAGCACGGCGGGAACGCCGAGTTTCGCGGAAAGCTGGCGGCAAAGGCCCTCGATGCCGATGTCATAGGCGATATGCCGCGAGAAGGCGGTTTCGGGCAAGCCGAGCCGGCCATAAGCCTCAGGAAGGTCGCGCATTGCATGATCGCCGAGAATGACCATGCCTTTGTCACGATTGCCGAATATGGTCTCGAAGGATTTGAAGTCGTTCATGTGGATTGTCGATTATTGCATTTTCATCTCGTTGTTTGATTGCATGCGAGGGCGGAAGGTGCAAGGCTCGCCTGATTGATCGGGCAAGAGGCACGCTGGAGGGCGTCGTCACCATCCCGTGAAGAAAATATAATCGATTAGAGTTGCGTTGACATTCGTAGGATGGCGGCGCAAGAAGACGCAACAACGAATAATCGGGAGCCCATTGGAAGCCGTGTTCAGCCAAGTCGCGCCAAGTTTCGTTACGCGGTCAGGGCCGCTCGCCCGATTCGCTTTTTTCATCCTTGCCGCCGCCGCACCGTTTTTCTTCACGCCAAATGCAGCCCATGCCGACTTCCGGGTCTGCAACGGCACGCAGAATCTCGTGGGCGTGGCGATCGGCTACCGGGCGAAGGAAGGTTGGGCCACCGAAGGATGGTGGCAGGTTCCGGCCACCACCTGCGCCACATTGATCGAGGGACCGCTTCAGTCCCGCTATTATTACCTCTACGCAGAAGACGCGGCCCGTGGCGGTCGCTGGACGGGTGACGTCGAAATGTGCGTGGCGGAAAATGAATTCAAAATCCCAGGTGTGAAGGATTGCTACGCGCGCGGCTTCCAGAAAATGGGATTCAAGGAATACGACACGGGGCGTCAGGCGAGCTGGATGGTTCAGCTTTCCGATACCCCGGGCAGCCAAGAGAGCCAGAATTGATGAAACGCAACAGAAAAGTCAAAATCCTAGCGACGCTAGGCCCGGCCTCCTCCTCCGAGGAGATGATCCAGAAGCTCCATGAGGCCGGTGCAGACTTGTTCCGCATCAACATGAGCCATGCCAGCCATGATGTGATGCGCATGCTGATTCAGCGCATTCGCGCCGTTGAGGCCCGCTGTGGTCGTCCGATCGGTATTCTCGCCGACTTGCAGGGTCCCAAGTTGCGCGTTGGCAAGTTTGCCGATACCAAGGTCGATCTCAAACCCGGCCAGACCTTCACGCTCGACAACAACGACACACCTGGCGACAGCACCCGCGTGTTCCTGCCACATCCGGAAATCCTGGAATCGGTCAAGCCCGGCCACCGCCTGCTGATCGACGACGGCAAGCTGGCTCTGCGCGCTGAAAAATGCGACGGCAAGAGCATTGTCACGACCGTCATTTCCGGCACGAAGATTTCCGACCGCAAGGGCGTCAGCCTGCCTGATACGCTGCTCGGCGTCGGCGCGCTGACCGAGAAGGACCGCATCGACCTCGATGCCGTGCTTGCCACCAATGAAATCGACTGGGTGGCGCTCTCCTTCATCCAGCGTCCGGAAGATCTGACCGAAGTTCGCAAGATTTCGCATGGCCGCGTCGGCCTGATGTCGAAGATCGAGAAGCCGCAGGCCGTCGAACGCATCGAGGAAATCATCGAGCTTTCCGACGCTCTGATGGTCGCCCGCGGCGACCTCGGCGTCGAAATGCCGCTTGAAGCCGTTCCCGGTATCCAGAAGCAGTTGATCCGCGCCTGCCGTCGTTCTGGCAAGCCGGTGGTCGTCGCCACGCAGATGCTGGAATCGATGATCTCCTCGCCGGTCCCGACCCGCGCTGAAGTCTCCGACGTCGCCACCGCTGTCTTCGAAGGCGCAGATGCCGTCATGTTGTCGGCCGAATCCGCCTCCGGCGACTATCCGATCGAGGCCGTGTCGATGATGGCGTCGATCGCCAGCACGATTGAGCGCGAACCGCATTATTCGGGCATCATCTACGCACAGCGCGCCCAGCCGGAAGCAACCGGCGCCGATGCCATTTCGCTTGCCGCCCGGCAGATCGCCGAGACGCTGAAGCTCTCCGCCATCGTCTGTTACACGTCGTCGGGCACCACGGGCCTGCGCACCTCGCGCGAACGCCCGCAGGTTCCGATCCTGGCGCTGTCGCCGATCATCCAGACGGCACGCCGCCTGTCGGTGGTCTGGGGCATGCACTGCGTCGTCACCCATGACGCGACCGACCTCGACGACATGGTCAACAATGCCTGCCGCATCGTTGCCGAAGAAGGCTTCGGCAAGCCTGGCGACCGCATCATCATCTCGGCCGGCGTGCCGCTCGGCACCCCCGGCGCCACCAACATGCTGCGTCTTGCCTATATCGGTTCGGACGGCCAGTCCGGCGTCTGATCGCTCGCTGTAGCATTGCAAATATTTGAAGCCCGCTGTTGCAGAAACAGCGGGCTTTTTTGCTGGAAGGCGGATCGGTTTTCTGATCGCCGGCCGCGAGGGATGCGGGGTTGGGCGAATTAGGTTCGGCGTCGAGGTTAAGGAGGGTGCGGAGCCCCCCTCTGTCACTTCGTGACATCTCCCCCACAAGTGGGGAGATTGGTAATTTGCGGAGGGCTCTCGCCCCAAACCAAGATCGGATCTGTTGAAATTGAAGCTGATTGTTCTGGAGAGAACCAGCGGCATGCTCCCGACGATCTCCACCCTTGTGGGGGAGATGTCACGAAGTGACAGAGGGGGGTATCAGAGGCTCGGCGTACCCGAGGTCTCTACTACGCAGCCACTTGCCAAGCGCGCCACTGCATGCAACTTTCCGACAACCATAGGGGAGGAAGCCATGCACGCCACTACTCTGCTTGCCTTTATCACAGTCTCCTTCATCGGTATCGCAACGCCGGGACCAACCGTGCTGTTGGCTTTGACCAATGGTTCCCGCTTCGGCGTGCGTCGCGCGCTGGCGGGCATGGTGGGTGCCGTGCTGTCGGATTTCGTGCTGATCGGCGCTGTTGCCATCGGGCTTGGCGCGCTGCTGGCGGCATCGGAATTCTGGTTTTCGGCGCTGAAATGGGCGGGTGCGGCCTATCTCGCTTTCCTCGGCATCATGATGCTGCGCTCCAAGGGAACGATCGACGGCATGCTCAGGGCCAATGCCGAGCAGGCGAAGGGAACGGTGTTTTCCATCGGGCTGAAGAGCTTCATGGTGGCGGTGACCAATCCCAAGGGATATCTGTTTTTCTCGGCCTTCCTGCCGCAATTCATCGATCCAACCGCGCCGTTGATGGCGCAATATGCCATTCTGGGGCTGGTCTTCGCCGCGCTGGATTTCGCGATCATGTTCGGCTATGCCGTTTTCGGCTCGCAGGCCGTGCGGTTCCTGAAGGCGGAAGGTGCGAAATGGCTGGAACGCGCCTGTGGCGGCGCGCTTCTGGCTTTGGCGGGCTCGCTAGCGCTTTATCGTCGCGCCGCGAACTAAGGGTTTTAGTGACGGCGCAGCGCCGCCTCAAAGACATCCGTATCGACATTGCCGCCGGATGTGACCACGATCACCGTGTCGCCGTCGATTTCCTTGCCGTGAAAGAGAGCGGCCGCCAGCGCTACGGCGCCGCCGGGCTCGACCACGATCTTCAGGCGCTTGAAGGCGAGTTCCATGGCGTCCAGCGCTTCTTCATCGGTCACAACCAGGCCAGGGCCGCAGAGACGCTTCAGGATCGGAAAGGTGATGTTGCCGGGTTGCGGCGTGATGATGGCGTCGCAGATCGAACCCTGCAGCGCGGCGTTGCGCTCGATCTTGCCGGAGGCAAGCGAACGGGTGGTATCCTCGAAATCCCTAGGCTCGCAGGGGTGGACCTTGAAGCCGGGCGCGCGGGCTTCCAGTGCCAGCGCGATGCCCGATGTCAGGCCGCCGCCGCCGCAGGGGACCAGCACCGTTGCGGTATCGATGCCCTCTTCGGCTGCCTGTTCGGCGATTTCCAGCCCGGTCGTTCCCTGGCCGGCGATAACCTGCGGTTCGTCGAAAGGCTTGATCAGCGTCAGGCCTCGCTGCGTGGAGAGCCGCGCACCGATCTCGTCTCGGTCTTCCTCCACACGATCATAAAGCACCACTTCAGCGCCCAATGCGCGGGTGTTGGCGATCTTCAGCTTCGGTGCATCGGACGGCATGATAATGACGGCGGGGATACCATGCATCTGTGCAGCCAGCGCCACGCCCTGGGCATGGTTGCCGGAGGAAAAGGCGATGACGCCCCTGGCGCGCACCGAAGGCTCCAGCGCCGACACCGCCGACCAGCCGCCCCGGAACTTGAAGGATCCCGTATGCTGCAGGCACTCCGCCTTCACGAACAGCCGACGTCCGGCGATCTCGTCGAGGAAGGGAGAGGAAAGAGGGGGTGTGCGCCGCGCGCGTCCGTCTATGCGAGCACGAGCGGCTTCGATCATTGCAATATCGACCATGGAGGGATCACTCTTCTGCTGCGGAATGTCTCTCCATCCATAAAACGCCGCGAACCTCTTTAAAACAACGACTTTGTCCCCGTGACACTTCAACCTGCGTTTGGCACGGAGAGATGGCCGACATTGTAGGCCTGGACACCGGGCCGAAGCCTATCTTTCGGCAGATCGGCAAGCAGCCGGAAGCGCACGCGTGTCCAGCTCGTTGGTTCGAAGGCGGCGACCGAAGCGAGTGCGTCGCCATGGGCGACCTCGCGAGCAGTTTCCTCGCTCTCTTGCCGACGTATCTCCGCAAGCGGCGCATAGGGTTCCGTCTGGATGATCTCCCTTGTGGCGAAGCGGGCCTTGCGGATATCCGGCGAGACCTCGGCGCGCCAGACCACCCACGTCTTCACCTGCGGCCAGCCGAAGCTCTCGGTCACTCCGGCAAAGCCAGGGCCGCAGAGGAAATCACTCAGGCCCTCGTCCTTGTCCCAGACATAGAAGGGTGCGTAGAAATTGTCCCGGCTGCCAGTTATCGCATCGCCTTTCCGGGCAGTGAGATAGGCCTTGAATTTCAGGCCGGGCAGATTGTCGAGCAATGGACCTTTCTCCCGGATGCGGCGATCGATGATTGTCATGTCGTAGTCGGCGGGCGGGGTGAAGCTGTATTGCATGGCGATCATGGTTCAATCCTCGAGCCAGGTCACGGCGCTGCCATCTAGGACAGCCTGGATGCTGATATAGGCGAAGGTGCTATCCGGTGTAGCACCATGGCGATGGCGCTCGTCAGGCGCAAAGGTAATGCAGTCGCCGGCGCGCAGCTCCTCTGCCGTTTCGCCATCGCGCTCGGCAAGCCCGACGCCCGAGAGGACGTAGAGGATCTGGCCGTGCGGATGCGTGTGCCATTGCGTCATGGTGCCGGGTTCGAGCGTGCAACGCATGGCGGTCAAGCCACCGTCCTCCCTGCTTTCGACCAGCATCTCCACCCAGAAGGGCGCGTTGGCGATGCCTTCGGGCGAGCGTTGGGTGCTGGTGCCGGCGCGATGGATCGCGGGTGACTGCCGCGCGGTTTTCTGGCTCATCCTGGTCAATCCTGCTGGATCATCTGCGCGATACCGTCGGCGAAGGACCAGTCCTCGCGCGTCGTCGTGACGATGTTGATCATGACGTCTTCCGGCCGCACGCCGGGCGCGTCTGCAAGCAGGGTGACGAGACGGCGGTAGAAAGCCTTTTTGACCTCCGTCGAGCGCGGCTTGCCGATGGTGATGTGGAAGAAGACATAATCGTCCGAGCGGGGGCCGCCGAGATAGGTGCGGTCGAAGATCAGCTCGTTCGGTTCGAGCTGGTGGATCGCCTGGAAACGATCGGTGGGCGGCACGTCGAAGGTCTCGACCATGGCGCGATGGAAATTATCCGAGAGTGCCTTCAGATATTCGGGCGACTTGCCGCGGAGAAGGGAAATATTGGTGAAGGGCATGATGTGCTCCTGTTCTCTATCTACTTGACGATTTCAGCATGCCACGGGATAATCGTGCTGAAAATCAGAAAATACTGGACATTTGGTCCCAAAAATATGGATGGTTAGTCGTGCGGAAAGTCATCTTCGATCTCGACGTCCTGCGCAGTTTCGTCACCGGCATGGAGCTTGGCAGCTACGCCAAGGCGGCCGACCGGTTGGGGCGCTCTACGTCGGCTGTCAGTGCGCAGCTCAAGAAGCTGGAGGATCAGGCGGGCACGCCGATCTTCCGCAAGGCCGGGCGCGGGCTGGCGTTGACCGAAGCTGGCGAGACCATGCTCGCCTATGCCCGGCGATTGCTCGATCTCAACGACGAGGCGGCCACCGCGATCCATGGCGGGGATTTGGAGGGCTGGGTGCGGCTCGGCCTGCAGGAGGATTTCGGCGAGACATTGCTGCCGGAGGTGCTTGGCCGTTTTGCTCGCGCCCATCCGAAAGTGCGTATCGAGGCGCGCGTGGTTCGCAATGCGGAGCTGGTCGAGCGGGTGACATCCGGCAAGCTCGATCTGGCGCTCGCCTGGAGCGATGGATTTCGCACTGCCCATACCGAGCGGATCGCCGAGGTGCCGATGTGCTGGGTCGGGCCGGCTGAGGGTGCCACCCATTGGCACGCCGCCACCGGCGAGCCGTTGCTGCTGGCATCGCTTGAGGCGCCTTGCATGTTGCGGTCGATTGCGACGAAGGTGCTGGATAATGCCGGTATCGGTTGGCGGATTTCTTTCGTCAGCCCGAGCCTTGGCGGTCTCTGGGCTGCGACGGCGGCGGGGCTGGGCCTGACGGTGCGCACACCGCTGGGCTTGCCGGACAAGGTGCGGCCGCTGATGGCGGGCGAAGCCGGCTTGCCGTCGCTGCCGAAGCTCGATCTCGTGCTGCATCGCGCCGAGGCGGAGGCCAATCCGGCGACGGAACGGCTAGCTTCGATCATGCTGCAAGCCGTGCGGCAAACGGTTGACGCCACGCCGCAAGGGCGGGTTTTTTGCTGATGCAAGGGATTACGAGGTCGTGACCGCCTGAGTCGACGCGGCGATTTCGGTTGACGGCTGCGGCTTCAGGCTGACGATGCGCGCTTCCGCCTGCTGAGCAAGTGCCTGAAGATCGCGTGATGCGCCCGCGAGCCGTTCCATCGCGGCAATGGCGACGTCGGTCGCCACATAGTCCGGTTTGTGGCCGAGATTGCGGATGGTGATGAGTTCGGCGCCGGGAATGTCTCGCGCCAGGCCACGCGAATGCAACTCCTCCAGAACGATATCGTCGCTGTCACCGGTGATGATGACGGTCGGTGCCTTGATCTCGCGATAGTGGTGCGCCTGGGTCGAAACAAAAGCGAAGAGGTTGACGACATCGACGGCGTTGTTGCGGAAGGTCTTGGGTCGCAAGACCAGTTCCGGTGCGGTCTTTTCGACGTAGTCGACTGGGCGTTCGTTGGGGCGGAAGATACTGAGCGTGCCGCTTTCCACCCGGCGCAGCCCGATCGGTATTACCAGCAGATGCGAGAAGAGCCAGCCGAGGACCGGCATGGCGGCAAGTGTATAATACCAGTCGATGCCTCCGGGCCACGGGTGGGTCGCCGGCGCGAGGAAGAGCAGGCCGGCGGTCTTGTCCGGATGGCGGACGCCAAAGGAGGCGGCGATCGCGCCGCCGAAGGAATGGCCGACGATGATGGCGCTTTTGATGCCGCGCTTCTCCATAAGCTTGGCGATCGCGTCGGCCTGGCCGGAGGGCAGGGTGTTTTCTGGGCCACCGCGTTCGGAATAGCCGTGGCCGGGCCGGTCGACGAACAGCATTTCGGCGCGCCCGGCAAGCGGGCCGGCAAAGGCTTCGAACTGGTCGCGCAAATTGCCGCTGGCGCCGTGGATGAAGATCAGAGGCGGCAGGTCGGCGGAGGCTGGACGCGGCAGATGCAGGGCATTGATGCGGAAGTCGCCAATATCGGTCAGCTCGCCGATGTTGGGATGAGCCTGCTCTATGGCGCGCGTCTTGAAGGCCGAGAAAGCTGCGGCCACGACGAGGATGAGAACAAGGGCGTAAAGCAGCACATTGATCATTGCGGTATCATGCAGCTATTGGGGCTGTCGGCCTATCAGACTTCGATGACCTCTCGTCCGTTGTAGGCTTGCCCGTTGTTGATAAATCTCAAGTTCGGCTGCCGGCGACTTTTTCCGAGAGTGTATTCACTTGCTCCTGGGCGGCGCGATTCGCCGGATAGATTTCCAGGAAGCGTTCCCAGGCCTTGAGCGCCATTTCATCCTTGCCGGTCTCACCCAGGATCGCGGCCATGCCGACGAGCGCGCCGAAATGGCGCGGCTCTATCCTGAGCACCTGATTGATATCCTCCATCGACTTGCGATAGTCGCCGATGGCGTAATTCAGCGTGGCGCGACGGTTCCAGCCTTCGGCATAATCCGGCTTCAGCGAGATGACCTGGTCGAGGAAATCCATGGCCGCTGGATTGCGCTTTTCCTGTACGGCCTTGTCGGCCCATTGCATCAGGAGATTGATGGTAGCGCTGCCGGAATCATTCCACTCCGTGCGGATCTGGTCGGCAATAAGATTTGCCTGATCGGGATCACGCTGGCGCTTGAGGGCTATGAAAAGATTGTCGATCTGCTGCTTCGGCGAGAGGCTAGCGTCGGCAGTGCCTGGGCCTTTTTTCTCAACCATACCAGAATCATTCGCCATCGCGACATGCGGTGCAACGACGGTCAGGGCTAGGAGAATCGGCAGGGCCGGATATGACAAAGCAAAAATGCGCATGGCGGGCATAGTAGCCCGCCAATGTCGAAGATCAAAACAATTTTGATGTGATCATCCTGAACGGTCATGATGCTGGCATCATGACCCGGCCGTCACACGGCCGGCCCGGTTCGCAAACCGGGCTCCACACGCAAAATCAGCCCTGACGAGCCTTGAAGCGCGGGTTCAGCTTGTTGATGATGTACATGCGGCCCTTGCGGCGAACCAGACGGTTGTCACGGTGACGCGCCTTGAGCGACTTGAGCGAATTCTTGATCTTCATTTTTCTGATCCGCGATTTCTGAGGGGGAATGTCACATTCGCCCGTATCGTTTAACAATCAAAAGCGCGCTCAGGGCGCGCTCTTTAGGGTGGGGAGCAAATACCCCGTCGCCTGGGCCCTGTCAACCACGTCAGGGCTTTTTCCCTGTACTGTTAGCGACGAAGCTGTGTGATATGGCCCATTTTACGGCCAGGGCGGGATTCCGTCTTGCCGTAGAGATGCACTAGCACATCGTCACGGCGCAGCCAATCGGGGACCGAAAGGATATCGTCGCCAATCAGATTCTGCATCACGCAGTCGGAATGGCGGACGGGATTGCCGAGTGGCAGGCCGGCGACGGCGCGGATATGCTGCTCGAATTGCGAGACGACGCAGGCAGCTTCCGTCCAGTGGCCGGAATTGTGTACGCGCGGGGCCATTTCATTGGCGATCAGGCTGCCGTCGGCAAGGGCGAAGAACTCGATGCCGATAACGCCGACATAGCCGAGCGCGGCCAAGATTTTCTCCGCGGCCTCGCGGGCCGCTGCCGCCGTCTCGGCGGAGATGCTCGCGGGCAGGGTAGACGTATGGAGGATGCCGTCGCGGTGGATATTCTCCGCCGGATCATAGCAAGCGATCGCGCCATCGAGGCCACGGGCGGCGATGATGGAAATCTCCCGCTCGAAGGATACGAAGCTTTCAAGGATCAGCGGCACGCTGCCAAGCGCGGCATAGCCGCCTTCGGCGCTGTCGGCGGATGAGCGATAGACCCGCTGGCCCTTGCCGTCATAGCCGAGACGCCGGGTTTTCAGCACGCCCTGTCCGCCGAAATCGGCAAGGGCGGCTTCAAGGTCGGCCTGGCTGTCGACGGCGTGGAAGCGGGCGGTTGGAATGCCGCAATCGTTGATAAAGCGCTTTTCGGTCAGCCGGTCCTGCGCCATTTCCAGCGCCTTCGGTGGCGGATAGACTGGGACATCCTTGGCCAGCCTTTCGGCGGCGGCGACCGGCACGTTCTCGAATTCATAGGTGACGACGTCGCAACGCTTCGCCAGTTCGGCAAGGGCCGCCGGATCGTCATAGGCAGCGATGATCTGATCGCTTGCCACCTGCGCGGCCGGACAATCGGCCAGCGGCTCGAGGACGACGGTTTGAAAGTTCAGCCGGGCTGCTGCCATGGCCAGCATGCGGCCGAGCTGGCCGCCGCCGATAATGCCGATCGTTTTTGCGGTCATAGGTCGTCCATTGGATATTCGGCGACCGCGGCGCTCTGCCGGGCACGCCATTCGTCGAGCCGGTCGGCGATCCCTTCGTCGCTGAGCGCCAGGACGGCGGCGGCGAGAAGGGCGGCATTGATGGCGCCGGCCTTGCCGATCGCCAGCGTGCCGACGGGAATGCCAGCCGGCATCTGGACGATGGAGAGAAGACTGTCCTGGCCTGACAGAGCACGCGATTGCACCGGCACGCCGAAGACCGGCAGCGGCGTCATCGAGGCGGCCATGCCCGGGAGATGGGCAGCGCCGCCCGCGCCGGCGATGATGACCTTGAAGCCTTCGTCGCGCGCGCTCTTGGCGAAGTTTACCAGCCTGTCCGGCGTGCGGTGCGCGGAGATGATGCGTGCATCATAGGTGATTTCCAGCGCTTCTAGCGTGTCTGCTGCATTCTTCATGGTTTCCCAGTCGGACTGGCTGCCCATGATGATGGCGACGGGCGGTCTTTCTGTCATCATCGTCGCGTCTTGCTCCTCAGGCGATAATGTCGGGGATGATCTGGTCTTCAAGCTTGGTCAACCTGTCCTTGATGACGAGCTTCTTCTTCTTCATGCGCTGGATGCGGAGGGCTTCGCAGCCCGTCTGGATCATGGCATTGATCGCGACGTCATAATCCTCGTGTTCCTGGCGCATCCGCGCCACGATCAGCCTGATTTCCGCCTGTTCCTGATCGGGCATGCTTATTTCCCCAATGCTTGCGGAATCGCGTTCGTTCCGCCTCATGAATTCCGCAAGCTCCTATCACCAAATGGCGAGGACGGGAAGTTATCCATCGTCATGAATTTGCCGCCCATAGGCCACGTTTTCGCCTTCGACAAGGGTTCAATATTATGTCACACTGATAAGGTTGACACCTAAATCCCCGGCGAAGGATAGCTGGAGATTGTAAGAGGAAGGAAGGGTCATATGACTGTTCAAGCACATCTTGATTCGCTCGAAAAGAAACATGTCGCTCTCGAGGAGGCGCTGCATTCTGCACTGACATCTCCCTCTATCAAGGATACCGAAATAGCCGATCTCAAGCGCAGGAAGCTGCGCCTCAAGGACGAAATCCAGCGTCTGAAATCGTCAGTTCACTGACGCAACGTCTTATATAAGGGACAAAACCACCGATTACGGCCAGGAAGGACAGGCGGGCTGAAGAGCCCCGGGGCAATCCTTGGCCGGAGATGGTGACCATTCCAGCTAAAACGAATGCGCCGGCTTCGACATGTTACAAGTCGAAGCCGGCGTAATTTTTATGCGAAGCATCGGGAATTCGCGGGATGGCACGGGAGCAATTCCAGGAAAAGTGCGTAGCTGTTTTCCGTCCGGAATTGCGTCAAAAAACAGCATAAATCGCTGAAACGCTTTAAGGGCCGCTCTCAGGCCCAGAATTGATCCAGCCACAAATTGAGTTTGTCGAAGCCGGGGCCGTTGACCGCGTAGATGCGTTTCGTGCCATCGGAGGTGACGGAAACGAGGTTGCTGTCGAGCAGCGCCTTGAGATGTTGCGACACGGCGGGGCGGCTGATGGGCAGGCCCCGTGCCAGCTCGTTGACCGTTTTCGGTGCGCGCCGCAACTCTTCCAGCAGATAGCGCCGGTTCGGATCCGCGATGGCAGCGAAGGGGTCCATGGTCGACATGGCAAAAAGCTACGTCAAACCTAGGGGACCGGCAAGTCAATTGTGCGATGCAATGACGGGTTACGTCGTTTGTTTCCTGGCATCGCGCCCGGAACGTCCCACAGGGCCATTCATAATGGGCATGGTGTTCATGGCGCGGGCCTGTTTCGGTAGCCTGCCCCTTGTCAGACCGTGCTAACGGATTTACTCACAAACATCGAACGGGTACGCCATCCCTGACGAATGAAACCGTAAATATGGAAACTCTTGATGTCTGTGCCAAAAGATCGCTGCCGCCTCGTTCTGATCGTTCCCGATATTGCCGATATCGACGAGCAGGCGAAGGTACTGGCCGACGCGTTGAGGGGTGGGGATGTAGCCTCCGTTATCATCCCGCAATACGCGCTTGACGATGGTACCTTCCAGAAACATGCGGAAAAGCTGGTGCCGTTGGTGCAGGAGACGGGTGCCGCCGCGATGATCGCCGGCGACAGCCGCGTTGCCGGTCGCGCCAAGGCTGACGGCCTGCACATCACCGGTAATCTCGCCGAATTCACCGAGGCGGTGGAAAAACACGCGCCGAAGCTGATCGTCGGCGGCGGCAATGCCGCGGACAGGCATCATGCGCTGGAGATCGGCGAACTGCGGCCCGACTATATCTTCTTCGGCAAGCTCGAGGGCGACATCAAGCCGGTGGCGCATCCGAAAAACGTGGCGCTCGCCGAATGGTGGGCGTCGATGATCGCGATCCCCTGTATCGTCATGGGTGGCACGGATCCGAAATCGACGCTGGAGGTAGCTTTGTCGGGCGCCGAATTCGTGGCGCTCCGCATGGCTGTTTTTGCCGATCCCGCGGCTGCCACCTCTATCGTTGCGGAAGTGAATGCACTTCTTGACGAAAAAGCGCCACGGTTTGAAGATTGATAGCAAACCATGTCGTTTACGCCTCGATTCAGTCACAGGTCCTTCCTTGCCGCGCTTGCCGTCGGACTGACGGTATTGCCGTTGCTGGCAGTGGCGCAGTCGAGCAATAGCGATACGTCGCTGCCTGGCATCGCCGCGCAGCCGGACGCGAGTGCCAAACCTGCCGAAGGCGGGCCTGCCGACGATACCGATGTGCCGCTGGACGACGCCGCTTCGACGCGTGGAGAGAGCGTTGTGACGCGTCCTCTCGATGCCGGCACCAACACCTTCAAGACCGAGAAGATCCAGCCTAGCGCGGAGCCGAAGGCCGATGATGTCAAGCCGTCAGAAGGTGTCGGGGTCTTTGAGCGCATGGGCGCGAATCTGCCCGATCTGCCAAAAGACAAACCCTTCAAGGGTAAAGTCGACGAAGCTTACGGTGCATTCCAGCGTGGCTATTATCTGACTGCGTTCCAGAGGGCTCTGCCGCGGGCCCAGCTCGGCGACCCCGCTGCGCAGACCCTGCTTGCCGAACTGATGTCGCAAGGTCTCGGCGTCAAGCGCGACAACAAGGATGCCGCCTTCTGGTACAACAAGGCGGCCGAGGGCGGCGACGCCACCGCGATGTTCAAATATGCGCTCGTCCTGATGGAAGGGCGCGACGTGCTGCGCGACCGGAAGAAGGCGGACGAATGGATGAAGAAGGCGGCCGATGCCGGCCAGGCATCCGCCGAATTCAACTTGGGGCAGATGCTGACGGCGGAAAATCCCGGCATAAAGGGCCTGCAGATGGCTCTTCCCTATTATGAGAAGTCCGCCGAACAGGGCATTGCCGACGCGCAGTATGCGATCTCGCAACTCTATCTCAACATGCCCGACCTGCCACCGGAGAAGAAGGCGCAGGCGCGTGCCTGGTTGTCGCGCGCCGCCAATGCCGGTTTCGACACCGCGCAGCTCGACATGGGCGTCTGGCTGATCAACGGTACCGGCGGCAAGCAGGATCTGGAAAACGGCTTCAATTGGATGCGTGTTGCCGCCTATCGCGGCAATGTCGTTGCCCAGAACAAGCTGGCGCATCTCTATATCAATGCGCTTGGCACGAAGCAGGATCCGGTGGCGGCGGCGACATGGTATGTCATCTCCCGCCGTGCTGGCCTGAAGGATCCGGAGCTCGAGGATTTCTACCAGGGCATCGAGGATTATCAGCAGAAAGCAGCTATCGACGCGGCCAACAAGTTCCGCCGGGCGCGGTAGCGCGTCCGGCGTGTTTGCAGTTTTCTGAAGCAGATCGCTGAATCGATCTCGAAAATGTATCAGATGATTGGCGTCAGCTATTTCTTCACTGCGTAGCCTGCGGCCGCAAGGATCATGTTGGCGATTTCACGCGGGTGGGAAATCAGTGAGACGTGGCTGGAGTTGAGTTCGACGGTGGTCGCATTCATGCGCTTGGCGAGAAAGCGTTCCAGCTCGGGCGATGTGGTATGGTCGTTCTTCGAGATGGCGTACCAGCTCGGCTTGGTCTTCCAGGCGGCCTGCGTGGTGCGCGAGGCAAATAGCGTGTCCGAAATCCGTCCCTGCACCGCATAGAGCGCCCTGGCTTTGGCGGGTTTCAGGTCGCCAGCGAAGTCATGGACGAAAGCATCTTCGCTGAGCTGAGCGAAACCGTCTGAATGGACGAGACCCTTGCTTGCCGGTGGGGTGGGGAATTTGGCGGCGAGTGCTGCATAGTCTTCGCCGGCGTCCGGTGCGCGGGCGGCAACATAGACGAGGGCGCTGACCTTCGGGTCGACGCCGGTCTCGCTGATGACCATGCCCGCATAGGAATGGCCGACGAGCACGGTCGGGCCGTCCTGTAACGCCAGAGCCCGGTTGGTGGCGGCAACGTCATCGGCGAAGGACGTCAGAGGGTTTTGCACCGAAGTGACATGCAGGCCGGCACGCTGAAGTATCGGGATCACCTCGGACCAGCTCGATCCGTCCGCGTAGGCGCCATGGACGAGGACGACATTATGCGCCTTGATCGTCGGCGCGGTTGCGGCGAGGGCCGGATGTGCTGCGAAGGCAGCCAATAGTGCGGCTGCGGCAAGGACAAGCTTTTGCATTGTTTTCATCGATCGGTTTCCTTGGTTGATTGTCGGGAGGATTCTTCACGCTCCTGAAACTCAATTCGCCCGGCTCGGGTGCGGCGCAACATCATCACGGAAACGTGTTGGTGTTTGGCCCGAAGCGATAAAAAATCTGAGTTACGTCGTAACAAACGCGCTTTGGCGGCGAATAGGTAGGTATGGAATCGCGCGAACAGATTTGGGCCAATGCCATGAAGGCCGAGCGGCGGGGCGATGCTGCCGCTTATGAATGGTTGCTGGGAGATGTCGCGAAATCGCTGCGCATATTGGTTCGCGGACGGTTGTCGCGGCTCGGCATGAGTGCGCATGAGACCGAGGATATCGTTCAGGAGATATTGATCGGCCTGCATACGATGCGGCATCGATGGGACGCGGATCGCGCCTTTCTGCCGTGGTTTTACGCCATTGCACGTTACAAGCTGTCGGACGCGATGCGCCGCCGACGCCGGGAAGCGCGGTATCGCAGCGATCTGACGCTGGAAGAATGGTCCAATGTGGTCGAAGCTCCGCGTGAAGACGCCGACCGGGCGCTCGTCGATCTCGATCGTCATTTGAACGGTCTCTCCCTTGGTCAACGCACCGTCGTCCAGGCGCTGACGATCGAGGGCGCATCGGTGCGCGAGACAGCCGAGAAGCTCCAGACCAGCGAAGGTGCTGTGCGGGTGACGCTGCACCGGGCGCTGCAACACCTGGCTTTGGTCGCTGGCGTGGCTCCACACAAACCAAGCAAGGGCAAGATATGAAAACGGCTGATGATACGGACCTCATGATCCGAAGTCTGGCTGGCGAGGCTGGGGCAGGGCAGCGACGCCCGGCTCTTTCCTTTGAGCGCATTTTGCTGCTTGCAACGATCCTTTCGCTCATCTGCGCGATCGTCCTGGTCTTTGTCACCTTCGGCTTTCAGCCCGAATTGCAGGCGACTTTGCGCAGCGCGCCATTCCATCACAAGATCATCAGCATGCTGATGCTGGCCGGTGGTGGCATTCTGGCCGTGCGTCATGCCGGCAAGCCGGGCTCGGGGAGCTTTCGCTTGCCATGCTGCTGCCGGGGGTGGCGCTGTTGTTGATCGGTGCTGCTTCGGATGCATCGGGTTTCCCGCTGATGGGCCGGTCCGGCGTTTCCGTTCCGAGCTGCCTGATGGCCATGGTCCTGCTATCGCTCGTTCCGCTGGCGCTGATCATCGCGGCGCTACGCACCGGCGTCACGACCCGACCGACCATGGCTGGTGCTGCGGCCGGTATTCTCGCGGGCGCTCTCGGGGCTGCTGCCTATGCTTTCGTCTGCAAGAATGATGGCGGCCTGTTCGTGGCGGTCTGGTATAGCATCGCGATTGCTATCGTGATGGGTATGGGCGCTTTTGTCGGCAAACGCGTACTGGCTTGGTGATATCGCCCGGATTCGAGTTCCTTCACCTGCTCTCGTGGTGAAGTGCATAAGACAAAGGCCGCAGCCTCGAACCACGAGGGCGGCCCGATAATGGCAGCATTTGCCTCGGCACTTGAAATTCCCCCGATTTTGTGGTCTTGAGGCCGCCAATCTTTTATTGCGCTGCCGATCCCGCTCCGCCGGGGCCTTTTTCGGGTCCGGTCAGTGCCTTCTATATTACCCAAGGAAAACCGATGGCCCGTTCAGCTCTTCTCAATGTCATGGTTCAGGCTGCCCTCAAGGCAGGCAAGTCACTCAGCCGCGATTTCGGCGAAGTGCAGAACCTGCAGGTTTCGGTGAAGGGACCAGGCGATTTCGTCAGCCAGGCCGATCTGAAGGCGCAGAAGATCATCCGCGACGAGCTGTTGAAGGCACGGCCGACCTACGGCTTCCTCGGCGAAGAGGCCGATGAGGAGATCAAGGGCACCGACGGCGCGCATCGCTGGATCGTCGATCCGCTCGACGGCACGACCAACTTCCTGCACGGCATTCCGATGTTCTCCGTGTCGGTCGCGCTCGAGCGTAACGGCGAGATCGTCGCCGGCGTCATCTTCAATCCGGCGACGGACGAGCTTTACACCGCCGAGCGCGGCGGCGGAGCCTTCCTCAACGATCGCCGCCTGCGCGTCGCCTCGCGCCGCGTGCTCTCGGATTGCGTCATCGGCTGCGGCGTTCCGCATCTTGGCGCGGCAATCACGGCAAGTTCCTCGTCGAGCTGCGCCATGTCATGGGCGAAGTCGCCGGTGTTCGCCGCGTCGGTTCGGCAGCGCTCGATCTCGCCTATGTCGCCGCCGGCCGTTTCGACGGCTTCTGGGAAGTGGGCCTGTCGCCCTGGGACATGGCGGCCGGTATTCTGCTGGTGCGTGAAGCTGGTGGTTTCGTATCGGATTTCGATGGCGGCAGCGACATGCTCGCCACCAGTTCGATCATCTGCGGCAATGAGCATATTCACAAGGCGCTTGCCGAGGTCGTCAAGCGGCCGATTCCGACGAAATAAGGTCGCACTAGCCCAATCACCTGTGGCAAAACTGCCTGTTGCCAACGGGTTGTTTTGTGCTTTCCGTCTCTTCAATTCGGCTCAATGTTGCTCTAGTCTCCGCCTGCGGAAACTCCGGAGGCTGAGCGTGCAATGGAAAATGTGAACCTGGGGGATATGGGGTCGACCGACAATGCGTCGGGCGGATATACCTACAAGCTCTCCAGCCCAATGGCCTTCTTCTGGACGATGATCCTGTTTCTGGTCATCGTCGGCTTTATCGTGGCAATCCTGTTTCGTCAGGCCCAAGTCGCCTTCATGCACAATCCCGGCCTTAACGGTCTGATTCTCGGTGTATTGGCCGTCGGCATCCTGCTGGTCTTCAACCATGTGCTGATGCTGCGGCCGGAAGTCCGCTGGTTCAATCACTTCCGCGCGGTTGGCAATGCCGACAAGGTCGGTCGCAATCCCCGGCTTCTGGCGCCGATGCGGGCGCTGATCGGCAACCGCCGCGGCATGCAGCTTTCGACGGCGACGCTGCGCTCTATCCTCGATTCCATCGCCACCCGCCTTGACGAGTCGCGCGACACCTCGCGCTATCTCATCGGCCTGCTGGTCTTCCTCGGCCTGCTCGGCACTTTCTGGGGCCTGATCGGCACGATCGGTTCCATCAACGATGTCATCCAGAGCCTCGATGTCGGCTCGGGCGATAGCAGCGATATTCTCGGTTCGCTGAAGTCCGGCCTGTCCGGGCCGCTGGTCGGCATGGGCACAGCGTTCTCGTCTTCGCTGCTTGGTCTTTCCGGCTCGCTGATCCTCGGCTTTCTCGACCTGCAGGCCGGTCGTGCGCAGAACCGCTTTTATACCGAGCTGGAAAACTGGCTCTCCTCCGTCACCGATGTCGGTTCCGATCACGGTCCGGTCATCGACGGCACCAACGGCGCATCCTCCGAGGATGTGCGCGCGCTTTCGGACTATCTGCGCAAGATCGCCGACGAGGGCGGTGGCCAGCGTTCGGTGACGGCCATGGCAAACCTTGCCGAAGGCATCCAGGGCCTGGTCAAGAACATGCGTAACGAGCAGCAGATGCTGCGTGACTGGATCGAAGCGCAGCAGGAGGAGGCGAAATCGATGCGTCGCACGCTCGATCGCCTTGCCGACCGCATCAGCCATACCGAGAAGACCGGGAGCAAGTAAGCCATGGCGCTCGCGCGAAACCGCCGCCACCAGCGAACGGTCGATTATTGGCCAGGCTTCGTCGATGCGCTGTCCACGCTGTTGATGGCGATCATGTTCCTGCTGACGGTGTTCGTCCTCGGCCAGTTCATCCTCAGTCGCGAAATCTCCGGCCGAGACGCGGCGCTCAATAGGCTTAACAGCCGCATCAATGATCTGGTGGAGCAACTGGCGCTGGAGAAGAACGGCAAGGAGGATCTGGAGGATTCGGTTGCCAATCTGCAAGCATCGCTGTCGTTGGCAGAGGGCGAGCGCTCGCGCCTGCAGGCGCTGCTTAGCGCCGGCTCCGGCAATAGCCAGGTGTCCCAGCAGCAAGTCGGTACGCTATCGCAGCAGCTTGACGAGCAGAAGCAGTCAAGTGCGCGCGCGCTCAGCCAGGTTGAGCTCCTCAATCAGCAGATTGCAGCACTTCGCAGCCAGATCGCCGCTGTCGAGGCCGCGTTGCAGGCTTCGGAGAGCAAGGATCAGTCATCGCAGGTGAAGATCGCCGATCTCGGCCGGCGGCTGAATGTGGCGCTGGCGCAGCGGGTGCAGGAGCTCAACCGCTATCGCTCCGACTTCTTCGGGCGCCTGCGCGAAATCCTCTCCGACCGCGACAATATCCGCATCGTCGGCGATCGCTTCGTCTTCCAGTCCGAAGTGCTGTTCCCCTCCGGCGCTGCCGATCTCAATCCGGCCGGCCAGACGGAGATGGGGAAACTCGCCGCCGCGTTGGTCGATCTTTCCAAGGAAATTCCCCCGGAGATCAACTGGGTGCTGCGTGTCGACGGGCATACGGACAATGTGCCGCTTTCGGGTAATGGCCGCTATCCGGATAATTGGGCGCTGTCGTCTGCCCGTGCCATCGCCGTCGTCAAATTCCTCATTTCGCAGGGCGTTCCCGCCGACCGGCTCGTCGCCGCCGGCTTTGGCGAGTTCCAGCCGATCGCACCCGGCGACACGCCGGAGGCGCGTGCTACCAATCGGCGTATTGAGCTGAAGCTGACGGAGAAGTAGTCGTCAGTTCTTGTCGGCCTGAACGGCGTCGAGGCGAGTCTGGAGAAACTCCCGCACGGAGGGACTGTCGCTGAGGCCAATCGCGGTGCGATAGGCTACGACAGCGCTTTCCGTTTCTCCGGCTTCAGCAAGCAGATGAGCACGGACGGCCCAATGGGGCTGGTAGGTGGCGATATCGCGTTCGGCCATCTGGTTCAAATGGTGCAACCCTGCGGTCGCGCCCTGTGCTCGGCCGATGACGGCTGCCCGGCTGACGCGGGCGCCGGTGGTTGGGGTCATCAGGACGAGTGCGTCATAAAGCATTGCGAGTGCGGCCCAGTCGGTGCCGCCGGAGCGGTGGCGTTCGGTGTGGACGGACTGGATTGCCGCCTGGCATTGGAACGGGCCGAAGCGGTCGAAAGCGCCTGCCTGCCGCAGCAGATTGTCGGCTTCGGCGATCATGATAGCATTCCAGCGTGCGGTATCCTGTTCGTCGAGCGGCACATAGCGGCCCTCGGCATTCCGGCGAGCGCTGCGGCGGGCCTCGCAATAGAGCATCAAGGACAGCAGGCCTGCCGTCTCTGGCTCCTCTGGTAGGGTGGCAAGCAGGGCGCGGCCGAGCCAGATGGCTTCGTCTGCCAGCGAGCCGTGCTTTCCGTCTTCACCGTCGAGCCCGTCCCAGCCGAGGCCATAGGCGGCATAGATTGCCGACAGCACACCCGCCAGTCGTCCCGGCAGCATGGAGCGATCGGGAACGGTAAAAGGGATGTGCGCCTCGCGGATCTTGGTCTTTGCCCGCACCAGCCGCTGGCTCATGGTTTCGGGCGAGACGATAAAGGCTCGGGCGATGGTTTTGGCGTCGATGCCGAGGACCGTCTGCAGCATCAGCGGCGTGTGCACGGAGCGGTCGATAGCGGGATGGGTGCAAGTGAACAACAGCTTCAGCCGCTCGTCGGGGAAGGCTGGGCCATCCGCATTCATGCGTTCCTCCGCTTCCTCGAATGCCATGGTGACCGTATCGCGGGCGGCGGTTTTGACTTTCGCATGTCTTGCCGCGCGATAAAGGTTACGCCGCGCGGCGACCATCAGCCAGGCTTCGGGATTGTCCGGGATACCCCGCTCCGGCCAGCTATCCAGCGCGGCGGCGAGTGCCTCGGAGAGTGCATCCTCCGCTGACGGCACGTCGCCCGAACGTGCCGCGAGAAAGGCGATCAGCTTGCCATAGGATTGACGCGCCACCCGTTCGGTAGCGCGTCCAACGTCGGGGTTCATGGTCGTCTCACATGTGCAGGAGCGGCCGTATCTCGACGGAGCCCTGCTGAGAAACCGGCACACGCACGGCCCATTCCAGGGCCGTGTCGAGATCCGGCACGTCGATTAGGTAGAAGCCGCCGAGTTGCTCCTTGCCCTCCGGGAAGGGGCCGTCCTGCACATCATGATCGTCACCACGGTGGCGGATGAGCGTTGCGGTTTCCGGCGCGGTCAGTCCGGCGCCTCCGGTCATGATGCCGGCCTGGATCAGCGCCTGCGTATAGGCGATCCAGCCGTTTTTGTAGGTGGGATCCTCGCGCCGCTTAAAATCCTCGGCCGATTCACGGATGATCAAGGCGTATTGCATGGGAAACTCCTGCTCGCTGTGTTGACGGTTTTCCGGGCTGGATGCTGCATCTAAGGAGCAAATCTCAAGATACGCAACGCCGCCGGTGAAGCGGCTTCATGCCGTTCCGATACAATGAGCCGCGAGCCGGGTCGATTTCGACAGATTGGAGCGAATTTTCCGAAGTATTTCCGACGGTCAAACAAAAACGGCCGGCACACCAAAAGGCGGCCAGCCGTGGACGATTGTTGTAGCAGGCGCTCGACGTGAAGTCTTAAGCGGTGGCTGTGGTCTGGTCGTCGATGACGGCGCCGCCGACATGGGACTTGATCGATTCGATAGCGTGCAGGGCCGAAGCCTTCGCCTTGTAGCCTTCGGAGCCAAACATGGTTTCGCCGTTCGAGGCCTTGAACCGGAATCGGAATTCGCCAGCCTTATCCTTATAGACTTCAAATTTATACATCGTTCCCGTCTCCTAGAATCGCATCAGTGCGAGATAACGTTGGAAATCTAGCGCAACTTCAAAGTCATTTCCACCTGTTGCATTCGCAATGACTTGATCAATCTGTCGTTATTTCACAACGAGCATGCGATCGTCGACGCCGGCGTCGAATTGCAGCCGCGCCAGCTTGGCGTAGATGCCGCCGTGATGGATGAGGCTCTGGTGCGTGCCTTCCTCGACAATGCGGCCCTGATCGAGCACCAGGATGCGGTCGGCCTTGAGCACGGTCGCCAGGCGATGAGCGATGACGAGGGTGGTGCGCGTTTCCATCAGGCCGTCCAGCGCCTTTTGCACCAGCGTCTCGCTTTCGGCATCGAGCGCGGAGGTCGCTTCGTCGAGCAGCAGGATCGGCGCATTCTTCAGGATGGCGCGGGCAATGGCGATGCGCTGGCGCTGGCCGCCGGAAAGAGTGATGCCGCGCTCGCCGACCTGTGTGTCGTAACCCTCGTCGAGGCGCGCGATGAACTCATCCGCCTGTGCGGCGATCGCGGCGGCGCGCACTTCGTCACGCAAAGCGCCGGGGCGGCCGAAGGCGATGTTGTTGTGGATCGTCGCGGCGAAGATCGTCGTGTCCTGCGGCACAATGGCGATGCGGTCGCGCAAGGCTTCGGGCGAGACGCGGCGGGCGTCGATGCCGTCGATGGCGATGCTGCCTTGTTGCGGATCGTAGAAGCGCAGGAGCAGCGAGAAGATGGTGCTCTTGCCGGCGCCCGAGGGGCCGACGATCGCCACCGTCTCACCCGGTTTGACGGACAGCGACAGGCCATGCAGCGCCGATCTGCCGGGCCGCGACGGATAGGAGAAATGCACGTCCGAGAAGTCGACGCGGCCCTGCGGTGGCTGGGGTAGGGGGAGTGGATCGGAGGGGGCGGCGATCGGCGATACCTCCGCCATAAGCTCGCCCAGGCGATCTGCCGCGCCCGCTGCCTGTGACAGTTCGCCCCAGACTTCCGACAGCGAACCGAGCGAGGTGCCGGCGATGACGGAATAGAGCAGGAATTGGCCAAGCGTTCCGGCCGACATCGTGCCGGCGAGTACGTTCTCCGCACCGACCCAGAGCACGGCGACGATGCTGCCGAAGATCATCGTGATGGCAAAGCCGGTGAGCAGCGAGCGGGACTTGATCGCGGCGCGCGCGGCCTGAAAGGCGTCTTCCACCGAAGCGCCATAGCGCTCTGCTGCGGCTGTCTCGCCATTGAAAGCCTGAATGGTGCGGCTGGCGGCGATGGTTTCGTTGGCGTAAGCCGATGCATGGGCCAGCGTATCTTGTGCTGCGCGCGAGCGCTTGCGAACCGAACGGCCGAAGCTGACGAGCGGCAGCACGATGACCGGGATGGCGATCAGCACGATGCTCGACAGTTTCGGGCTGGTGACGATCATCATCCCCACGGCGCCGAAACAGAGAATAAGATTGCGCAGCGCCACAGACGCCGTCGCGCCGACGGCTGATTTGATCTGCGTCGTGTCGGCCGTCAGTCGCGAGACGATCTCGCCGGACTGGTTGACGTCGAAGAAGGAGGGCGAGAGCCGCGTTACATGGTCGAAGACCTCGCGGCGCATATCCGAGACGATGCGCTCGCCGATGGTGATGACGAAATAGTAGCGCATTGCGCTTGCCACCGCGAGAACGACGGCCATGATCATCATCGCGACGAAATAGCTGTTGATGAGACCGCGGTCGGCCTGATCGAAGCCGTGGTCGATCATGCGCCTGACGGCCAGCGGCAGGGCGAGCGAGGTGACGGCGGCAGCCACCAGCGCGACGATAGCGCCCATGACCATGCCGCGATAGCGTTTGAGATAGGGCGTCAGCCGCCCGAGGGGACGGATGGATCCGCGTTTTTTGTCGTCTGTCTGGCCAGTCTCTGACAAGTCGTCTCCAATCCCCATATCAGCAAGGGGCTTCGCTTTTTCGGCCCTTGTTATCCTTGCCGCCTTCATGTATAGGCACGCCATCTCAATTGGAAGCCGTAGCCTAATCGGACTGCGGCTTCATTTATTCAATCGGTTCGGTTGCCGCAATGGCTTGCGACAAATGGACCCTGGCATGACAGGAAGATTGTTATGAAGGCCAACATCCATCCCGACTACCACACGATCAAGGTAGTCATGACTGACGGCACCGAATACGAAACCCGCTCGACCTGGGGTTCTGAAGGCGCCACCATGAATCTCGAAATCGACAGCAAGTCGCATCCGGCTTGGACGGGCGGCAATCAGCAGCTCATGGACGCGGTGGCCGCGTTTCCAAGTTCAACAAGCGCTTCGGCAGCCTCGGCGTCTAATCGCTTCGCGATACGACGTTTTGACAAGAGCCCGGTTTTACCGGGCTTTTTTGTTGTCTTGTTGTCAGGGTATGGCGCCAGATGAACGACGGCACACCGTTGCCGTGAGTTGCAGTTCTATTCCAGTCCCTCTTCCCGAAGCGCCTTCCTGACCGAATCGCGTTCACGCACGCGGCCATACCAGGCCTTGAGATTGTCCAGTTGATCGAAATGGATGCCTGCCTTGTAGTAGGACTTCAACCAGTCTGCCTGGCCCCAGCCGGTGAGCGCGAACAGGTAGGCGTCGGCCACGCTGAAGGTATCGCGCATGAGAAAGTCGCGACCGGCAAGCCGCTCGTCTATCCAGGCATAGCGCTTCTCAAGTTTTGGCGTCGCGGTCTCCACATATTTGCCTGCCAGCCTCGCGTAGAGAAGCGGGATGAAGCCCTTGTGAATCTCCGATGCCAGGAAATTGAGCCACTCCTGCAGGCGGTAGCGCTCCATCGTGCCGTTTGGCGGAGCCAGGCCTCGTTCCGGCTTGAGATCGGCCAGATACTGCACGATCACCGGCCCCTCGTGCAGCCTCGTTCCATCGTCGAGCTCGAGGACCGGAACATAGCCAAGGGGATTGATGTCGTAGTAGTCGCCACCGCCTTCGATCGTATGCTTGCTGTGATCGATTTTGAGCAACGTCACATCGAGACCAAGCTCATTGATGACGATATGGGGGAAAGGGAGCAACTGGCGGGCATGTAATAAAGCTTCACTTGCAATCTCCATGGCGGATTTTGATTGCCTGCCTTCACGTTGAAAGGCGGCTTTGGGCCATGTAGTCGAAGTGGTATGGAAAAGTAAGAAGGCACTAGTTTGACATCTAGGTACATAAAATATACCTACGTGCGGCCTGGAGGTGTGTTCTATGAGAAAAAATGTAAGCGGCTGTTCCGTCGAGGAAGCAATGCACCTGTTAGGCGGGCGCTGGCGCCTGCTTCTGGTGTCCTATCTGGTTGATGGTCCGAAGCGCTTCAACGAACTCCGGCGCGATGTGCCGGGGATCTCCCAGAGGATGCTGACCTTGGACCTCCGCGCCCTTGAAGAGGCTGGTCTGGTGCTGCGCACCGTCTATCCCACAGTGCCGGTCAAGGTGGAGTATGCGCTGACGGAGGATGGCAAGCGATTGAAGTATGTCGTCGCCGTTATCCAGGAATTCGGACTTTGGCTGAAGCAGCGCGACGCGGCTTGAGGCACGCGGATAATTTTCCATTTGCCGATCACCGGCAAAACAAAACCGGCCGCGCAAGACACGACCGGTTCAATTCGTCCGCAATAGGATGCTTTGTCGGTTATTCCCCGAAAGCTGTCTGCAGCAGAGTGAGCTGCGCCTTGACGCTGTTCTGGTTGTCCGGAACGATCTGGGGTTCCGTCGGGCGGTAGATTTCGCGGTCGAGCAGGGCGACGCGGTTCTGAAGGCGCAGCGAGCGTTCGACGAGGTCGCGGAAGGCTTCCGGCAGGTCGTTCCAGCCGGGCGCGTTGCGGTCGACGTTGAAGCCGTCGAGGCGAACCTTGTTCTTTTCGGCCAGCACCTGATCGCGCGACATTTCGCCATTGTTGACGGCGCGCTGCAGCAGCAGCCAGGAGGCCATCTGCATCAGGCGGGTGGTGAGCCGCATGGATTCGGCAGCGTAGAGTACGGAGGCCATGCGCGGCAGAACCTTGGAGGCGGTGCGGCCGTTGCCATCGAGATAGCCGGCGGTTTCCTCGACCAGCGACATGCCTTCGGAGTACAGCATCCTGAACTGTGCCGACGACGCTGCATGGCCAGCAAAGCTGATCGTGTTCAAACCAAGTTCTGACATCGAAGAAATCCCTGCTTCACGCAACACTTTTGTTCAGGAAAGACCGGGCAAGTCCAGAAGGACTCTCGGCATCCGTTCTTATGACTTCAAGATGATGATTTTAACTGAAATCCGCAAGACGATTCTTAAGAAAGGGTTAATCTCCACAGTTTCGTCGAAAGCCCTGCGGTACAGGGAAAAAGAAGAGCCGCAAAAGCGGCTCTCAAGGTAAAACAGGGAGAAAAATCAGACCAATTCGACAAGTGGAGGAACTGTCTGAAGTCCAGAGCAAATCTGGATGATGTAGTAATATGTCGTAAAGCTTAATATTCCGTTGAACACGCCCATCCGTCTGTCTCGAGCGCGCAGGTTTTGCGCCGATGGCGGGCTATTGTTTTCGCGCAACTCCGGACGGAAAACCGCTGCGCACTTTCCCTTAGAATTGCACTAGAAACGGAAGAGGTTTTCAGCGGCTTTCCGGCCGGATGCCTTGACTACGATCTCGTCTTCCAGGCGAGCGATCTCCGCTTGCAGTAACGCGACGCGGTTCTTCAGCTCATCGACGGAGAGCATCGAAAGATCACTGCCGATCTCGTGGGCGGACGGCTGCTTCGGTTGGTCGTTGTCGAAAATGCTCATCTCGGCTCCTCTTTGCCGCCAGAGCGCCGCGCGTTCATCTGAACGCGCAAAGGTCGCTCTAGTCTTTTGAATCTGGAGCATCTTGTCCGCTTTCAGACGACATCGCCTGAAAGCGGAATGCTCCAGTGGGCTTAGGTGCCGTAATTTACAGTGTTATCGTCCTTATTTGAAGCCTCGCTGCGTGCCAGCGACATGCTCTCCGGCGTGATCATCTGTGCGTTTGCCGACGGCATGGTTGTGTAGGCGTCGCGATCACCCGCCGGCTTTGCCGCGCGCTGCCGACTGCGAAAGACCGCATAGGCCGTAATCAGCACATGCGCGACAGCGGTGACGAAGAACAGTGCGTAGGGGCCGACGGTCGACATGACCGGGCCGCCGAGCGTCGGGCCGATGATCGTGCCGATGCCGTAGAGCAGCAGCAGGCCGCCGGAGACCTTGACGTATTCCTCCGGCGCGGCGAAGTCGTTGGCATGGGCGACGGCGATCGGGTAGAGCGTGTTGGCGACAGCGCCATAGATTATCACCATGGCAATCAGGAAATGCGGATTGCCCGGCTTTATCAGGAAGAGCAGCAGGCCGTCGAGCGCGGCAATGGCGGCCATGCCGGCCAGCACATAGCGGCGATCGATGCGGTCCGAAAGGCGTCCGGCCGGAAACTGCATCACGGCGCCGGCAAAGATGGTCGAGCTCATCATCACCGCGATATTGCTATCGGAGAGGCCGGCATTGGCACCGAAGACGGCGCCAAGCGTGCCATAGGCACCGTTGGCGATGCCGACCAGCAAGATGCCGAGGGAGGCGACCGGCGAATTACGATAGAGCGCCTTCAGGTCAAGGCTGACGGTTTTCAGCGGTTGTGGCGACGCGGCGGTCGACAATGTCGTCGGCAACATGGCGACGCAGTAGCAAATGCCGCAGACCATGAAGAGGATCGGCGTATGGATGTCGGCGAAGGGGACCATCATCTGGCCGGCGACGGCGCCGATCAGGGTAATGCCGATATAGAGCGAGAAAATCGCGCCACGGCTCTCATTGGTGGCGCGCTCGTTGAGCCAGCTTTCGATGATCATCGAGGTGCCGGCGGTGCAGAAGCCGGTAATGGCGCGCAAGGCCACCCACCAGACGGGATCGACGACGATGCCGGTCAGAAGCGCGATAATGGCGATGACGGCGACGAAGCCGGAGAAGGCGCGAACATGGCCGATGCGTCGGACGAGCTTCGGCGCCGTCAGGCAGCCGAGCACGAAGCCGGTGGCCCAGGTCGTGCCCAGCAGGCCGA
This sequence comes from Rhizobium lusitanum, assembly GCF_014189535.1. NCBI lineage: Bacteria > Pseudomonadati > Pseudomonadota > Alphaproteobacteria > Hyphomicrobiales > Rhizobiaceae > Martinezella > Martinezella lusitana. The sequence continues at coordinate 1,549,261 of NZ_CP050308.1, read as the reverse complement.
GCGTCGTCGTGGCATAGCCTTCGGCGGTGCCGCGTACCGGCAGCAACAGGCCGTGCAGGCCATTTCCCGTGAATAGGAAGAGCGTGCCGAAAAGCAGGGCGAGAACGGGCAGGATATTTCTTTTCATGTCCCTACTTTCATGCGGCTCCGCTTAAAGAACCGATAAGGCAGGAACCATGTCCCGCCAGTTTTCGCTATTGATTGTGCCCCGGATTGCCGCTATCGGCGTGTAGAAACAGTCTGTTGGCGCGGAAAGATGTCCGTCCTATGACGATTAGAGCATGATCGCGAAAACTGCGCAGTGGTTTTTGAAGGGGTCTTGCTCACTCTTGCTCAAACGGGGAAAAATACCGTGACAAAAGTGATCGCGGTGCTGCTGATGCTGGCCATGGCGGTACAGATCATCAAGCCGCTCGGGCTGCCCGGCCTCAAGCGGCGTGTTGATTTCTGGAAGATCGCCATTATCGCCTTTGCGGTCTGGACGATCGCGCTGATCATCAACGAGACGTTTTAGCGCAGCACCTCAAAAGCCGGCTGGGATCTTCGCAAAGGCTTATCCGCAGGTCATAATGCGACTTCGCCTCGCATGACGCTGACGCAATGGCCGGAGAGGAAGACGTCGGTGACGATCCCCCCGGATTTCCTGACATCGACGCCGATCAGGCTACGCCGGCCCATTTCCACGCCCTGTTCGATGGTGATCTGCGTCTCGATGTCGCCTTCGGGCAGCAGTGAAGTGAGATAGGCGCCGAGGGCCGCCGAGGCGCTGCCGGTGGCCGGATCTTCGGTGACGTTATCGAGCGGTGCGAACATGCGGGCGCGGATATGCCAAGGCTTTTCAGTCGTGCGGGTATAGAGGAACAGCGAAAAGCCGGTCTTGTCTTCCTTGTGAAGAGCTGCTGCTTCCGCAAAGATGGCGGCGTTCGGGCGTGCCTTGCCGAGCGTTTCGAGACTATCCAATTCCGCGAAGGCAAACGCCAAACCGACGGAGGCGAAGGTCGGGGCATGTGTCGTGTGTCGAATGGATGCGGGATCGACCTGGATGCAGCGGGCAATAAGGTCGTCGGCGATGGTGTCGCCGAGTTGCAGTTCCCCCGGTGCTCGTATTTTCGCGCCGCTGACGTCGTTGCCGGTGCGAAGAAGCTGAACATCCACCAGCCCGGCCTTCTCCTCGAAGATCAGCCTGTCGCCAGGTGCTTTTCCGAAGATCTCCGCCTGCTGGCCGAGCACGAAGGCCGTGCCGACATTGGGATGCCCGGCGAAGGGGATTTCCTTGGTCGGCGTGAAGATACGGACACGCGCAGTATTGTCCGGATTTTCGGCCGGCAGCACGAAGGTCGTTTCCGAATAGTTGAACTCGGTCGCGATCTTCTGCATCGCCTCATCGCTCAGGCCGCGCGCATCGGGAATGACGGCCAGCGGATTACCGGCGAAACGCTCGGAGGTGAAAACGTCGGTGGTGACGTAGGCGGCGGTATTCATGGGTGGCTCCTGCCAGTTCGGATAGGTTTGCAGGATTTAGCCGCTGGATGTCTGTGGCTGGAAGCTAGAACTTGTGCTGGTGACAACTTCAACCTCCAGGTAAGTGGCTGGAGAGGCTTATGCGGAATTATGTAGCAAACGCCACCAGTCTGCTTGCCGTTCGTGAGCATCGGTCAGTGGCGGCTTCGCGCCGGAAGTGCGGTTGGTATCGTCCAATGGCGAGAACCGATGCGATCCTTGCGCGTTTTTTCTGCCCAATCAGCAGGAACGAGCAAACCGATCGAGACGGAGCGACTGAATTGACCAAGCTTATTGGAGCTTTTATACAATAGCTTTTGCGAAACCTCGGGTTGACCAAAAATAATCATTTTAAATCAATGAGGTTCTCCTGGATGGTGCCAAGTCAGGAAAGCGGAACCGGATTGGTGAAACGACGCGGCGCGGCTGTATGCAGCAGCCATGGAGAAACGAAATTATCAAGATAATGGTATTGCTGCACAGCGCCGTTGGCGTGGATTGGCAGTCTCCCCCCAAAGGCACAAGCCTGAAGACACTGAGCGAAGCTGAAGAGCAAGGCTTCATCTTGATCCGTGGGGAATTTCAGAAACGACAATTCAGTTTGACAAAGCTGGGCTCCGAATATGTCGAGCGCGACAAGCGGCGTCTGGAAGCTCGCAGGCTCTGAACCGATACCGCCGGCTAGAGAACTTCCAGGAAAAGTGCGCAGCGGTTTTCCGTCTGGAATGCGAACAAACAAGAAGATAGAGCGTTTTCGCGATTCGAAGAAAAGCGGAAATGCTCTAAGCGCGAACTGAGGCGCACAAGCCGGGCTGCCCAGCGGGCCGAAAGCGAATTTGACAATGGCAGGATCGTGCCAACGGCGGTCATACGACGCGACCACGTGCGCTTTTTAGAGATGGCGCCGTGAAAACTCCCTTGCCGCCATCAAGACCGGCATAAGGTCTCGACCCGAATTGGTCAGCGCATACGCCACATGTGGCGGCTGCTCACCGAAGTCCCGTCTTGCGACAAGTTCGTCATTCTCAAGCTCTCGCAGATGCTGCGTCAGCATCTTCTGCGAAATGCCCGGCATATCGCGCTTCAACTGCGAGGTCCGCATCGATGGCTCAGCGAAGAGACGGAACAGGATTGGAAGCTTCCAGCGTCCGCTGATCATCCGAAGCATCCTGGTGACATGCGCCACGGACCCATCCGGGCCAAGGCATACTGACCGCTCTTCGCGGTCTACAGGCACTTTAAAGTGCGTAATTGTGTCGATCATCGTTCTGTTCTTTTGTGAGGTATCGCCTTCAAGATAGGTACCACGCCATGGACTTGAAACTGGACGGGAAGACAGCGCTCGTCACCGGGAGTAGCAAGGGCATAGGAGAAGCGATCGCCAGAGGACTTGCTCGTGAGAAGGTGGTCGTCGTTGTCCACGGTCGCGACAGGGTGCAGACGGAGCGGGTCGCCTATGACATCATCGCCGAAGGAGGGCGCGCCCATGCCGTTCTCGGAGACCTCACAATTGATGATGATGTGCGGCGGCTCGTCAACGAGGCACAAGCGCTTGCCGGTCCGATACACATCGTGATCAACAATGCCGGCGGTTCAGGTGAGGTGGAGGACTGGACGAGCAGCCGGCCAGCTTCATGGGCGTCGGCCTATGACCGCAACGTTCTCGCTGCCGTGAGGGTAATAACCCTGCTGCTACCGAGAATGCGTCATGCCAAGTGGGGACGGGTCGTCAACATTTCGAGCCTGGCCGGTTTGATGCCGCCAGCCTCCCGGCCAGACTACTCCGCTTGCAAGGCCGCCATGAACGCAATGACGGTCTCTATGGCGAAAGCGGTCGCGGCCGACGGTGTCACAGTGAATACCGTATCGCCCGGCACGATACACAGCGACAGGCTGGACGCCTGGTTTCGCGAAGTTGCCGTGGAGCAGGGGCTTGCACAAGACGCGCCGTGGGGGGTGATCGAACAAGCCGTGCTACCTCTGTTCGCCCAAGTCCCGGTTGGTCGCGTGGGAACTCTTGAGGAGATAGCTGATGCTGTTTCGTTTCTCGCCAGTCCGCGAGCCGCATACATAACCGGCGTCAATCTGAGGCTCGACGGTGGAATGCTGCCGACCACCTAGGAGGAATTGGGTGGCGATGACCGCTGTGGGCCGGATGAGAGCATTTCCAAGCGATGTCCCTGCATAAAAGCAAAAAGCCCTGACCGCATCGCGATCAGGGCTTTCAATCGTTTCAAGCTATCTGCTGAAATCAAGCAGCCTTTTCGCTGTTCTTGGTCCAGCTGCCCTTGGCGGCGAGGTAGTTCATCTCGGCGCGGTGGGTGAAGGCGCGCTGGCCGGCGGCGACGTTTTCGGGCTTGCCATCCCATGCCTTCAGCGCTGCGTCCTGCAGGGCGCGGCCGTAGGAGAAGGTGACGTCCCAGGGCAGGTCGTAGCCATTGATGGCGGAGAGATGCGCGGTTGCTTCTTCCGACGTCTGACCGCCGGAGAGGAAGGCGATGCCCGGAACGGCGGAAGGAACGGTTTCCTTCAGCACCTTGACGGTGCGTTCGGCAACCTGCTCGACCGATGCCTTGCGCAGCTTTTTGCCATCGATGACCATACTTGGCTTCAGGATCATGCCTTCGAGGCTGACGCGGGCGTCGGCGAGTTCCTGGAAGACGATCTGCAGCGTCCGGCGGGTAACTTCCTCGCTGCGGTCGAGATCATGCGTGCCCGGAACGCCATCCATCAGCACTTCCGGCTCGACGATCGGCACGATCTTCGCCTGCTGGCAAAGGGCGGCGTAGCGGGCGAGCGCGTGGGCGTTGGCCTTGATCGCGCCGTAGGTCGGCAGCGTATCGGAAATGGAGATCACGCCGCGCCACTTGGCGAAGCGGGCGCCGGCGTCATAATATTTCGCCAGGCGGTCGGCGAGACCATCGAGGCCCTCGGTGACGGTTTCGCCCGGGAAGCCGGCCAGCGGCTTGGCGCCGGTATCGACCTTGATGCCGGGAATACCGCCGGCGGTCCTGATGATGTCGACGAAGGGCGTGCCGTTGGCAGCCTTCTGGAAGAGGGTTTCCTCATAGAGAATGACGCCGGAGATGTATTTCTTCATCGCATCGTCGGAGCGGAAGAGCATTTCGCGATAGTCGCGGCGGCTCTCCTCGGTAGAAACGAGAGCGATGGTGTCGAAGCGCTTCTTGTTCGTGGCGGTGGATTCGTCAGCCGCCAAGAGGCCCTTGCCATCGGCAACCATCTTTACGGCAATGTCTTCAAGTCTTTCGCTCATTTTTCGTTCTCCAAGGCGTTTTCTGTCGGCGACGAGATCAATATAGGTCGGCGATAACAGAAGTATATAAGGAGGGAAATGCTCAGCTAAGCTATTGAAACGATTGAATTGATTTCAAACGTTTGAAAGTTTGTGTGGTGATCCTACCATCTTGTGGAAAGCCGCGAAAGTTTTGGCTTTCGCGGCTCTTCTTATCGTCAAATGCTGCTGCTTACTTTGCGGCCTGAAGAACGGCCACGCCCGGCAGAACCTTGCCTTCCATCCATTCGAGGAAGGCGCCGCCCGCCGTCGAAACATAGGTGAAATCGTCGGCAACGCCGGCATGGTTCAGCGCGGAGACGGTATCGCCGCCGCCGGCAACGGAGGTCAGCTTGCCGGCTTTGGTGCGTTCGGCCGCATATTGGGCGGCCGCTACGGTGGCGGTGTCGAAGGGGGTGATTTCGAAGGCGCCGAGCGGGCCGTTCCAGACCAGTGTCGTCGACCCCTCGATGATTTTCTTCACGGCTTCGACAGACTTCGGGCCGATATCGAGCACCATGGCGTCGGCCGGAATGGCATCGATCGCGACCACTTCGTTGGCGGCACCTGCCTTGAACTCACGAGCGACGACTCCGTCCGTCGGCAAGACGATCTGGCAATTCGAGGCCTTGGCTTCCGCGATGATCTCTCTGGCGGTTTCGGCGAGATCATGCTCGCAGAGCGACTTGCCGACATCAATGCCGTTGGCGGCGAGGAAGGTGTTGGCCATGCCGCCGCCGATCACCAGCGCATCGACCTTATGCACCAGGTTCTTCAGGAGATCGATCTTGGAAGAGACCTTGGCGCCGCCGACGATGGCGACGACCGGGCGGACCGGATTGCCGAGGCCCTTTTCCAGTGCCGTGAGTTCACCCTGCATGGTACGGCCGGCATAGGCGGGCAGGAGGTGGGCAAGACCCTCGGTCGAGGCGTGGGCGCGGTGGGCGGCCGAAAAGGCGTCGTTGACGTAGAGATCGCCATTGGCGGCCAGCGCCTTGGTGAAGGCCGCGTCGTTCTTTTCCTCTTCCTTGTGGAAGCGGGTGTTCTCGAGCAGCAGGATGTCGCCGTTGCCCATCTTGGCAACGGCCTCAGTTGCCGGCGTGCCGATGCAATCGGAGGCAAACAGAACAGCGTGATCGAGCACTTCCTCAACCGCCGGGATGATCAGGGACAGCGACAGATCCGGCGACGGGCCATCCTTCGGGCGGCCGAAATGGGCGAGCAGGATGACCTTGGCGCCCTTGCCGGACAATTCGAGGATCGTCGGGGCGACGCGCTCGATACGGGTCGCGTCGGTGACCTTGCCGTCCTTGACCGGCACATTGAGGTCGACGCGCACGAGCACGCGCTTGCCGGTGATGTCGGTGAGATTGTCGAGTGTTTTGAAGGCTGCCATAGGGAGGAATCCAATATTGTTGGTACCGTGAAGTGCGCCGACCATACTACGGATGATAGGAGACGCAAGGCGGTCAGGCGTCGTTTTTGCCAGCCCCTGTGACGCGTTCCCGGCGCTTTCGCAGGTAGCCGCGAATGCCGTCCAGGATATCGTGCAGATTGACGAAAATCGGCAGGGCGGTTGCCGGTTCCAGTGCCTCCAGCGACATGCCGACGGACTGGATATGATCGTTTTCGTCGAGATCGCGGACGATCAGGATGATCTGGCCGAGGCGGACGCGGTCGGCATAGTCGGCTTTGCCACCGAGGCGCTGGCGCATGAATTCGGCGATCGTCAGCCCCTTTTCCTGCTCGCTCAGAAGCCCCGGCCCATAGGCTGCGTCGAGGTCGGCGGCCGGTCGCAACGGCGAGATCGAGAAGGCGCCGAAGAAATCGGTGTCTTCTGGATCGACCGGCGCGCGGCTGGCAAAGAGACGGTCGAGGAGGCGTGAATAACTCGGGGTGACAAAGAGATAGACGAGATCGTTTTCCCTCAGGCGGCCGGCATATTGATAGCGCATCGATTTGCCGTCGCGCACGACGAGCGACGGCATGGCCCAGCGCGGAATGCGCTCGCCGCGCAGGACCGGGCTGTCCTTGACGACGCGGTAGGAGAGCAGCTCATGATTGGCCGCGCCCGGTAGGTCGACCTCGACCTTGTCGACGGCTCCCATGCGCGGCGGCACGATCAGGCCGAGCCGGCGCGCCATTGGCTTGATCGTCCAGCCTTGGAGCAGCAGCGACACCAGCACGACGATGAAGGCGACGTTGAAATAGGTTTGGCCGGCTTCGAGGTTGCCGAGGATCGGCATGATGGCGAGCAGGATGGAGACGGCGCCGCGCAGGCCAACCCAGGCGACGAAGCCGGTCTCCCGCTGCGTATAGTCGAAGGGCAGCAGGCAGAGCCAGACGGCGATCGGGCGGGCGACGAAGATCAGGAAGAGGGCCAGCGCCACGGCGGGAATGGCGATTGCCGGAAATTGCGACGGCGTGGCGAGCAGGCCGAGAACGAGGAACATGATGATCTGCGCCAGCCACGTCATGCCGTCCTGGAAGCGCTTGATCGAGGCCGAGGCCGGCATCTTGCGATTGCCGGCATAGATGCCGGCGACATAGACCGCGAGGAAGCCGCTGCCGCCGACAGCACCGGTGAAGGAGAAGACGAGGAGGGCGAGTGCCAGCACGAAGATCGGGGTCAGGCCGCGGTCGGTCTCCAGCCGGCTGACGATCAGCACGATCATCATGCCGCCGAGCATGCCGAGAATGACGCCGAGGCCCATCTGCTGGATGAAGGTGGCAAGCATGGTAAGATTGATGCCGTGATAGCCTTCGCCGTTTGCCAGCACTTCGACGAGCGCCAGCGTCAGGAAGATCGCCATCGGGTCGTTGGTGCCGGATTCGACCTCCAGCGTGGAGCGCACCTTGTCACGGATGTTGATGCCGCCGATGCGCAGCAGGAAGAAGACGGCTGCCGCATCCGTCGAGGCGACGATCGAGCCAAGAAGCAAGCCTTGCAGCCAGGTGAAACCGAGAAGCCAGGTGGCCGCAAGACCGAACAGCGCCGCCGTCACGAGGACGCCGAGGGACGCTATGGTCAAGGCCGGCACGGCCGCGAGTTTGAAGGCCTGGATCGACGTGCCATATCCCGAATCGAAGAGGATGACGGCAAGGGCGAGGGAGCCGAGAATATAGGCAAGATAATTGTTGGAGAATTCGATGCCGAGGCCATCCGTGCCGGCCAGCAGGCCGATGAGCAGGAAGAGCAGCAGTAACGGCGCGCCGAAACGGAAAGCAAGCAGGCTCGAGAAGGCCGCGATCAGGATCAGAACCGTGCACACCAGCACGATGACGTAAAATGCCTCCACTCGGTCTTCCCCTTTCCCGCATGCCGCTGCTCGGGCTGAAAGCCCGGATCGATCGTTATTCTCCCCCCACCATTCAGCATGGTGTCGCGCAGTTTGAAATTAGTAAAACAAATATTGTCGGGGAGGGCGTCAGGATCGAAACCCGCTCCGATAACTGCGACTTCATGGTGTGATGCGCTTCGCCAGAACGACGAATCGATTCCGGAATGCCTGGGGAGAATTCCTATCAAAAATTTATAGGTAAATCTGGACCATAGCAGGGCAGGAAGGGGAAAGATTTGGGCGGATTGGAGGAATAATGCGGGCCATGCGCCACGGGCTGCGATATCCGCAGAGCCTCAAAGGTCTACGCGCTTGAAATAGATCGGATAGTCGATCACCAGGCCGTCCGCATCGACGGGTAGGTCGACGGTGAAAACCCTGTCTTCGGCGGCGTAGCGATAGAGCTTTTCCGGGGTGATGCAGGTGTAGCGCTGGCCGTCGCGCACGGGCTCCAAGCTGTCGAAGGGGATATAGAGCATCGAGAGCTTCACTGTCCCGTCTTCTGGAAGCGGCTCTAGCCGCCGGATCGGCAGGCTGTTGGTGAAGGGGGAACCATAGAGATCGATGTCGACGCAGCCGTCGAATTGCGGCAGGGCAAGACCGTCTTCGGTTTGCCAATGGCCCTTGCCGTCCGAGAAAAGGGCGAGGCGTCGGCCGTCAGTGGTTTCGACCGAGAAAGAGAGGACGGTCCAGTCGGCTGTGCAGTCGATGCGGTAGAAGACGCCGTAGGGCGAGCCGCCACGGCCGCCGATAATGGTGCCACAGGCGCGAATGGCCGCGCCGGTGGCAGTATTGATGGGAGCGATCGTCAGATGCTCCAGCCCGTCTCCTTCCAGCGGACGCCAGCGAACTGTCGTCGGAAGGAGAGGGCGGAAGGCCATGATCAGATCAGCTTGGCAAACGCGACGGCCGTGTCGGACATGCGGCTGGAGAAGCCCCATTCGTTGTCGTACCAGGTGAGGATACGCACGAAGTTGCCTTCCATGACCTTGGTCTGGTCGGTCGCGAAGATCGACGAGTGGCTGTCATGGTTGAAGTCGCGGGAAACCAGCGGCTCGTCGGTGTAGCCAAGGATGCCCTTCAGCTTGCCGTTTGATGCAGCCTTGATGGCTTCGTTGATTTCTCCGACCGTCGTTGCCTTCTTGGCCACGAACTTGAAGTCGACAACCGAGACGTTCGGGGTCGGAACGCGGATCGACGTGCCGTCGAGCTTGCCCTTCAGGTGCGGCAGAACGAGACCAACGGCCTTTGCGGCGCCCGTCGAGGTCGGAATCATGGACAGGGCTGCGGCGCGGGCGCGATACAGGTCCTTGTGCATGGTGTCGAGCGTCGGCTGGTCGCCGGTGTAGGAGTGGATGGTCGTCATGAAGCCATGGTCGATACCGACGGCGTCGTCGAGAACCTTAACGACCGGCACCAGGCAGTTCGTGGTGCAGGACGCATTGGAGATGACCAGGTGCTCCTTGGTGAGCTGGTCGTGGTTGACGCCGAAAACGACAGTCAGGTCGGCGCCGTCAGCAGGAGCCGAAATGATGACGCGCTTGGCGCCGGCCGTCAGGTGTGCGGCAGCCTTGTCACGAGACGTGAAGATGCCGGTGCATTCCATCGCGATGTCGACGCCGAGTGCGGCATGCGGCAGGGTCGCCGGATCCTTGATCGCCGTGACCTTGATCGGCTTGCCGCCGCCAACGATGATCGTGTCGCCTTCGACCTTCACTTCGGCCGGGAAGCGGCCATGGATCGAGTCGTAGCGCAGAAGGTGGGCATTGGTCTCGACCGGGCCGAGGTCGTTGATGGCAACGACTTCGATGTCGGTACGGCCGGATTCGACGATGGCGCGCAGAACGTTACGGCCGATGCGGCCGAAACCGTTGATGGCAACTTTTACAGTCATTCAATTCACTCCCGTTTACTCAGGGCGGTTATCTAGTGGAAATGAGAGCGCTTGTCAGCGCCCTCAGGAAAGCTTTGCCTCGGCAGCGGCGACAACCGCTTCCTTGGTGATGCCGAAATGGTTGTAGACGTCCTTGTACGGTGCAGAAGCGCCGAAGCTCTTCATGCCGATGAAGGCGCCTTCCGGACCGACGAATGCGTCCCAGCCTTCGCGAACACCGGCTTCGACGGCGATCTTGACCGGCGAGGTGCCGAGCACTTCCTTGCGGTAGGCGTCCGGCTGCTCGAAGAACAGCTCCGTGCAGGGAACGGAAACGACGCGGGTGGAAATGCCCTTGCCTTCAAGTTCCGTGCGGGCGGCAACGGCGAGTTCGACTTCGGAACCCGAAGCGAAGATAGTCACCTTGGCATCGGCATTGCCGGCCAGCGTGTAGGCGCCGAGTTCGCAGAGGTTCTTCTCGCTGTATTCGGTACGCGCGGCGAGCAGGTTCTGGCGGGTGAGCGCGAGGCCCGACGGACGATTGGCCGTCTTGATCGCGATCTGCCAGCATTCCGCCGTCTCGGTAGCATCAGCCGGACGGAACAGCATGAAGTTCGGAATGGCGCGCAGGCTGGCGACTTGTTCGACCGGCTGATGGGTCGGGCCGTCTTCACCAACGCCGATCGAATCATGCGTCAGAACGTGGATGGCGCGGATACCCATCAGGGCAGCCAGACGCAGCGGCGGACGGCAATAATCCGAGAAGATCATGAAGCCGCCGGAATAGGGGATCAGGCCGCCATGCAGCGTGATGCCGTTCATGGCTGCTGCCATGCCATGCTCGCGAATGCCCCAGTGCATGTAACGGCCGGAGAAATCGGTCGGGGTGATCGACTTCATCTGGCTGGTCTTGGTGTTGTTCGACGGCGTCAGGTCGGCGGAGCCGCCGATCGTTTCCGGAATGAAGCCGTTGATGATTTCGAGCGCGTCTTCCGATGCCTTGCGGGTTGCAAGCGTCGGCTTGGTCTCGGCAAGCTTCTTCTTGTAGTCGCTGATGGCGGCGTCGAATCCAACAGGCAGTTCGCCGGCGAAGCGACGAATGAATTCACCCTTCTTGCCTGCTTCCGTAGCGGCAAGGCGGCCTTCCCAGGCTTCGCGCGTGCCAACCGAGCGTTCGCCAGCTGTGCGCCAATCAGCAAGAACGTCGTTCGGAATGACGAAGGGCTCATAGGGCCAGTTCAGCGCAACGCGGGTTGCGGCGATTTCCTCGGCGCCGAGCGGCGAGCCGTGGACCTTGTGGGTGCCCTGCTTGTTCGGGGCGCCGAAGCCGATGATCGTCTTGCAGGCGATCATCGTCGGGCGGTCGGACTTATGAGCGGCTTCGATGGCGGCAGCGATCGCAGCCTGGTCGTGGCCGTCGACTTCGATCGTGTTCCAGTGAACGGCCTTGAAGCGGGCAACCTGGTCGGTCGAATCCGAGAGCGAAACAGCACCGTCGATGGTGATCGAGTTGTTGTCCCAGAACAGGATGAGCTTGTTGAGCTTCAGGTGGCCGGCGAGCGCGATGGCTTCATGGCTGATACCTTCCATCAGGCAGCCGTCGCCACACATGGCATAGGTGTGGTGTTCCTGCAGATCGGAGCCGAATTCCTCACGCAGCTTGCGCTCGGCGATCGCCATGCCGACGGCATTGGCAATGCCCTGGCCGAGAGGGCCGGTGGTGGTTTCGATGCCTGTGGCGTGACCATATTCAGGATGGCCGGCGGTCTTGGAGCCGAGCTGACGGAAGCGTGTCAATTCCTCGACCGTCATGTCCGGGTAGCCGGTCAGATACAGAACCGAATAAAGCAGCATGGAGCCGTGGCCGGCCGACAGAACGAAGCGGTCGCGGTCAGGCCAGCGCGGGTTCTTCGGATCGAAACGCAGATATTTGCTAAAGAGAACCGTGGCGACATCAGCCATCCCCATCGGCAGACCGGGATGACCGGAATTGGCCTTCTCGACAGCATCCATGGCAAGGAAACGGATCGCATTCGCCATCCGGTCGTGTTGTTCGCGAGAGATCATGGGTTTTTCCGCAATGTTCCGGGTTCGAGGGATGGCCACACGCTTAAAAAGCAGGGTCACCGGTTGAAAGGCGGCCGAAACGGAGAAGCGTTTGCCAACTCCACTTTCAGCACTGCCTCAGGCGGCTGAGACATAGCAGTTAGGGCGCGCAAGTCAATAAATCCACAGGCCGATCCGGGGGTGGTTTGGCATTTTTTTGACATTTGCCCGCCGACTTTGACAAAAGACGACAATGGTAAGACAAAGCCTGTGTAAGCGGCAAAGGTGACCGTCATCCACAGATTAGGCCACCTGCCGCATGGCCGCCTTTATTGACGTACAGTTGCTGAGTTGAATATTGTTGGGAAATCAGACAAGTGGCCGGATATTCTGATTCGGGCCTTGCGCGGAGACTCGAAAGGCATGGAGCCCTCAGGCAAAACGGTAGATGTGGCGCTCACTCAATTGCGCCAGGCGCTTTCGACTTTGGAGAGCGCCGTCGATGGACGGTTTGAACGCGAACGTGCGCAAAGCGATGTCGAAGGCGAAGTTCGCCGGGTGCACACCGATCGCTCGCGGCTCGCCCAGGAACTCGACCAGGCGGAGTTTCGAGCGAACCGGCTCGAAGAAGTCAATCGCGAAGTGTCGCGCCGGCTTGTGACAGCTATGGAAACCATAAGAGCCGTACTCGACCGCTGATCCCTCGGGACACAGCCGTCGTGTTCAGCGGCAATGATCGGAAAGTCGAATGGCGCAGGTAACGGTAACGATCGACGGCAAGGCCTACCGGATGGCCTGCGAAGAGGGCCAGGAAGCGCATCTGACGGATCTCGCCACCCGTTTCGACCGCTACGTCATACATTTGAAGAGCCAGTTCGGCGAAATTGGCGATCTGCGCGTCACCGTGATGGCCGGTATCATGATTATGGACGAAGTCTCGGAGCTGACGCGGCGGATCACGGCGCTCGAAGCCGAACTCGAGACCCTGCGCAGCAACCGTGACACCGTGGTTGCGGCCAATACCCGCAACGAGGAGACGCTTGCGACCGTGATCGACGAGGTTGCGACCCGCATTCGCGGCATCACCGAAAAGCTCACGGCCCGTCCGGGCGCCGAGCCGACCTGAGATTTTCGTTTATTTCTCGGACTGGGCACCGCAGCCACTGGTACAAGGTGAGAATTCTCTTTATATAGAGGGTGCGGTCTGCGCTTCCCGACAGGAACAACAATCCCTGGGGCCATACTCGATCCAAAGGGAGCTGTCCCTGGCCAGGCCCGTGGGCTTGGACATATGGCGCCCACCTACGTTTGTAGGCACCCAGGATCGTAAAAATCCATCGGTCGTCGTGGATCGCTCTTTTTTCTCTCCCGACTGAGTAAAGAAAAACAGCGTCGCGGATTTCTTGTTGCCCCGCTGACGCCGCTCCTCCTCCCCTTAACGTTTTGCTCCGAGATATGCGTCGCGCTCGAATTCCGAGCGGTTGGCGGCGCTGCGCAGGCGCAGCAGGTCCTTGCGGGCTATGAGCCCAATCAGGATACCGGTTCGTTCGTCGATTACGGGAACGCGGCCGGTATCGGCCTGGATCATGATGTCGGCGACGCGGCCAACCGTGTCTTCGGGATGGGCAACCGGAATGGAGGTATCCGAGATCAGGTCGTAGAGCGTCTGGCTGGAGAGGTCAGGTTCGTTCTGCCAGCGCAGCGCGTCCGCCCGAGAAATCATGCCTACCAAACGACCGTCGGTCTCGACAACGGGATAGAAACGATGGGCGTCCGTCTTTTCGGTCAATTGCGCCAATGCCTCTGCGGCCGGCATGGCGGCGGGCAGGGTGTCCACCTTGGTGATCATGATATCGGCAACGCGGGTCAGTTCGAACGGGTCGATGCCATATTCGCGGGTGATGTGCTGGCCGCGGCGGGCGATCTTTTCGGTGAGGATCGAACGCTTCAACAGCAACACGGTGACGGCATAGGCTGCAACGGTGGCGGCAAGCAGCGGCACCAGCGCCTGCATGTCGCCGGTGAGTTCGATCGCGAAGAAGGTGCCGGTCAGCGGCGCGCGCATCGTGCCGCCCATCATCGCGGCCATGCCGAGCAGCGCCCAGAAACCGGGATCGCCAGGCAGGGCGAGACCGACAAGCCAGCCGAGCGCACCGCCAAGGATGAGCAGCGGGGCAAGGACGCCGCCCGACGTTCCCGATGACAAGGCCACGAGCCAGATGCCGGCCTTGACCAGGAGGATGGAGAGCACGGTGCCTGCCACGATATGGTCGCTCAGCAGGTCGGAGATGATGTCGTAGCCGACGCCGAGTGCGCGTGGCTCGATCAGCCCGCCGAGACCGACGACGAGGCCGCCAAGCGCCGGCCACCACATCCAATGAATGGGCAGTTTCTCGAAGGCGTCCTCTATGCGGTAGAGCAGCGTTGTCAGCAGGCCGGATTGCAGGCCGGATATGATGCCGAGGCCGGCGGCGAGCGGGATGCCCCACCAGCCCATCTGCATATCGAAATGGGCCGGGAAGAGCGGACCGCTGCCGATCAGGAGGGGTCGCCAGGCGATGGAGACGCAGGACGCGATCACCACCGGAATGAAGCTGCGCGGTTTCCATTCGAACAGCAGCAATTCGACCGCAAGCATGACGGCGGCGATGGGAGAGCCGAAAATCGCGGTCATGCCGGCGGCGGCACCCGCGACCAACAGGGTTTTACGCTCGGCGGCGCTCAGGTGAAAGAATTGCGCGAAGAGGGACCCGATGGCGCCACCGGTCATGATGATCGGCCCTTCGGCGCCGAACGGGCCGCCAGTGCCGATCGAGATGGCGGAAGAGAGCGGTTTTAGGACCGCCACCTTGGGCGACATGCGGCTGCCGCCGATCAGGATCGCCTCGATCGCTTCGGGAATGCCATGGCCACGGATTTTTTCGGAGCCAAAGCGGGCCATCAGGCCAATGACGATGCCGCCGATGATGGGGGCGGCCACCATCCAGGGCGAGCGTGCGACGGTGCCCAATGACAGCGGTTCGACGCTGATCTTGAATAGCCAGACGGCATTGGTGACGAGCGCGATGAGGTTGATCAGCACCCAGGCGGACAAGGCGCCGCCGGTGCCGACGACCAGCGCCATGGCTGCAAGAACCAGGACGCGCTTGTCCGTTGTGAAGTCCCCATTGTCTTTGCGAGAGGCCCCACCCGAAAAATCATGGGTCGGCCGATGATGTGCTTTGATATCCTGCATGGAATGCTTTCTGTGCTAAAGCGCGGCGGCAAGGCGGCTGAAATTGCGTTGCAATGGCAATTATATCGTAATGCGATATAAATCAACGACAGAAAGCAAACTGTGTTTATGGGGACGATGAGCGTGACGGAGAATTTTGGGGAGACGCTGTCGCAGGCGGATTATGAAGCGCTGGCGACACTGCGCTATACGCTCCGGAAATTCATGGATTTCAGCACTTCTGCCGCCCATCAGGAGGGGTTACCGCCCCAACAACATCAGGCGCTGTTGGCGATCAAGGGTAACCCGCATGGCGAGGCAATGACCATCGGCATGCTGGCGGAACGCCTGCTAATCGCGCCGCATACGGCGACAGAGCTGGTCGGTCGGCTGATCGACGCCGGCTATGTCACCCGTCACCCAGATCCAACCGACAAGCGCCGCCAGACGCTGCAACTGACGGAAAAATCCGAGGATGTCCTGCACAGACTTAGTGCCATTCACCTCCAGGAAATCCGGGATATGGCGCCGGAGTTGATCGATATCCTGGCGCATTTGCAGGCGGGTGTCGCAGACAAATGAAGAGGCCATTGCCGATGATGATCGGCAATGGCGTGTTACGGATTATTGGCCGAGGCGGATACCGCCGTCGCAGATCAGGGTGTGGCCGCTGGTGAAACCATTGCCAACCAGGAAGCCAATGGCGTCCGCGATCTCTTCCGGGCGGCCGACGCGCCCGACCGGCGTGCGTCCGGCAAAGCCCGCAAAGGCCGGTGCTTTCTGATCTTCGCCGAGGAAATCCCACCAGGGCGTGTCCACAACGCCGGGCGAGATGCAATTGACCCGTATCGGCTTGAGTTCGGCCGCAAGAACCGGAGCGAGAGCAGCTATCGCTGCGTTGACGGCGGCCAGCCCCGCCGTTCCCGGCATGGCCGCCTGCGCCGAGACGGCGGAGACGAAGGTGATGCTGCCGTCTTTCGAAAGATAGGGGAGGCTAGCCTGAGCGCAGGCGAAATGCGCCATCGTCTTTTGCTCGAAGCCCTTCCTGAGATCGGCTAGATCGACGGTAGCGAAGGGACCACCACCGTTGCCGCCGCCGAGCGCCAGAACCAGATGATCGAGCGGGCCGATCGTTTCGAAGCATCCGGCAAGGCTGGTGAAATCGGCCGCATCCATGGTGATGGTGGCGACATCGCCGTCGAGGCTTTCCGCCGCCGCGCGCAGTTTTGCTGCGTCGCGGCCGGTGATGGTGACCCGATAGCCCTTTTCGAGAAGGTGGGCGGCGGTCGCAAGGCCAATGCCGGACGAGCCGCCGATGATGACGGCGTGTTGGGATGACATGATCTGTCTCCTTGTTGGGTTGATAGCGATGGGATTGTCGGCGTGGGTTCAGCTCAGGCCGATAAGGTCCTGACTGAGCAGGCGCAGGCGTTGACGCGCGGTCTTGTCATAGGCCTGCGCATTGGCGCGGGAAGGGCGCTGTCCGTCGTAGTAAAGGCCGCTGCGTCCTTCGAGATCGGTACTGACGGCCAGATTGAGGATGGCGTCGGCACCCTGGTCGACCGTGCTCATCGGCGCGACGCCGGCCTGGCGAACCATGGTGGTGTTCATGTAGGTCGCGGGATGCAGGCAGTTGGCGGTAACGCCCGAGTTCGCGAGTTCTTCGGCGAGATCGAAGGTGAACATGATCTGCGCCAGCTTGCTCTGGCAATATGCCCGCACGCCGCTATAGCCGCGCGTCAGCATGACATCTGAGAAGTCGATAGGCTGCTGGCCGACCGAGGAAACGTTGACGATGCGGGCGGGACTGCTCGCCTTCAATAGCGGCAACAGGCGGCGCGTCAGTAGGAAACCGGCAAGGTAATTCACCGCGAAGCGCAGTTCATGTCCGTCGCGACTCACCTCGCGCCCCGCGTCGCCGCCGCTCGTGCCGATGCCGGCATTGTTGATCAGAATGTCTAGGCGACCGTAATCGCGTTCGATCGTGTCGGCGAGCGCGCGAACCTCATCCAGCGATGAAAAATCGGCGGGGTAGAAGGCGGCCTTCCCACCCGCCTCATGAATGCCGGCGAGCAGGCTCTCGGCGCGCGCCCGGTCGCGGCCGTGCACCAGTACCTTGCCACCCGCTGCCGCGAGCCTCTCGGCAACCCGGCGGCCGACACCGTCGGTCGAGCCGGTGATCAGGATCGTCTTGTTGCTCATGTCCATCGCAATCGCCTCTATCTCGTCTCTGGAGTGATATTTGGCAGTTTGCGGAAGCGGCAAACAGTTCTGACTTTATCCTAGTATTCATCCTGCTATGATGAGCCATGACCATCGGCCAGAACCAAACCATTCTAGATGCCCGGCGCCGTGAATTCGGGGCTTTCCTGCGCTCCCGCCGGGAGAAGCTGACGCCGGCAGGCGTCGGGCTTCCGGACGGATTTCGCCGGCGAACACCGGGGCTGCGGCGTGAAGAAGTGGCGCTTCTCGCCGGTGTCGGCACCACATGGTACACATGGCTGGAGCAGGGGCGGGACGTCCGCGCCTCAGTGGAGGTGCTGTCGGCGCTGGCCGATGCCCTGCTGCTTGATCCGGCCGAGCGACGGCATCTCTTTACCTTGAGCGACCGGCCATCGACGGAAATCCCGATAGATGGACCGGAGGATGTGCCGGCCGCGCTACGGCGCATGCTGGCCAGCCTCACCGGCCAGCCGGCCTATGTTCTCGGCCGGCGCTGGGATGTGCTTGCCTGGAATTCGGCGGCTGTGGCCCTTTTCGGCGATTACGGCCTGCTTGAGGGCGATGCGCGCAACACAGTCCATCGCGTCTTCACCGATCCCGCTCATCGCCAGCTCCTGGTCGATTGGGAGATCGTGGCGGCGAACTCGCTCGCCATGTTCCGCGCCGATAGCGCTCGCTATGCAGGCAATCCCGATTTCGAGCGGCTGATCGCTACATTGACGCAGGCAAGCCCGGAATTTCGCGCCTGGTGGCCGAGGCAGGATGTATTGCGGCCGTTGGCCGGCCATAAGCGCTTGCGCCATCCCTTGGGCGGGCTGATGAATTTCGAATATACGGCACTTGCCGTCATCGACCGCCCCGACATGAAGCTGGTGGTCTACACGCCGCTCGACGAGGACGGAACCAGCGACAAGCTCAGGGAGTTGCTTGAGCGAGAGACCAGCGCCGGCGCTTAGCCTTAGCCATTTGTCGAGGGGATATAACCCCGTCGTAATGTCCTGATAGTGGACTGTGCTGCTTGTGGGCGCCGCAATTCACTTTTCGGTGTGGATAAGCCCAAATTCCGGGTGAATGACAAATTCCTTTTAATAATAACAGATTCCTTGCTAGAGGAACGCGGCCTGCGCCAAAATTGCCCGAATTCAGAAACATGGGAGCTCTCGAGAAAAAGAGCCCCGTCGACAGAAGTGTAGGCGACAACATAAAGATGAAATATTAGCGTTACTGCACATCCGAGCAAACGGGACCGGCGAAAGCCAATTCAAACAGGTAGAGCATGTCGACCCCAATCGATCTGGAAAAAGCCGATGAGGAACTGAAGGAACGCGGCGGTATAAGCGGGTTCCTGAACAGTAACCGCACGCTGATCGTCGCCATCCTCACCGTTGCCGTCTTCGGCATCGCCGCCTATGCGATCTTCGATCTGACGAACGAAGTCCGCTATGATGATGTCGTGCACGCGCTGGAGACGACCAAAGTCTCGTCCATCCTGCTTGCCCTGCTCTTCACCGGCCTCAGCTTCGCCTCGCTGATCTTCTACGACCAGAATGCGCTGGATTATATCGGCAAACGCCTGCCGTTTCCGCATGTGGCGCTGACGTCCTTCAGCGCCTATGCGGTCGGCAACACGGCAGGTTTCGGTGCGCTGAGCGCCGGCGCCATCCGCTATCGCGCCTATTCGAGGATGGGGTTGTCGCCTGACGACATCACCCGCGTCATCGCCTTCGTCACGCTCGCCTTCGGCCTCGGTCTTGCCGCCGTCGGCGCCATCGCGTTGCTGGTCATTGCCGATGAGATCGGCCCGCTGATCAATGTCAACGGCCTGTGGCTACGACTGATCGCCGGCGCCATTCTCGCAGCGCTCGCCGTCGTGATCTTCATCGGCCGCAATGGCCGCGAGGTGCAGATCGGCCCGATCGCCGTTCGCTTGCCGGATTCGCGTACCTGGTCGCGACAGTTCCTAGTGACCGCCTTCGATATCGCCGCCTCGGCCTCGGTGCTCTATGTGCTGCTGCCGGATACGGCCATCGGCTGGCCGGGCTTCCTCGCCATTTATGCCATCGCCGTCGGTCTCGGCGTACTGAGCCACGTTCCGGCCGGCTTCGGCGTGTTCGAGACGATCATCATCGCCTGGCTCGGCAGCTCGGTGAATGCCGACGCGGTTCTCGGTTCGCTGGTTCTCTATCGCGTCATCTACAACGTCATTCCGCTGGCGATTGCGATCCTGGCTGTGTCCGTGGCCGAACTGCGTCGCTTCGTCGATCATCCCGCTGCCTCCAGCATGCGGCGTATCGGCGGCCGGCTGATGCCGCAGCTGCTGTCGACCTTCGCGCTGTTGCTCGGCATGATGCTGGTGTTTTCGAGCGTGACGCCGACGCCGGACCAAAATCTCGAATTTCTCCGTGATTACCTGGCATTGCCGATCGTCGAGGGAGCGCATTTCCTGTCCAGCCTTCTCGGGCTGGCGATGATCGTTGCCGCCCGCGGTCTTGGTCAGCGTCTCGACGGTGCCTGGTGGGTCTCGATCTTTTCGGCGGTCCTTGCGCTGCTGCTGTCGCTGCTGAAGGCCATCGCCATCGTCGAGGCCGGGTTGCTCGGCTTCCTCATCTTTGGCCTCGTCGTCAGCCGTCAGCTCTTTACCCGGCCGGCATCGTTGATGAAGCAGGCGCTGACGGGGGGCTGGCTGACGGCGATCGCGGTGATCTGCATCGGCGCCATCGTTATCCTGTTTTTCGTTTATCGCGATGTCGAGTACAGCAATCAGCTCTGGTGGGAGTTCGAATTCACCGGCGAGGCGCCGCGCGGGCTTCGTGCCGTGCTGGGTATATCCATCGTCTCGTCGGCGATCGCGATCTTCAGCCTGTTGAGGCCGGCGACGCCGCGACTGGATCCGGTTTCGGAAGATTCCGTTGAGCGCGCTGTCGAGATCGTCCGCAGCCAAGGCATCGCCGACGCCAATCTGGTCCGCATGGGCGACAAGAGCATCATGTTCTCCGAGAAGGGCGATGCCTTCATCATGTACGGCAAGCAGGGCCGCTCGTGGATCGCGCTGTTCGATCCGATCGGCCCCAAGCACGCCCTGCCGGAACTCGTCTGGCGCTTCGTCGAAACCGCCCGTGCGGCGGGCTGCCGCTCGGTGTTCTATCAGATATCGCCGGCGCTTCTGTCCTATTGTGCGGATGCCGGTTTGCGCGCTTTCAAGCTCGGTGAACTGGCGGTGGTCAACCTCACCAATTTCGAGCTGAAGGGCGGCAAATGGGCCAACCTTCGCCAGACCGCGAGCCGGGCTGTGCGCGACGGACTAGAATTTGCCGTTATCGAGCCGCAGCATGTGCCTGAGATCATGGATCAGCTTGCCGAGGTTTCGGAATCATGGCTTGCCGATCATAACGCCAAGGAAAAAGGTTTCTCGCTGGGGGCCTTCGATCCTGACTATGTTGCGTCGCAACCGGTTGGCGTGCTGAAAAAGGATGATAAAATCGTCGCTTTCGCTAATATCCTGATGACGGAGACCAGGGAGGAGGGCTCTGTCGACCTGATGCGCTTTTCGCCCGATGCCCCGAAGGGATCGATGGATTTTCTGTTCGTGCAGATCCTTGAGCATCTGAAGGAGCAGGGTTTCCAGCGCTTCAACCTTGGCATGGCGCCGCTATCGGGCATGTCGAGACGGGAATCCGCGCCGGTTTGGGACAGGGTCGGGGGAACCGTGTTCGAGCACGGCGAGCGCTATTACAATTTCAAAGGGCTTCGTGCCTTCAAATCCAAGTTTCATCCCGACTGGCAGCCACGCTATCTGGCTGTTTCGGGAGGTGTCAGTCCAATGATCGCGTTGATGGATGCCACATTCCTCATCGGGGGCGGACTTAAGGGGGTCGTGAGGAAATGATCTTGAAATACGCAACATCCTTGGCTTCCGCATTGCTGCTGACAGCGGGTCTACTGGCATCCGGCGCGGCAAGGGCGGACGAGGACGCTACCAAATACGATCTCGGCATGATCTCCCCGCCGCATATCCTTCGCCCGCAGGGCAAGGTGACGAGCGAGGTCGTTCTGATCTCCGACGTCGCCGGCTGGGGCGACAAGGAAAAGGGCGTCGCCGACAAGCTCGTCGCCAACGGGACGCTGGTCATCGGCATCGATTATCCGTCCTTCCTGGCGTCGCTCAACAAATACGATGTCAGCCAGAATGACGGCTGCATCTACATGGTCTCGGATCTGGAATCGCTGAGCCAGCAGGTGCAGCGCTCTCTTGCCGACAGCACCTATCAGCTGCCGATCATCGCCGGTGTCGGCGCGGGCGGCGCCATGGCGTTGACGATTGCCGCGCAGACCCCGGATGCCACCGTCGCCGGTACGCTTGCGGTCGATCCGACCTCGGGCATTGCGCTGAAGCAGGAGCTTTGCACGCCCGCCGAAAAGAAGAGCGATGGCGATATGGTGTCCTTCGGTCTGCAGGAAGGCGCGCTGCCGAACCCGATCGTCGCGACATTCACCTCGAATGCTCCCAAGGACGGACGCGACCATGTCGAGGAGATCCAGAAGGATCACCCCGATGTTCAGGTCACCGATTCCGACGATGATGACGCCTATGCCACGCTCAGCACCGGGCTGGCGGATCTGATGAAAACGATCGACAGCGAGAAATCCCCGCTCGGTCTGCCTGTCGACGTCATGGACACCAAGCCCACGGAAGATACGCTGGCGATCGTCTATTCCGGCGATGGCGGCTGGCGCGATATCGACAAGGAAGTCGGCAGCTATCTGCAGGACCAGGGCATACCCGTCGTCGGCGTCGACACGCTGCACTATTTCTGGACGGAGCGTGACCCGCAGCAGACCGCCGACGATCTTGGGCGGATGATCCAATACTACACCAAGCGCTTCAAGGTGAAGCATGTGGTGCTGGTCGGCTATTCCTTCGGCGCCGACGTGCTGCCGGCGAGCTATAACCGTCTGAAGCAGGCCGACAAGGACAAGATCGTGCAGATCTCGCTGCTGTCGCTGTCGCGCAAGGTCGACTACGTGATCTCGGTCATGGGCTGGCTTGGCGCTTCAAGCGAAGGCAAGGGCGGCGATCCCACCAACGACCTCAAGTCGATCAATCCGAAGATGGTGCAGTGCATCTACGGCAAGGACGATGACGAAGATGTCGCCTGCCCGGTCTTGACTGGTACGGGCGCCGAGGTCATTGCCATGGATGGCGGCCACCATTTCGACGACGATTACCAGGCTCTGGCCAACCACATCATCAACGGCCTGAAGAGCAGGCTCGGCGAGTGATGCAACGATTGCGTGGTGGCTTGCTCCGCCGCGCATACTCCACCGGCTATCCAGCCATAGGCGACGCAGCGGCGTTTTCCGCGTCCGCTCGCCAGCATTGATTTGCTTCTTGGCGCCGCTACCGGTAGTTGGAAGAAAGACATCGTGAGCCGATCCCGGCTCGCCCTGACCGATCCCGCCAAACCGAGAGGGACTGCATTTTGTCCGCCGCACCGTCTTCCGTCTTCGATAAAAGCTATTCCGGTTTCCTGTTCGACATGGATGGCACGATCATCAACTCGATCGTGGCCGCCGAACGTGTCTGGGGCGATTGGGCGCGCAGCAAGGGGCTGGATGTAGAGAAATTCATGCCGACCATGCATGGTGCGCGTGGTGTCGACACGATCGGCAAGCTGAATCTCCCCGGCGTCGATCCGATCGCGGAGTCGGCGTTGATCATGGAGGCGGAAATCGCCGATCTGGAGGGTGTGGTGCCGTTGCCTGGCGCCATCGAATTCCTGGCTTCGCTGCCGCCTGACCGCTGGGCAATCGTCACCTCTTCGCCGCTCCGGCTTGCGCATGCCCGGCTTGCCGTCGCCGGTATTCCGGTTCCGCGCTTCATCGTGACTGCCGAAGACGTCAAGGTCGGCAAGCCCGATCCGCAGTGCTACATCCTCGGCGCCGAGCGCCTTGGCCTTCGCACATCCGATTGCCTGGTCTTCGAAGACGTCATGGCCGGCATCAAGGCCGGTGAAGCCGCCGGTGCCGATGTTGTGGTGATTACGGCGACGCATTCGCATCCTGTCGAGACACCACACCCGACGCTGCCGAACTATGAGAATGTTCGGGCGCATATCGAGGGGAACGGCCGGATGTCTGTGGTGCGCAAGGCTTCTTGACGCCTGTCGACCATCATACGATCCATCGTGTCGCTTTCGTGCATTGCATTGGGCCGCCGGCTCATTATGTTTTGCCGACATTGTCCCAATCCGCGAAAGCCTGATGACCCCAAAAGAGCTGAAAGCCCGATATCGCAACGAGCGCCTGGCGGCGCGCGATGCGATTCCGCCGGACGAACGTATCGAAAAGGAGCTGGCGATGCTCGCCCATGCTGGCGACGCGATTGAGGTCGAGCCGGGGACGATCGTGTCCGGCTTCCTGCCGATCCGGTCGGAGGCGGACATAAGGCCGCTGATGGCGCGGTTGCGGGAACGAGGCGCGCGGCTCTGCGTGCCGGTCATCCTCGACAAGCTCACCATTGTCTTTCGCGAACTCGTGCCCGGTGCGCCGCTGATCTCCAGTGGTTTCGGTACGGCGGGGCCGGGGCCTGAGGCTGCGGTTCTGGACCCTGAGGTGATGCTGGTGCCGCTCTCGGCTTTCGATAGCACCGGCCATCGCATCGGCTACGGCGCCGGCCACTACGACCGCGCCATCGACCGTTTGCATCAAAAAGGGTTGAATCCGCACCTGATCGGCATTGCATTCGACTGCCAGGAAGTGGCATCAGTACCGGCTGAGCCGCATGATGTCCGCCTAGGCGCGATTTTGACCGAGAGCGGACTCAATTTTGTTTCCGTGGAGATTGAATAGGAATGCGGCTGCTTTTTTTGGGTGACATGGTCGGAAAGACCGGACGCGTTGCGGTATGGGATCGCCTGCCGGGTCTGGTTTCTGATCTGAAGCTCGACTTCGTCATCGTCAATGGCGAGAACGCCGCCGGCGGCTTCGGCATCACCGAGGATATCTTCCTGGAAACGATCAATGCCGGCGCCGATGTGGTGACCACAGGCAATCACGTCTGGGATCAGAAGGAAGCGGTGGTTTTCTGCGACCGCCATGACCAGTTCCTGCGCCCGGCCAATTATCCAGCCGGCACGCCTGGTCGCGGTTCGAGCATCTATTATGCCCGCAACGGCGCCCGCGTGCTCGTCGCCAACATCATGGGCCGTGTCTTCATGCATCCCGAGCTGGACGATCCCTTCAAGTCGGCGGAAGCTATCCTTGCTGCCTGCCCGTTGAAGGAACAGGCGGATGCGATCATCTTCGATTTTCACGCCGAGGCGACCAGCGAGAAGCAGTGTTTCGGCCATTTCGTCGATGGCCGCGCCAGCTTCGTCGTCGGCACGCATACGCATGTGCCGACCGCCGACGCGCAGATCCTGAACGGCGGCACCGCTTATATGTCGGATGCCGGCATGTGCGGCGATTACGATTCGTCGCTGGGCATGGAGAAGGAAGAGCCACTCAACCGCTTCATCTCGAAAATGCCGAAGGGTCGTTTCGAGGCGGCCTCCGGCCCGGCCACCATCTGCGGTGTCGGCGTGGAGATTTCGGATGCAACGGGGCTTGCTGAAAAGATCGCGCCGCTGAGGCTTGGACCGCGTCTGGCCGAGACCATTCCGGAGTTCTGGCGCTAACGGCTGCCCAATCATTCATCGTCCGGCAGCAATGACGCGATTGTGAGCAATCCTCATCGGATTGCCGCTGGACCTGCCTCAAGCCATGCCGCATCCTCCCCGCTTCCGTGAGGCTTGAGGGGGTGGCATGATCTTGCGATTTCCTGTCTTCGCCGTGGCCTTCCTGCTGACCTTGGCGGGTTGGAGTGTTGCTGACGCCCAGGAAAGACCTTCCCGCCCTCAACCCAGCCAATGCCAGGCGATCGCGCAGTCGCTGCCGAAGGCAACATTCGCTAGTTTTTCCGGTCCCGGTCCGACGCTCGCCAACAATCCCGTCAACGGCGACGTCAGAATCACCTTCCTCGGTCACGCCACCTTCTTCATCGAAACGCCCGGCGGTGTCTCGATCGCGACCGATTTCAGCGGCACCTATCCGCCACCCTACACGCCGACCGCAGTCGCGATGAACAAGGCCCATCCGACGCATTACACGCTGATGCCGGACCCGGCGATCAGGCATGTGCTGCATGGCTGGAGCGATGTGCCCGGCGAGCCGGCAAAGGTCAATGTGACAGTCGGCGACACGCTGATCCGCAACGTGGTGACCGACATCCGCTCATGGTCCGGTGGTATCGAGCCCAACGGCAATTCCATCTTCATCTTCGAAGTGGCCGGCCTTTGCATCGGCCATCTGGGACACCTGCACTTCGAGCTCAACGACAAGCAATATGCCGAGATCGGCCGGCTCGATGTCGTCATGGTGCCGGTCGACGGTGGGCTGACCATGGGCGCGGACAGCATGAGCCGTGTGGTGAAGCGGCTACGCTCCTCGCTTATCCTGCCGATGCATCGCTGGGGGCCGCCGGTCGATCAATTCCTGGCTCTTTTCGGCCCGGAGTTTGACATCGGCTATGCGCCTGGCGCGACGACCACGGTGTCGTTGAAGACCCTGCCGCGCAAGCCGTTGATCTACGTGCTGAAGGGGCTTTGAGCCGATCGGTATAGTGCTTTCACCGGGCATATTTGCGTTCGATCACAGTGGGTGAGCCGTCCTTGCGGGCTTTTTGCTTGAATGAAGGCGGCTTCGCTCTTATAAGGCGGCCCATTCCCAACAAAAGACGTGAACAGGGGTGCCATGGCTGGCCATTCACAGTTTAAAAACATCATGCATCGCAAGGGTCGTCAGGACTCGGTGCGTTCGAAAATGTTCTCCAAGCTGGCGCGTGAAATCACCGTCGCCGCCAAGGGGGGGCTGCCTGATCCTAGCATGAACTCCCGCTTGCGCCTGGCGATCCAGAACGCCAAGGCGCAGTCGCTGCCGAAGGACGTTATCGAGCGCGCCATCAAGAAGGCGTCCGGCAATGACGCGGAAAACTACGAGGAAGTGCGCTACGAAGGCTATGGCCCCGGTGGCACGGCGATCATCGTCGAGGCGCTGACCGACAACCGTAACCGTACGGCCTCCAACGTCCGTTCGACCTTCGCCAAGGCTGGCGGCGCGCTTGGCGAAACCGGCTCCGTCTCCTTCTCCTTCGATCATGTCGGTGAGATCACCTACAAATCCGCAGTCGGCGATGCCGACAAGGTCATGGAAGCAGCGATCGAAGCTGGCGCCGATGATGTCGAGAGCGACGAGGAAGGCCACAGCATCATCTGCGGCTTCGAAGCGATGAACGAAGTTGCCAAGGCACTGGAAGCGACGCTCGGCGAAGCTGAAACCGTCAAAGTGATCTGGCGTGCCCAGAACAATGTGCCGGTCGATGAAGAAAAGGCGCAGTCGCTGATGCGGCTCATCGACAGCCTGGAAGACGACGACGACGTGCAGAACGTCTACTCGAACTTCGAAGTCTCCGAAGAGGTCATGGCCAAGCTTTCGGCTTGATCTACCCTCCCCTTGATGGGGAGGGTCGGACCGAAGGTCCGGGGTGGGGTGATCTTCTGCGGATACCGAGCGTCACCCCCCACCCGTGCGTTCCGCGCGACCTCCCCCAATCAAGGAGGAGGTGGTTACGCTGCCTTCTGGAAGCTCGGCAACGCGGCGAACAGCTCCACCGACTTCAGTCGTGCCTCGATGTCGTGGACTGGCATCGAGATGATGACCTCGTTGGCTTCCGTATCCTTGATGAATTGCGAGAGCTTGGCCTCGGCAGTCGCGGGCGAGCCGACGACGGCGTAGCGCAGCGTGTGCTCGACGTTCAGCTTTTCCATCGGCGTCCAGAAATCGTCCATGTCCTTGCGCGGACGCGGGAAGGGGCGCGGACGTTGCGGCGCAGATTGACGAACTGCTGCTCGGCGGAGGTAAAGTGATATTGCGCTTCCTCGTCCGTATCTGCCATCGAACCCATGACGCCGACCATGACATAGGGTTTGTCGAGGGTTGCCGACGGCGTGAAGCGGTCGCGGTAGATGGCGACAGCGTCGAGCAGCGCTTCCGGAGCGAAATGCGAGGCAAAGGCATAGGGCAGGCCGAGCATGGCAGCGAGATGGGCGCTGTAGTGGCTGGATCCGAGCAGCCAGATCGGGATATTGGCGCCGTTGCCGGGCACGGCGAGGATCGATTGGTTCTCGTCGGCGGGGCTGAAGAGATGTTGCAGCTCGATGATATCGTTCGGGAAGCTCTGGGCGCCGGCGTCGAGATTACGTCGCAGTGCCTGGGCGGTGCGCATATCCGTGCCCGGCGCGCGACCAAGGCCCAGATCGACGCGACCGGGGAACAGGGCTTCCAGCGTACCGAACTGCTCGGCGATCACCAGCGGCGCATGGTTCGGCAGCATGACGCCGCCCGAGCCGATGCGGATGCGCGAGGTCGCGGCTCCGACATGGCCGATTACGACCGCCGTGGCGGCGCTGGCGACACCGGGCATGCCGTGATGCTCGGCCAGCCAGAATCGCGTGTAGCCAAGCTCCTCCGCCTTCTGTGCCATCCTTTTGGAGCCTTCAAAGGATTGGCTGACAGTGCTGCCTTCGGCAACGGGCGAAAGATCGAGGATAGAAAAGGGAACCATGGCAAGAGACCTGCGTGGTGAAAGGGAGGAGTGATGCTTCCCATGTAGGAGTGCGGACGCGTCAATCCAAACCCTATTCGGCATTTTCCTCATCGCGCCTTGAAGACGGTGGAAATGGGCAATCACCAATGGTTTGTTTTTGTTTTGTTCACATTTTGCTGGCACATCTGACCCTCGAAAGATAGGTTGACCCATGCAAAACACGATTCGCATCATCGGCATTGATCCGGGCCTGCGCCGCACGGGCTGGGGCGTCATCGACACGCTTGGCAATTCCTTGCGCTTCGTCGCTTCGGGAACGGTGACCTCGGATGGCGACATGGATCTCGCCTCCCGTCTTTGCCAACTTCACGACGGACTTGCCGATATCGTCCATAGCTACAAGCCGGATGAAGCCGCCGTCGAACAGACCTTCGTCAACAAGGATGCGGTGGCGACGCTGAAGCTCGGCCAGGCGCGCGGCATCGCCATGCTGGTGCCGGCGCGCGCTGGGTTGCCGGTTGCCGAATATGCGCCGAATGCGGTGAAGAAAGCGGTCATCGGTGTCGGCCATGGCGAGAAGCGTCAGATCCACATGATGCTGAAGATCCTGATGCCGAAAGCGGAATTCAAAGGCGATGACGCGGCCGATGCGCTCGCCATCGCTATTTGTCACGCCCATAATCGCGGCGCCAACCGGATGCGACAGGCGGCATTGGCGGGGTAGTTTGTTCTTTACTTGTTCTCATGGTAATGATAATTCTTACCGCGACATCTGGAGAGCAAGAATGCGCGTTACATCCAAAGGGCAGGTGACCATTCCCCGCGATTTGCGCGAGTTGGCCGGCATAGAGATCAACAGCGAAGTCATATTTTCCGTCGAGGACGGAAAGCTGGTTGTTTCGCCCAAGAACGGTAAGCGAGAGATCGAAGATCGGCAGCGGCTCGATCGGTTCATGGCCACTCTCAAACGCCTGGAAGGTACCGGCGATCAGGATATCGATGCCGACGCGTTGATGTCGATGACGCGTGACCGGTAATCATGGTCACGATCGTCGATACGAATGTGCTGGTTGATTTGGCTATACCCGGTTCAGCTTGGCATGGTTGGTCCAGTGGACAGGTTTTTTCTGCTTTCAAGCAGGGGCCGGTCGTTATCAATCCCATCATCTATGCGGAATTCTCGGTGCGTTACAGCAGCATGGATCGCGTGGACGAGCTATTGCCGCAAAGCGAATTTCGCCGGGAGAGCCTGCCCTGGTCGGCAGCATTTGCGCGGCGGCGGCCTTTAGGGTCTACCGTCAGGCTGGTGGCGGGAGAGAGCGCATCCTTCCTGATTTTCTGATTGGCGCGCATGCTGCCGTGCGCGGCTATTCCATACTGACGCGAGATCCTAAGGGTTATCGTTCCTACTTTCCTTTGCTTGACCTCATCACTCCCGAAACCCATCCCTGACGGACATCATTCATGATCGGCAAGCTGAAAGGCACTATCGAAGAGATTGGCGAGGACTACGCGCTCGTGGACGTGCATGGCGTCTGCTACGTCGCCTATTGCTCGGCGCGGACACTGTCGAAGCTCGGCTCGGTCGGCGAGGCCTGTATTCTCTTCATCGAGACCTATGTCCGTGAAGATCAGATCCGGCTTTTCGGCTTCATGGCGGTGCTCGAGCGGGAATGGTTCAACCTTCTGCAGACCGTGCAGGGTGTCGGCGCCAAGGTGGCGTTGGCGCTGCTGTCGACGCTGACGCCGTCGGAACTTGCCAATGCCATTGCGCTGCAGGACCGCATGTCGGTGTCGCGAGCGCCGGGCGTCGGGCCAAAAGTGGCGATGCGGATTGTCACCGAACTGAAAAACAAGGTGCCGGCCTTTGCCGGTGAGGCGACGAATATTGGCCTCAAGCAGGACCTGGGCGAGGGTGTCGCCTCGGCACCCGTATCCGATGCCGTCTCGGCGCTCACCAATCTCGGTTATTCCCGTGAGCAGGCCGCGAATGCCATCGCGGCCGCGATGAAGGTGGCCGGAGACGAGGCCGATAGCGCCAAGCTGATCCGGCTGGGCTTGAGGGAACTGTC
Organism: Rhizobium lusitanum; assembly: GCF_014189535.1. NCBI lineage: Bacteria > Pseudomonadati > Pseudomonadota > Alphaproteobacteria > Hyphomicrobiales > Rhizobiaceae > Martinezella > Martinezella lusitana. Next base: position 1,519,058 of record NZ_CP050308.1, on the reverse strand, counting down.
GCGGTGATTCTTTGCACCTGTTGCCATTCCTTACTATTGTCTCAAAGTAAGGGGATCGACTCGTGACGCTCTTCCGCAGAACGATGATCACGGAGGGGTAGATCATGGCGCCGTCGTCGTGACCCTCGATACCAAAGCCGCGAAACGCATACCGGGAATGGAACGTCTGACATGAGTGAAGCCGCGCGTCTGATATCGCCGGAAAAGCGGGGCGAAGACCTGGATGTGACGCTCAGGCCGCAATCGCTGGACGAATTCACCGGCCAGGCGGATGCCCGCGCCAATCTCAAGGTCTTCATCGAAGCCGCCAAGGGGCGTGGCGAGGCGCTGGATCATGTGCTGTTCGTCGGCCCACCCGGCCTCGGCAAGACGACGCTGGCGCAGATCATGGCCAAGGAACTCGGCGTCAATTTTCGCTCGACCTCTGGCCCTGTCATTGCCAAGGCCGGCGATCTCGCGGCTCTTCTGACCAACCTTGAAGAGCGCGATGTGCTCTTCATCGATGAAATCCATCGTCTCAGTCCGGCAGTCGAGGAAATCCTCTATCCGGCCATGGAGGATTTCCAGCTCGACCTGATTATCGGCGAAGGCCCGGCCGCGCGCTCAGTCAAGATCGATCTGGCGAAATTCACGCTGGTCGCTGCCACCACCCGTCTCGGCCTGCTGACGACGCCGCTGCGCGATCGTTTCGGTATTCCGGTCCGTTTGAGTTTCTACACGGTCGAGGAGCTGGAGCTGATCGTCAGGCGCGGTGCGCGATTGATGGGGCTTGGTATCACCGAAGAGGGTGCGCGTGAGATTGCCAGGCGCGCTCGCGGCACGCCGCGCATCGCCGGCCGCCTGTTGCGCCGCGTGCGCGATTTTGCCGAGGTCGCCAAGGCCGAGGCGGTGACCCGCGAGATCGCCGATGAGGCGCTGACACGATTACTGGTCGACAATGTCGGCTTCGATCAGCTCGACAAGCGCTATCTCAACATGATCGCCGTCAATTTCGGCGGTGGCCCGGTCGGTATCGAAACCATCGCCGCGGGCCTTTCCGAACCGCGCGACGCGATCGAGGATATTATCGAACCCTATATGATCCAGCAGGGTTTTATCCAGCGCACGCCGCGTGGTCGCGTACTGACGGCGATCGCCTGGAAACATCTTGATATGCAGCCGCCGAAGGACCTGGAAGCGGCGCAGTTCGGGCTGTTCCAGGGAGATGCTGAGTGATCAGCCGTCGCGGTTTCCTGAAGCTTTTCGGCGGGAGCGTCGCCGGGCTGATGGCGCTTGGCGGCTATGCCTTCGGATATGAGCCGGTCGTCCGTCTGAGCGTGACCCGCTATCAGCTGACGCCGCCCGGCTGGACGCCGGGGCTGAAAATGAGGATCGTCGTACTGACCGATTTTCATGCGTGCGAGCCCTGGATGACAGCTGATCGCATCGCTTCCATCTGTACCCATGCCAACGGCCTCGGCGGCGATCTGATCGTCCTGCTCGGAGATTATACGTCGGGAACGGATCTGATCACCGCTCGTGTGGACCATCATATCTGGGCGGCAGAGCTGGCGGGCTTGAACGCGCCGCTCGGGGTGCATGCCATCATCGGCAACCACGACTGGTGGCATGATGCAGCCGCTCAAAAGAGCGGCTACGGCCCGACCTTCAGCCACAAGGCCTTGGCCGATGTTGGAATTCCAGTCTATTCCAATCGCGCGGCTCGCCTGGAAAAAGATGGGCACGGTTTTTGGCTGGCGGGTCTCGAAGACCAGTTAGCTTTGCGCCGGAGCGTCCGCTGGAAGCGCCCGGTGACAAAGGGGCTCGATGATCTCAATGGCACGCTGGCGCAGATCAATGACGACGCGCCTGTCATCCTGCTGGCGCATGAGCCCGATGTTTTCCCGACGGTGCCGTCGCGTGTGTCGTTGACCTTGTCTGGTCATACGCATGGCGGGCAGATCCGGATTCTCGGCTGGTCGCCTTATCTGCCGTCGCGGTATGGCGATAGATATCTGTATGGCCATATCATTGAAGGGCAGCGTCATCTTATCGTCTCCGGCGGCCTCGGCTGTTCCGTAGCGCCGGTTCGTTTTGGCGTGCCGCCGGAAATCGTCGTGATCGATCTGGGTGAGGGCAATGCCGAAACGTAAGCTCATCAGGCTGAACGCCGGTCAATCCCGGTTTCAGATGCGCATTGCTGGCCTTGGCTTTCGCGATGGATATGTGCTCGTCCATCGCGCCGAGCATGAGCCGTTCTGGACCTTTCCGGGTGGCCGTGCCGAGATTGGCGAGACGTCGGAGGAGACGTTGCGGCGGGAGATGGTCGAGGAGCTGGGCGTCGAGGTAACGGTCGGGCGACTGCTCTGGATGGTGGAGAATTTCTTCCATTATGAGCAGCGCGATTGGCACGAACTGGGGCTCTATTATCTGATGGATATCCCGCAAAGTTTCCCGTTCCACCCTGAGGAGATCGTCCACCGCATCGAAGATGGCGGCAACCATCTCGAATTCAAATGGGTGCGGGCGACGAAAGAGGCGCTGGTCGCACTCGATATTCCTCCCTATTTCATTGCAGACGAGATCGAGAACCTGCCGTTGGCGCCGCGTCATCTGGTCTGGCGGGATGGCGATCTGGACAAAGCCTAGAGGGGGAGTGCCGAATGTCCGCTTTCGATCCGACCCGCGTCTTCCGCAAGCTGGCCTATAACAATGCCTTGGCGAACGCCCGGCTGTATCGGGCCTGCGCGGCGCTTCAGCCCGGCGAATTCGAGGCGAAACGTGTCAGTTTCTTTCCCTCGATCAAGGCGACGCTCAATCATATCCTGATCGTCGACTGGTTTTACGTCGATGCGCTGGAAGGCGGCACGCTCGGCATGAAGGCTTTCGAGGTCGACGATCCGTTCGACACGCTCGAAGCTCTGTCGGTCGAGCAGGGTAGCGTCGACCGGCGGCTTGTCACTGTTTGCGAGACACTCGATCCCGATGCGCTGGCAAGGGTGATCGACCTTCATCGCGGCAATCGCATCCAGCGGGAGCGTGCCGAGGACGTGCTCAGCCATCTTTTCCAGCACCGGACCCATCATCGTGGCCAGGTGCATGCCATGCTAGCCGGCAGCAGCGTCGCCCCGCCGCAACTGGATGAATTCATCGTTGCCGATGATGCCAGGTTTCGCGGCGAGGAATTGGCAGAGCTTGGCTGGGACGAAGCGACGCTGATGCGCTAGTCGCCTTGCCGTCGATAAGTTCTTCTTCTTGGTTACTTCCCTTTGCTCACGCCGCGGAAGCGGAAACGTGGCCGCATTCCAGCTCCCCGATTGCGGCGAAGAGTTCGGCGTCTTCGCCAATGCCGGCATTGGGCGTCGTCAGCAGCGTATCGCCATAGAAGACCGAGTTGGCGCCTGCGACAAGACACAGGATCTGTGCTTCGCGATTGAGGTTCGACCGGCCGGCTGAAAGCCGTACCATCGAGGCCGGCATGACGAGGCGGGCCGTGGCTACCATACGCACGAGCTCCAGCGGATCTATCGCCGGCCGCTTTGCCAGAGGCGTGCCCTCGACGGGAACAAGCGCGTTGATCGGCACGCTTTCAGGGTGCGGCTCCATTCTCGCAAGGATATGCAGCATCGAGGCACGGTCGCGGATCGTCTCGCCCATGCCGATAATGCCGCCACAACACAGGTCGATGCCGAAGGAGCGCACCGTTGCCAGCGTATCCAGGCGGTCCTGATAGGTGCGCGTCGTGATGATCTGCCCGTAGAATTCCGGGCTGGTGTCGAGATTGTGGTTGTAGGCGGTGAGGCCGGCGGCGGCGAGCCGTTCGGCCTGGTGGGGTTTCAGCATGCCGAGCGTGACGCAAGCTTCCATGCCGAGTGCGCGGACGCCCTCGACCATCGAGAGGACGGCATCGAACTCGCGGCCGTCGCGGACCTGGCGCCAGGCCGCGCCCATGCAGAAGCGTTCGACTCCTGCCGCCTTGGCGGTCGCCGCCATTGCCACCACGCTTTCAGGATCCATCAGCCTGTCGCGGGTCAGATCGACCTCGCGATGATGCGCCGATTGTGGGCAATAGGCGCAATCTTCCGGGCAGCCGCCGGTCTTGATGGACAGCAGGCTGGCCTTCTGAACCTTGTTTGGGTCGTGATGCATGCGGTGCACGGCATTGGCCCGACCGACCAGCTCCAGCAAAGGCAGATTATGGAGGACGACAATTTCGTCGATACCCCAGTCATGCCGGATCGTCCCGTCCGCCGCCATCATGAGCGTTTACCCCGAAACTGCGTGAACACTGCCGGCAACATCGCTCCACCCGCTGCGACAAGACCGATTTTTGCGAGGTCGCCAAGCAGGAACGGAATGACGCCGACGCTCAGCAGGCGGTCAAGTGGCACGAAGGCTGCGAGCCATGCCGCGCCGAGCGCATAGACGGTCACGAGCCCCGCAAGCATTGCGCCCATGCGTCCGAGGGCGCCTTTGCCAAGCGCCAGCGTGCCGACCAGCCAGGAAGCCACGAGATAACCGGCAAGATAGCCGCCTGTCGGTCCGGCCATATAGGCAAGCCCGATGCCGCGCTCCGGCGAGCCGGAGAAGACGGGCAGCCCTGCGGCTCCGGCTGCGAGATAGGTCAGGAAAATTGCAACGGCGATGCGCGGCCCAAAGGCGACTGCGAAGGCCATGACCGCAAGCGTATGCAGGGTCATGGGCACGGGCCAGAACGGAATCTGTGTCTTGGCGGCAATCGTCATCAGCGCCGCGCCGGCAATGATTGTCAGCGCGGTTCGCACGGGAGATGTAAGTCGGCTTTCGATGGGGCGGGCGGTGGGGTGGGTCATGCTGTCGCTCCTCTGCATAAATTATAGATAATATTGCGATTCTATCGCTAAAATAATCTACAAAATCGAGACGATGGCAATAGCAGGTCAGGAAAAATCTATATTGAGGCGGAAAATGGCAAGTGGCGCACTGAGATTCGAAGGTGCTCTGTTGTTTCGATGGGCCTCTACTCGAGGCGCCCAAACAGCTATTTTGCTCCGAATGTGCTGCAAAATCTCCGAAATCGGGTGAAAATCACGACCAGATGGCAAGAGCGTTTGCCGATCCCCGTGACGTTCAACTGTTATTGCTTTTTTATAGATAACTTTTCCAGAGCTTCACGCTGGCCTTGGCGCGCTGATCTCACAAGCCGGAGGCGCTGAAAGAAGCATGCTGCTGCGGAGCGGTTTTCGCCAGGTTCTCTATGGCTTCTTTCAGCAGAGCTGCGCCGCCGCCGCGCCAGCCGAGTGCACGGATTTTCGATGTGTCCATCTCACTAACGACACCCCGCGGAGCCGGGGCGGGCAGGGCATGCGGACAGCCAGTTGTCCTTTGCAGATGCCCGAGAATCTCATGCGTGTCGGTCAGGACGTCGGAGAGATTGAAAGCCCGGCCATCGACGCGGCTGGTCTCGGTCTCCAGCAGCAGGCGGACGGCGCGGCCGAGATCGCGGCCATGGACTTCGGTTCCGGCGCGGGAGGCAACGGGCTTCCCGGCAAGATAATCGGCGAAGAGCTCATCCCATTTGTTTGGACGGAGGTCGCCATAGACGCCGGTGGCTCTGAGGCTTGCCGTCGCAAAGCCCGGGGCGGCGAGCGAGAAGAGTGCATGCTCGGCATCGCGCTTTACTTCGCCATAAAGCGTGTTCGGCGCCGGTTCGTTTGCCTCCGTCAGCACCTCGCCGGCCGGCCGGTCGCCATAGACGGCGCGTGATGACAGAAAGATGCAGCGGCGGATGCCGGCCTGCTTTGCTGTCTCGAACAGCTTGACGGTGCCGTCCAGATTGAGCCGGCGAAAACCTTCGGCGTCATTACCCTCACCGCCGCGATATTTGCCGGGGACATGGCTGAAAGCCGCATGAACGAAGAAATAGGCGTCGTCGAACGCATCGCTTTGATTTTCAGCTGGATCAAGGCTCAGCGGTACGAAGGTGACGGGCTGTGCAAAGAGACCGGGTTGTGGTGGCTGGCGACCACCGACGGCAACGTGGTATCCGGCGGAAAGCAGTTCTTCGACGATATAGCGGCCGACAAGACCTGTTCCGCCCGATACCAGGACTTTCATGCGGCCACTTCCGGATTGGCAAAGGTGGCGATGTCGGGCACGTCGCGACCGGCATGGAACTCGTGCCACAGATCGATCAGTGGTTTCAGTCTGTCGGCCTTCGGGTGGTTCTCTTCCCAAGGCTTCTCATATTGGTAATGCAGGATCGAAATGCTGCTCCAGTCCCAAAGCGCGGGCATGGTGAACCACACATATTGCAGCATGTTCATGAAGACCGGCAGGCCATGCCAGTCCGGAAAGAAGGTCTCGAGAAAGGTCTGGTCGGTGCGCCGCCAGAAGATATCGGGGCTGTCGAGCAGCGTCAGCATGTCCTTGAAGGTTGCGAGCGAAGGCTTGGCGACGAAGACGCCGGAGTTCATCCGGTGAAAATCGGCCAGACTCTCATAGACATTCGGCGCGGCGGAGAATTCCGGATAGTCGAAGAGCTTGTCGACATTCTTCAGCACCAGCGCATCCGCGTCGATGAAGACGCAGGTGTCGTAGTCGATGAGCTGCCAGAGCCGAAGCTTGCAGAAATTATCGAGCGGCGAGTGGAAGGACGGCTTGCGACCCTTGGTGAAGGGCGCATTGGCGTGGAGATTGCCGCGTGCGTGGCGCTCGTTGAATTCGTCGGAAAGAGGTAGATGGTCCGCCTCCACCAGCCGGCACCCGAGTTCTTCCAGCGGCACCAGGTCGCTTTCACCGACGCCGGCTGTGTGCAGTATGACTATGTCCGCCCTGGTGCCGGTGCGCGTAATCGAGCGCGCCAGTGCCAGCGCACCCATGGCGTAATCGGCGTTGGTGACGAGCGTGACGAAGGCTTGCCGCGACCGTGATCTGGCGCGCGGCCGCACCCCCTGCAGCTGTTCGCTTCCGAACATCATGAGACGGACTTCAATCGCTTGCCTTCGGGATCGTGATTGACCGTCGTCGCGAGGTCCTTGGTCCAGGCGGAAACGGCCGGGACGCGCGAGCGGTCGACGCGATAGGCGTATTTCCGGGCGACATCGACGATCTCGCTGAGCAGTCCCGCCTGCAAGGTGGTCGGCGCCAGGCCGAGATCGAGGAACTTGTCGTTCTTGACGATCAGGTCGTTTTCCGGCGCTTCCTTGCGCGGGTTGGGCAGGCGGACGATCTCCGCGCCGCTCATCTTGGCGATCATCTCGGCGAGATCGCGGACGCGATGCGTCTCCGTCATCTGGTTGAAGATTTCGACGCGGGCATTGCGCGGCGGCGGGTTCTTCAGCGCCAGCTCGATGCAGCGCACCGAATCCTGGATATGGATGAAGGCGCGGGTCTGGCCGCCGGTGCCGTGCACCGTCAGCGGATAGCCGATCGCAGCCTGGATGAGGAAGCGGTTCAGTACGGTGCCGTAGTCACCGTCATAGTCGAAGCGGTTGATCAATTGTTCGTGACGGCGTGTCTGTTCCGTATGCGTGCCCCAGACGATGCCCTGATGCAGGTCGGTGATCCGAAGCCCGTCGTTCTTGGCGTAGAACTGGAAGAGAAGCTGATCCAGGCACTTGGTCATATGGTAGATCGAGCCCGGATTGGCTGGATAGAGGATTTCCTGGCTGACGGAGCGGCCATCAGCCGTTTCGATGCCGACCGGCAGGTAGCCTTCCGGAATGGCGGCGCCGACGGTCGAATAGCCGTAAACGCCCATGGTGCCCAAATGGACGAGATGGGCGTCGAGGTTGAGCTCGACCAGCGCATTCAGCAGATTGTGCGTGGCGCTGACATTGTTGTTGACCGTATAATTCTTGTGACGGTCGCTCTTCATCGAATAGGGGGCGGCGCGCTGCTCGGCGAAGTGCACGATGGCATCCGGGCGATGTTCGGCCAGCCACTTCTTCAAAAGTTCATAGTCCTTGGCAAGGTCGATGAGGTTGAAGTGGATGCGGCGGCCGGTCTCGGCGTGCCAGATGCGGGTGCGCTCCTGGATCGAATCCATCGGGGTCAGTGATTGCACGCCAAGCTCGGTGTCGATCCAGCGGCGGGAGAGGTTGTCGAGAATATGGACCTCATGACCGGCATCGGAGAGATGCAGCGAGGTGGGCCAACCAATAAAACCGTCGCCGCCCATTACCGCTATTTTCATGAGATCGTTCCTTCTGCATCGTTCGCTATCCGGCACCATCCCGGATAGTCAGAATCTGTGACAATTGTTCAAAGCTTGCTTGATGGCAGAACTTCGGCCAAAGAGAGCCCGATAATTTTTTGGAGAAGCGGCAACGATGAACAGCCCCTTTCTGATTGCCGGGGAACTGGAAGCCGGTAGCCACCGGCTGGTGCAGCGAGTCTATTACGAGGATACGGATTTTTCCGGCCTCGTCTATCACGCGCGCTATCTACATTTCCTCGAACGCGGCCGCACGGACTATCTGCGCTGCCTCGGCGTGGAGCAGCGCGAGCTTCTCAATGCCGACGAAGAAGGGCTTGTTTTCGTCGTCCATCGCATGGAGATCGACTTCAAGGGGCCGGCGCGGATGGACGATATTCTGACGATCCACACCACGGCCGAGAAGGCTGGCGGCGCCAAGATGGTGCTTTCGCAGGAAATTCGGCGCGATGATACGCTGCTGATCGTCGCCAAGGTCATCATTGCCGTGATCAATGCCAAGGGGCGGCCGCGACGGCTACCGGAGACGTTGGCAGCGCAGATGCTGGTGGCGGCTGCGGTCTAGTGTCGCATTAGCGTTTGCTTGCGGATTTTTGAGGCGTTATGCGGGTCAATGTTGCGGTGCCCAAAAGCCTTCTTGCTTAAACATGAGTTTTGTGTGAAGGAATTGCCGCGCGCAAGATCTGTTTGCGTCTGCCGCCGGCATCGCCCGGTCAGTTCTTTCCAGGAGCTAGAATAGCCTTCACTGTTAAATCTTTCATGTTTCGACGCTAACATTCTTTTAACCATAATAGTGTCTTACTGATCGCGTCAGAGTTTGTGCGGTGCACGCCTTCCTTTGACCAAATTTGACGGCAAGAAGGCAGTATAGCTTGGAAGGCTTGACCAGGGCGTTCAGCGGCGGCTGCCAAACAATTCTTGTGAGATCACTTTTAGCCGCCCGGTCTAGCACCGGGCGTTTGGATTCGGGGATTTTGGATCAATGGAACAAGTAGCATTGGCCGCGGCCACCACACCGGACATCACGCTCTGGTCACTCTTCATGCAGGCGGGCCTGGTGGTCAAGCTTGTCATGTTGGGTCTGCTCGCAGCGTCCGTATGGACCTGGGCGATCGTCATCGACAAATATCTGAGCTTTGCCCGGGCACGTCGGCAGTTCGATCATTTCGAACAGGTCTTCTGGTCTGGCCAGTCGCTCGAGGAACTCTACCGCACGCTTTCGGAGCGCACCAATACCGGCCTCAGCGCCATCTTCGTCGCCGCCATGCGCGAATGGAAGAAGTCGTTCGAGCGCGGCGCACGGTCGCCGATCGGCCTGCAGATGCGTATCGACCGCGCCATGGACGTGACGCTGGCGCGTGAATCGGAACATCTGGGCGCCCGCCTCGGATCGCTGGCGACCATCGGCTCGGCCGGTCCGTTTATCGGTCTGTTCGGTACGGTCGTCGGTATCATGACCTCGTTCCAGGCGATCGCCGGTTCGAAGTCGACCAATCTCGCGGTCGTCGCTCCGGGTATCGCCGAAGCTTTGCTCGCAACCGCCATCGGTCTTGTCGCCGCTATTCCTGCGGTTATCGCCTACAACAAGTTTTCTGCCGATGCCGGCAAGCTGTCGGGGCGCATGGAAGGCTTCGCGGACGAATTCTCCGCCATCCTGTCGCGCCAGATCGACGAGAAGCTGCAGCCTCGCCAGGCTGCGCAGTAAAGCACAGACGGAACCGGAGTAACTCACATGGGAATGTCTGTTGGAGGCAATGGTGGCGGCGGTGGCCGCCGGGGCAGCCGTCGTGGCGGCGGCCGGGGCGGCCCGATCTCCGAAATCAACGTGACGCCGCTCGTCGACGTTATGCTCGTGCTTTTGATCATCTTCATGGTGGCGGCACCGATGATGACGTCGGGCGTACCGATCGACCTGCCGCAAACGCAGGCTGGCGCGCTCAACGCCCAGACCCAGCCGATCACCATCTCGATCAAGGCCGACGGCCAGGTCTTTATCGGAGAATCGGAGATTCAGGCGACCGACATCGCGGCCAAGCTGCAAGCGATCGCCACGACCGGCTACAGTGAACGCATCTTCGTGAAGGGCGACTCGAAAGCGCCCTACGGCGTCATCGCCGATGTTATGTCACGCATTCAGGAGGCCGGTTACAAGAACATCGGCCTGGTCACGCAGCAGGCAACGGATCACTGACGGATCGACATGAAGCGCAGTCTCGTCACATCGGCGGTTTTTCATATCCTGGTGCTGGTCGGCGCCATGCTGACGCTTAGCGCGCCGGCTCCGCTGGAGACGCCGGAAAGTACGGCGATGGATGTCGACATCGTGACGGCAGAGCAGCTCCAGCAGGGTGAGAAGAAGGCGCCGGTGACGGATCACGTCTCCCGCAAGCAGACCACGAAGCAGGATCAGGTCGCCAACGCTCAGAATACTGGCGAGAACAACGTCGATATCAAAAACCCGGTCGTGCCGACGCAACGGCCGGAGAGCGACACGGCGGCTCTGGCACCGAAGAAGGTGGATACGCCCGTTCCGCAGGACGATCCGCGGCCGAATGATGCCAAGACGATCGAGCAGAAGGACACCGAAGCCGCGCCGAAGGAAGTGGCTGCCGTTCCGCAGCAGAAGCCGGAGGTGACGCCCACTCCGACACCGAAGATCGACCCGACGCCGAAGGCCGATGCAACGCCGACACCGCCGCCGACCGAACAGCCGACGCAGCAGGCTGAAATCCAGTTACCGAACAATGTTCCTGTACCGGATATAAAGCCGCAGCCGACGCCACCGAAGACCGCCGAGCAAAAGCCTGAAGTCAAGCCGGTGCCCAAGCCGGATGTGAAGGTGGCCGACGCCAAACCGACGGACAAGACGACGACTCAGAGTACCAGCAAGACCACGTCGGCTGATGATGGTAAAAAGGACAGCGATAAGAAGCGCGAGTCCGCCAAGAGCGCCAAGTCGGGCGCCAGTGATTTCGACGCCGATGATATCTCGGCGATGCTGAACAATACCTCGTCGAAGGGCGGCGCGAAGCGCTCGTCTCAGCAGGCTTCCGCCGGCGCCGATACCCAGGTCGCCTCGCGCGGCGGCATGAAATCGCTCGGCGGCGGCAAGCTCAGCCAGAGCCAGAAGGACGGTTTACGCGATCTGATCGGTAAGAACTGGAATGTCATCCCCGGCATGGAAGGGGCGAGCGATGTCACGATCAAGGTTCATGTTCGTCTCGACAAGTCAGGACAGATTATCGGCGCACCAGAAGTTTCCGTCAGCGGCGGCCCGGCTACGACGCAGCAAGCGCTAAGGGGCGCGGCCGAGCGTGCGGTGCTGAAAAGCCGCGACGATCTGCAAAAGGAAGTGAACGCCGGAGGATTGTTGCCGCCGGAAAAATATGATGGCGCGGACGGCTGGAACGAGCTGGTGCTCAACTTCGATCCGAGAGACTTGGGGTTGTGATGCGGGAAGTGCGGCTTTTGACGAACCACTGTCCCCGTATCGGTTTGCCCCTGCTTGTGGCACTGGGGATTATGCTGGCAGGTTCCGCGTCGATGCTTCCTGCAAATGCCGCTTCTGGCTCGCTTCAGCTTGAGCGTGGAGCGGCGGACGGTATTCGCCAGAAGGTCATGGAAAACTGGAATGTCATGCCTGGTCTACCTGGCATGAAGGACGTTCACATTCAGATCCGTTTGAGGCTTGATCGTAACGGGCAGATCGTGGGCGAGCCGCATGCCACCGCACGCGGTGGTCCAAAGAAGACCCAAATTGCTATGGCGGCAAGCGCTATGCGCGCCGTCCTCAGGGCGGCACCCTTCGGGAATTTGCCGCAGACTCAATTCGACAATGCAACTAGCTCGGTCGAAGTCATTATCAACTTCGAAACCGGCAACATGGCGCTTTAATGCTGAAAGGCTTGGCACATATGATCAGAAACTCCCTCGTCCGTCTCCTGCTGGTACTGGCAGGCTTGACGGCAGCGCTCGCCACCCCGGCATACGCCGTGGTCGAGCTCAACATCAACAAGGGCAATGTCCAGCCCATGCCGATCGCCATTACCGATCTGCTATCGAATGATGGTCTCGGGGCGCAGATTTCGGGCGTGATTGCCGCCGACCTGCAGCGGTCTGGCCTGTTCGCGCCGGTCAACAAGCAGGCCTTCATCGAGAAGATCACCAACCCGGACTCGACGCCGCGCTTCCCGGACTGGACGGCGATCAATGCCCAGGCATTGGTGACCGGCCGCGTGACGCAGGACGGGGGCCGCCTTCGCGCGGAGTTTCGTCTGTGGGATACTTTTGGCAACAGCCAGATGCTCGGCCAGCAATTCTATGCCCAGCCGGACAACTGGCGCCGTGTCGCCCATATCATCGCCGATGCGATCTATGAGAAGATAACCGGCGAGAAGGGCTATTTCGATACCCGCGTCGTCTTCGTTGCTGAAAGCGGTCCGAAGACTGCCCGCAAGACGCAGCTCGCCATCATGGATCAGGACGGCGCCAATGTCCGCATGCTGACCAATGGCAGCGACCTGGTGCTGACGCCACGCTTCTCGCCAAGCCGGCAGGAAGTGACCTACATGTCTTTCGCCAACCAGCAGCCGCGTGTCTATCTGCTGCAGTTGCAGACGGGCCAGCGCGAAATCGTCGGCAACTTCCCCGGCATGACCTTCTCGCCGCGCTTCTCGCCGGATGGCCAGCGGGTGATCATGAGCCTGCAGCAGGAAGGCAATGCCAACATCTATACGATGGATCTGCGTTCGCGCACCACGACGCGCCTGACTTCGACGGCGGCCATTGATACTTCGCCGTCCTATTCGCCGGACGGCACCCAGGTCGCCTTCGAAAGCGACCGCGGCGGCAAGCAGCAGATCTACGTGATGAATGCCGATGGTTCCAATCAGCGCCGTATCTCGTTTGGTGACGGATCTTATTCGACGCCGGTCTGGTCGCCGCGCGGCGATCTCATCGCCTTCACCAAGCAGTCGGGCGGGAGCTTCTCGATCGGCGTGATGAAGACGGACGGCTCGGGCGAACGCCTGTTGACCACTGGCTTCCACAATGAAGGCCCGACATGGGCGCCGAATGGCCGCGTTGTCATGTTCTTCCGCGAACCAGCCGGCTCCAGCGGCCCGCAGCTCTATTCGATCGATCTGACCGGTTACAACGAGCAGAAGATCCCGACTCCGGGCTTCGCTTCCGATCCGGCCTGGTCGCCGCTTCTCGAATAGGGAAGGCGCGCGCCACGTTATCGCCGCAAAGTCCTGTGACTTGACCAGTTAAGGACAATTTTAAGACAGTATTAACCATACTTGTTGAAATCGGATTAACCGCATCCGGTTACAGTCTGGCAACCCTGATAGAGATGTTTAAGGAGAGACCGGCCATGAGCCGCATCGCTACCCCGGCCCTTGGCCACATGCAGACCCTTGCACGCAACCCGATCATGATCGCGCTTTTCGTCGGCCTTTCGCTGGCTGGCTGCGCCTCCAAGAAGGGCCTGCCGAACGATGCCAACGGCCTCGGCCTCAACGGCGCCGGCAATGCCACCCCGGGCTCGGCGCAGGACTTCACGGTCAACGTCGGCGACCGCATCTTCTTCGACACCGACAGCACGTCGATCCGTTCTGACGCTTCCCAGACGCTCGATCGCCAGGCTCAGTGGCTCGCCCGTTATCCGAATTACGCAATCACCGTCGAAGGCCATGCCGACGAACGCGGTACGCGCGAATATAACCTGGCGCTCGGCGCACGTCGTGCTGCCGCTACCAAGGACTATCTCGCTTCGCGTGGCGTTCCGGCTCAGCGCATGAAGACGATCTCCTACGGCAAGGAACGCCCGGTCGCGACCTGCGACGATATTTCCTGCTGGTCGCAGAACCGTCGTGCTGTCACCGTGCTCAACGGCGCTGGTTCCTGATAGCCGAAATTCCGCTCAAAACGTGCAAAGGCGGCCCCCGTGGTCGCCTTTACTTTTTTGACCACACTTTGGCCGAACTCCGTTGCTTTTTGAGAGTAATTGTAAAAATCTCCTGTGTTGTGCCCAAGGCGCGAAGAATCAATGGAACAGGATAGATCCATGAGAAAACTTGTTGTGGCGAGCTTGCTTTGCCTCGCTGCTGTTGTCGGTAGTGAGCGTGATGCCTCGGCCCTTTCGCTTTTCGGACTGCACCTAGGCGGTCGTGGCGCTTCCGAGCAGGCTGCCCCAAGCAATGCCGCTCGTCAGAGCCAGGTCGAACAAGCGCCTGTCATCAACGTCCAGAGCAGCAATGCGGAAGTCCGCTTGCAGCAACTCGAGGACCAGATGCGCCAGTTGAACGGCCGCGTCGAGGAAATGAGCTATCAGTTGCTGCAGATGCAGGAGCAGATGCGCAAGACGCAGGAAGACAATGAGTTTCGATTCCAGCAGCTTGAAAAGCGCGGCGGTGGTAGCGGCAGCAACAGCAGCGGCGGTTCAAGCAATCCCCCTGCTGGCGGCGCGACGACTGGCGGCTCGATGAAGAAGAGCGAGGCCGATGTTCCGGCCCAGGCGCCGGCTGGCGGTCAGCAGGATGACATCGCCGGCGTCATTGGCGATTCCGGTAGCGATATGCCGGCCACGGCTCAACAGGGCAGTGGTTCCGGCAAGCCGCCGACCCAGCTCGGCTCTATCCAGATGGATCAGAACGGCAAGCAGGTCGGTGCGACGGCGTCGCGTGCCAATAACGGCTCCGGTGCACCGCCGAGCGCAGGTTCGGGGACGCAGACGGCTTCGCTCGGTAGCGAGAACGATGAATACAAGGCTGCCTATGGCCACGTCCTGTCCGGCGACTACAGTGTCGCCGAACAGGAGTTCCGTCAGTATATCGACAGCTACCCGAGCAGCGGCCGTTCGGCGGATGCCAACTTCTGGCTTGGCGAAGCGCTCTATTCGCAGGGCAAGTTCAATGATGCCGCCAAGACTTTCCTGAATGCGCATCAGAAATACGGCACCTCCGAGAAGGCGCCGGAAATACTGCTGAAGCTCGGCATGTCGCTTGCTGCCCTTGATAACAAGGATACCGCCTGCGCGACGCTGCGCGAAGTGACCAAGCGTTATCCGAAGGCTTCGAAGGCCGTTTCCAATAAGGTGGCCAGCGAACAAAAGCGTCTTGCCTGCTGATCCCCATGTCTCTTGACGCTGTGACCGGCGCTGCCAAAGCGCAAATGCCCGAAGCCGCAGCGGCTGATTTCATTCATTCCCTTTTCAAGCCCGCACATATTCTGGTCGCTATTTCCGGCGGCAGTGATTCCACCGGCCTCCTGGCCGCTCTTGCAGAGCATCTGAAATCCCTTCCGAATTCCGGCGTAACCCTGTCCGCGGCGACGATCGATCATGGCCTGCGCGCAGAAGCCGCCGATGAAGCGCGCGAGGTCGCCGCTTTGTGTGCCTCGCTCGGAATTCCGCATGTCATTCGTCGATGGCAGGGGGAGAAGCCGAAGAACGGTATCATGGCCGCCGCCCGCGAAGCGCGCTATGGACTGCTTGCCGATATCGCAGCCGAAATCTCGGCCAATGTCATCGTCACCGCCCACACAATCGACGATCAGCGCGAGACGCTGGCCATGCGTACGGCGCGCCTGAACGAAGGCGAGGTCGGGGCGGGTACGGGCATTGCCGACGCGGTGCTTTTCGACCGGCGCATCTGGATTGTCAGGCCGCTTCTTGGCTGCCGTCGCGCAGATATCCGCGCCTATCTCGACGGACGCGGCATGCCCTGGCTGGATGACCCAAGCAACGAGGATGTCCGGTATGAACGCGTGCGCACGCGTAAACATCTGTCGCTGGAGCCCGCGCTGTTGTCCTTGCCGGACGCAAGTACTGCCCGCGCGGCGCTCTCGGCCGACGCTGCTGCGTGGCTGGAGGCGTATGTTGCGGTTCATGCGGGCGCCCTCTGCGCCATCAGCCGAGCAGCGCTCGCCGCCGATGAGGCGGTGATCGCCTATGCAATCCCCTATCTCGCCGCCGTCTTCGGTGGAGAGCCCTATGGGCCTGGTCGCGAACGGATGCGCCGCATCCTGGATTTCATCGCCGAGGGTAGGCCGGGTCGGCGCACTGCGGGCGGCGTCGTCTTTGACCTGCGCCGGGACGGACTTTATCTCATGCGCGAGAGCCGTGATATCCGGCCGCTGGTGCTTGCCGCCGGAGCCGATGGTATCTGGGATGGCCGCTTCCGGATCGTCAATCACGAAGCTGCCGCCATTCGTGTTGAGGCTGCGGGGGCAACGGGCGCGATGGAGTTTCCTGAAGGGTTGCCGAAAGGCGCCGTGCAGCGCGCGCGCGCGGTTTTGCCTAAAGCAGTCGTGGGTGACGAGGGCGCTGCCGCGTCAGTCACGACTGCGCCTTATCTGGCGCCCTTCGACCGCTTTTTGACACGATTCAATCTCACATTCGCCAATCGGTTAGCGGCTTGCCTCGACCGCGAACCCTATGTGCCGCCGCCGCTTTGAGACTTATTGACGGAATAACGCATCTGTCGGTGTGGTTTGCCTTGGCAACGGCTTGGCGCAACCCTATGTTAGGGATCAAGTAATGCCGCCGTCCAACGGTGGAAGTTTCAGTGCTGGGGAGTTCGATGAACCCTAATTTTCGTAATTTCGCTCTATGGGCAATCATAGCTTTGCTGTTGATTGCCCTGTTTAGTATGTTCCAGAACGCGCCGGCACAAACAGGCTCCAGGGAAATTCCATATTCGCAATTCCTCCGGGAAGTTGACTCCGGCCGCGTCCGCGACGTCACCGTCACCGGCAATCGCGTCGCCGGCAGCTATGTCGAGAATGGCACACCCTTCCAGACCTATGCTCCGGTCGTGGATGACAGCCTGCTTGATCGTCTGCAAACAAAGAACGTCAACATTGTCGGCCGTCCGGAATCGGATGGGTCCTCGAGCTTCCTGAGCTATCTCGGCACTTTGCTGCCGATGCTTCTGATCCTCGGTGTCTGGCTGTTCTTCATGCGGCAGATGCAGGGTGGCTCGCGCGGCGCGATGGGCTTCGGCAAGTCCAAGGCAAAGCTTCTGACCGAAGCGCATGGCCGCGTGACCTTCGATGATGTCGCCGGTGTCGATGAAGCCAAGCAGGACTTGGAAGAAATCGTCGAATTCCTGCGCGATCCGCAGAAGTTCCAGCGTCTTGGTGGCCGTATTCCACGCGGCGTTCTTCTGGTTGGCCCTCCCGGCACCGGTAAGACGCTTCTGGCGCGCGCCATTGCCGGCGAAGCCAATGTGCCGTTCTTCACCATTTCCGGTTCCGACTTCGTGGAAATGTTCGTCGGTGTCGGCGCAAGCCGCGTCCGCGACATGTTCGAGCAGGCGAAGAAGAATGCGCCCTGCATCATCTTCATCGACGAAATCGACGCCGTCGGCCGCCATCGTGGCGCCGGTCTTGGCGGCGGTAACGACGAGCGCGAGCAGACGCTGAACCAGTTGCTGGTTGAGATGGACGGTTTCGAGGCCAATGAGGGCATCATCCTCATCGCCGCCACCAACCGCCCTGACGTTCTCGACCCGGCGCTCCTGCGTCCAGGCCGCTTCGACCGCCAGGTCGTTGTGCCGAACCCCGATATCGTCGGCCGCGAGCGCATCCTCAAGGTGCATGCCCGCAACGTTCCGCTGGCTCCGAACGTCGATCTGAAGACGCTTGCCCGCGGTACGCCCGGCTTCTCTGGTGCCGATCTGATGAACCTCGTCAACGAAGCCGCCCTGATGGCCGCCCGTCGCAACAAGCGCGTGGTCACCATGCAGGAATTCGAAGACGCCAAGGACAAGATCATGATGGGCGCCGAGCGCCGCTCTTCGGCGATGACCGAGGCGGAAAAGAAGCTCACCGCTTATCACGAAGCTGGTCATGCGATCACGGCGCTGCATGTTGCGCTTGCCGATCCGTTGCACAAGGCGACCATCATTCCGCGCGGTCGTGCGCTCGGCATGGTCATGCAGCTCCCCGAAGGCGACCGCTACTCGATGAGCTACAAGTGGATGGTGTCGCGCCTCTGCATCATGATGGGCGGCCGCGTCGCGGAAGAGCTGACCTTCGGCAAGGAGAACATCACCTCCGGCGCGTCCTCGGATATCGAACAGGCTACCAAGCTTGCCCGTGCCATGGTCACGCAGTGGGGCTTCTCCGACGAACTCGGCCTGGTTGCCTATGGCGAGAACCAGCAGGAAGTCTTCCTCGGCCACTCCGTTTCGCAGTCGAAGAACGTCTCGGAAGCGACCGCACAGACGATTGACACCGAGGTGCGCCGCCTGATCGATCAGGCCTATCGTCAGGCCAAGGATATCCTTACCGAACAGCATGACGGGTTTGTGGCGATCGCCGAAGGCCTGCTCGAATACGAAACGCTGAGCGGCGAAGAGATCAAGGCGCTTATTCGCGGTGAAAAGCCTGCCCGCGATCTCGGTGACGACACGCCGCCGAGCCGTGGTTCGGCAGTGCCGAAAACCGGCGCAAAGAAGGACGGCTCGCTGGGCGCCAAGGGCGAAGAGCCCGAGGGCGGTTTCGAACCGCAGCCGCACTAAGCAATAGAGGCGATTGAGCCTAAACGAAGAGGCCAGCTCCCCTGCAAACGGGAACTGGCCTTTTTTAATGCTTTTTAACGGTAACGCGGTGTAATAGGCATTCTCGGTAATTTAAGTGCCGAGTTTTGCAATCTGTGGCATGAGCCTCAAGCATCGATGTTCGCGCCGCCCATGGACTTCACGGGAGCTGGACGGGATGCCGCGGTCCCACAGTGGGACGCCGCAATCACGGGAGTGCATATGAAACGTCGCTATTTCGGAACGGACGGAATCCGCGGTCAATCCAACATCTATCCGATGACGCCGGATCTTGCCATGCGCGTGGGTATCGCTGCTGGCACGATCTTCCATCGGGGTAGCCATCGCCATCGCGTGGTCATCGGCAAGGACACGCGTCTGTCCGGCTATATGCTGGAAAACGCAATGGTGGCGGGCTTTACCGCCGCCGGCGTCGATGCCTTCGTTCTCGGCCCGATCCCGACACCCGCCGTCGCCATGCTGACGCGATCGCTGCGCGCCGATATCGGCGTGATGATCTCCGCCTCGCATAATCCTTACGAAGACAACGGCATCAAGCTTTTCGGCCCCGACGGCTACAAGCTGTCCGATGAGCTCGAAATGAAGATCGAGGATCTGCTCGAAAAAGACATGACGGCGCACCTCGCCAAGTCGGAGAATATCGGTCGCGCCAAGCGCGTCGATGGCGTGCATGACCGTTATATCGAACATGCCAAGCGCACGCTGCCGCGCGATGTGACGCTGCAGGGCCTGCGTATCGCCATCGATTGCGCCAACGGCGCCGCATACAAGGTCGCACCGGCGGTGTTGTGGGAACTCGGTGCGGAGGTCGTCACCATCGGCAATGAGCCGAACGGCACCAACATCAATCTCAACTGCGGCTCCACTAGCCCGGTCGCATTGCAAAAGAAGGTGGACGAGGTACGGGCCGACATTGGTATCGCGCTCGACGGTGACGCCGACCGTGTGATCATCGTCGATGAGACCGGCACCATTATCGACGGCGACCAGCTGATGGCCGCCATTGCCGAGAGCTGGGCTGAGAGCCAGTTGTTGCGCGGCAACGGCATCGTCGCCACCGTCATGTCCAATCTCGGCCTTGAGCGTTTCCTGGAAGACCGCGGCATGGCACTTGCCCGTACTGCTGTCGGCGACCGTCATGTCGTCGAGCACATGCGCCAGCACAATTATAATGTCGGCGGTGAGCAGTCCGGCCATATCGTGCTCTCCGACTATGGCACCACCGGTGATGGTCTCGTGGCGGCGTTGCAGATCCTGGCTGTGGTCCAGCGCACCGGCAAGCCGGTCAGCGAAGTCTGCCGGCGTTTCGAGCCGGTGCCACAGCTGCTGCGCAATGTTCGCATTTCCGGTGGCAAGCCGCTGGAGGACAATCAGGTACGCAAGGCAATCGCCGATGCGGAGAACGAGCTTGCCCGCAATGGCCGTCTGGTCATCCGCCCCTCAGGTACCGAGCCGTTGATCCGCGTCATGGCGGAAGGCGACGATCGTGGCCAGATCGAGCGGATCGTCGGCGGACTGATCGACGTGATCTCGAACGTTCGCAACGCTGCCTGATTAGGGCGATCGGTTATTGCCAAGTATTGGATCTGTTGGCCGCCCTATCACGGGCGGCCATTTCGTTTCCAGAACCTGCCTTTAGTGCATGGACTATTGGAACATTTCGCCGGGATAAGCGCCCCAAAGCATATTTTGCCTGACGTAACCGCGCATGGAATGCTCGCGGACTGAAACGCTGCACCATGCGCCGGTGCAGGAGTGCAATGAAAGCAGCACGCGAGGTTGCAGTTCGGCGGTGAGGGAGGCCGTTGTTTCCGGTTTGCTGCGCAGCATCGCATTCGTCGTCAGCCACGGCGCGACCACTGCTGTCCGCAGTCCCGAAAGAAGCGCGCTGTGCATCCATCCGGTAGTGCCGGTGTCGTCGCGCACCTGTCGCCAGTGGCCGTATTCGTCGATGATCTCCAGCGGCAGCCCGGTTTTCATATAGATCCATTTGGTGGCGTAGATCGTCGACGGGCCGATGCGCATGCGCGCCTTATGCGCTTTCAGCGATACGTAGCGGGGGATTGGCAGCCCGGTCTCCCGTCCCTTGTTCCGAGCCGTGGCCGCGACGGGCTGGATCGGCATCGGCGTGGCAAGCGTGGCTGAGGACAGGAAAACAAGTGCGAGGCACAGGCCGGCATATAGCTTGCGAAAGTAAGTCAACGACTTGCTCCATGTTTTAGGCCCCGGTGGCATCATGGTAGCGGCTCGGTTCTTGCCAATTGGTTTAGAAATCGGTGAAGGATGACCTCGATGGCCATCGGGGCTTGCGGCATGACGACCCGGCTGACCAAGATATCCTACTGTTGCGACACTATAATTATGAATTACTAATGTATAAAATAAAGTATATCCGGCAATCAAACAGAGTAAATATTCGTAGTTAATCGGGTTTTAACTCTTATCAACCATTATCCACGTCATGTCTTTTCGATTGGCAAGCGTTTGTCGTGCCAATGGCAATAACTTTGGAGCCAAAGCCATGATGAAATCTCTAATTGGGGCCGTTGCCGCCCTGCTGGTTGGCACGTCTGCCTTTTCCGCAGATCTCTACACGCCTGAGCCGGCGCAGCAGACACCCGAAGTGGCCGTCAGCCAATCCAGTGGTTGGTATCTGCGCGGCGATGTCGGCTACGCCTTCACCAAGCTGCGTGGCTCGAATTACTTCCAGGGTTCCAACTCCAGCCTGGTGGATTTCGACAGTGCCAAGCTCAGCGGCAATATGACGCTCGGCGGCGGTGTCGGCTACCAGGTCAACAACTACCTGCGCACGGACGTGACGCTGGACTATCTCTTCAAGTCCAATTTCAAGGGCTCGACGACCGGCGATTGCGGTGGCTGCGGTCCTGGCTTCACTGCCGTGCCGGCAACCTCGCGTGATCGCGCGTCTCTCACGGCTTATAGCTTGCTTGCCAATGCCTATGTTGATCTTGGCACATACAGCATCTTCACGCCTTACGTCGGCGGCGGTCTCGGCGGTACTTACGTCAAATGGAGCAACCTGAAGAATACTTCCTGCTCCGACGCCAATCCGGACTCCTGCGACGGCAGCGTCTCGCATAATGGCCGTGGCAGCTGGCGCTTCACTTACGCGCTGATGGCCGGCACCTCCATCGACCTCTCGTGCAACCTCAAGGCTGACGTCGGATATCGCTATCGTCATATCGAAGGCGGCAATATGTTCGGCTATGCGGAAAACGGCGGTCCCGGCTACGACAAGGGTATCAACCTGCATGAAGCCCGCATTGGCGCCCGCTATACTTTCGGCGGCTGCCAGACCGCCAGCTACATGCCGCCGGCCGATATCCCGGTCCAGCCGGTCTACAAGTAAGCATCCTTACTTCCAAGTCATTGAAAAAGCCGCTCGGTTCCTCCGGGCGGCTTTTGCTTTTTTACCCCCACCGTTAAGCAATTCCGCTGCGTCTTAAACCTTCGTTAACCATGAATTCCCTATGGTTAACGAAATAACAATGGCAGCGGTTCGGCCCCGGCTTCTCCTCGTGGGGAGCCAGAATGTGGGAACGACAAGAGCCGGCCGGGCTCGGAATGCGGGCGCCTGCCCGATGATGGAAGGCGAGGGGTAATGATCCGTTTCGACGCTTTGGCGCTGGCTACGATGATGGCGAGCGCATTTGCGGGCACTGCCTTTGCGAGTGATCTGCCGCCGGAAATCAAGATGCCGGAAGTGAGCGTCAAGGACGCCCGGGGCTGGTATGTGCGCGGCGATTTCGGCTACGCCGTCAACGCCAGTCACGGCGATACGACCTTCCGCACCTATGATGCTACCAGTGGTGACTACAGCTCCGGCCGATTCGATTCGGATCGCTTCAGCGGCGATTTCTCCGGCGGACTGGGTGTCGGCTACCAATTCAACGACCTGCTCCGCGCCGACCTCACCGGCGATTACTTCAGCGGGGACTACGATGGCCGGGTTTCGAGCGCAACGTCCTGCTCGGGCGGGGCAGGCGGCACGGGTTGCTCCACCAAGGCTCGCTCCTCCTTCAAGGCAGGTAGCCTGATGGTGAACGGCTATGTCGATCTCGGCACGCTTGCCGGCTTTACGCCGTATGTCGGCGCCGGGCTCGGCGCGACCAGGATTTCCTGGAGCAGCGTCAATGCGGTTGGCTCCTGCGTCGATGGCGTCTCCGCCTGCGGTAGCAGTTCGGTCAGCACCCGCTATCCCGGTGACAGCGACTGGCGCTTAACCTATGCCTTGATGGCCGGCGTTGCCTATGAGGTGGCGCCGAATGTGAAGTTGGATCTTGGCTATCGTTTCTCGCATGTCGCCGGCGGCGACATGTTCGGCTATTCCGCCGCTGATTCGGCGGCAGGGGCCGGCGGCACGATGGGCCGCGACGGCGCCTTGTCACGCCATGAAATCCGCGTCGGTTTGCGAATCACCACCTGGTAAGACGCTTTTTACGGCGCCCTAAGCACGTATGCGATACGACGGAAGAAATCCAAAGTGCGGAAAAGATGTGCCGGAATACGCCGCAAGGCGGTGGATTTCGCGGCGCGATAGTCGCGGCGCCAGCCGATCATCGTGGTTCTCTGCAATGGGCTGAAACCGACGATGTTGACGCGCGTGGTGAAGATGGACGTCCGCATGTCCCAGCCGCGCTCGACGGCGACATCCCAGGGCAGGGACATGATGGCGAGCGATTTGACGATCTTTTCCGCGCCGGTGCGTGTCACGAGATAGCAGGCCGTCGATCCCTGCGGGCCGAAGAGGCAGCGGCCGATCACGTCTCCCCTGTGGCTGCGGGCCGTGGCACGGAAACCACCCCAACGATGATTGACCAGCTTGATGACCTCGGCATTCGGGGCCGCCTCTTGCGCCGCCACGGTGCGGGCCAGGAGGTCGCCGTCCAGTGCTATGTCGTCTTCGATGATGATGGCGGATTGACTGCCTCCCGCCAGAAACTGTCGCAGTGCCAGAAGATGACTGCGGTAGCAGCCATACTCACCGGGCAGGATGACCCTGCCATGCCGGCGCTGGAATCGCTCGTGATCGACATCGACCCACTGCTCCTGCGGCAACAGAGCGCCGTCGACGCCGTTAACGCGCTCGATCCTGATGCCGTGTTCATCGCTCTGCCGTTGAATCTCCGCCAATCTGTCCGTCGCCCGATCAATGTTGATGAGGTAGACGGGCAGAGGCTGCGTGGGCATGCGAGGACTTTCGGACAATGCGGCTTGATGTGTTAGGGACATTTGTTCTTCATCGGTCGGCGCAAATCCATGAAACGCCATAACATATGGTGGCGTGTCCGCAAAGAAGCGAGCTTTTGTGTGGCTAATTCAATGTGCTCCTCAGCACGTTCCTGCACGAATTCGTGAAGCGCTGTCCACACGTATATTTTGCCTATTGCGCTCAAACTCGACTTCCAATATATCCGGCGGCGGGACACTCCTCCCCAACGAGGAGCTTTCTATCTGAGAGGATAGCATCATGACTAAGCTCGCCAAGCCGGACATCCGTCCGAACAATACCCATTTTTCTTCTGGCCCCTGCTCTAAGCGCCCCGGTTGGTCGCTCGATGCTCTTTCCGACGCGCCTCTCGGCCGTTCGCACCGTGCGAAAGTCGGCAAGGCCAAGCTGAAGCAGGCCATTGATCTTACCCGTGACATTCTGGACGTGCCTACGGACTACCGCATCGGCATCGTTCCCGCTTCCGATACCGGCGCCGTCGAAATGGCGCTCTGGTCGCTGCTCGGAGAGCGCGGCGTCGACATGCTCGCCTGGGAAAGCTTCGGCGCCGGCTGGGTCACCGATGTCGTCAAGCAGCTGAAGCTCAAGGACGTCCGCAAGCTCGAAGCCGGTTACGGCGAGCTGCCCGATCTTTCCGCTGTCGATTTCGACCGCGACGTGGTCTTCACCTGGAACGGCACCACATCCGGCGTCCGCGTCCCGAACGCCGATTTCATCCCCGCTGACCGCAAGGGCCTGACGATCTGCGACGCCACCTCGGCGGCTTTCGCTCAGGACCTCGACTTCGCCAAGCTCGATGTCGTCACCTTCTCCTGGCAGAAGGTTCTGGGCGGCGAGGGCGCGCATGGCGTCATCATCCTTTCGCCGCGTGCCGTCGAGCGTCTGACAACCTATCAGCCCGCCTGGCCACTGCCGAAAATCTTCCGCATGACCAGCGGTGGCAAGCTCATCGAAGGCATCTTCACCGGCGAGACGATCAATACGCCGTCGATGCTCTGCGTTGAGGACTATATCGACGCGCTTCTCTGGGCCAAGGGCCTCGGTGGTCTCAAGGCTTTGATCGGTCGCGCTGACGCAAACGCCAAGGTCATCCATGACTTTGTCGCCGCCAACGACTGGATCGCCAATCTCTCCGCCAAGGTCGAGACGCAGTCCAACACTTCCGTCTGCCTGAAGATCGTCGACAAGGATGTCTCCGCTCTCGATGATGACGGTCAGGCGAATTTCGCCAAGGGTCTGGTCGCACTTCTGGAAAAGGAAGGCGTCGCCTATGACGTCGGCCATTATCGCGACGCACCGTCGGGCCTGCGCATTTGGGCTGGTGCCACGATCGAAGCCGCCGACATGCAGAAGCTGATGCCCTGGCTCTCCTGGGCTTTCGAAACGCAGAAGGCAACGCTCTCCCAGGCTGCTGCCTGAGATTTAAGCGTATCCGGCTCCGCCAAAAGGGCGGAGCCCAGCATTCCAGACTCTCTGTTTGCTTTCACGCAATTCCGAACGGAAAGCGTTTCGCATTTTTCCTGGAATTGCCCATCATCGCTGACCCTTTTTCAGGAGGCCTCCCATGGCACCTCGCGTTCTCGTATCCGACGAATTGTCGGAAACCGCCGTCCAGATCTTCCGCGATCGCGGCGTCGAAGTCGATTTCCAGCCGCAGCTTGGCAAAGACAAGGACAGGCTGCTGGAGATCATCGGCAATTATGATGGTCTCGCCATCCGTTCCGCCACCAAGGTGACCGAGAAGATCATCGAAGCGGCGAAGAACCTCAAGGTCGTCGGTCGCGCCGGTATCGGCGTCGACAATGTCGATATCCCGGCCGCCTCGCGCCGCGGTATCATCGTCATGAACACGCCCTTCGGCAATTCGATCACCACGGCCGAACACGCCATCGCGCTGATGTTCGCCGTTGCCCGCCAGCTTCCGTCTGCCGACGCCTCGACCCAGGCCGGCAAGTGGGAGAAGTCGAAGTTCATGGGTGTCGAAATCACCGGCAAGACGCTCGGCGTCATCGGCGCCGGCAATATCGGCTCGATCGTGATTGCCCGCGCCATCGGCCTGAAGATGCACGTCGTTGCCTATGACCCGTTCCTCTCCAAGGAGCGTGCCGAGGAAATGGGCGTCACCAAGGTCGAACTCGACGAGCTTTTCGCCCGTGCCGACTTCATCACGCTGCATGTGCCGCTGACGGACAAGACCCGCAACATCATCGACGCCGATGCGCTTGCCAAGATCAAGCCGGGCGTGCGCATCATCAACTGCGCTCGTGGCGGTCTGGTGGATGAGGCAGCGCTTGCCGCCGCCATCAAGTCCGGCCATGTCGCCGGTGCTGCCTTCGACGTCTTCGAGGTCGAGCCCGCCAAGGAAAGCCCGCTGTTCGGCCTGCCGAATGTCGTCTGCACGCCGCATCTCGGCGCGTCGACCACGGAAGCGCAGGAGAATGTCGCTTTGCAGGTGGCCGAGCAGATGTCGGATTATCTCGTCAGGGGCGCGGTGTCCAACGCCATCAACATGCCCTCGATCACCGCAGAGGAAGCGCCGCTCCTGAAGCCGTTCATCAAGCTCGCCGACGTTCTCGGTGCCTTTGTCGGCCAGGTGACGGACGATCCGATCAAGGAAATCGAGATCCTCTATGACGGCGTCACCGCCGGCATGAACACCAAGGCGCTGACGAGCGCGTTGCTGGCTGGTCTCATCCGTAACCAGGTTGCCGACGTCAACATGGTTTCGGCGCCGATCATGATCAAGGAAAAGGGCATCGTGCTTGCCGAAGTCAAGCGCGACAAGACCGGCGTCTATGACGGTTACATCAAGCTGACGGTCACTACCGACAGCATGAGCCGCTCGGTCGCCGGCACCGTCTTCTCCGACGGCAAGCCGCGCTTCATCCAGATCAAGGGCATCAATCTCGATGCCGATGTCGGCAACCACATGGTCTACATAGCCAATACCGACGTTCCCGGCATGATCGGCTTCATCGGCACGACGCTTGGCGCGGCTAATGTCAACATCGCCAACTTCCAGCTGGGCCGTGACAATCAGGGCGGCGACGCCATCGCGCTGCTCTATGTCGACGGTCCGATCAACGACGAGGTTCTGGGCAAGCTGACCGCTCACCAGGCGATCCGCCAGGCCAAGCCGCTGGTGTTCAACGTCGACTAAATTGCTCCTCCCAAGAGCTATCCGAAGAGCCCGGTGTAACGTTAGTTGCGCCGGGCTTTTCTTTACCTTCTGCGGCTGTGGATAAGTCTGCTCACCAGGCTATCGGGTCCGTTCAAACACGCCTATCTCTTTGTCATGGGGGCGTTACAGAAGAGCATTTTGGGGGAAACGATGGGCAGGCCGATAGAGTGGCTTGCGAAACCGGCATCTGTTGCGATCGTACTGTTCGCGCGGGCCGTTACTGCTGTCAGGGCGATCTGGCCCGAGAGCGGTGTTCCGTCAGAGCGATGCGTCTATTTCGCCAATCATTCCAGCCATGGCGATTTCATCCTGATCTGGACCGTGTTGCCGCCGCGGCTGCGTCAGCGCACGCGGCCGGTCGCCGGTGCCGACTACTGGCTGAAGTCGAAATTGAACAGTTTCATCGGCCGCGACGTCTTCAATGCCGTTTTGATCGAGCGTGATCGCGAGGCGCGAACGGAAGATCCGATCGAGCAGATGGCTGCGGCGATCGACGCCGGCTCTTCGCTGATCCTTTTCCCCGAGGGCACGCGAAACCTGACGGATGCGCCATTACAGCCGTTCAAGAGCGGGCTTTATCATCTGGCGATGGCGCGTCCCGATATCGATCTCATTCCCGTCTGGATCAACAATCTCAACCGCGTCATGCCCAAGGGTGAGTTCGTGCCCATTCCGCTGATCTGCACGGTGACTTTCGGCGAGGCGTTGCGGATCGGCGCTGACGAAGAGAAGGCGGACTTTCTGGCGCGTGCGCAAGCGGCGCTTTTGGCTTTGTCGCCCAAGCAAGTGGGGCACGGTGAATGAGTGCGGCAAGCTCTGATCTGATCCATCTGGTTCTCGGCATTTTCGGCGTGCTGATCGTCGCGTCCGTCATCGGTTATGTATTGCAGCAGCGGCTGTCGCCGGATGGATCGAATGCGGCGATCGAAAACCTCAATGCCCGCATCAAGGCCTGGTGGGTGATGGTCATCCTGATCGGTGTCGCCTTTCTGGCGGGCCGCGCCGGCGTCATCCTGCTCTTTGCCTTCTGCTCCTTTGCGGCGCTGCGCGAATTCATCACGCTGATCAGCACCCGGCGCGCCGACCATTGGGCGCTCGCCGCTGCTTTCTTTATCGCTCTGCCGGTGCAATATTATCTGCTCTGGGCTGAGCAATACGGCATCTACGCGATCTTCATCCCGGTCTACGCCTTCCTGCTGATGCCGATCATCGCGGTCTTGCGCGGCGATACCGAGCGCTTCCTGATCCGCATCGCCGAAGTGCAATGGGCGCTGATGATCTGCGTTTTCTGCGCCTCGCATGTGCCGGCATTGCTGACCCTGCATATTCCCGGCTACGAAGGTCGCAACGTCCTTTTGATCGCCTTCCTCGTCATCGTCGTGCAGCTCAGCGATGTGCTGCAATATGTCTGGGGCAAGCTGTTCGGGCGCACGAAGATTGCGCCGAAGCTGTCGCCATCTAAAACGGTGGAAGGCTTTGTCGGCGGTGTCGCCAGCGCGACGCTGATTGGCGCGGCGCTGTGGTGGATCACGCCGTTCACGCCGCTGCAAGCCGGGCTGCTTGCCTTCATCATTACGATCATGGGCTTCTTCGGCGGCCTGGTGATGTCGGCGATCAAGCGCGATCGTGGCGTCAAGGATTGGGGGCACCTGATCGAAGGTCATGGCGGGTTGATCGACCGTCTGGATTCCGTCGTCTTCTCCGCGCCGATCTTCTTTCATCTAGTCCGCTACTGGTGGGTGGTGTCATGATCGGGCGGGTGAGGGCGCTTGCCGGCAGCAGCGTCGTGCATCTGCTTTTCGCTTTCCTCGCCATGGGCGGCTGGGCCGTTTTCGCCAACCGGATGCATCCAATGCCACGGCCCGTAATCGCGGGTCTGGTTCAGGGCATTCTGTCGGCCTGCCTGACGCTGTTCCTCAAATCGGTGATCGACGCGCTGTCGAAACGGTTTCGTGGTCTTGCCGCCCTTTGGGCGCCACCGTTGATCGCCTGCCTTGGCTCCTCCGGCATATTGGTGACGATCCATGCGCTCAGCGGTACGCCGGAGATAGTGAAGACCATCGCAGTGCCGCTGCTGGTGTCGACCAGCTATGCGACGCTCTACAATTATTCGATTTCCGGCGGGAGGCGTTAGGGTCATGGCGGGCGAAGGGACAGGCGACAGGCGGCCGTTGGCCAGCCGCAATACACGCTGGGCGCAGGGATTGGCACGACGGATGACCGCGCTGTCGGTGACGCCGAACCAGATATCGCAGGCAAGCATGGTCATGGCGGCACTGGCCGGCGGTTCCTTCTGGCTGTCGGGGCAAGAGGATAGCGAATTGCGCATCCTGTTCCTGATCCTTGCGGCGCTCTTCTGCCAGCTTCGGCTGTTGTGCAATCTGCTTGACGGCATGGTCGCCGTCGAGGGCGGCAAGGGTGAGCCGGATGGGCCGTTCTGGAATGAATTCCCGGACCGCATCGCCGATATCCTGATCTTCGCCGGTGTGGGCTATGGCATTGCCACTCCCGGCCTTGGCTGGGCTGCTGCCGCCTTTGCCGTTCTCACCGCCTATGTCCGCGAACTCGGCCGCGCCACCGGCAACCCCAGCGATTTCGGCGGGCCGATGGCCAAGCAGCATCGCATGGCGACGATCACAGCCGCAGCACTGCTCTCCATTCTCGAAGTGCTCTGGAACGGCGGAACCTGGGTGCTGACCGTCGCACTCTGGATCGTCGCTGTCGGGGCGGCAGTGACGGCACTGCGGCGCGGGCTCAACCTCATTCGGCAGCTGAAAGCGAAGCACTGAGCGTCGCTCTCGGCCTCCCTGATTCGCCGCCTCTTGCGCCCGGCGGCAATCCTTTCTATATCCCTGATCAATTGAGGCTGGGCGGTTAAAGCCGCCCTGTGCCCGCAGACGATAAAAATCCGCCGCTTTTGCATGGCAACCGGTGGATAGAAGACAGCACCGAAGATCGACTGAGATTGGCGGCAAGACCGTGAACACACTGGATTTTGACAAGAAGCCGGAAGACACCCGCGTCGTCGTCGCCATGTCGGGCGGCGTCGATAGCTCTGTCGTCGCCGGCATTTTGAAGCGCCAGGGCTATGATGTGCTCGGCATCACGCTGCAGCTCTACGATCACGGCGCCGCCGTGCACCGCGCCGGCTCCTGCTGCGCCGGCCAGGATATCGACGATGCCCGCCGGGTCTGCGAGACGATCGGCATTCCGCATTATGTACTCGACTACGAGAAGCGTTTCCGCGAGACGGTGATCAATCCCTTCGCCGAAAGCTATGTCGCCGGCGAGACGCCGATCCCTTGCGTCTCCTGCAACCAGACCGTCAAGTTCGCCGATCTGCTGGCGACCGCCAAGGAGCTAGGCGCCGATGCGCTGGCAACCGGCCATTACATCCGTTCGCGCCCGAACCCGTCTGCGGATCATCCCGGCCGCCGCGCGCTCTATCGCCCTGCTGATGCCGACCGCGATCAGAGCTATTTCCTGTTCGCGACGACCCAGGAACAGATTGATTATCTGCGCTTTCCGCTCGGCGGCATGCCGAAGGCGGAGACCCGCGCGTTGGCCGAAGAGATGGGCCTCGTTGTCGCCAAAAAGGCTGACAGCCAGGACATCTGTTTCGTGCCGCAGGGAAAATATTCCGACGTCATCGCCAAGCTGAAGCCGAATGCGGCGCTGGCCGGCGAGATCGTCCATCTCGACGGCCGCGTGCTCGGTCGGCATGAAGGCATCCTGCATTATACGATCGGCCAGCGTCGCGGCATCGGCGTTGCCACCGGCGACCCGCTTTACGTCGTCTACCTCGACGCCCGCTCGCGCCGCGTCATCGTCGGCCCGAAGGAGGCGCTGGAAACGCACCGCGTCTATCTGCGCGACGTCAACTGGCTCGGCGATGAGCCGCTGCTGGTGGCTGCGTCCGGCGAAGGCTTTGCCTGTTACGTCAAGGTCCGCTCCACCCGGCCGCCGGAGCCCGCCGTGCTGCGCGCCGACAGAAGCGGTATCTATGTCGACCTGACGGTCGGCGAAGCCGGCGTCGCGCCCGGACAGGCCTGTGCGCTCTACTCCGCCCCCGGCGACGACGCCCGCGTCTATGGCGGCGGCTTCATCGAACGTTCCGAACGCGAACCGATGGCTGAGGCGTCGCTGAAGGCATTGCTGGCGAGCCCGGTCGCGGCCTGAAGGCAGGCGGTGGCCGGGGCAGGGGAAAGCGTTGTTTTTTCCAAATCATCCGCTTGACACAAAGCCGAACTGCATCTTATAAGCCGCTCAACCGACGAGCCAACGTTCTTCGAACGGCGGTTTTGTTTGGCCATTGTGCATAGCTAATGATTATGCGCAGACGTAGCGGAGTAGCTCAGTTGGTCAGAGCAGAGGAATCATAATCCTTGTGTCGGGGGTTCAAATCCCTCCTCCGCTACCATTTAACTTCTTGAAAACACTGTATATTTTAAAACCGAGCGCATGTTTCAACGTGTTGCGTGTTGCGGCAGAAAACAGCGCATTTCCAGCATTTTCAACGTGTTGCAATTTAGTACTTGCAACACGGATGCAACACGGAAAAACCCGCCGGCTGGTGAGACCGACGGGCAGGCCTGTGGTGGCTTGGTAATGGGAAGCCGCTGTGGAATGCGGCGAACAGTGCGGGTCGTCGCACCGAGTCGGGAACTAATGGCCACGGAATGGGTTCAGCCTTGGAATAAGGAGAACCGCTATGCCAAATTCTTCGAACGAACCGAGCCTCACGCCTTCCGCTGATAGCCCCGGACAGAAGGCCGAAAAGGCCCGCGCTGGAAAAAGCGTCGCCGCTATTATCGGCGCAATCGCTGTCGTATTTCTCATCATCTTTGTCGGCATTATCGGCCACGCGCTGATTTTCGGGTTGAGCCAGTGAATCTGTCAGCACGATCGCCTGAACGGCCAGCATTCGCGCCGGCCTTTGGTGACTTGGAGCCCATGACACGATTCGAACGTGCATGATCCGGTTACGGCTCACGGGGTAGAAACCCGCGCCGGTACATGGGCAAAACTTCTAAATTGGCGACTGCCGCCATTCGCCGAACGGTCGGCTGTCAAATTGACTGTCTGAATAGAATCCGAAGCCGGCCGCATCGCGGGTGATGCCGCCCGTGTTCTCGACGAAGCGAATCTGGCTGATCAGGATGCGCTCGACGAGGTTCGCCAGGGCGGAGCCCTCGCTATCCATCGCACAGATATAGGTGCCGGCGAGCTGGTCAAGTTTTGCCCTCGCGACGCATAGTTGGTAGAGCGCGCCGATGGGCGTCCCCGCCTCATAAAATGACGCCTCGGTTTCGAGGGCGTTGATTCTCGCATCGAAGATGTCGCGATCGTCGCCGCGGTGTTCGTGGTCGGCAAGTGTGCGGCTGGCGATAAGGCTTGCGGCAAGGGTGGCCAGGGTATCGGCTGTTATCGTGGCGTTAACTACGTCCTTAACCATTATCTAGCGCTCCGTTGCGTCCGTTCTGTTTTCGTGACAATGTACCGATACCAGCATACTTTCGGTGCGTCAATACGAAATCGGTACATTGTCATGATGAATGCAGTTCAAAGCAAAATGGCCAGAGCTGCCGTCGGCTGGGGCGTGAGAGAATTGGCAAAAGAAGCTGGCGTCGCCGTCGATACAATATCCAGGCTTGAACGCGGCGAAGAGATCATGCCGCGAACGCTCTCCGCCATCCAAGGTGCCCTGGAAACCGCCGGCGTCGTCTTTCTTGACGGCACCTACTCGGGCTCTGGCGGCCCGGGCGTGCGTCTTGCTTCGCCTGCAGACTCCCCTATAGACACCGACGAGTCCGAGACAATCCAATATCCGGAATTCCTATCTGGCGACGGTGGCCCTGGAAGCGGCGGTTAGGCAACATGACCAATAAAGTTACCGCAGAATCGGCAATGACCGAAGAACAAGCCGACGCGAAGCGGTCGACCGTTGACGCCATACAGGCCGTCCTCGATAATGACGTCATTTTCCTCTCCGATGGCGAAACGACGTTGATGAGCAAGAGCGTCTGGCAGAAGTCGAGAAGCAGACGCAGCTAGAATATCAAGAGGAGGAGCGTCGGCAAAACGCTCCGCGGCAGGGACTTCATCCTCGCGAAGTAAAGGCGCTGCAGTATATGGTTGACCACCCTGAGTGCGCCACGATTGAATCTATTCGTGGCGCAGGCGAGCACACGATTGGTGTTCTAGCTAAGGCTGGATTGGTTCGATGCGCTGGAAAGGATGCACATAGAGCTCAACAATGGAGGGTTACTAAAGAGGGCAAGGCGGAGCTGCGACGTGAGGAGGCGTGGAGAAACTGGGTAATGGAGTAGTTATCGACCCGAATTGACTTCCCTCCCGCTCTCCACGCATAGTTGTGGGAACAACGGGAGGGAATGATGTCGCGGACAAGAGTGATAGTTCACAACTATGAAGGCGAAGGAGTTTTGACGCTCAATGGCGTTGAACACCCCGTGATCTACAAACTTAGATATGAAGCAGACGCCAATACGCACTCGACGATCGGATACCTAAGCGGCCTCCCGTATAGCGCCATCGAACCCCACCCTCAAGATGATCGTATTCCGCTAACGCTTCACACCGGTCAAACGGTCGGCATCGCCATTTTTGGTGGCGATCCATGCCGAATTCGTGTCAATACGCCTATGCCGGGTCTCGGCTAAGCACGGCAACAACGGCGCCGTCTCGACTGCGGACGAAGTTTTGTCCCGCACGAGACCGTAGCCACTGGGTTCCATCCGTTAAAGCAAGCGGCTCCATCGGTATTTCCTCGGCCTCCACCCATCCGTGAGTGGCGGCTAGGCGAGAAAACTCGGCGCTGCCGACCACGGGTACACTATCTAGTCTTGTCATTCTTCCTGAGCCTTTCATTAGCACATCGGCTCTGCACATGGCCAAATCCGCCAGCGATCTTTGAAAGCTGTACACCGAGGACACCTTTATCGTCGGGGATACAGGAATCTGCATCCGTGCCTGTTAACCGCCGAGAAGAACTTCGCGTGGTTCATTGGATGATCCTTTGGAAAGAAAAGGCCCGCGTGAGCGAGCGGGTAGCAGAGTGCGCGATACAGATTTCATCCGCCGAACGACGAGTTAGCCGTTGTATCCATTGAGATCGACAGCTTCGAGGCTGCGATTTAGGAAGTGAACCGATCGCTTGTTGATCCAGAAACCATGCTCGTCGCATGCCCGGATGATGAGACCCCCGACCTCGTAGGGATGGAATTAATGGAGAACCCGGACAAGCGGTATTCCATAACCCAATTCAGAAATTTCCGAATTGTAAGAGCAAGCGAGATCAACTGAAGGAAGCCTTGATCGCCGTTTTTTCATCACGATCTGGAAAAGTTCGGAAAAATTTATCGACCAATGCGAGCGTATAGACAAAACTAAATCAACCCCCCATAAGAGGACGCTCGTGTCCTGTTGGGGGAAAACTGATGCCTATTTTCGACATTGCTTTTGACGACGCTCAAAGAAACCTACGATCAAACCTGTTTTCACGCTGGTACTCGAAGAACGATCCGAAGCCGGAAAATGCCGTAGAGCGCATGAAGGCCGGAACGATCAAGCCGCTGGTCAATGCCAATCATCAGCTCAAGCAAGACGACAAGATCTTCACCATCGGATCGTGCTTCGCCCGAAATGTCGAGAAAGCACTGCACGATACCGGCTTCAACGTGACGTCGCTTGCCGACGAAACGGATCTGGCGATCAAGGGGAAATCGGATTACCTCAACCGCTACAACACCTTTTCCATCCTGCACGAGCTGGAGAATGCGGCGGGACTGATCGATCTCCCGGATGAACTGGCCTTCTCAAAGACCAGCAACGGGAAATACGTCGACTTCTACTCCCACCCGATCCTCGAGCCGACGAGCCTGGAATTCGTCAAGGCTGCGCGGCAATGGCTGACATCATACTTCGCCCGAGCTTTCGAAGCTGACGTTGTCACGATCACCCTCGGCCTGATCGAATGCTGGTACGATCGCGAGGCCGGCCGCTATATCAATTTCGCGCCGATCTTCGGCAGTTCCGATCAGAGAACGCAGCTCATCACTGACAGTGATCGTTTCAATTTCCGGGTTCTCTCCTATGAGGAGAACATGCAGAACCTCGACGAGATCTACGATCTGCTGGTCGAGAAAAACCCGAATGTGAAGATCATCGTCACGGTTTCACCGGTCAGGATGAGCGCGACATTTACGCAGCGCGATGTTGTCGTCGCAAACACGCTCTCGAAGTCCATGCTACGGACGTGCGCGGAAAGCTGGCAGCGCCGACATCCGGACAGGATAGACTATTTCCCGAGCTATGAAGTGGCGACCCTGTCGGATCCCCGGAAGGTCTGGGGTCCGGATGGCATCCATGTCTATCGCGTTTTTGTTGACGAGATCATGGCGCACTTTAAGGAAGTCTACGTCAAGTAGAGGTGCTGGATTGCGCCTCGATAGCAGCGACGCCGGCTTGCAGCTTGGCAAGGGCATCAGTCATGATGCCATAGGCCGCAAGTTCGTCTCCCTTGCTGATAAACTCCGCCATACCGGGATAGGCGAGGATAGCTTTTGCGGCATCGAGCAACTGTTCTTCCGGCGCGATTTCTGTTGTCTGTTCGGTCGTCATTAACATACTCCTTTGATATCAAGTTCCTGCGAAGTCAGCCTCGCCTTTCCACACGACAAGCGCAATCGCTACCAGCGGTGCAGGGAAGGTTACAGTAAGGTTCGTGGCATCGGCGGTGACCCTTGGATTAGCCGCCTCAGCCGTATTGCCCTTGGCATCCCACCACGCCGGTATTTTATAAAGCCCGTGCGGTATTGTTACTGAGGTCGCGCCCGCCGCTACGGATACTTGTCCGCGTGCAGCTGTTGTCAGGCCCACGACATTGTTTGCTCTGCTAGGCTGCCCGCTCATGACAGCAGAGCTCCCAGAGGCTGTTACTTGCCCCCCAAATAGGCGGACGCCGCTACTGGCTACCAATTTAAGCAGGTAATCCACGTTGGCCGAAGAAAACTCAAAGCCGAAGAAGTTAATTCGACCCGTAGTATTGATCTCGCATAGCGCCGTAGCCGCAACAGCGTTGACATTGCCGTTGTAGGCACCACCGCCGAAGAAATTAATTCCTGCAGCCCCCGTGCCGATAAGCATGGTCTGCAACTTACTCGCGTCAGAACTGAAGCGTAGGAAGTCAACTCTCTGAGTTGAACCGGTCGTGATTAGGGCGATACCATCCGCATAAGATTCATAGCCGATCTTACATTTTCGAACGTTGTTCAGCACGAGACCAGCTGTGACCGATGTGCGGCTGTTCAGACTGTGGATCACAATCCCCTGTCCGGCTACGGTTCCAACGTCCGTGATAACAACATTGTTTGTGCCACCAACGGCAAAGATATGCTCGATCTCAATATTCTGCGGTGCCCTAGCCACGGCCGTGCCTGTAGTTACTGTGCTCGGTATAATTCTGAGCAGGTCTGGCGACCCTACCCCCTTCTCAGATCCAAGCTTGAGCTTGCCGCCCCAGAAAGATATTACGCCGCGGAGCTCCATGCCGCTGTTTCCGCGCCAGCCGGATTCAATGTCAAAGAAGGTGACGTCCGATGTGTTCTCGATCACCGGGCCGTAGAGGTCCCACATGCCGAAGACACGGGTGATTGTGCCGAACGCATTGGTGCCGCTGTCGATAAAGAACGCCTGCCCGACACCCTGGGCCATACGTGTAGCTTCGACATCCGTAATGGCCGCCGTCGAATTGAAGTAAATTTTGCCGATATCAACCCACTGCGTCTTAAAGCCATCGGGTCCGATATTGGCGATATCGCTAGTGATGCGCAAAAGGCGCCCTTGATAGTTGCTTCCTTCGATGTTTTCGAGACGCGATGCGTATACGTTAACGAAGGCAAACGCTTCGTCGCCACCAACAGGGTTAGCCACCGAATAGTCTGCCGTCTGACCGCCGCCGCTTACCTTGCAAGTGAACTTGCCGCCACGGGCGTTTCGGATGGTGAGTGCTCTGCCGATGCCTGCATCCGGCTTGATGGACCCTTCAAACGTCAGGCTGCCGACGGAAGGAAGTCCGCTGAAATCGCGAAGAATTCCCGAGGCCATGCGATAACTGCGATTGCCTGGATAAATGAGGGCCAGATTGGAAGCGCTCGCAAACCAGTTGAGCGACACCAGCATGGCCGCAGAGTCATCCGTGATGCCATCTCCTTTCACCCCGAACACCAGCGCCGATAGACGCGAGCCTACAAGTCCCCAACGCTTGCTGCCGCTGTTGGAGGGGTGTTCTCCCGGCTGTACAGCCTCGATAGCTGCCATACGCCGGCATTGAACCGCGCCGCCGTCTCCAGCCTCATAATAACCGAGTAGTTCCACGACATCAGCAGATTCGGGGACGTTGGCGGCCGCCAGATCTGCAACGGTCTTGAACCGTACCGCGTCAGGTGCGGTAACCTGGCTTTCCAGCGTATCCAAGCGGGAATCCGCGTCGATAGCCTCCTGCGCGGCAATGCGAGCCTCAAGAGCGTCGACATCCGGAGCATAGGTCATCGCATGAGTGATATCCTCCCAGCGGATGATCTCGATGTCGGTGACCGGGCTCGTGCCATAGGTCTGAACATACGGACGAACGTAGCGCGCATCAGCCGGCGAGACGATGTCGATGCCTGTGCCGGCTGCGCGCGAGACTGTCGCTGACACCAGCGTGCGGCCAGAACCTACGTTCAGCATAGTGATGTTCTGAATAACGGTCTGAGGCGTGCCGCTATGGTTCGCGCCTTGATCATACCATGCGAGAGCACAACGCACGGCGTCGTTGGATGGATCGGAGGAGTTCGAGCGGCGCTGCACGACGAACTCGACAAGATATGTCTTGGCAGGCTCGAGCGAATAGAGCGTCCGCGTGCCGACGACGGCGGCGCCAGATAGCCGGAGAACGCGGCCGTTCTCGTCATACTTCTGCTCGCCGGTAGCGAGTGGCGCGAGCAAATATGGAACACCACCGGCCAGCGTATCAACGAAATGCTGCGGCATATCGCCGGGGCGAGCGTTGATGATATCCCCAGCCGTACCGACCAGAGCATTCGTGGCGTTTGAAACTGGTTTGTCGGCATCAGAGGTGTTGTCGACGTTGCCAAGGCCAAGCTGTGCTTTGGTCACATGGTGGGGATTGTTGTCGTTGGCTGCGTGGGCCGACAATTCGGCGTCGAGTGCAGCAATATCGGCACTATAGTCGTATCCGCCGCCGCTGCCGCTGCCGATCTGACTTTCAAGCCAAAGAAAGTATTCCCGAATGTCCGATTTAGGCGGCTGGTATGGCGCGCCGGGAGGGCCATCGCGCCAAATCTGTAATGCGCTTAACGCCATTGTTTTCTCCATGCGAAAGCGCCCCGGCAGCTAGCCAGGGCGAAAGTTGAAATTGGGGGATGGAAGACGATGCAGGCCGATAGGCGCTGGTTCAGACGACAAAAAGCGACAAATCTGAAACATCCGCATCCTCATACGAGGATCGTCCGGACGTGCCTTGGATGGCACGACCGGCGCTTATGATTGCTGCGACAGCAGGGTCGATTTTGTCGATAGATCGCTCTTTGACGGGCCGGCGGTTGCCGCTCGCGTCGGTGTAGAGAACAACGTTGCCGATTGCCCATCGAAGCAAGGGATTGCCACCATGGACGAACTTGCGATCAAACATGGTGGCCTCGAAGTCGATAACGGGCCGCGCAAACGTCGAGATGTTCTGCGGAAACTCGGCGACTGGAAGGCCGTCGTCTTCCAACGACTTCATGATGTCCTGCGCATGCCATCGGTCGAATGCGATTTCTTCGACTTGGAAGCGTTCGGCCAGGCCGCGGATATAGTTCTCGATAACGGCTAGGTCTATCGTGTCGCCGGGTGTGGCGGTCAGGTAACGCTGATCTCGCCAGAGCGCATAAGGCACGCCGTCTGTGCGCCTCCGGATGGCGCCATCAGGGCAGAACGTTTGCACATGCAGTGCTATCCGGTCATCGGCGATCGGAATTGCCATAGACACGGCGCAAAGATCGATTCTCTTGGCCAGATCTACCCCTATCCATGCGGGCCGCCCTTCAAGGGCCGCAAGATCGAGATCGCCAGCATTCTCGTCCCAAACGGCCAAATCCCATTCGGGGTTTGCTGTGCCGTCCAGCCAGATATTGAGGTGGAGCTGCCGAAACATCTCGCGGTCGGCCGGCCGGTGCTCCGCCTCGCGAACCATCTGGCGCATGCCATCGATATCTGGATACGGCGGATTGCAGGAAAGGCCGGGATTCACTCGAAGCCAAACGGCCTCGTCGCGCCAGTCTTCGTCTGGTTCGGCTTCGAAAAGAATTGGCAGAAAGGCATCGTCTTCGATCTGACGAGTCGCCACCGCCTTAGCGTATCGGTACATCTCGTAAGCGATGTTCTCATGGCCGATGCCTGCCGTAGTGGTGACGACGAGCAAGCTGCCTGGCGTCTTCACAAGGCCAGTTTTGATGGCGTCCCAGAGATCTCGCTTTTTCCACGCGTGGAGCTCGTCCACCAAAGCGAAGACAGGTGTGCGTCCGTGCGCCGTGGCGGCATCAGCGGACATCGCCCGATAATAGGCGCTGCTCCTTCGGTGAGTGATGCGGTTCTTTGTGTCCTGAACCTGAAACGCTTCATCGAGACGCGGATGGGCGCTGATAACGCCCTTCATCTCTTCGAGAGCAATACGGGCCTGGTCTCGATCCACCGCAGCGGACACGACCTGGCTGCCCGGTATGCGCTCCGGCCCGAGGTGAAGCATGGCCAAAGCCGCGCCGAGGGTGGTCTTTCTATTGCCGCGCGGGATAAGCGCGAAAACGGTCTTGATGCGGCGCGTTCCGTCCGGCTTCGTATCGCCGTAGACCTTGCGGATGATGCGTTCCTGCCAACGGTCTAACTGGAAAGCGCGGCCAGGTGCCGTCGATTTGGGATGCCTCAGGGCCTTGAGGAAGGCTACGGCGCGCTCACCTTTGCCGTGCGGATCCGGAATCGGGGAATTGTCGAATACCCATGCTGGGTAGCTAGATGTCACCGAGGGCGTCGTCATCGTCATTGCCGGCGGCGCCTCCTCTGTTCTTTGTTCTGCTGGCTGGTGTCAAACCAAGCTCCGCGGCGAGCCTGCGAGAGGCTTCGACGGCTTCCTTGACGAGAGTTGTGGCTGGGTGGCGCTTCAATTCACCGGTCGGCGAGACGTATGTCGGGCCATCCTTTGCGACGATAGCCTCGGCCGTCCGCATGTTCGCAACGGCCAGGCAATAGGCTTCAACCGTGCC
The DNA here is from genome assembly GCF_014189535.1 of Rhizobium lusitanum. Lineage (NCBI taxonomy): Bacteria > Pseudomonadati > Pseudomonadota > Alphaproteobacteria > Hyphomicrobiales > Rhizobiaceae > Martinezella > Martinezella lusitana. The sequence goes on along the minus strand of NZ_CP050308.1, from coordinate 1,478,566 downwards.
GAGTTCGTGGGCTGCAATCTTCCGATCGACGACAAGTTGCGGTACGACGCGGCGCCATTCCGCCTTAGCATGGGCGGGTAGCCACTTCGGAGCCGGTGGGGCTGAGGAAAGCGCGCCGTCGAGGGCGGATACTTGGGCCTTACGACCGCGCATGAGACACCTCATTCAAAGGAATACGACCGCCGTTCGCGAACCACGTCCCAAACGGACATCGGCACTTCGAACAGATTGACGCCCGTGGCCTCCCGGTTCTCGTAGAAGTGGGCGACTAGGGCGAGCACGGCCTGCTTTAGGTCAGCCGGCACGGTTTCAAACTCTTCCTCGATCGCAAACCCTAGCAGGCTCTCAATGTGAGCCTGCGCGGCTTCGATCTTGCCCTCGATGAGGTTGTCGTCGTCATCAAAGAAGACGTTCATGTGCGCCTTTGCGGCGACAAGGTCGATGATTGGCATAGGATGAAATTTCCAATTCGAGGTTATACCGAAGAAGCTACCCACGCTGGTCCCGGCGGGTTTGGGGGAAATTGCGAGGGTGGGGGGCTTTGCGGTACGCTGGCGCGACCTTGGAGGTGGAGATGGACGCAAAGACCGCAGCAAACGAGATCCGCTATGTCATCGAGGGCGAACTGGCTGATGCTCGCAGTGCAGCTCGCAACGGGGAGGGTGAACGAGCGCGACGACGGGTAGACGATGCATGTGATCGTCTGAATTACATTGCCGGTCTGTTGGATGCTCTCGCTAACGCCCAAAGCCACCCTCGCTCTTGATGGCTTTCCGTCTGTTGCAGATGTCGTGGTAGGGCTGCCAATTTGACCGGCTCCAGAACAGGCGAGCGTCACCCTTCGGCGCAACGATATGGTCGACCATGTTGGCCTCGCGACCGCATCCGCAGGCGCATAGCGGGCTGCCTAATGCAGCGAGCCAGGCTTTGCTCTCCTTGGCCCACTTACCATCATAGCCACGGCTGGCCGCGCTGCCTCGGCGCTCGTCGTTCGCCTTTTGCGCGGCAACTGCACGGCGCTCTCGGCACTCACATCGCGTACCCTTGGGGACGCTGAAGCCGCATGGGCAAATGACGTTGACCATTATTGCTCCTGATAGGGGTGGGGCGGGTTCAGTAGGCCCGCCCCGTGCGCGGTTACCAGCCGCTAGGTATGCTCACGATGGATGAAGGATAGGTGGCGGGCCATCGCGAGCTTACGGCGCTGCCTGGCACCGTGGAGCACCCCGCCGGATGGTGTTATGCTACAGGCCGGCTTGAGGCGTGGCCCTTGGTGACTAGAACGCTGGCCGCAATGGATGTGCCGGAGTTCAGCGTCAGCACGCTACGGATGTAGCGCTTGTTGCCGATGTATGAGGCCTTGGCAGTGGTGCTTGCCAGCAAAACGGCGGGCAGGGCGCCAGTTAGATCGCCGGCCGCTACATCCGTGAACGTCACGTTGTCGTCGGACTCCTGCACCTTTGGCGTAAAGTTGCCGGAGCCGGCAATGGCGCCCGTGCTGATGACGACTGCAGCGCTGTCGAAGCCAAGCAGGTCAACGCCAGTGCCGGTTGCTGTTGCGGTGAGAACGGCAGGCACTACGGACTGAACGAAGCCGAGGTTATGTGCGAGATCACGCATGGAAAATCCTTATGGAAAGAGAAAGGGGCCGCCCGAAGGCAGCCCCGAATAGATGTTCCGGATGGGAACGGCTTAGGAAGCGGCGCATTTGATCTTGCGTAGCGCTTCGGCCTTGACGAGGCCGCCACCAACGCGACGACGCGCATGGAATCGCACTTTGCCCGTAGTTGCCAGGCTGTAAGGATCGCGGAGTATCGACATGGCAACGCGATCGTAGATGCGATACGCGGCATTGAAGTCGCCAAGGATGATCGGGAAAAGGCCAGCGCCTTCATCAGGCATGTCAGGCGCTTCGATGACAGGGCGGCCAAGGATCGTGCCCGGCTCGCCGGCCTGGATGCCTGGTTGCCACAGATAATTTTTATTTGCGTCCTTCAATTTCCGGACGCTGCCAAGCGTCGTGCCGTTCATCATGAACACTGCCTTGGAGCGGTAGGCAGCAGGCAGATCATAAAGCGCGGTGATCAGCGAATTCGCCTGACCGTCTGCGTCTGCGATCGAACTGGCCGAACCGGATACGACTTCAACAATACCCTGGCCAGCAGTCATGAAGCCTAGAGGCTTCTTGGTGCCATCGCCGGAGATAAAGCTGATGCCCTCAAGCCTGCCGAACTCTTCGCCAAGATCCATGGCGACTTCCGACTCAACGTTGACCGCAGCGTCTTCGAGAAGCTGGACCGATACGTCGACGAAGGCCGCCATTTCGTGGATGCTGATTTCAATCTGGCCGTAGGCAGACTCGGTTCCGGTGCGCGTTTCTGTTTCACCGACCCAATTGGCTGTAGGCGTTCCGGTGCGCTTCGGAAGGATGACAGAGGACGCTGCGGTGGAACCAACGCGAGCCGCCTGGCGAACCGGCGAGAACTCGACGATGTTCTTGATGATCTCGGTGGAGAATTCTGCCGGGGCCAAATATCCGCCGCGCGTGTCATCGGCAACGACGAGCGCCTTGGCTTCATCGGCCGGCATGCGCTGCTCGCCAAACTTCAGGAAGCTGGCGAATGCCTTACGTTCGGGCGTTGGCTCGTTGTCGTTGTCTGCTTTGCCGGTGATGATGTTCGGGCGGGCGAGCTTCGTTTCGAGTTCGGCAATGCGAGCGACAAGCTTATTGTCGTTATCTGCCTTGGCCTTAACCTCGGTCGTCAGCGCGTCTAGCGCGGTTTTGACTTCGACGATCGGATCTTCGGAGTCGGATTTGTATTCGAGTTTCAGAGCAGCGCTCATTTGGATTCCTTGATTTTGCGGGTAGTGTCGTTGATGGCGGCGACGAGCTCTGAAAAGCTGGTGGCCTGTTGCTTGACGGCTGAAATAGTCGCAGCCTCATTCATCGCGAACGTCACGATAGAAACCTCGCGAAGTTCAACTTCGTGCAGGAGGCGAGTACCCTGCTTGCGGTCCAGTTCGTCGCGCACCGTCCGGTAGCCGATTGAAAGCGAGTCATATGCGCCCGCCTTCATCAATTCGTAGGTTTCGCGACCTTTGACCGTCTCGAGGATGAGGCGCCCGGTGGCTTTGAGCCCCTTGGCGTCTTCCTCGAACTTTAGCCAGATGCCGACCGGCTCGCGCGTATCGTGCTGGAGAAGCATCTTGACCTTGCCGGCAGGGTAGGCCGCTAGCGACTTCTTGAAGGCGCCTGGCATGACGACGTCACGACCGCGGTCCTTGACGCCGAAGACGCTCGCGTAGCCGGTGAATGTGCCGTCCTCGGCAATTGCCTTCGTGTCGAATTCAACAAGGTTTCCGGGGCTATTTGCCATTGGCTGCCTCCTTGGATGGTGGGGTGTTGTCGTTGGCCGGTTTGGCTACGTCGATCGCCGGGTTAGCGTATTTGTCGCCGCCATCGTAGGGCGCGTAGCCATCCCATGCCCGCAGCTCGTTCGGGTTGTAGACCCGGCTCGAAATTAGGGATGAATATGCCGTGGCGCGGGATACGAGGTCGGCTTGGCTCGTATCGTCGAGGTCGAATGCGAACCGATGGTCGGCGCGCTCTGCGTCCGTGAGCAGGACACGGTTGAATGCGCCCTCAAGCACCTTCAGCCACGGCAACAAGGTATAAGTAACAAAGTCCTTCGACTGGCTCTCCGCATTATTCCAAGTCGCCCTGGTCAACTCGTACAGCATCGCTGGACTGACCCTGAATGCCCGGGCAATCTCTAGTATTTGGAAGGTCCGGCTCTCATTGAACTGCCCATCAACGGACGTCAAAGCCATTTGCTGGTACGTCGCACCTTCATAGAGGACAGCCGTTTTTCCGGCATTTGCCTTACCGCTGAAAGCCGCTTTCCAGCCGGCCAGCATTGCCTTGACGCCTTCCGTGCCTAGCTTGTTTGGTGTTTGGATCACGCCGCCAGGACGAGCGCCGTTGGTCCATAGGCCGTTGGCATATCCCTCCATTGCCGACGCCGTGGCGATTGCGCTGCGCGCCATACTGAGCGGGCATTTCGTGAACGGACCGCGGACACGCATGACGTTTTTCGAGGACGCGAACTGGCCGCCGACCCGATATTTCGGCTCGCCTGTTTTGTCGTCTTCGTCGACCGTGATAATCGAGTCGCGATAAATGATCAGTTCCCGCGGCTCGTCGTTGACCTTGGTGACGTAGCAGAGAGCACCAGCGTCCTTTGTGAGCGCACCGGCAACGAGATCGCGGATCAACTCGAAACCGCTGGTCCAGCCGTTTGCCTGGCCGGTGAGGAGACGAAGGCCAGAATGGTCCGTAACGTCTTCTTCAGCATCGCCAACACGGCGCTTTAGCTTCAGGTCCAGGCTTGCCGCAGCTTCGCTGATGATACGGACGGCTGCCGACACGGCAGGCACGGCAAGCGCCTCAGCGTTGCTGATCGACGTACCGGCCGGGATGGCACCAAAGAGCTCAAGCAGTTCAGACGTCGGATCTCCGAGGGATTTCTGTTCCACGACGACTGGCGCGGCCTTACTTTGAAAAGGCCACAAAGGCGGTCTCCTTTATTTGTTCGGATACTGAGACGACGTCGGCAGCGATATCGCCGATCGGCAGCACGATCATGGAGCCGCTGCCAGGCAAGGCAGGAAGGCCCGTCATCACGCGCCCCGATGTTGCTGACACCGACAGGACGGGAATGATAAGAAGCGCATCAGCGGGCGGTGGCGTGGCAAGGTGTTCGAACGCTTGCGCTATGGCGGTAGGCCAGCTCAAGCTCGTAGGCAACGCGAAGGACGGTGATGTCTTTGGCGGAGAACCAGCGACGGGAACCGCGGCGTTCTGAGTAGAGCGGCGCGAGCGGTTTGGTGCGGTGAAGCACGACGTCGAGAGTTACGGGATGCAGGCCGCTTAATGAGGCGGCTTCGGCGCGCGTTAAGACGCGATCCTGCCAGGTCATGGCGGACTCCTTCCAGATGAAAGTTTTTCGATTGGGCAAAACAAAAGCCGCTCGCCGTAGAGGACGCTCCGGCGAGCGGCTTGATCAACCAGCCGCAGAGTCACTCATGCAGCCGGGATGGTATCGCCGCCGGTTCATCCGCGGTCGGCAATTAAAAAAGCCGCCCGGTGAGGACGGCTGAAACTTGTGATGTATCTCAACCATTACCAACCTGGAGCGGTTTGGGAGACAGCAAAGGTGCGTTTTATAAACGCCAGTGTGGAAAATATAAGAAAATCAATGAAAGGGGGATTTATGGGCGCAACACACGGTTTCGCACCCTCTACTTATACTGTCCGCGAGATGGCAAAAAACCACACTTTTGGCAAAAAGCATTTATGCCGATCGGAATTGTTCAATGATTTTGATGTGCGTTCAAGTCGCGATCATTGTGACTTGTGTTCCCCTCATAAGAGTACGCAGCAACGACACACGAAAGTCAGATAATCATCGTTTTTTTCTTTCGATCACGCAGCATCCCAATCTACGGATTTCATTCTCGGCTTTCGAAACGGCACGACGATATCCTTGAACTTGGCCGCAGCCCGTGTCTCGGCTCTGGCGTATTCAAGTGCTTTTTCCAACTGCGCAATGCGTGCCGCAGCGGCTCGACGTTCCTCCGCAATCGCACCGGCCGCATGGATGGCGTGACATGCCGCAGCAAGCCTTCCTGCCGCCCACGCACGCTGCTGTGCCGCCGTTCCGTATGGTCCGGCCTCACCAGTCGCTTCAAGCGTCTCGCCATCCACGAGGCAACGTCGGGCGATTTCCAGTAGGTCGAGCGAGGCGAGGAGGGTGGCCAGAGTTTGGCCACCAAATTCCACCCAATCCGCAGCAGCCTGCGTGACCTCCCACTCTCGGCTACCGTGAGCGATGCCGGGGAAGGCTTGCCGGATATTCTTTCGGGCTTGGCTGTTCATGCTGTCCTCCTGTGTGGTCGATTGTCGTTGGAGGCAATAGTGGGCATATTTTTCCCACTATTCGCCAGCCGCTTGAGCTCACCAACAAGATCGCTCTTTTCTTCATGGAAACGATGCGGATCTCGATGCGACGGCGCCAACCGTGCGAGGCGGTCGGCTATCGCGTGCAGTTCGGCGCAGAGGGTCACAGCGGATTACCCGGCTGGCGCCTCTTGATGAATTCCTCGAACGCTAGGGCAGTGAAGCCGTCCTTGACGTACTCGACGACAAACCGAGGCGATAATTCAGAGGCGGTCGACGATATGCCGACGACACGGCAGGGAACCCATTTCCCGGCAACCTGTCTTTCGGCGAAGTATGGTTCAACTGCGAACATTTTTCTCTTTTCTATTCTTAGGGCGTGAAGGGTAACCTGCCCACCAGGGCGGGTGCGAACTCCTTCACACCCTACAGGGGGTTATAGGGGGTGTGTGGACACCGCCAGTATGAAGGGGTCTGAAGGTAGTCTGAACGTCAGGCTGAAGGCTGCTCTTCGACGGCGACGATGTGCCTCGTTCGCCTCGACGGCGGACCTTCCTCGACTATCCGAATGCGGCAAGCATCGAGCAAACGCTGCTGCGCGGCTGCAAGTTCTTTCCTCGAAAGACCGTTCGCGTCCAGATGGTTGGATATGATCTTCGGCGCGTACGTGGCACTTGGACTCGGGCTCAGCTTTTGGCCTTGCTGGAAGAGCTTGATGAGGGTCTCGATGAAAACGCGATCGGCCTTCGCGGCGACGAGCATGGAGCCGACAGCCGGCCTGCCGTCATCCAAGACGAACGCGCCGTCTTTCCAGCGCAATTTGATCTCGTTTCCAGTCGTGCCGTAGTTGGCCTTCATTGTCTTCAGGATGCGAAGATCTGGATCTGAATCCTTGCCATCGGGCCGTGTCAAATATAGGCGCGACCGAACCGAGTTGTTCCACGCCGTGGAGCCCGATGATCCGGTTCCGGTCTGCATGCCCTGAATCGATGGATGCGCCAGAAGTATCACTGCACAATCGAGGGATATCGCTAGCTTACGCAGCATTGCGATGAATTGGCGAACCTGTCCGCGTTTGATTTCGTCGCCACCAAACAGGTCGGCCGCGGTATCAAGCACGATAAGGCGCGGTTTGAATTCGCAGGCAAATTCGATGATCTTGGCGAATAGCGGGGTAGGATGCATGTTACCCGATCTATCAGGAACGGCTAGCAGTGCATCCTGATCGGCAAGGGAGAGAAGCCGGAACATAAATAGGAAGTCCAGATCCTGGCCGTGGGCTTTTGCGATATCAGCGAGGCGCCTGTGAAATTCCTCGGCCTCGTCCTCGGCGCCGATGTAGAGCGTACGGCCGGCCCAAGGTTCCATTTCAAGTGTGTCGAGGCTCATGGCACCAGCCGCCGCAATCTGCAGCGCTAGGAGCGATTTTCCTACGCCGCCGTCACCATTCAGAATCGTGACTTGCCGCAGCGGTATCAAGCCTTCGGAGTACCATTGTCGCGCAGGAATCGGCTCGCCGTGCCAATTGGCGGGGTTGATAAACGTTAAAGGCTCGGCGGGATTATTGTCGTTATCGTGCCGAAGCTTGACGATCGACAGGCCGCTATTTGTGACGATTTGCGTTGTTCCGTCACCCAATCGCATGAGGGACGCGAAAGAGCCAGCCCTGACAATATCGCCGGCTCCAAATGTCTCGTGCAAGACTCGGTCGCCATCTCGAAGCGGCGAATCTTTAGGCTGCGGTGCGGTCACGGGCTTCTCCGTCTAGTGCTACCGAAGCGGCGCGGGCAAGGGCTTCCGCGAAAGCGGGGGCGAAGGTGGCAAGGTTGTTGGTGTTCGAACTTGGCGGGTAGACGCGGGCGCCCCGCGGCGACTGGACGAGCTTCAGGCCGAACATGCGAATGTCGGGGGTTAGTTGGGCGTCAAAGCGCGCGACGACGTTTCCGTGCCCGCTGACGGGCCGGATTGCAATGATGTGCATCGATGTTCCTTGGGTTAGGGGTTAGAGTGACCGGCCAACCGGCCGGGCCGAACTCAACCTTCGGTCCTGTCTTCTTCTTGGGAGGTTCGGCCATCTCAGCCTCGACGGCGGCAATGGCGCCCTGTATCTCCGCAAGCTGACGAACTTGGGTGTCCGTCCAGCCCTGTCCGTTAATCATCAAATCTATCAGGCCGGAACGATTGGTCTTCAAATCTTCGAGTAGGCCGCTGAAATCGTTCATGCCGCAGTCCTCGCTTCTTCCTGCGAGGCAATCCACGCTAGCAGCGTAGACTTGCGGGCAAATAGATTGGAGCCGATGCGGTAGTGCGGCAGGTGGCCAGCAGCGACGGCGGTATAGACTTGCCGAGAGTTGAGTTTCAGGAAAGCTGCCATTTCCGCAGCTCCCTCAAGCACGTCGTCGGCAAGATTATTATCATTCGCAGATTTTTGCATTTTTTCTCCTTCGCAGGGGTTGACACGTTGTAAGTTTACAGTCTAAAAAGAGAATGGATTTTTCCGTCAATTTCATAAAAAGATATGCTGTAAACTTACATTTTTGTCAACGTGGCCCAGTCTATTTTGACGTGTTGCATATATTCCGTTTGTCGCTTAGATAGATGGTATGGCAACAGTTCGAAAACGACTTCTCCCATCTGGTAAAACTGTATGGCAGGCCGACTACCGAGATGGCGCCGGCAAGCGACGATCGAAGCAGTTCGTACTCAAGAAGGAGGCGGACGCATTCCTTGTTGGTGCTCGCGGCGAAGTCGCCAAGGGCGTCCATGTGGCCGAGTCGGCATCGATCACGATTGCCCAGGCTGCGAAGGCGTGGATAAAGCGAGCGGAAGCGGAAGGGCTAGAGCGATCTACCCGCGCCAGCTATGAGCAACATGTGGATATTCACATCGTGCCGCGAATTGGCGCAACAAAGCTTTCCAAGATCACGGTCCCGTTTGTCCAAGAATTCGCGGATGATCTCGGGAAGGACCTTTCCAGGGCGATGGTGAAGAAGGTGATCGGCTCGCTATCTGGCATCTTCACCGAAGCATTGCGTACGGGGAAGGCGGCGCAGAACCCTGTTGCAGCCGTCAAGATCAAAATATCAAAGCGCGATACGGCGAGGGCGGAAATGCCGACGAAGGCCGAACTCCGCGCCATCCTCAATGCCACCCCGGAGAAGAACAAGCCGTTCATATGGACGGCCGCATTCACCGGCTTGCGAGCGTCTGAACTTCGCGGCCTGATCTGGGATGATGTCGACCTTAACGGAAAGCTGCTGCATGTCAGGCGGCGCGCTGATCCATATAATGTCATCGGCAAGCCTAAGTCGGAGGCCGGGACGCGCGACGTGCCGCTTTCTCCATCGGTCGTGATTATCCTTACCGAATGGAAGAAGATGTGTCCGAAGGGCAAGCTTGATCTCGTCTTCCCGAACGGCGCAGGGAACGTCGAAAGTCATGCCAATCTTTTGAACAGGGTGTTCTGGCCGATACAGGTGGCGGCTGGCGTTTCGGTAAAAACAGACGAGCTCGACGACGATGGCAATCCGATCTTCGACGCGAAGTATTCGCTACATGCACTCAGACACGCCGCGGCCGCATTGTGGATCGAGCAGAATGCCACTCCGAAGCGCATTCAGATGCTGATGGGCCACTCATCCATTCAAATGACATATGACACATATGGCTATTTGTTCGACGCCCGTGAGGACGATCAGGCCGCAATTGCCGCCATAGAAGAGCGTCTTCTTGCATCTTAGTTCAACCTAAGTCAAACAAATCCATGCAACATAACTGCAACATAACGCCAAATTGACCAATAAAAACAATGATTGACAGAGGAATAATAATCCTTGTGTCGGTGGTTCAAATCCCTCCTCCGCTACCATTTAAACAGCCAAAAATTCTGGGACGGCTATTCCTGACAATAGCCCATGTAGCTGGACGCGACTTTCCGGAATTTTGACACGGGCTTCCGGAATTTTTGGATTGCGTTAAATGCGCTGTCGAAGGTTACTTACCCAATAGCTCCGCTTCCTTTCTCAAAATGATCTCAGCAGCAGGTTTAAGCCATGCCGCATCGGTGCTTGCTAGGAAAGTTGCGCTATAATGTAGGACCGCTAACGCGATAATGGGCGCGAGGGCTGTAGCAAGTATTATCGACGCTCCATCAAGCGCTCGGTCGAGGGTGGAGACCGCAAAGGAGGCGGCTCGTCTGAAAACAGAGAGAGCCAGGCTCTCTACGGTCCGCACTATGGCTAGCCCTGCCCGCCTCAGTTTCACTGGGCTATCGATGTGCAAATTGGCCAGGGACCGTAGCGTTCGCGGCACCTCTTCGTCTACCGACGCCTGCTTTTCTAGGGCTTCCGCGAGTGCAATCACTCCTGTCGTGAGGCGCACCAAGTCCTCGCGGGTAACCTCCAACTCTGCCGCACTGTCGCTGAATTGCACCCATTCAGGGAATTGAGCGAGATAGTGCCTGACGCCGACTGTATGGCTCCGTAGGATTTCGGCCAAAATCTCGGAAATCTCGGCTTCGGCCCCGCGTATCGCGCCCTCCAAAGTGATGTTCAAAAGACCGAGTTGAACAATATCTTGTCCATCAGACATCTTCTGATGGACCGCCTCAAACGCCTCGAACAGCCGACGATCGCTATTTGATTTCCTTAGATCTTCAATAAACCGCGCGCCTTGCTCCAGGAGGAGTGCTCGGGCGCTCGCGATCGTACCCTCTAGGGCGACACCAGCCGGCTGGTGATTGACGGTAAGGCGGTCGTCGTCAAAAGAATAGTGGAACGGTGCTACCTTTTCGCTAGGCAAGGTCATGGTCGATTCTTCGACCTGAAATTCCTCTTCAATATTCATTTTTACGAATAGCAACGCATCCCGCACTGTCTGCCGCTCCGGTGCGACGACTCCCGTTGGCAGAGAGGTCGTTGCGACCACCCCTCCGCCAAAACCAGGCAGCACAATTTCAATGTCTTTCGCGTAAAAAAAGTTCGGGGATTGCAAGATTTTGTCCAACGCGTGATTCAAGCTTGCCACGGTTAACAGGTCGCTGGATCCTCCTGCGTAATGTATAGCCTCCGCAAAATCCCGCTGAAGCGCAAATTTGACACTAGGCTCCACTTCGGGGGCATCCCCAATTGCGGTGACAGCAGCGTTCAAGACGAGCACTATCACTTCACGTTCTGGAGCGCTGAATACCATTTTTCCCTTCCCGGAGTGACGATTGGGTCGATCACATCTTAGCTCACCGTCTTGTGTCGCGCTCTACCTAAAATGGCAACTGAAATTGGCGTCTAACGGGCCACTCGAAACAGCCTCGGGACCGGCGCTTCTTTGATCAAAGCTTAGCGCGATGCGTCGCTCACACAGCAGTCGTCAGCGCCCGGTGCTGTTGACATGCTGCTAGTTCGCTTTCAGCGGGCCACCTTTACCGTCGGAATCGCGCTGATATATGTCTAACTCGACCTCAGGGTAGGCTTTGGTGAACGCTGCTTTGAGGGCCAAGATAGCTTCGCGGTCTCGATTTGGAAGGATTGAGGCAATTGATATCCCGACGTCCGTTAACGAGAAAATATCAATAGCGGGGAATTCCCCATGCATTTTTAACAATGTGTCACTCAACTGGTTCCCAATGGTAAGGCCGGGGCCGATGACCACGTAGATACCATAGACCGTCCCAAAATCACAAATCCATGACCCGCGACCATCCGCATCAGTCCCTCCCTTTCCGAAAGACCAATGATATCCGATCTCCGTTGTTCGTACGAGGCCAGCTTCTTGCAGTTCCCATATCTCATGGTTGCTTAAACTTGAAAGAATTGAGGGGACCGACGAGCCAAGTTTGGCTTCACAAAGCCGCTCAAAGAGCTGGGCTGTAGTAGGTTCGAGCTCGTCAATAATACGCAACGTTTTGAGAGAGAATGTACCCGGCTTTTTTATCTCCGAAGCGAGAACGCGTCCCCATTTTTCTCTCAAAACTTCGTCGCTCGCCTGTCCAGCGTATGTTCCATAGCGATCAAGAAACTTTTGATCGAGTGTATCCGGCCCTGTATCTGGCACATCCTCGTCAGTCATCGATCGTCTAATTTCTTCAAAGGCGAACGGCAAAGTGCCCTCGATATTTTCGATAGCCGCCGTATGTCGTTCAATCGCCTTCAAAACACGGAGGGCTAACGCAGGATTATCGGAAATCTCTGCGGACAGGGTCTTGGTTGCAGTTTCGAAGATCTTTACAAGACTTCTTGTTCCGGCTTGGTGAAGCTCGACGTGGCGCTCACTTTGGAGATTTTGCTCCTGCAGTTTCGTTGAGCCCCATTGGTCCGCAGAGGATAGCAGCCGACTTTTGATTTTTGCTTTGACACCATTCAAGCTCCAAGAGACGGCCACCCCGACGTCGTTACCGGAACTCTTCTTGTCTGCCATGTCTAATTCTCCCGGAAACACCGATTCAGCTCTGCAGAACGTTAACCGCTCTGGTTAAAGCTGAGAAGATCCTTTCAACTCAGATTAGTATCGGTCTCAAGCGTTGCTTGCTGGCATGGGCGGCGCGCGACCCGACTGGCCAATAGTGTAATTGGCCAGCGTCACCCTGCGACCGAACTCATATTCACAATGTCAAATAGCTCGCGACTCAGTATCGCAAAAGTAGGCCCGTCGTCGTGGTGATCGGTCACCACGACCGCCCGGTCGCGGGCGGCCGATAAACTAGCGGATCAGCTCCGACCGCGTGTTTGAGCCAGAGCGTAAAGGGCATTGTGCGCCTTGATAATCTCTGTCTGATCGAGTGCGCGGTTGTAGATGTCCACTTCTTCAAAAGTGATCCTACCGGCCTTAGTATTCTCGTGAATGCCACCAATCCGAACCGGGAGATTGGGCGAACCGCCGTTGGCGAGCACAGCCGGATTGGCGAGGGTCGGGCCGGCTTTGTCCAGCCTGCCGTCCTTACAGCGACCAATGGTGAACCTGCTCGCTCCGTCATGGCTGATGAACGCAGTGTGATACGCGCCGACCTTGGCGACCCATGGCTTCAGGATTTGATCGCCGGCATTGACCCCCGCGCCCATCTCGAAATGCGAGCCGTAAAACCACGCTGGATCTTCGGGAGGTCAAAGTGGCCCAAATCAACCCGGTCTTGGGCGGCAAGTATGTGCAGTTCCAGTATGGCGCCGACCGCAAGGGCAAGCCGCTGCTGGCGTTATCGCGCTTTGCCACGAAGGACGAGCCCTATTGGCTCGACGGGCAGCGCGGGATGGCGCTGGCGGCGCTGCCGGAAGGGGCGAGCGTGCCGGTACTGCTGGACGCGGAGCTCAAGCGGCTCGATGCCTCGCCGGCGGAGATTGCGACGATTACGGTACAGTTGAAGCGGCTGATGGCGGGGGCTTGAGGAAGACCTCTTCTCGGCTTGCGTCTTTCGGCGGGTGCGGCCGGTGCGCGCAGGCGTAGCAGACAAGCGTCAAGCCTGCGCTTACCAAACAGTCTCACTGCACATAGATGGGTATGACTGCGGAGGTTTCGTTGCGATAGGGCAGGCGGATCTGGAAGCGGTGTTCACCGCTCTGGATGGGCCAGAAGACGGGTTGGTCGGGATCGGTGACCGCGAAGGGCTGACCGTCGACATACCAGACGATTTGCGGAACATGCGGTTCGACATCGGCCTTCAGGGCCAGACGGTTGAATGCGGCCGGCTGTTCGGGATTGCGCCAAATCTGACTATTGCGCGCGGGCGTTGAAATGGCGAGATGGATCTGCGGGCTGGAACCGTCGGCGTTGGTAAGCGGGTAGTTCTCGTTCCTTGCTGCAATAGCATTGATTGGCACGGACCTGGCATTGGCGTTCGGCTGAGGGCCTGACAGAACCACATTCGGCATTTCCTCGGGCTTCACCCATTCCACCAATGTCTGGCTGCAGGTGTTGTCATTGGCCTGCCCGTTGACGACGCAGACCTCCACCGGCTTGCGGTCGGGCGGCGTTGGAAAATGTGCATCAGCGAGGTCTCCAGGCTTGTTGCCATGGACCCGGTCAATGATTGCGTGCACGAGGCGGGCGGCGCTGCCGGCGCCCGTCATCCGGTTCATGGTGCCATCATCGCCGCGCCCGACCCAGACGCCGACGATCACCTTTTCCGAATAGGCCATGGCCCAGGCATCCCGATAGCCCTGGGAGGTGCCGGTCTTGATGGCGACGGGGAAGGGGTATTCCAGCGAGCCATAGCGATGGAAGCTTGGAAGCCGGGCCTGCGGATCGGACAGGAAGGAGGTAATCAGGCGGGCGGTATCCAGCGAAATAACCCGTATGGATTGGTGCTGCGGCTGCTCGCGCGCCCAGCGCAGATCCCGCAACTGGCCGTCATTGGCCAGGGCGCCATAGGCTCGCACCAGACTGTCCAGACGCGTCGGCAATGAGCCGATCGCCATCGATAGGCCGAAATGATCGGCGGGTGTCTCCAGATCGTGCAGGCCGAGATCGCGCAGGAAACGGAACGTCGTCTCAAGGCCGACGCTGCGCAGCAAATTGGTGGCGGGCACATTGCGCGAATTGGCGAGCGCCTGACGCGGCAGCATGGGCCCGAGAAATTCGCGGTCGGCATTGCCGATGCCGGAGGCACCTTCCGGTAGATCCAGCAACATGTCGGTTGGCTTCAGCACGCCGCGCTCGAATGCCAGCGCATAGATGAAGGGTTTCAGGGTCGAGCCGGGCGAGCGCTGTGTCCGCGTGTAGTCATATGCGCCGGCATGGCTGCCGTAATAGCTGCTCGATCCCACCTGGGCGAGAACCTCGCCTGTCTGGCGCGACACGACAATGACGCCGACCTGTTGCGCGCCCGCGGAATGCCAGCCATCGAGATATTGCCGCGCGAGACCGGTGACATCAGCTTGCAAGGCGAGGTCGATGGTCGTGTGGATCAGCGGCGCACTCGCCGAGGTTGGCACTATCTGGCCGGCCCCCATAAGATCATGATAACGCAGTATCAGGTGCAGGGCGTCGGGGCGGCGGGGTAGGTCGGGCATCTGCACGTCATTGAGCTGCCGATGAGCGATCTCGGCTTCGTCAGCGCCGATGATCTTCTGTTTCAATAGAATGTCCAGCATTTGGTGGCCACGCTGAATAGCCCGGCGCAAGCCGTCTGGCCGCAATGGGTTCATTCGGGTTGGCGATTGCGGGATCGCCGACAAAAGGGCGATTTCGGCCCAGGACAGGTCTGCCACTGGCTTGTCGAAGTAAAGCCGCGCTGCGTGGGCGATGCCGTGGCTGCCATTGCCGTAGGGCGCCAGCCGCAAATATTGCGCCAGCACGGCGTCGCGGCCGTAGCGCAGGGTTAATAAGACGCCGGTGCCCGCTTCGAGGATCTTGTGCACGAAGGTGCGCGATTCCGGCTGCTGCATCCGCGCCACCTGCATCGCAATGGTCGAGGCGCCGGAGCGGCGTCTGACGGCGCCGAGATTCTGCCAGGCCGCCCGGCCGACAGCGTAGGGATCGACACCGAGATGTTCGAAGAACCGCCTGTCTTCGAGCGCCAGTGTTGCCTTGACGACGCGTTCAGGCAACTGCTCCAGCGGCCAGTAGCCATAATCGACACGCCCACTGGCGTCATCGCTATGGCCAATCTGGGAGAGAAAAGCACCGCTGCGGTCATAGAGTATCGGTGTCGGTGCAGGGGCGATCAGGAGCGCGCGCTGATTGATGAGGTACGCATAGGCCAGTATGCCGGCTACGAGAACCAGCGAGGAGAAGAGAACAAGCTTTGATCGGCGGTTTCCCAATAGTGTCATTATCCGGCTGGCTGGTTCCTTACGTGACGTCTTTCCTGATTGCGGTGGCTCATTTCGCCACCACGATCTGCACCGCAGCACTCGTTCCCTGCACGCCCTTTTGGTACATGGTCTCGGCGAAGGCCTGCGGCTGCGTATAGGAACCGGGGATCAGCGCGCGCGTCCGGTAGGCAAAGGTGTAGTTGCCCTTCGGCAGCCTGTCAGAGGCACAGAATACCTGATCGTCCCCGTAGGAAGTCCAATCCGCCGGCAACGTTGACGCTATCGCAGGCGTCGCTTCGGCCGGGGCCGTGGCGATATTGGGGTTGAGAGGATCCAGTCCTGCGGCCAACGGCAGGGTGAGGGCGACATGGGTTCGATCCTCGGACACGACCAACTCGACCCTCTCTTCCAGCACATCGCCTACTTTCAGCTGGATGGTACCGTTGCTATCGGGGGTCAGCTTTTCCAACGGCGCGTTGCCGGCGGGAACGCGGTAGAGCGTACGTGTCAGGGCGAAGCCCTGGCTCTGGGCTTGCGCCTTGTAGCCGGGTTCGGCGGACAGATAGCTGGTTTCCACCAGCGCGAGAGCGGAGGTGGTGCCGGTGTTGCGAATGGTAACGGCGCCCGGATCCAATGTGACCTGCCGCAACACGGGCGTATTGGCGTCCAGCGTGAGGTTCTGGACATTACCGTTCTGCGCCAGTGTCAACGGCAAGGGCGTCGTTGGTCTCTGCCACGCGGTTGCAAGCGCTTGGATTGCAGCGGACGTTGCGTTGGTCGAACCCCAGCCGTCGCCCTCACCCAATTGCAGCAAGGCGCTTTTCAGAGCGGGATAGCGCGGATCTGTTTCGGAGGTCAAAGCTGCCGCACGCACCATCTCGGCAAGGCTCCGGGTTTCCGAGGGCAGGATGATGGGGTTGTTGCCTTCATCCTGTGCCTGACCGTTATAGACCAGTTCGCCATTGCGGGAGAGGATGCGGACGCGCGACCACATCGTGTCGACCAAGCCGCCGACCAGGCGTTGGTCCGCATCGGGCGCGGCTGCCGCCGCTGCAGTCATCCGGGCAACGCTGACATTTGGCATCAAGGCCGCTGAACGCGCAAGTTCGGCTGTATAGGCCGGATCGAGCTTGCCGCCTTCGGCGAGGGCCGTCAGCGCCTCGACCCGCTCGCGGATCTCGTTGCCGGTGAGCAGGTGGGGGTAGTCCGAGCGCAGTGACAGTTTCAGCACGCTGGCAAGACGATCCGTCAAAGTCTTGTCGGTGGGCTCGCCTGCTTTGTCCGCAGCGACCAGGAAAGAATAGGCCCAGGCCGTTAGCGTGACATTGCCCTTGCTGTGCGGCCAAAAGCCGACAAGGCCATCGGAATCGACCGCCTGGCTGATTGCAAGCACGGTGTTGTGGACATCGCCGTCTACGCGGCTGTCAAGTTTCGCAGCCGCCAGGATGGGGGTGAAACTCTTGAAGGCGAGGCCGGAGGAGGCCAATGATATTCTTTGTTCAGTCGAACCGTATGGCGACTGGACCAAAGTGTTGAGCCCGGCGACCAGCTTCACCAGCGCCGGATCGGACGTTAGGGTCATCACACGCTGGAACGACCCAGGGCGCACATCTTCCTGCGGCGCGGGCAGTGTTTTCGAGCTGCCCGCAGGGATTTCGACAATCTCGTAATGCTTGATCGGGATGCGGTCTGGCTTCACCGGCAGCGTGATTTCCACGGTATCACGGGCATGGTCGGCCACGCGCTCAACGCCGAAACGCAGCCGCACATCCTCCTTGCCGGGCTTTGGCTCGGGCACCGTGGCGAGAACGCCAATGTGAGCCGGCTTGTTCTGTTCCCAGACAAAGGAGAGGTCTTTGCCGCCTTCCAGCATCAGGCCATCGGAAGCGATGCTGGCAACGCCGCCGCCACCGCCGCCCTCAACCACGCGGGCAATCACGCCAGCCTCAAACCGATCTCCCGAGCGCAGGAAGCGGGGAAGGGCGGGCTGAGCCACGATTTCCTGCCGGATCAGCATTTCGCCGGTGCCGTAGCCGAAGCGGTCGGGGCCACTGACGGCTTTGGCGCGCAGCTTGAATACGGTGAGCGAGTCCGGCAGCTTCACCTTGATCTTGGCGGTACCGTCAGGGCCGATTTTTACGTCGGGAAGGTATATTGGCACCGGCGTAAAATTCTTGCGGACGGAAATATTGTTGTCCGTGCCCCAATCCTCCCGTTCATCGCCGCCCGGCACCTCCTCCAGAGGGATGACGCCGAAGGCCATGTTGCGGGTGTCGCGCAGCGCCATGGTGGATTGACGCTTGACGATAAAGTTCGGCAACGGGTCCAACGGTTGCTCGGTTGCAAGCGATAGCACAGCCTGATCGATCATCCAGAAGGTGGCAGCGCCGGCCAGCGGCTGGCCTAGATCATCCGCCAAATGCAGCGTGACTTCTACCTCGTCACCGGGGCGGGCCTTCTTTGGATAGTCCATGGAGACGGTGACAGTATTCTTCACCGGTTTAACCGTCACGGTCTTGGTCGCGGCGATTGTTACGGGCTTGCCCTGGTCGAAGGGTGCATTCGGCGAGGGAATGCTCGCATCTAGCCGCCCGCGCATGATGAGGAAATGCACGGGAATTTCCGGTGTATACTCCTTGCGGACAGGCACGGCATAATGGCCGTACCCATCGGCGATATCGACCCAATCGTAGCGGAACTTGCCCTCTGGCTCTTCGATAACGGCCAGAGCGCGGGCTGCCTGGAAGGGCGATTGGATCAGAAGGTTGGCGGTTTCGCCGGGGATATAGCTGTCTTTGTCGGTCGTCACAGTCGCCGTGCGCGCGGGCGCCTGTGCCCAGGTAACCGGCGTTGAGCCGCCGACAAAGAAGTCGACGCTCACCTGCTGCCGGCGACCGATGCGATCACTGGCCTCAAGCTGGATGATATAGACACCGGCGTCCGTTGCTTCCAGGGCAAGGGTCTGGATGTCCTTGGTGCTGGTGATCTTGCGCTCCAGCACGGTGTCGTCCATCTCCTGCGTGACATATTTCGCCGAGCCCTGGCTGAAATCGCTGGCCTGCAGGGTCGAAGTCCAGTTGCGATGGATCAGGCGGGCGGTCATCTCCAGCCCCGCAACCGGCTCGCCATTGCCGTCGACAGCCAGGATTTGCGGCTCGATCGCACCGGGTTTTGGCACATAACGCGGCACTTTCAGGCCGAGCACGAAAGGCGGGACTGCATAGACATTGCTGATGCTGCGCACCTGCAGATCGTCGTCGCCCGTGACGGTCGCCTCGATCATGTATCGGCGAGGCTGTGCCGTGGGTTCGATCGTCGTGTCAAAGCTGATGCGCGAGGCGCCGCCGGCATCGGTGCTGCCATCCCTTTCGAGGGTGGGTGAGGATTTGAACTCGTCGCCGCCGGAGTAACGGGAATCCGTCGAGAAAAGGAAGCCGTCGTGGCCAGGCGGTGTCCAGTTGTAGGGATACTGCACGGCTCGCCAGCGGATCGGCCGGTCCGCCAGCAGGCCACCCGCGAAATAGCGTGCGATCAGATCGACGTTGAAGGAGGAATCGAGCGGTACGGTTTGCGGGTTGTTGAGCACGACCTCAAACGTCGGCAGGCGATAAGCTTCCTTCTTGAAGGAGACGCTGCCGCATTGGACGGTATTGTCGGCCGTGTCACTATCGCTGGCGTCAGCGGCTTGGGTGGTATCAGCTTGGGCGTCGTCTGCCTTGCCGTCATCAGTATTGTTGTCGCTCGCCTGGCCGTCGACATTCTCATCGTCGCTACCGGATTTTTGTTCCGGTTGAGTTTCGTCCGTCGCCTTCGCCGGGTCGCCGGGTTCGAAGTGAACCTCATAATCGCCGGTTGCTGGCGTCTCGGCGTCAAATTTGTGATAGAAGCCGCCGAACGCGTCCAGCTGCACCGGTACGCGCCATTCCTGTTTATCGGGGCCGGTAATCACGATCTGGCCGCCCTGCTGGGGAAGCGTCAAGTGACCGCCGAGATAGCTGCGGACATATCCCTTGATATGCACGGGCTCTTCCGGGCGATAGATCGGCCGCTCGGTGAAGACATGGCAAAGGGTGCGGGCAGGCTCTGTGCGATCTTCCTCAGGATTGGTGGTCCAGTTCAGCCAGGACGCCGAGGGTTTGGTCCAGTTGTCTTGGGCATATTGGGCCGGGGCGTGATCGGGGTCGATCACCAGTGTATCCAGCCCCTTCGTCACGATGACACGCCGTATCTTGGCGTCGGCACGTTGATCCAGGTTCCAGGCAAAGAAGCCCTGCGTATCTGTCGTCCCTGTCGCAAGCGTGATGAATTTGCCGTCCCGCAAACCATCCAGTCGAATTTGCGCCCCGTCGATCGGGTTGCCGGTGGCGAGCGAGGTGACGGCAAAGTGCACCCGGTCGCGTTCTTCCACTGCACTCAAGGTGAGGTCGGTGACCTGAACGCGCAGCCAATGGCGCGTTTGATCGTCCACCGCGCGCAAGCCGACGAGATAGGTGCCGGGTTGGCCCTCACCGACAATCTTGGCAAAAAGCGGCTTCAGGTCCAAACCGAACTTGGTGTCGACACCGCCTTTGTGAATCGGCAGATCCACGAACTGGGATATGGCGGGCGAACCGAGAGCCTTTATGCGTGCTTCCACGGCATCGGCCGAGACGTCATCCGCATCGGCCCATTTCTGCGGTTCCTTGCCGGGCAAAGGTGGTGCTTCGTCGTCTTTCGTATCGAGCCCGGCTTGCGGGAAAGGCCAGAAATCGCGTGAGAGCGGGTCAACCGCATGGATACGCAGGTCGGCCCGATCGTAGCCGCGCCCGCGCAACGGCACGAGTTGGGGGCCGAAGCGCTCGACAACGCCCTGCGACGCATCCCAGGCGAGAGAGGTCTGTTCGGGCGCAAAGGCAAATTTCTGGTTGAAACCGGTAGCCAGCGGTCGGCCGCGGTCGTCCTTCAAGGCGCCGGCGGCAACGTTAAGCGTATAGACCTTATCCGTGAGAAAGCGACCATGGACATAGAGCCGCCCGCTGCTGGCTTCCGCCGTCAGGTCGTCGACCGGCGGGGAAATGCGCAAGGCGTCACGCACAGAGAATTGCTCTCCGGCGACGGGATTGCTCGAAAACCGGAAGATCAGACCGCGGCCCTGGCCCGATGGATAGGCCTGGGACCTCGCATCGGCATCATCGACGGGATTGCCGTTGTCATCGACCGCCCCGCTGGAATCGCTGGTTGTCGAACCGGACGTGCAGCGCATGATGCCATCGCTTGTGGCGGCGTCGAAGCCCCGCCCACAATCGGAATTGACCATGGTGAAGGGCACGGCGGTGCGCACTCGCAGTTCGAAGGTCTGGTCGCTGAAGTCGGGCGTATCAGCAAGCTTCAGCCGCATAAGGACGACCCGGCCATCGGGCACGCTGGTGTGCAGCTTCACCACATAGGATTGCTGATCGCCACGGCTGTTGCGCTCGAGCGGCTGAATATCGAAATCCTGCGCACCCAACTTCAGGCCACCTTCGTCGCCAATACCGGGCGCCGGACGCAGCTCGATCGACAGAAGGCGGGTCAGCGCGGCGACATCGACGGGCTCGGCGAACGTCAACGTGATCTGGTCAAGTTCGTTGACGGGATCCCTGCCTGAAGCAGGCAGGGTGGACACCGGCACCGGCAACAACGGTATCAGTTCCGCCTCACTCCCAGCCGCTTCGTCACGACCCAGCATCTTTACCTTGATACGTGCAAGAGGTTGCCATTTGTCGGCGGGGCGGAATTGCAGGGCGCGTGGACCAAGCCATTGCCAGGCACCGGCCATAGCCGGCTCCATTGCAACATAACGCTCGGGCGAGTCTTCCGGACCGCCAGTTGCGGGGCCGGTGTCTGCGGGAAAGAAGATCGTCACCGGATCATAGGCGCGCAAAAATTTCTCGGGCACGATTTTGACGCCATCGGCGCGTTGCAACACATCGAGTGTCGGCGGCGCGGTGACCTGCTGAGCGTGACCACTCGAGATCAGGGTTGAGGAGGCCAGAGCCAGGGCAATGAGAAATACAATCTTTTTCATTGGTCTTTCACTTCGATCCCGCGGGCTTCAAATCGGCATGCTGCAGATAATCATTGATAATTTCGGGCGGTGGGCCTGCGGGTGGCGGGGACAACCCAACCACCGAGGGCCTGACGATGAGCGTCGGTGCGTCTGCCGGCGCACGCGCTTCCAGGAGGTAATAGCCTGGCTCAAGCTGTTTGAGCTGGTTGATACCCTCACCGAGCACCTGGCCCTTCGCATCGAGCAGGCGGGCAATGGCAAGGTCCGGATCGGAGCGCAGGCCGACACCGATATTGCCGATGGTCTTGACTTCGAAACCAAACAACGCCGTCGCACCCGGTGCGAGCACAACCGGGGAACCGATGCCCTCGCTCACCGGGAGGACCGGTGTCGCCATCATGTTCAGGGTGCCGGACAAAGGCCCCTCGTGGGTGGAATAGAGCGTCAGGACTGCCTCGCCCGCTGCGATATAGCGGTGGAATTCAGCTCCCGTCGGAAATAGCTGCAGGTCGCGGCGGCCATTCTGCTCCAGATTAACAATGACGGGCGCGTCAGTGCTGACATTGAGTAGCAGTGGCTGGGTCGGATCGAGACGAAAGGCCATGGCTTGACCTTCAAGCGACATGCTCTGCGGCAGGGTGATCGATTTTGGCTCTGCCTTGGGCCAGGGCGACTGACCGTCGCGTTCCAGCCACAGCGCCACCAACCCGGCACCATGGTCGAGGATCAGCTGGCCGGGGCCTGACACGGAAATAGGGTTGCCTCGCGAAATCCTGCCGTCGGCCCCAACAAAGGTTGCCGTGCCGCCGGAGACGTTCAAGACGTCCCCTCTTATCGCATCCACGGCGACCTCTTCCGATCCGACCGTGCCGAAGAACCGGCGTCGGATCTGATCGCTACCCAGCCCAATGGCCTGTCCCGGCGACATGCTGACGCGCGCAGAGCCGGTATTGTTCGTCAGGTTGACAAGCCAGATCTCGTTGGCCGAGGTGGCGACGTTGCGTGACAGGGGTGCCGCGCCGGACCAGACATTCAGGAGTTGAGGGTCTGAAGGGGCAGAGACGACAACGATCCCGGGTGCCAGGTCGAGCGTCAGGCGCTTCACGCCTGTTGGCAGCGTCAACGGCCGCGCGCTGAAGGCTGGGACCGTCGCGGTATAGGTGCCATCCAGCGCCACGGCCTCGAGTTCGGTGGCATCGACGGGCCTGAGCCGCATCTGCAAGCTTTCATCGCTCCCGGCGTTCCACACACGCAGATCCCGATTGTCGGCGAGGGCGACCGCGCTGTTGACGCTGACGCCCATGCCGCGCCCGGCATTGAGACCGGGTTGTCCGAAGGCCGATTCCGCTTGCCACAGCCTCACTTTACCTGGCAAGGGGGCGGTGGCCGGCACAACCGCCTGATCTCCCGGCGGAAGCGTCAGTGCGATCTCCGCGCTGGGCTGCGCGGGCGCTACCAACACATGACTGTCCTGGCTTGAGACCAGCCACAAACGATCCGACTGTGGTGCAAAAAGTCCAGACCCTGCCGCCGTCAGTGCGCGATCGGCACTTGTTCCCACGAGCAGATCCGTGGTGGTGCCCAGTTCCACGAGGCCTGCCGACGGGGCATGCACCAGCGCGACGTTCAGATTGAGATCAAGGCCATCAATGGCCACGGGTTCCAAGGTGATATCGCCGAGTTCGCGCATATCGCGGGCGATGCTGCGCGCGGCAATTTTTATGGGCGCTGTTCCACCATCAAGGGTCCAGACCGAAGCGCGCCATTGGGTCTTCTGCTCGTCCGAGGCAGGCCAGGCGATAAGGGGTGTGCGGCCATGGGCAAAAGCTTGTGGCTTCCAACTGCCATCGGCGTCTTGCTTTTCGACCGAGAGAACCAGTTCGCTGGTGGACTGCGCCGCCACGAGCGCGAGTTGATCCTTTACGTTGGCTGGCAGAGGGAACGTAAAGACGGAGGCACCGGTGATGTCGGCCGTGGCGTTGGCGGCAAGCGCCGGCTGCGGCAATTCCTGCGGCAAGGCAAACTGAACCTCGATATCCGAGGCATCGGCCTGATCATCGCCGGCAGTCTGCTGGTCGCCATCGCTAGTATCGGGCTCTTGATTGTCCGAACTGTCAGCTTGCTGGCTGCTGGTCGTGTCTGAGGCGGCTGCCGCATCAAGCGCCAGCGTATAGGACCCGGCCGGTAGACGGCTCGAGAGCGCGATGTTCCAATCATCGCTGCGGCCGGCGAGCCGTTCGATCACGGTGCCGTGCCCGTCCTTCAGCACGCCTTTGATTTCGCTGCGGCCGAAAGTGCTGAGGCTGACGACACGGTCATTCGCGACATTGAAGGAAAGCTCGGCCGGCAGGTTGACGAAGCGCGCCTCGCCGGGCTGCAGGGCCTTGGTGTTCAAGGTAATTTGATAGTCCAACCGGTCGTCATGGGCGAGGCTCATGAGATCGATCCGATAGTGCCCGGCCTTCAGCGTTCCTTTAAATTGAGGAGCGGCGACAAATCTGGCGATCTGATCCTTGTCGTCGTGGAACAGGCTGCCGATCATGCCCTCAGTCAGGTCGATGCTGGCATCGGCGTCAGCGGCAAGATCGAAAGTCCAGCTGTCGGGAACGCGTGCATCACCTTTGCTCTGCGGCTCGCGCCATTGAAATGCCTGGGCTTGATTGAAGGCCAGCGGATGCGGCCCGTGGCCCTGCAGTTGCGGCGGGTCGATAATCGGCCTTAGCCGCGCGACGAAGCGCGTGTCGACCTCGCGCGGCAGGATCACGAGGTGGTAGTGCCCCGGCGTAAAATCCTCGCTAAGCGTGGAGAGCGGGCCTGGCGCGGTGAGCGGCCATCCCTCGGAATCCTCCAGGCGGGCGGTGAGATCGCCGCCAAGGGAATAGAGATCAAGTTGATAGGCTCCCGCACTTGTTATCTCGATTGGCACGATGGCGCCGCGTCCGTCCGATAGAGCGCCACGGCTGATGCCATCGGGGACCAAGGTCGCCGCTGTCGCAAGTGACGATGGCACAACGCTGAGGCCGAGATGACCGGACGAATTCTGCGCGGAAACCTCAACCTGATAGGTTCCCGCACGCAGATAGGTCTGCAACAGCGCATTGTGGCCTTCGCCGTTGTCCGATGCTTGTCCCAGTCTCGGCAGGAACGATGTGCCAAGGCTTAGCGATGTCTGCAGGCGGCCAAGGGTCTCGATGCGATAAAGGCCACCTTCCGCTACATCGAGCCGGTAGGATTTCTGCGCATCTTCGGCGAGATCGAGAAATTGGCGTTGGCCGGCAATCAACGGGGATGCGGGGGCAGGCGGCGTGCTTCGCTGCACCGCAGCAGGATCGGGCAGCCAGCTCAGGGCTATAACGCGGGGAGCGGAAGGTGCGGGGAAACGCAGGCTCAGGGTTCGGCCTTTTGCGTCAGCACGCTCATTGCTGATGGCGAAAGCCACGGGCGCATTGTGCATATCAATGGCAGCGATAGTCCCGCCGGGTGGGACATGCACGTCGATATGCAAATCCGCTGATGATGCGGGACGTAAGAGGGCGTCCGCTCCATCGGTGGTCGTGCCCTGGGCTTGCGGCACGGGAGCGGGGGTATCGGACATCGGCTGGCCTTGTCCGGGCTGCGGCTGAGCCGAGGCGTCGGTGGGCTGCCAAAGCGCCAGTGGCCTGACCTTGAGATCGGCGGGCAATGCCACGGCGCGCGGCCCGGTGAGCAGGCCGGGCGCAGCATTGGTGATAATCTCGTAACTGGTGGCCTTTGCAGCTTGCTGGACACCAAACGAAATGGTGGTGCGAGCCGGGGCTGCGGGCTGGACCGGCGGTAGAAGACCCGGCGAGCCGAGGACGACATCGACGATGCCGGCTGCATTGTTGTCGGGCAGAAGGCGCAGCAAATAGTAGCCGGCGTCCAAATCAAAATGACCGGGGTTGCGACCGTCGGTGCGTGGCGCATTGCCAAGCAGAACGGGACTGATCTCGGTGTGCAGGGCAAGGCCCGAGACGCGGACGGCGATCTGTCCCGCTTGCGTCATCTCAAACAACAGCGACGTCGGCCCACGCAAATTGAAGCGCCGTCGCCAAGCTTGGCCAGGGCCCAAATGGGGCATGTCGGACGCGACGATACTGGCTTTGCCACCGCTATCATGGCGTACCAGCAGCGCCGTGGCTGGAGTTTCGTCACCGCCTTCGCCTGCAACGTCGAGGCTGATGAGATTGGGCACCGAACCGTCAAATTGGGTCTGGCTGCTGAAGCGCAGACCTCGGACCTGAAAGCGTTGGCCCTCGTAGCCCGACACTTCGACGATGCTGGACTGACTGCTTGTCGGCAGCGCAATTGTGGCTACCGGTTCACGGCTGGTCTTGCCGATCGCAGCGCTTTGAAAAACGGTTGCCGTGCTGGAAATGCGCCCGGCGCGGAGCATCGTCGGGGCCGATTGCGGTAACTCCAGACGGAATGTGTCGAAATCGGCGGGAGCCTCGAAACGTACGGAACCAAAAGGCCCGATCACGCCTTCAGCAATCCCTGTCGCGAGCGACATCTGCGTGCCGGCGCGGATGCGAAACGGCTCGGCAGCATCCGCATTGGTCCAGACAAGCTTCTCGCCGCCATAGGCTGTGACGAGATAGCGGCCAGGTTCAACCGTTCCCGTCAGCGCCGCCCGTGTCATGGGAAGCCCCGGCTTCAATTCGAAAATGGAGATTTTGGGGGAGAGATCGACAATATCGGTGCCGTCGCGCCACAAGCGTAAATCCTGAAGCGAGCGTCCGACCGCCTCGACCTCGACGTGGCCGGAATCGGGAATATTGATCCAGTAGGATCTTTGCTGGAGATCGCTCAGATCCGCATTGACCGGGGAGCCGGGGGCCAAAACGGCGTCGGGCTGTTCAAGCTCCCGAGAGGCCTGCGCTGTGAGCTTGACCTCGCCGGTTGCTCCCTCGGCTCCGAAAATGCGGATCTTGTAAATACCTTTGTCGAGCAGCGCATCGATCCGGCCGTCGCTTGTGCCAGGCGCGCCCATGCGGTCCCCCGGCCCTGCGATCATATCAACGAGCTGGAGTGCCACACCGGAGCTGCTTTGGGTGCGGATGGTGATATGACCGGGCGCGTCGACGGTCATCAACGTGCTGCCGTCCCGATCGGCAGGCAGTTGGTCCAATGCGAAATGCGGCTGTGGTTCGAGCCGGGGCAAGGGTTTGGCGGAAGCGGGCTCAGCGGTCTCGGCAGCCAATGGCGCTGCTGCATCCTGCGTCACGGTGGCCTGTGTGCCGGCTGCGGTTGCCGCCGCAGGCGCGGCGGCTTGGTCCGGTTCGGCAGCGTTCCGGTTTGTCGAGGAGCTTGCTGCCTCTAGTGTCGCAAGACGCGTCCGGTAGATCGCCGTCAGGCATTTCGACAGGCGGCCCTGGTCGGATTCTGTGCAGGATTTATTGCGGTCTGCCATCCAGCGGCGCTGTTGCTGGCGCAGATCGCTCAGCTTTGCCGGGTCACCACCGAGATCCGCCAGTGCCTGCCGATAGGACGCCGCCAGGGCGGTGTCTTGAGCAATCAAGGCGGGAGAAACACAAATCGCCTTTTCAATAGCGGTCTGCGCCTTGCTGCAATCAAAGGATTGCGCCTGGCAGACCGCTGAAAAAGACCGCAGCCGAGGGCAACAAGCGCAAGCACGCGGGAGGCGAAAGCCATGAGTAACTCGTTTCTTAAATAGCCGGCACGCTAGTCAGTATGAACTATCTTCAACCAAGGCAAGAGCAGCGTAGCGAACGCCGAAATTCGGGAGCCGCCCGCAACCTAAACTTTCTTTGTTCAGATTGCGGGCATAGGCACGCGCGAGGTTAACGAGCCCGGGAGAAAGCAGATTATTCGGCAATGATATCAGTTTAGCCATATGCAATGCCTAGCTTGAGGGCTGCTGCTCCGATACACGGATACCATTCATCCCCGGAAGCTCCGCAGAAAAAACATGTTGAACCGCAATTCGAAACGTCGCTTGATTCTTGGGCTGTTTGCCGTTGTGAACCTGAGTGAGGCCGCATCGGCGAATGAGTGCACACCCGCTGACGCGTCATTGGCAGGGCATTATTATCTCCAAGGTGTCACAGAGGTCGGTTCGGAGCTGTTGCTGCGATCCGACGGCAGTTTTGAGTACGTATTGGCTTATGGCAACACGGATCAAGCTGCGAATGGCTGTTGGAGCCGGAGCGAGGATGGCGTTGTCTTGATCTCATCAAGCTCGTTTTTCAAATCCCAGCCGTTCACGCGGCTGGATCTCAAATTGAACAAGGACCATGGCCTGATCTATAAGATGGGGGATAGCGTTGAAGGCACATACGTCATCCAGTGAGTATGAAGCGCCCACGCAATGCGTGTGTTCATTATGACGGTGCAAAAGCCGTTGGGCCTGGCGTTGCGGCTTTCGTATTTTTCCTGCAGCTTCGTTTTCGCAATCTTGATCACGATCGGGTTGTCGGTTGCATACCTCGGGACGGTGCCTAACCCCGCGCTCAGCAGGATGGATGCTGGCAGCGTTGTCGTTGGAATGTTGTTTTTGAGTGTATCGCTCATTGCAGCATGCTGGTTTGCATATCTTCCACTGCGTCGGCATCCCAGAATCATTCGGGCGGCCACAGCCGCTTTCACTCTTGCTGTCCTCGGAAGCCTCGTTCTTATCGCTTTGATTGACTGGGGTTAAAAATCGAGCTGCGGCGAGAGCAAAAGGGTGCGATATGGCAGGCCTTGAATATGGTGTTAAGTTTCACATCCTTTTGACGGTCTTGATGGTCAAAATCCCGAGCCTTAACTTCTTTTGGTCGATCGGTGCCGCAAAGCTTCTATAAGAACGGCAAATGCCGGTGAGAGCTGCCGGCGGCTTGGATAATAAAGATGATAGCCGGAAAACGGCGGGCACCAATCTGACAGGACGCGTATCAGGCTTCCTTCAGCGATGTCCTGCCGAACATGATCTTCAAAGAGGTAGGCTAATCCAGCGCCGCTGCGCACCGCCATCAACGCCAGTCTGGATCCGTTAAACGCAATAGGTCCATCCACGCGCACCCGTAGCTCGCGCCCGTCTTTTTCGAATTCCCAAGCATGAAAGCCGCCATAAGTCGGCAGGCGAATATTAATGCAGCGATGGGTGGTCAGATCCTGGGGAGTCAATGGTTTTGGGTGTTGGGTAAAGTAGGATGCTGTACCAACGACCGCCATCCGCATCTCGGGACCGATCGACACCGCGATCATGTCCTTGTCGACCTGTTCGCCGAGCCTCACGCCGGCATCGAAGCGTTCAGCCACGATGTCCGTGAAGCCGTGCTCGATGACAATCTCCACCTTGATGTCGGGATAGTCAGGCAGAAGCGCTTCGACGGCAGGCCAGATGACCGCGATAGCAGCGTGTTCACCAGCCGTGATGCGGACGCTGCCCGCTGGCTTATCCCTGAGTTCGGTCAGCGCCGACAGTGCGGCATCGATTCCTTCGAAATGCGGGCCAACTGCCTGAAGCAGGCGCTCGCCTGCGTCTGTCAGTGCGACACTCCTTGTCGTCCGCGTCAAGAGCCGAACGCCGAGTCGTTCTTCCATGTCCCGGATCGTATGGCTAAGGGACGACGGCGATAGGCGGAGTTGGGCCGCCGCTTTCGTGAAACTGCGCTCCCGGGCAACGGCGAGGAACGTCGTCAAGTCGCTAATATTGTCCCGCGCCATTCTTGAATCCCGTTCAGCACTGCGTCATCATTTTAGAACTTAATACGACCAATCCAGTTGCGCTAGATATGATATCGTCCTCCCGAAAGCATCGAGCCTCGGTCGATAAGCAGCTAGCGTCTGAAATCTGCGCGGCCCCGGGGCGAGCGCTAAAAACCTCGTCATGTCGCCGATGCCGACCCCGCAATTATTGAATAGGGTTCAATACTGCATGCCAATTTTGCAGTCTAATCCCGATCTCCACGTTGCACTAGATATTCCCTGAGACGTCGCTGCAGAGTGACGTTCCCTTGGAGGGCGTCCGAACGGCCAGAGGCTGGGAGCCGGCATATTTCGCGACAACGCTCGTCCAAAATCCAACTGAGGTTATCCGAATGCATTGAAGTGCACTTCGTCGACATGTCTTGGGTTGGTGAAGCATCGCTTTTCTAACCTTGTTAAACAAAGGAATGTGCAATGGCTGAAAAAATTATCGATGCGAAGAGGCGCCAGTTCCTCGGAACGTCTGCGTTTTTGCTTTCTGGTGCTGTCGTGGCCGCTTCACCACTGTTTGACGCCAGCTCGGCAACGGCGCAATCCACGGCAGTGAAGGGGCCAGCAGTGGTCAACTATCCCAATGAGAAAGGCGTGACGATCGAACGCGTCACTTACCCCGCGAGGAACATGGGGACGAACATCGTCGCCAACCTGTTCAAGCCCGCCAACTTCGACAGCAGCAAGAAGTATGCTGCAATCGTGGTGACCCATCCGTTCGGCGCCGTCAAAGAGCAATCTTCCGGCCTCTATGCCCAGCGTCTTGCTGAGGCGGGCTTTATCGGTCTGGCTTATGATGCGTCGTACCAGGGTGAGAGCGGTGGCGAACCGCGTCTGATGGAGGTGCCCGGGCAGCGCGTGGACGACATCAGCTGCGCCATCGACTTCCTCGTCCAGCATCCACAGGTCGATCCGGCGCGGATCGGTTCGCTGGGCATTTGCATCGGTGGCAGCTACGCGTTGAACCACGCCCAGCACGAGCTCCGTGTAAGGGCCGTCGCGGCGGTCAGCACATTTGATATCGGTCAGGGCCGACGGGAAGGTCTTTCGGGCTCGATCTCCTATGAAGAACGCATCAAGCGGCTGAAGGACGCAAGTGAGCAGCGCAGCCGGGAGGCGCGTGGCGAGCCCGTTCGCCTTGTACCGGTCGTGGCCAATTCCGCCGATGACTTCACGCCGGCGACCCCTGTCATGTACAGGGAAGGCTACGAATACTACCGCACGGCACGAGGTCAGCATCCAAACTCTGTGAACGCTTATATGTTTTCGAGTCTACCCCAGCAGATGGCTTTCTATCCATTTGAAATGATCGAGACGATTTCGCCCCGGCCTCTGCTCGTTATTGCAGGCTCCAAGGCCGAGACGAAATTCTGGAGTGATCAGGTCTACGAGAAGGCCAAGGAGCCGAAAGAGCAGTTTGTCGTCGACGGCGCGACGCACGTCGATCTCTACGACAAGCCACAATTCGTTGGACCGGCCGTCTCGAAGCTGGCCGAGTTTTTCGGTCAGCATCTAACCTCGGTCTGACAGGAGCGGCATCCAGGCAGGGAATGGGCGTCGCAAAAGCTCATTCCCGCGCTGAGTACGTTGTCAGCCGCAGGCACGACCGCCGTCTCTGACGCCCAGCGCATGACTACATGCAGAAATGAATGTCTAATCAAAGGAGGTTTGTCGATCCATATTGAAGGCAGGCGATCATCGAGATCACGAATGCCTGGAACGATGAGCGCCAAGGAGATTTCAATGAAGAAACGTCAACTGGGCGCCCTCGAGGTGTCCGCCCTCGGCTATGGATGCATGGGGCTGAACTCGACCTATGGCAGGCCGCTGGATCGAGCTGAAGCCATCAAAATGATTCATGCGGCGGTTGATCGCGGCGTGACCTTTTTTGACACGGCCGAGGTCTACGGGCCATTCACGAACGAAGAACTCGTGGGGGACGGCCTCGCCCCCTTTCGGGACAAGGTGGTCATCGCAACCAAATTCGGTTTCGGTATTGATCCGGACGGGACACGTTATGGCCTCACCAGCCGCCCGGAACATATCCGGGGCGTGGTCGAACAGTCGCTCAAACGGCTTAAGACCGACTTGATCGATCTGTACTATCAGCATCGTGTCGATCCCAGCGTGCCGATCGAGGATGTCGCGGGCGCTCTCGGTCAGCTTATTCAGCAGGGTAAGGTGAAACATTACGGGCTTTCCGAAGCGAGCGCGGGAACCATTCGCCGCGCCCACGCCGTTCAGCCGATCGCCGCCGTCCAAAGCGAGTATTCGTTATGGACGAGAGATGTTGAGCATAACGGTGTTCTTGCGGCCTGTGAGGAACTGGGAATCGGCTTCGTTCCCTGGAGTCCTCTGGGAGCGGGGTTTCTGGCGGGTGCGATCACCGCAGACACCAAGCTCGATTCTTCCGATTTCCGCAGCAATGTTCCACGCTTTGCACCTGAAGCGCGCGATGCGAACCTGGCACTGGTCGGCGCCTTGAAACAGGTTGCGGAAAGCAGGGGTGAGACGTTGGCGCAAGTCGCGCTCGCCTGGCTTCTGGCGCGGAAGCCCTGGATCGTTCCGATCCCCGGTACCACGAAATTGCACCGGCTGGACGAGAACCTCGGCGCCGTTGATGTCGTGCTGACCGTGTCCGACCTCAAGGCGATCGAAGGAGCCGTTTCAAGCATTCCCATCCAGGGTGAACGCCTCCATAAAGCGGCCTTGGGACTGGTCGATCATTGAAGGCTTCGACTGTGAGGACTGAAGTGAACTCCCCGAAGGCATAGGCTTGCGAGTTGAATGGTTCGGCAGGACAGCAGGTAACACTATTCCACAACGGCTTACTCTTGGCGCTAACGAACGAGCGCCACTGCGATCTTAGAAGGATCAGGTTAGTGAGTTTTCCTTCTCATTCTGAAGCTGCATTCATAAGCTTATGCAGGTTATCGCTGGTAATCGCCTCGTGTGCGATGTGCTATCTTCGCTTTAATGGCCCAATCCCGGACTCCGATCGATGAATGGCCGATTATCGATAAGACAGGACACTGTGCGATGGAACGCAAGCTCGCTGCGATCGTGGCCGGGGACATTGTCGGTTACAGCCGGCTGATGGCTGAAAACGAAGCCTCAACCTATTCGGAGTTGCGCTCGATTTTCGACGAGGTGATCGAGCCTGCGGTCAGGCATCACGGCGGTCGAACCTTCAAGAGCACGGGCGATGGATTTTTGGCCGCATTCCCCAGCGTTAACGACGCACTGGATGCATCGGTTTCCATCCAAAAGGGCTTCGACAAGCGCCCGTTCGAATTTCGTATTGGCATCAATCTCGGTGACGTTATTGAAGACAAGGGCGACATATACGGCGATGGCGTCAATGTCGCGTCCCGTCTCGAAGCCATGGCAGATCCGGGCAGCATCTTCGTGAGCGGTGCGGTTGTCCTCAGCGCCGATCGTAAGCGCGGTGACGAATTTTCCCGCCTTGGACGGCGATATGCCAAAAATATCCCGGAGGCCCTCGACGTTTACGCGGTCAAATGGGCAGGGAAACGCGGGTTCGGATGGACTCGGTTCACTGACTTTTTCCCGCGCGTGAGCAATCGTCTCGCTTATGCCCTCGGAGCGGTGTCCCTTGTCATGATCGGGTTGGCAATCCAGCCACTTCCCTTGGCCGCAATGATCGGGGGTATCCCGGTTAAGCTTGCCTCGGTTGCCGATTTTGAAAAAACAGATCGTCGGCCCTCAGTCGCGGTTATGCCTTTCGACAACATGGGTGGCGACACCACGCAGACATACTTTGCCGATGGTCTGACGGAAGACATCACGACGGGGTTAGCGCGCAGCCCGGACCTTCAGGTAATCGCCCGCAATTCCACCTACGCGGTGCGGGATCAGGCGTCTGATGTTCGCAAGCTTGGCGACAAACTGGGCGTTTCCTACGTGGTTGAAGGCAGCGCGCGGCGTGTGGGCGACCAACTTCGCGTCGCGGCGCAGCTTATTGATGTCAACAGTGGGACTCATCTCTGGTCTCGCAGTTATGACCGGCATATCGAGGACGTGTTCGCAGTCGAAAGCGAACTGACCTCCGAGATCGTAGCTCACCTTGTTTCTTACGTTCGCAAGAC
This sequence comes from Rhizobium lusitanum, assembly GCF_014189535.1. Taxonomy (NCBI): domain Bacteria; kingdom Pseudomonadati; phylum Pseudomonadota; class Alphaproteobacteria; order Hyphomicrobiales; family Rhizobiaceae; genus Martinezella; species Martinezella lusitana. Next base: position 1,445,008 of record NZ_CP050308.1, on the reverse strand, counting down.
CGAACTGTCCGAGGCAGCAAAACGCCCTACGAAGAATCTGCAGGCCTATGATCTTGTTCTTCAAGCACGCAATCGCTTCAAGCATGACTCAAATGACCGCGATGGTCTCCTTGCGGCACGTGGCCTTTATCAGCAGGCATTGGAACTGGATCCGACCTATGCAGTCGCGCGTGCCAACCTGGGTATGACCTACATATTTGATGTGACGCAAAAGGTGACCGGCCATGCATCTGCGAAAGACCTTGATATCGGCCTGAGCGAGGCGCGCCAGTCCATCCGTCTCGATCCGAACCTGGCGGCGGGATATCAAGTAATCAGCTTTGGGCTTGCCGCTGGCGGCGACTATGCCGGCGCGTTGCAGGCCGCACAGCGGTCCGTCGAACTCAACCCGAACGATCCTGACAGCATGATGGCGCTGGCAAAGGCGCAGGTCCGGTTTGGTGACTACGAAGGTGCGTTATCAAATGCCGAGCGCGCGCGTCGTCTAAATCCCATGGCCCCGGTATATTATGCCTACGTCTATGGTCAGGCGCTCTATGCAGCGGGCCGTCGTGATGAGGCTGGAAACGTCATTCGGGAATGCCTGATCCGCGCGCCGGAAGATCCCAACTGCTTGTTGATCCAGGCTGCGCTACAAGCGGGCCGACAGCAGTTGGCGGAAGCACAGGCGACGATGGGCAGCCTGGTCAAAGCCAACCCGGAATTCTCGCTCGAGGCAGAGCGTCGCTATCGGCGTTTCGGTGACACCGCACTCATGGACCGATTTCTGTCGGAGCTGGCGCAAGCCAGAGCTCCGGAGACCGCATAGATCCAAATTGCCGTCTGACTTGCTGAGCTTGTCGTCGCAAATCGGCGCGTCATCACACCCATGCAAACGACAAAAGCTCGGCATTATAGAGCTGGCAGTGGCTCTATTTCAGCAACTCGATTATTGCAGGATCGTCGGTACTCTGTATCGGCGTTTTCCCCGCATTGTCGGTCTGGTTCCGATCGGCTCCATGTTCGAGCAAGGTCCTGATCACATCGGGATCCTTGTTGTACATGACTGCAAGGTGGAGTGGGGATTCGCCGGTTTTTGCACTGCGTTCATTCACTTTGGCGCCACTGGCGAGAAGAAGCTTAATCATATCCGGTGTGCTTCCAGTGGCTGCAAGGTGGATTGGATAGTAGCCATCGCCATCGACCACATCGATGGAAGCACCACAGGCCAGCATGGCTTTTGCCTTAGCCACATCTTGTTGCGAAACGGTGTTTGCGAAAATGGTAGATTTAAAACCTTTGACGTAATTGTCGTTCGGGCTCAGTTGAATGCAAGGATCAGAACTCAACTGGTTGAGCTGGTACTTCGCGCCGGCATGTCCAAGATTGGCCGCCGCACGATACCATCTCGCAGCTTCCTTCTTGTCCTGCTTGACGCCGTTCCCGTCCCGATAAATATCGCCGAGGACAAGCTGGGCCTCGATCTCGCCATTTTCCGCAGCCTTGCGATACCAGTAAATTGCCTTTGCATTATCTTGGGTGACCCCCTCGCCATTGCTGTACAAAACACCAATGCTGAACTGCGAATATGCGTCACCCCGTTCTGCCTGCGGCCTCCAATATTTCAGGGCTTTGGCATAATCCTTTTTCATATAAGCGTCATAGCCTTGATCGGCCCAGGCGTGACCAGAAAACCCTAGCACTGCAAGGGAACTCAACAAGATAAGGATTTTTCGCATGCTAATTCCAGAAAGAGACGTGTGAGGAGACGTACAAAATCACGAAATGAAATTCGTTCGAACAGGCTTACCAAGGAGCATTCAACCAGCCATCGCGTGCACGAGGAACAGAAAGGGTAACCACAATACAACGTTGACCCAAGCACAGTCTCTGTATTCTCGCCTGAGCACGGTCGGTCCTTTCGAAGCTGCCAATACCATAGACAGGATGCTTGAATGCAGCATGACGGCTCCCACCAACCAGGCAGAGACGATCAACATAAGACCAAGCGGATCCGGCCCCATCCCATCACCACCAAGCCGAGGCGAGTAACTCAAACAGAAGTAAAGCCAAGCCAGCAATACGAGGCCGCTAAGCATGAGGCTAATCCTGTTGTAGTATTTCATTTCAATCCTTCGTGGGGCCTTAGTGGTTATGTGAGGTGCTATGCAGATGACGTTCCAGATGGCTGCGCCGGTCACCTGGCTCTCTCTGTCTCCTTGCGCAAAAGATAAACAACCCAGTCCAGGGTCAGCGCCAGTGATATAAATACCAAAAGCACAAGTCCGGAAAAGATTGCACCCATCATTGACACAACCCAGAAGCCTAGGCCTGCCGATTGTCCAACGTCGAATATTGCTACCAAGAGAAGACACACGATAATCGGAACAATTTCGATGAACAGATAGACGGCCAAGGCACGCCGCACCGCTGTGTAAAATCGCTGTCGCCTGGCAGGACGCAACCACCGCGCTCCGAACAGCACGATGAGAAGAATGATCCATGGTCCAAACACGAGGAAGATGGGTAGATCGCTATCGCCGCTCGCCGCGAACTGTGCTTGAGCTTGCTCAGCATGTCCCATGAGACCTGCCCAGAGCCCCAAAATGGTAATAGTGCGGCGCTGGACATGAGCATTCAAATCGAAACCCTCTCGATCTCATCGAAGGCTGTGTTGTGTTTGTGTTGATCGGCGAGGAGGGCAGCAGGGTGGAGTAGCTTGCCCTCTTCATGGTGCTTGGACCGCTTATTTTCCAACGATACCTCGCACCTTTTCTCGGATTTCCCAGCAGTTTCTCTCAAACGCCTCAGAACCCGGCGCAACCTGGCTAGCAAATAGTCTTGTGCTGTCGATACCTTCAGCAGCGAATTCCCTGTACTCTGCTAGATTGATAGTCACGGAATTGCTCCTGGCTAATTCCAGCGAGGCGGCTTCCAGTTTTGTCGCAAGGCTTGAGACATCCGATTTGAGAACGTTGCAGGTCACGGCGAACCCGATAAGTGTTCCATCGGCTCTGGCCGCGGCAATGACCTTGGTTTCAGCTTCGAACGATGGATTTGCGAATGCCAAAGTTGGCATTGCGTACATCAGAAGACCAATGAAGATGTCCAGAAGGATGCGTCTCCTCACGAGAGTGTGGCGCCCTGTACTTAAACTGAGATCGATCTGCAAATTCATCGCTGAGATTGTTTTCCCACCATCGTTGATCGAATCTCATAATTGCGGGAATTATGAGATTTTTGGCCGTTGTATCTCGTGCCAACCGCCAACAACGACCAATGCCATATTCTGACATTTGATTACAACGCGACAATGCCAGTTCGGCTCCAGTCAAATGACCAGAAGGAGTTTTGGAAATGATAAGCGGCGGATGGATATGCTTGGCTGTGGCAACTATTATGGGGCTCTGGTGGTTGCTGGAGGTTGTGCTCATGGTGGCCGCCGTTTCAGGCGGACCTTATGGCTCCCATCCCGTCTCTGAATTCGTAATTGCGTACTTGGCATATGGTAGCGCACTTTTTGCTGTGCTGGGGCTGGGAGCGCTGATAGGCGGATATTCCATACGAAAGTGATCGTTTGGCCCATTTGCCGCCTATTATAAGCGCATCGCGGAATTCAATCTGATGGTGGCAACGGCTTCATCGTGATAGCAACAGTACTGGTTTTGACCGGCGAGGTTCGATAGCGCTCCGGGGTCCTTCGTTTGAATGGTGTCATGCTGAAATCATGCATTTGGATAGTCGCAGTTGCAGGTCTGGTTTTTGTCCTGGCCTCTTTGCTTGTTCCGGATGAAACGGCCTTTCCGGAAAGTCCTGAGCAGACAAGCGAACATCTTTCAACAATCAGGCTGCATGCACAGGGTGACCGATTGTTGTTTAGGACGACCCAACACGATTACGAATTTACGTTGCCCGCCAATCATCTTAACGACGCCTTCAGCCTGCAGGACGCCGCACATGATGCTGGCTCCGCGCTGGGCAACACAAGCCGATTTATTGTCAGCCCGGTCGATATCACGAAAGAAGGTGCGGCAACGGTTACCGTTGAGGTGATGTACGGAGGGTATGACGCGCGTCTATCCGAAACCAAAACCATTTTGAGTGAGCAGGCACGAGCGCAGCTCAGCATCTATGGTTTTTCCCCGTCCAATGGAAATATGGTCGGAGATATTGATCCGCCTCTTTACATGACATGGAGCGCAAAACTCTCCGGACAGCAGTACCAGGTAGAAAGTCGTGGGAACTATGAAGGGGCAGACTTATCGGCTTGGGCCTATCCCGAGCTCTTGGTGACACTTGATGACCCAGAGAAACTGAAGCAAAATCGCCAATACAATGCCTGGCTGGCTCCTCTAAGATCAACCAAACGTGCCATTCAATTGGCTCTCCTTATACCATTCCTGATGCTTATCGGTTACGCAGGATCAAGCGGGTAAGTATTTGACGCGCCTCCCGCAAACCCTACACTGCGAACGGCCCCTTTGAAGGATAATGCGCGGCTAGAGGAAACCAAGGTAAACGTAAGGCAATATGCGCAATCCACCCATACCCCGCACAAAGACATTTAGAGACGGAGTATTCCTAGCGCTGATCATATGGCTGCTGGTTATGCCGTTGACTTTAATGACGCAGGCTTTTCTCCCTTCCGTTTTTGTCCTTTTGGAGGGGATTGGAAATTTTCAATATAAGCCTTGGATTTTTCTCGCCCCAACAGCGTGCACGCTCATTATGGCGTTGGCTGTTATACCGGGCTATCGTAGCCCGAGCGTTATTGCGGGCGCTATTCTTTCTAGCGTTGCGGTGACAATCGCAGCGGCAATTGCGTTCCTATTGATCGTGATATCGATTCGCGGCTGCATTCTTGAGCCCAGCATTCTTATACGTCCATGACGGATCGGGTAGAATACTACGCATGTTGTTCGAGCATTTGGGGCAGCTACACCAGCGCACCAAGCTATGCAGACAAGGGGCAAGATGTTTTCATTGAGGTGGGGGCGACAGTTTTTCGAGTTGGACCTGATAGCGGAGCTGGAATGTCTGATATCAGATTAAATTTGGATGGTATTTACGCCGTACTTTTTGGGCTTCCAGCCTTGGCCCTTGCCTGTGGCATTGTCGGGCTCCTGCTTGTATTTCCGGCGTACCGGCTTCTGAAGATCATCGCGATTGTCCTCGCCATCCCTGCTTTGCTATTGGGCTTGGCATTTGTCACGGATGCGCTTGCTTTAGGCGAGCCTGCGGGTGACGATACTCTCGATTTGATGGTTCTGGTCGCCTATTTTGCCCTGCTTGGGCTTCTTCCTTGTCTGCTGTTCATTCAAGTGAGGAGAAAGCCACGCCATAATCCATCAAAGTGATCCGGAAAATCGCTTACGGCCTGCTTTTGCAATAGGCTGAACCGCGCCGACTGCCTCCGTCACCGTTGGCAAGCAGAGTAAGGTGGCCTCAAGGAATCGGCTCTGCCCTTCGAGGAAAGGCAGAGCCGGGAGGCCAAAGCACTGGCCTGGGTGAGAACGAGCTATTTAGGGGGCGGCGAGCTCGTCCGCACTACAATGGTCTACCACCATAAGCTGAAGTCTAGCTGAAGAACATCAGATCACAATTGAAGGGCATTGCGGATAGACATGTCGCAAAAGAAGCGAGTGGTTCAGTCGGCCAACACGGTCTCGATCGGAACGCCGGCTTCCATGGCAGCGGCGATGAAGCTGCTGCGGGCTTCCAGGGGCTGCCTCAGCCCGCTTTCGACGTCCGCGCAGACTTGCAGGGCTCCGAGGAAAACCTTGCCTTCGGCGACCGGCCACGCGTTCAGCAGCATGTCCAATGCTTCTTTCGTGGTACTGACGGTGTAGGTTGTCCCAGTGCGCGTGCAGATGACCAGCACCGGGTAATTCCAATGTCTATTGCTCATTTTTTGAAGCTCCGACCCACGCCGCGCACGTTAGCGCCTTGTCGGGCAAAGGCACAAGTAAATTTCGAAGCGGTGTCCGTTGCGCAGCGAAGGTACTAAAGCCATCGTTAAAATAGCTTTCGGAAGGGCATGAATGCGAGAGGTCAGGCAACGGCTTGCGCTGGAGCCCCATAGCCACGCAGGAACATGTCCACGCCCTGTTGGGCTGATATCTCGATGTCCGCTTCGGTCGGCGTTTCGCCGAAGAGAGTCGTCATCTGCAGGTCTGCGTTGATCAGCGCGGTGAATTGCCGGGCGGCGATGTCGCAGTCGGGGACTTGGAGGAGGCCCTGGTGGTGGAGGCGGGCGAAGATGGCGCCGAGCGCCGTGCCGATCTTGCAGGGGCCGTGCTCGCGCCAGGCTTCGAAGAGGTGAGGGTAGCGGGGGCCTTCGGACTGGACGAGCTTGCGCAGGAACTTTCCGTCCTGATTGTAGAGGCAGTTGCGGTTCAGATCGGTGGCGAAGGCGATCAGCTCTTCCCGCAGGTTCTCTGGCCTCTCTGGGAAGGCGGCAAGTGCTGCGAAGACGGCGGTGTTGGCCCGTGCGGTCACGTCGGCGACGACGGCGATGAACAGCGTCTCCTTCTCGCGGTAGTGATTGTATATGGTCTGGCGAGAGACGCAGGCCCGCGCCGCGATCTCGTCGATGCTCGCGCCCGAAAATCCCTCGCGGCAGAAGACTTCGGCTGCGGCATCAAGGATGGGGACGCGTTTCAGACATTGGGCGGGTTTTGCAGTCCGTGCCTGCAAGGCGGCGGCGTTTTGGCTGTTCATGGGGTGAAGATAATCTGTATTGACGATTTGGACAATAGTGTCTAATTTGACATTCATGTCCAAATTAATGGACGCTCATGTTAAGCGCAATTCGGATCCCGCGTTTTCCTCCCAAGACCGTGTGGCGTTCCGGTGACCACCTAGATTTAAACTCCCCTTGAGGGAGATGCGGCGCGATGGCAATCCGGCTTTCGCGCTCGAAACTTTCTGAAAGATCATCCTCATGACGACGTCTTTCCTTCGCTATGCGATCATTCTCGGCTTGCTTTCGGCCATCGGTCCCTTTGCGATCGACATGTATCTCCCCGCTCTGCCGTCGATCGGCAAGGATCTTGCGGCGGAGAACAATGTCGTTCAGCTGAGCCTGTTGTTCTTCTTCATTCCCTTCGCCATCTTTCAACTTCTCTATGGGCCGCTGTCCGATATGTGGGGCCGCAAGGCGCCGCTTTACATCGGCATCGGCCTGTTTGCGGTGGCAAGCGTCGGCGCCGCCACGGCCAGCAATATCGAGACGCTGATCGCCTTCCGCTTCCTGCAGGGCATCGGCGGTGCGGCGGGCATGGTGGTGCCGCGCGCCATCGTTCGCGACATGCATACCGGCGTTCAGGCAGCGCGGCTGATGTCGCTATTGATGCTGGTGTTCAGCATTTCGCCGATCCTTGCCCCGCTGACGGGCAGCGCCGTCATCGCCTTTTATGGCTGGCGCGGCGTGTTCTGGGCCGTGACGATCGCGGCGATCATCGGCCTCATCCTGCTGTCGACCCAGCTTGAGGAAACGCGGACGAAGGCGGAGCGTTCTGAGAGCGGCCTGCGCAGTGCCATGGCGGCCTACCGCCTGCTGCTCGGTGACCGCAATTTCCTGACGCTGAGCTTTATCGGTGGTCTCGGCATTTCCAGCTTCCTGGTCTATCTCGCCAATTCGCCGTTCATCCTGATCGACCATTACGGCCTGACGCCGACGGAATATAGCTTCGCCTTCTCGGTCAACGCCGTCTCCTTCTTCACCGTGTCGCAGCTCACCGGCTGGCTCGGCGAGCGTTTCGGCCTGCTGCGGGTGATGCGGATCGCCGTCACCGGCTTTGCTGCCGTCATGGCGGCAATGCTGGTGGTCATGAGCCTTGGCTTCAGCCAGCTGCCGATCCTGGTCGTGTTCCTCTTTGTCGGCTACGGCTTCCTTGGCCTGGTCATCCCGACGACGGCGGTACTGGCGCTGGAGGATCACGGCGCGATTGCCGGCACGGCCTCGGCGCTAATGGGCACGCTGCAATTCGTCACCGCTGCTATCGCCATGATCATTGCCAGCCTGTTCTTCGACGGCACGGCTCTGCCCATGGCCGGTGGTATAGCGCTTTGCGCCGTTGCCGCCTTCCTGCTGACACAGGCGACCATCGCTCGCCGGCCGGTCGCGGAAGCGCCAGCGGAATAGGACGCATTTTCAATGAGAAATGGAAAGGCCGGGGCATTGCTCCGGCCTTTTCGATTCCGGCTTTCGCATCTTGCGGAGTGGGCCAAGATCATGAAGACTTCGAACCCAAAATGGAGGGCGGCGAATGGGCAGCTTCGCGGAGATTCAGGAGCGGGCGGAGAAGCGCAAGGGCGGGGCCGAAGCGCTGAGGGCGCTTATGCCGAAGGTGCCGGATCACGGAGTTTTACGCCTCACGCCAGACGATCGACTGCTGTCGGAAATGACGCGCTATGTTTTCTATGCTGGCTTCGTGCGCAACATCATCGATTCCAAATGGCCGGGTTTCGAAGCGGCCTTCTCCGGTTTCGATCCCGCCTTCCTCAACTTCGTGCCCGATGACTATTGGCACGACCTGACCTCCGATACACGCGTGGTGCGTAACGGCGCCAAGATCATGTCGGTGCGGGCCAATGCCCACTTCATCCGTGAGCTTGCCGAGGAGCATGGCAGCGCCGGGCATTTCTTCGCCGACTGGCCGGTGGAGGATCATATCGGCCTGCTTGCCGTGCTCGACAAGCGCGCCGACCGGCTCGGCGGCATGAGCGGCCAATATTTCCTGCGCGCCATCGGTCGCGACAGTTTCGTCACGAGCCATGATGTGCTCGTCTGCCTGCGCCTTGCCGGCCTGCCGATTTCGGAAACGAAGCCGGGCAAGAAAGATTTCAGGCTAATTCAGGACCAGTTCAATGCCTGGGGCACCGAAACCGGCCTACCGCAAACCTATCTCTCGCGCATCTGCGCCTTCTCTGTCGGAATGCCGGGGGAAGAGGCCGAGGACTGATTGATTTGGTCCGTCGAATGATATTGGATCGCGCCTCGAAATAGGGAGGAAACGATCATGTCGACCGACAACAGGCCCCTGGCCATCAGCGCACCCGAACCGCGCTCGCTCGAGCTTATCTTCAGCAAGGATGCGCTGTTGCTCCTCCATTCGAAATATCGGATCGTCGAGGCGGATTCGGAGGATATTGCCGGGCTCGGCGATGATGTACTCGGCGAGGCCAGCTATATCATCGGCCAGCCGCCGCTCTCGAAGGAAGTGCTGGACCGCATGCCGCGCCTGCGCTGCATCCTGAATGTCGAGAGCAATCTCATCAACAACATGCCCTATGATGTGCTCTTCGAGCGCGGCATCCATGTCGTGACCACCGGGCAGGTCTTTGCCGAACCGGTGGCGGAGATCGGGCTTGGTTTCGCGCTCAGCCTTGCACGCGGCATCGTCGATGCCGATGTCGATTTTCGCGAGGGCAAGGAGCTCTGGGGCGGTGATGGCAATGCCAAGGCCCGGCAGATTTCGGGCAGCGAGATCGGCATTGTCGGGTTCGGGGATCTCGGCAAGGCGCTGAACCGGCTGCTGACCGGTTTCCGCGCGACGGTCAGGGTGTTCGATCCCTGGATGCCGCCGTCGATCCTCAGGGAACATGGCGTTCAGCCGGCCAGCCTCGACGAGGTGCTTTCGGACAGCGATTTCGTTTTTGTCGTCGCTTCCGTCACCAGCGAAAACAAGGGCTTTCTCGGCGGGACGGCCTTTGCGCGCATGCGCAAGGGAGCGGGTTTCATCCTGCTCAGCCGCGCCGATGTCGTGGATTTCGAAGCCCTGATGGCGGCGGTTGCATCCGGGCATATCGTTGCGGCGAGCGATGTCTATCCGGAGGAGCCGCTCAGCGGGGATCATCCGGTCCGCAGCCTCAAGGGCTTCATCCGATCGGCGCATCGTGCCGGCGCGCTCGACAGTGCCTTCAAGAAAATGGGCGATATGGTGCTGGAGGACATGGACCTGATGGATCGCGGCCTGCCGCCGATGCGCTGCAAGCGGGCGGAGCGGGAGACCGTGTCGCGAATGCGGTCGAAGCCGGTCATCCGGAACTGAAAAGTGATACGGATTTGCCGCCTAAACCTGGGCGGGTGCATTCTCACTCCGACTCATCTATGTCTCGGCCATTGAGGAAATGGTGGGGACAAAGATGGCGAACCGGGAAATCGACGTGGCGTATGCGGCAACCAAAGGGGGGCTGCCCGTCTTTGTAGGCGTTGCTGCCATTATTGCTATCATTATGCTCGTCTTCAGCTCTTGGTACACGATCGACCAGGGCGAGCGCGGCGTCATCCTGCGCACCGGCGCCATGGTTGGCACGGCTGAACCGGGCCTGCATTTCAAGCTGCCCTGGATCGAAACCGTCGTCAAAATCCCCGTGACACAGCAGGTGACCTACTGGACCTGCCAGACCGGCGCGGGCTGCGAGGCCGGCGAGCATCCGCAGATGCAGGCCTATTCGCAGGATCAGCAGCCGGCCGACATGCGCGTGACCATCTCCTGGCATGTGCCGCCGGATGCGGTCGAGAAGGTCTATTCTGAGTACGGCTCGCTCAGTAATCTGGAATCGCGGCTGGTGTCGCGGCGTGCGCCGCAGGACGTGAAGACGGTGTTCGGCAAGTTCACCGCCGCCTCCGTCATCCAGAACCGGGCGCAGTTCAACACCGACGTTCAGGCGGCGATCGAGGCCGGCATTCAGGGGCCGGTGCAGATCGACAGTGTTCAGGTCGAGAATATCGATTTCTCCGACGCCTATGAGAACAGCATCGAGCAACGCATGCTGGCCGAGGTCGAAGTCCAGAAGCTGCGGCAGAACGCCGAGCGCGAAAAGGTGCAGGCGCAAATCACGGTGACGCAGGCCGAAGCCGCCGCCGACGCCCGTCGCGCCGATGCGCAAGCGCAGGCCGACTCTGTACGGCTACAGGCGGAAGCCGATTCAGAGGCGATCCAGCTTCGTGGCGATGCCGAGGCGAAGGCCATCAAGGCGCGGGGCGATGCGCTTCGCGACAATCCCAACCTGATCTTCCTGACCCAGGCGGAAAAGTGGAACGGGCAACTGCCGACTACCATGCTGCCGAACGGTTCTGTGCCGATGCTCAATCTCGATGCGCGGCAGAATTCCGCCGCACGCTCGGAGCAGGAATAAAGGCCAGATCGGTCGGCTCAGCGATGGGCCGACCAGGGCACCAGGCGGCGTTCGATCAGCCGGACCGTGATCTCGAACAGGAAGGCGATCAGCGCGATGACGATGATGCCGCTGATGACGATATCAGTCACCAGGAACTGCGCGGCCGACTGGATCATGAAGCCTAGGCCCTGCGACGCCGCGACCAGCTCGGCGGCGACGAGCGTGGACCAGCCCGCGCCGAGCGCGATGCGGATGCCGGTGAGGATTGAGGGGATGGCGCCCGGCAGGATGACGTGGCGCAGCACCTGTAGCCGGTTGGCACCGAAGGAGCGTGCCGCGTTGACATAGTCGACGGGGGCCGCCTTCACGCCGGCGGCGGTCGACAGGATGATCGGCGGCAGCATGGCAAGCGCGATGACGGTGATCTTCGATGCCTCCCCGATGCCGACCCAGATGATGACCAACGGCAGATAGGCAAGCGGCGGCAACGGCCGCAGGAATTCGACGATCGGGTCGAGGATGCCCTTGCCGACACGGCTGGTGGCAATCGCCAACCCGGCGGGGATGCCGATGACCAGCGAGGCGGCGAGACCGCCGAAAATCCTGAGCAGGCTAGCGAAGGCGTGTTCGACAAGCGTCGAATCGACAAAGCCGGTGACGTTCAGAGCGTAGAGCGCCTTGGCGACGGTCCACGGCGAGGGCAGGAACACCGGCGAGACGACGCTATAGGCGGCTGCAACAGCCCAGATCACCAGCAGCGCCAGCACGGTTGCGAGCGAGATCCACAGTGTCGAGCCGGACGAGCTGTTCTTGGCTGCAGGCACGACGTCGGATTTGGCGGCGACGGTCGCGATCTTTTCGATATCGGCGGTCAAGCTGCCTCCTCCTCGTTCTCGTCGTGGATCAGGCTTGTCAGCTCATCGTGCAGCCGCTTGAATTCGGTGGAAGCCTTAATTTCGGCAAGCGGTTCGCCGGCAAGGTAGCGCTTGCCGAAGGACAGTGGGATGTCGGCGGTGATGCGGCCGGGATTGGGCGTCAGGGTGATGACGCGGGTGGCGAGCAACAGGGCCTCATCGATGCTGTGGGTGATGAGCAAGGCGCCGGTGCCGCTTTCCGCCCAGACCTTCAACAGGAACTGCTGCATGCGGGTGCGCGTGAGCGCATCCAGCGCGCCGAGTGGCTCGTCCATCAGCAGGAAACGCGGATCGGAGGCGAGCGCCCGAGCGATGCCGACCCGCTGGCGCATGCCGCCGGAGAGCTCCCAGATGTTGCGGTCGCCTGCACCTTCCAGGCCGACTTTTGCGAGCAGCCCATCGGCGCGGCGGCGGCGTTCTTCCTTCGCGATACCGTGCAGACGCAGCGGAAAGGCGATGTTGTCGCGGGCATTGAGCCAGGGGTAGAGCGCGTCGTCCTGGAAGACGACGGCGCGATCGGCCGCCGGTCCGTCGATCTCCTTGCCGTCGACAAGAATACGCCCTTCGGTGGGGGCGAGGAAGCCGGCAGCGAGATTGAGCAGGCTGGTCTTGCCCGAGCCGGAGCGGCCAATGACGGTGACGAATTCGTCGGAGGCGATATGCAGCGTCAGATTGTCGAGGACACGGCGGGCATCCTGCCGGCGGCGGTCGCCGGGAAAATTCAGCGAGACGGATTGCAGGGAGAGGATGCTCATATGTGGGGACTCCAATAGAATAGGCGCAGGCAGGGAATCCTGCCTGCGCCGAAAGCGTGGATCAAAGACCGGTCTTGGCCGCGTCGGTGACGAACTTGGCGTTGACGTAGGGAGCATAGTCTTTCAACACTGCCGGGACCTTGCCTTGCTCCAGTAGGAATGCGGAAGTCTGGGCGATGGCCTTCGTAGTGTCGCCGCCGAGGAATTCGGCGCTCGCCTGCTCTTTGAGCGTCGGGAAATAATAGCCCTTCAGCAGCTCCGGCACTTCTTCCGGCTTGGCGCCTGTGAGTTTGGCGATCTTGGCGGCTTGCGGCGACGAGGCGTTCCAGCTTGCCGGATCGGCATGGTAGGACGCATAGGCCTTACCTGTGACCTGAACGAAGCTGGTCACGATCTCCGGATGGGCGTCAGCGAATTTCTTGCTGACGATCCAGGCGTCGAAGGTCGGGCCGCCCCATTTGGCGACATCGCCCGATGTCGCGAGGATCTTGCCGTTCTTCTTGATCTGCGACAGAACCGGATCCCAGACATAGGCGCCATCGAGGTCACCGCGCTCCCAGGCGGCGGCGATTTCCGGCGGGCGCAGGTTGAGGATCTGCACCGTCTTAGGATCGATGTTCCAATGCTTCAGCGCTGTCAGCAGGCTGTAGTGCGAGGTGGAGACGAAGGGTGTTGCGATCTTCTTGCCCTTCAGATCCTCCGGCTTGTCGATGCCCTTGACGGCAAGTGCTTCCGCATCGCTGATATTGCCGACGACGTAGATGGCTTCGATCGGCAATTCGCGGCTGGCGGCGGCGGCAAGCGGGGAGGAGCCGACATAGCCGATATCGATCGAGCCAGAGGCGATGGCGGCAACAACATCGGCGCCGCCGTCAAATTTATGCCAGCTGATCTTCGCGCCGGTCGCCTTTTCATAGTCGCCATCGGCCTGCGGCACGCGCGAAGGCTCGACGATCGGCTGGTAGCCGATGTTGAGCGTTACGTCGGCGGCACTTGCATAGGAGCCGAACGTTGCGACAAAAACGGTGACGGCCGTGGTGGTCAGAAGATTGCGTCGATTGATGGTCATGTTTCCCCCGGGGCATGGTGTTTCGAAATGGTCTTTAGTCGCTGACATGACAGCTGATCCGCACTAATGATCGTGAAATTGATAGAAAATATAGAGATACAAAATTCCGGATTCGGGTCATCCGTCGCAACCTGCTTTCAAATATCGCGAAACTCCGGATCTTTTTGCGGTTGATGATGGAAAACAGGCGGGACGATGAATTCAAAGGTTGAGGACAGTGCAATGAAGCCGATGCAGATCTACGCCTTCGACATGAACTGCGTCGGGCATATCAATCACGGCCTTTGGACGCATCCGCGCGACCTATCGCTGAACTATACCGATCTCGACCACTGGGTGGATTTCGCGCGCACGGCCGAGCGCGGCAAGCTCGATGGCATTTTCCTCGCCGATATCGTTGGCGTCTATGATGTCTATAAGGGCAGCCCCGAGACATCGATCCGCACCGGCGCGCAGATCCCCGTCAACGATCCGATCATCCCGCTCTCAGCGATGGCCTATGTGACCAAGCATCTCGGTTTCGGCGTCACCGTCAATACGACTTATGAGCCGCCCTTTCTCTTCGCGCGGCGGATGTCGACGCTCGATCACCTGACCAAGGGTCGCATCGGCTGGAACATCGTCACCGGCTATCTCGACAGCGCCGCCCGCAGCATGGGGATGGAGCGCCAGCCGGATCACGATACCCGTTATGATGCTGCCGAAGAATATCTGGAGGTCGTCTACAAGCTCTGGGAGGGAAGCTGGGACGATGATGCGGTCATGCGCGACAAGACGGGCGGGCTGTTTGCCGATCCCTCCAAGGTGCGCGCCGTCCACCATCAAGGGCAGCACTATCGGATGGAGGGCATTCACCTGAGCGAGCCTTCACCGCAACGCACGCCGCTGCTGTTTCAGGCCGGTGCTTCGGCGCGAGGCCAGGATTTTGCCGCGCGACATGCCGAATGCGTCTTCATTGCCAGCCCCGCGCCGCAGGGTGCCAAGCCGATGACGGATGCGCTCAGGCAGCGGGCCGTGGATTTCGGTCGGCGTGCCGACGATCTCAGTATCCTCAATCTCATCACCGTCGTTGTCGGGCGAACCGAGAAGGAGGCCGAGGACAAGTTGGAGGATTATCGCCGCCACGCCAGCGTCGAGGCGTCGCTCGCCCATTACTCCAGCTCGATCGGCATCGATCTCTCCAAGTTCGGCCTCGACGAGCCGATCGAACAGAAGACGACGAATGCGCAGCAGGCGGCTCTTGCCGTTGTGACCGGCAAGGCGAGCGGCAAGCCGGCGATGACCCCACGAGAGATTATCGACCAGATGGTGCTCGGCAGCCGGCAGAAGCCGATGGTTGGCTCGCCCGAACAAATTGCCGATCGTCTTCAGCTATGGATGGAGGAGGGCGGCATCGACGGCTTCAATCTGGCGCGCACGGTTGCGCCGGAAAGCCTGCGGGATTTCGTCGATCTCGTCATTCCCGTGCTGCAGGAACGCGGCTTGTTCAAGGCGGATTATGCCGAGGGCACGTTGCGCCAGAAGCTCTTCGGCCGGGGCGATGGGCGGCTGCCGTCCAGTCATCCGGCAGCCGCATTCCGTCATCGTGGCTAAGCGTTCACCTAGGGTCAGGACTCATTGATTCTAAGGGAGAGGTGATTGCTGACGTGGACAATGACCTAGAGGCCGGTGAGCAATTTTCTTGCCGCGTCGGTCGTTGGGATTGGGGCGTCGTTCAACCAGCCCAGCGCATTCTAGTCGGTCCAAGCTGCTCGTCATACCGCTCGAGGAGATCATTGCCGATCCGTAGAGCTACGTAGGTGAACGCATATAGGGTCCACCGGCACGC
Organism: Rhizobium lusitanum; assembly: GCF_014189535.1. Lineage (NCBI taxonomy): Bacteria > Pseudomonadati > Pseudomonadota > Alphaproteobacteria > Hyphomicrobiales > Rhizobiaceae > Martinezella > Martinezella lusitana. Next base: position 1,429,336 of record NZ_CP050308.1, on the reverse strand, counting down.
CTGAGCGGCAGGAGCACATCAAACTCACCTACATTCAGGCCCACTTCTTTGAGTAACGGGTTCATATGACCGCAGATTACGCGTGCGGCGACATCAAGCAAACGACCTACCGTTTCAATGGGCAACATTGGAAGATCGGCGCGCTCGCGCCCATTGCGTAGCTGCGGCCTCGGCGCGATCCATGGCAAATATTCCCTTATACAATTTATCTTGACGTCAAGATATATTGTATCTACTTACATTGCAGCAAGACAATAGCGTAGCCCTGGAGAAGGAGACATTGATGTCCAAAATGATTTTCGTGAACCTGCCTGTCCGTGACCTGTCGGCGTCGACGGCGTTCTACGTGGCACTAGGCGGCACTGTGAACCCGCAGTTTTCGGGTGAGAACTCCACCTCGCTCATGTTCTCGGACACGATCGGGGTGATGCTGCTGACCCATGACCACTACCGCGAATTCACCACGCGTCCGATCGGTGACGCCCGGCGCGACAGCCAGGTATTGATCGTCCTCACCGTTGATAACCGCGACGCCGTCGATGCAACACTGACCAGCGCGGTTGCGGCGGGCGGTCGTGCAGATCCCAACCCAGCACAGGATCTTGGCTTCATGTATAACCGCCACGTTGAAGACCCAGATGGCTATGTTTGGGAAATCGTATGGATGAACCCGGCTGCGAACGCCTAAACGCAGATGGCGGACATGAAGGTCTGGGCGCGTCGGTCGTAACGGGTTTTGACGCGCCGCCGGTCCTTGCGCCTGCCGAACATGTTCTCGATCTTGTGGCGCTGGCGGTAGAGGACCTTGTCGTACTCGATCCGGATCTTGCGATTGGCCTTTGATGGGATGCAGGGCGTGATCCCGCGTTCGGTGAGGGCGACGCGGAACCAGCCCGCGTCTTAGCCCATGTCGCCGAGCAGCGCCTTCGCCTTCTGGAAGGCTCAATCATCAACGCCGCGCCCCTGTAATCACTCACTGGCAGCGGCTCCTCACACTGCAAATCTACCTAACCTAGGTTTCGGCTAGGCGATTTAGTAGGTCCTGAGCCTAGCGATGATCGAGCTTGGCGACCAGACGGTCGCCGAGCCATTGCATGCCGCAGACGAGGATGATCAGCACGACGACGACGGCGATCATCACGCCGGTCTCGAAGCGCTGGTAGCCATAGCGGATTGCAAGGTCACCGAGGCCGCCGCCGCCGATGGTGCCGGCCATGGCGGAAGCACCGATCAGGGTTACCAGTGTCACCGTAAAGCCGGCGACGATGCCGGGCAGGGCTTCCGGCACCAGCACTTCGCGGATGATCGTCCAGCGATTGCCGCCCATGGCGCGCACGGCGTCGATCAGGCCGCGATCGACTTCGCGCAGCGATACCTCGGCGATGCGCGCGTAATAGGGGATGGCGGCGATGGTGAGCGGCACGATGGCGCGGTGGTGCCGAGCGCCGTGCCGACGATCAGCCGGGTCAGCGGGATCAGTGCGATCAGCAGGATGACGAAAGGTACGGCGCGGAAGCCGTTGACCAGGGCCGCGAGGATGCGGTTGACGGTGAGCTGCTCGGCGATGCCGTCGCGGCTGGTCACGACCAAGGCAAGGCCGAGCGGCAGGCCGATGACGAGCGAGAGCAGGCCGGATGCGCCGGTCATCCAGATGGTTTCCCAGAAGGAGCGCCAGAGCAGGCCGAGGATGATGTCAGTTGTCATAGCCTAGAACCTCCACCCGGGCGGACCGGGCCGTCAGAAAATCCGTCACCTGCGCCGGCAGCGCTGGGTCGCGCGTCGGCACCGCAATGAAGAAGCGGGCGACGGGCTGATTCTGGATATGGTCGATGCCGCCATGAACGAGGCGGAAGGAATGCGGCAGCGCCGCCGAGAGTTCGGCGAACAGCGCGCCTTGCGCGGCCGGGCCGGCGAGGTCGATGCTGAGAATAGCCTCGGCACCCGGCGTCTGCGACAGCCGTTCGGCAATGTGCTCGGGGAGTTGCGGGCGGATGGTGCTGAGCAGGCTTGCTGTGATTTCGGCCTGCGGATTGGCAAACACCGACCAGACGGCTCCCTCCTCGACGATCCTGCCGGCATCGATGACGGCGACCCGATCGGCAACCGAGCGCACCACTTCCATCTCATGGGTGATGAGCAGGATGGTCAGTCCGAGCTTACGATTGATATCCTTCAGTAGTGCCAGGATCGACCGCGTTGTCTCGGGATCGAGGGCGGAGGTGGCTTCGTCGGAGAGGAGAAGTGCTGGGCGGGCGGCGAGTGCCCGGGCAATGCCGACACGCTGCTTCTGCCCACCCGAGAGAGCCGCGGGATAGGCCTTGGCCTTGTCGGCGAGACCGACGAGATCGAGTAGCTCGCGGGCACGTTTCAGGCGCTCGGCCTTGGCCACACCTTCGATCTTCAACGGCAGGGCAACATTCTCTTCCACCGTCTTTGCCGACAGCAGATTGAAATGCTGGAAGATCATGCCGATGCGGCGGCGCAACGGCTGGAGTTCCCTTTCCGACAGGTCGGCGATATCTCGTCCTTCGATATGGATCTCGCCGCTATCGGCCCGCTCCAGCCCGTTCAGGCAGCGGATCAGCGTCGACTTGCCGGCGCCGCTGCGACCGATAATGCCGACGATCTCGCCACGCCGGGCGCTCAGCGAAACACCGTCGAGCGCCGGAGTCGTACCGAACCGGCGGTGGACATCGACGAGGCGGATGATCTCGTCATTGTTCGGTGAGCCAGGCGGCGCATGCCCCTCGATGGCGGTGGCGGGAATGAAGGAATTCATGGTGGTTCTCTTTGTAAAAAATCAGCCTTTAAGTTTGCCGAGCCCGTTACACCCCCCTCTGTCACTTCGTGACATCTCCCCCACAAGGGGGGAGATTGTTGGGAGTATGTTGCGCGCTCTATAAATCAAATCAGCTGGGTGTCAGCAGATGCGATGCTTGTTGTTTGGCGATGGCTTGCCGCGCGTTAACAATCTCCACCCTTGTGGGGGAGATGTCACGCAGTGACAGAGGGGGGGTGCACACTCTCCGCGAACTCCTCAGCCAACTTTCACTACACTCCATCGCATCCCATCGGAAAACACCGAAGGCGGCCGGAGCAAAAGATGCCCATGCCGCCTTGGTTCCCAGCGCAGCCCCCGGCGCTGAATTGCTATTAGTAGGCGCTGAGACCAGTGCCCTTGTAGACCTTCTCGAATTCGGCCTTGACCGTGTCGTTCTGGTAGGCGGAAACCAGCGTCTTCACCCAGGCCTCATTCTCATTGCCCTGCTTGACGGCGATGAAGTTGCGGTAGGGATTGCCGTCGATCGGCTCCTGCGCGATGCGGTCTTTCGGCGAAAGTCCGCTCTTCAGCGCCCAGTCGGTGTTGACGACGGCAGCGTCGAGGTCGTCGATCGAGCGGCCGACGATGCCGGCGTCGAGTTCCTTGATTTCGACATTCTTCGGGTTCTCGACAATATCGGCGATGGTGGCGAGAATGCCGGTGCCGTCCTTGAGCTTGATGACGCCCTCGTTCTGCAGCACGCGGAGCGCGCGGCCCTCGTTGGATGGATCGTTCGGCACGCCGATGACAGCGCCCTTCGGCAGCTCGGCTACGGTCTTGTACTTCTTGGTGTAAAGGCCGATCGGCCAGACGCCCGTATAGCCGACGCGGACGATGTGATAGCTGTGCTGCTTGATTTGGTTGTCGAGATAGGGCTGGTGCTGGAAGGCATTGGCGTCGACTTCGCCGCGCTCCAGCGCTTCGTTTGGCTGGGTGTAGTCGTTGAAGACGACGGTTTCGATCTTCAGGCCCTTCTTGGCGGCTTCGGTGGTGACCACGCGCCAGACGTCTTCGTCTTCACCACTGATGATGCCGACCTTGATCGTCTTGTCGGCGGCAAAGGACGGGGTGGCGACCGTCAAGCCGACGACGGCGACAGCGGAGGCAATGAGGGCTGCAAGGCCGGTCCGGCGCGAGAAGCGCAGTGCATCGAGACCCTGAGAAGACTTTTTCGTCATGGGAAATCCTGTTCCATGTGATTGAGACGCCATTGTCTCGTTGACAGGCTCAATCATTTCAGACGCTCGCCATTGACGCGAAGCAGGATCATTTGTTGTGCGCCGCACTTTAGAAAAACTCTTTTTGAGCTGCGCCCGATGGAGAACTAATTTTCTATAGGAATGATATATTATTGTGCATTCGAGAATCTGATTGCATGCGAATTGTGCATATCAGCGATGGATTGGATCTATCCAGAACACTCTTCCGAGTTTTCTCCGGTTCATGGTGCCGTCATGATCATGTGGGTGCTCATTTGCTTATGGCTGCCTCCTCGCAACCAGGAGAGGATTCGCACGTATCATCAAATCAGAGTTCGATTTCGCTCTACGGCGAAGCCATTCAAAAATATAGGGAATTGCAGAAAATTTAGAAAGAGGCTTTTCAAGTCGAGATTAATCTATAGACTTGATCAAGTTAAGTGACCGGTGGGAACATTTTGTGTGTTCCCGCGTTGCGCCGGTTACAGAAGATGGTTTGCCGCGCCGCTTGCCCGATCGAATATTTCGGGGTGCGCCAGACCCAGAAGCAGCGCGTGGGCCTCGGCGAGAGGCCGATTAGTTTCTTTATTATGCGCCGGACTTCCACTTGAAAGGAGACAGACATGTCGAATGCCTTGCCGCCCCTTCATGAGGGTCATGCCCCCATTACCTTGCAGCAGCTCTTCCGCGAAGCGCTCTATGCATTCGAGGAATGGGATGCGGAGGTCACTGAACCGATCGTGACGTTCGACGGGAGAATTTTCCCCGTCAGCGTCGTTTTTGAAGCCATGCGCGAATGCACCGACATCGTGCCGAACAATATCGTTTCGGCGGTTACCGAGCGCCTGACCAAGCCCTGGGCAGGCGAAGGTCCGCTGGATACGATGACCTTTTCGACCGCTGCCCGGGTGATGGGCGTTCTCGTCCGCAAACGGCTCCTGGCCGTCAGCAATGGCGTCGATGTCGTCGCCGTTGCGGTGACGGGCCAAGCGACGGAAAAGTCGGATCGCTAAAAACATCCTGTGATCTATCGAGGAGCCCGCCGGCTGATGTCGGCGGGCTCTTTTTGCAATATCAGGGGCGGCCGACGTCGAATTCCGGATCGACGGGGATCTGCATCGCCGTCACCAGATGGTTGGTCTGTCCGGCAAGACCGATGACAGCCAGCAATTCGCCATGCTGCGTGTCCGTCATGCCTTTTGCCCTGGCGGCGGCCGTATGCGAGTGGACGCAGTAGCTGCAGCCATTGGCCGTGGATACGGCGATATAGATCATCTCGCGCACCAGCGGATCAAGCGCACCCTCAGTCATCATCACCGCCTTCAGCCCTTCCCAGGTCCGCTTCAAAAGTGCTGGATCATTGGCAAGGCCGCGCCAGAAATTATTGACGAAATCGGATTTTCTGACGGTGCGGATGTCGTCGAACACGGCCTTGACCGCAGGGATAGCCTCGGCTTCCGCATCATCCAGCAATTTGACTGTCGTCATCTCAATTCTCCTCTCAACAAACCGCGTTGGTGCGAAAGCTATAGCGTATTTTCGCGTGGTCTGTGGCGAAGGACGGGCCGACTACGCCGCCTCTTTTTATTTGCAAAATGTATCCATATGTGAAAATACTATTTACATAAGAAGATTGAAGGCGGTGGGTGCGGCGATTGATATCGAGGTGCGCCGCCTGCCGGGAGCGATGTGGGGGGAGCGGAAATAGCGATGGTGGTGGAAAAGGAATTGCCGCTGGCGGGCCTGTTGGTCGTGGATATGAGCCAGTTCCTGTCCGGACCCTATTGCACCCTCAGGCTGATGGATCTTGGCGCCAGGGTCATCAAGATCGAGCGGCCGCGAGGCGGCGATCTTTCCCGCCGGCTTTATCTCAGCGACGGCGAGAATGGCGATTCGACTATTTTCCATGCCATCAACCGTTCCAAGGAAAGTCTGGCGATCGACCTGAAGAGCGAGCGCGACATGCAGGCGCTGCGCCGGCTGATTTCGCAGGCCGATGTCCTGGTGCAGAATTTTCGGCCCGGCGTGATCGAGCGGCTTGGGTTGGGGTACGAGGCTGCGAACGAGATCAATCCGCGGCTCGTCTATTGCTCGATCAGCGGCTATGGCGACGAAGGCCCCTGGGTGTCTCGCCCCGGGCAGGATTTACTGGCGCAATCGCGCTCCGGCGTCATGTGGCTGAACGGCGACGAGGGGCAGGGGCCGGTGCCGTTTGGCCTCGCGATCGGCGATATGCTGGCAGGGGCTGCCGCAGCACAGGGTATTCTTGCGGCGCTGGTGCGTCGCGGCGTCACTGGCAAGGGCGGGTTGGTGGAGACGAGCCTGCTGGAGGCGTTGGTCGATCTGCAGGTGGAAGTTCTGACCGTCCACTTGAACAGCGGCAACAAGCTGCCGCAGCGCTCCGGTTTCCGCAGTGCCCACGCCTATCTCTCGGCACCTTACGGCGTCTATCCGGCCAGCGACGGCTATCTTGCCATTGCCATGACGCCGATTTCGAAGCTTGCCGACCTGCTCGGCATGGATGAACTTGCGCCCTATCGCGACGATCCGAAAAGCTGGTTCACGGCGCGCGACGAGATCAAGGCACTGATTGCGGCGCGCATCGCCACACGTACCGTCGATGAATGGCTTGCCATCCTCGAGCCGGCGGATATCTGGTGCGCAAAGGTGCTGGACTGGCCGGAGCTGTTGCAGAGTGAAGGATTTGGAGCGCTGGATATGTTGCAGACTGTCGGTCGCGGCGATGGCGTTTCCTTGACGACGACACGGTCTCCCATCCGGGTCGATGGGCAACGACCGAAATTCGAGCGTGCAGCCCCCGAAGTCGGCGAGCATAATGCGGCGATCTGGGAAGAATTCGATCTCGGTTGATAATCCGAGAGATCGCCCGAGAGATTTAGAAGGAGTTTCCCATGACACGCATCACCAATCTCCGCGTATTCGACCTGCGCTTTCCCACCTCGCAGAGCCTCGACGGCTCGGATGCGATGAACCCGGATCCGGATTATTCCGCCGCCTACGTTATTCTCGACACCGACAAGCCTGATCTTGCGGGCCACGGCCTGACCTTCACCATCGGTCGCGGCAACGACATCTGCTGCATGGCGATCGAGGCGATGCGGCATCTGGTGGTTGGCACCGAGCTTGCGACCGTGCTGGAAAACCCCGGCAAATACTGGCGGCACCTGACCAGCGACAGCCAGCTCCGCTGGATCGGCCCGGAAAAAGGCGCCATGCATCTGGCCACAGGCGCTGTCGTCAATGCCGTATGGGATCTGCTCGCCAAGGAGGCCGGCAAGCCGGTCTGGCAGCTGGTGGCCGATATGGATGCGGAACAGATCGCCGATATCGTCGACTACCGTTACATGACCGACGTTCTCACCCGCGATGAGGCGGTGGCTATCCTGACGAAGGCCGAGCCCGGCAAGGCCGAGCGCATCGCCACCCTCGAGCGCGAGGGCTATGCCTGCTATACGACGTCGGCCGGTTGGCTCGGCTATGAGGATGCCAAGCTACGCCGCTTGTGCCAGGAGGCGATCGATGCCGGCTTCAACCATGTGAAGATGAAGGTCGGCCGCGATCTCGAGGACGATATCCGCCGGCTCACCATCGCCCGCGAAGTCATCGGCCCCGATCGCTACCTGATGATCGACGCCAACCAGGTCTGGGAAGTCGGGCAGGCGATCGACTGGGTCAACAAGCTCGCCTTCGCCAAGCCTTTCTTCATCGAGGAGCCGACTAGCCCCGATGACGTCGCCGGCCATCGCAAGATCCGGCAGGCGATCGGCCCGGTGAAGGTTGCGACAGGCGAGATGTGCCAGAACCGCATCATGTTCAAGCAGTTCATCGCCGAAGGCGCGATCGACATCGTGCAGATCGACTCCTGCCGCATGGGCGGGTTGAACGAAGTTCTCGCCGTGCTGCTCGTGGCCGCCAAATACGGCCTGCCGGTCTGGCCGCATGCCGGTGGCGTCGGGCTTTGCGAATATGTGCAGCACCTGTCGATGATCGACTATATCGCCGTTTCCGGCACCAAGGACGGCCGCGTGATCGAATATGTCGACCACCTGCACGAACATTTCATCGACCCCTGCGTCATCCGCGACGCCGCCTATATGCCGCCAAGCTTGGCCGGTTTTTCCATCGAGATGAAGCCGGAGTCGATCGCGGAGTATACGTTCAAGGGGTGATCTTTACGGCCGGTTGGTATCGGCCATCCGCCGCCCCTTTATTCGGCGGCAGAAGCTGTGCAATATCCGCGCACCTCTGTCGGAGTATGGGTGCATGCGAGCCACGTTTGCCGTCGTCTTGACGTTTCTAATGTCCCTCGCATGCGGAAAGGCCGGAGCCGCTGATGGTAGCCAGTTCAACGTGGCGACACCTGGCGGCAATGTTCTGGTCGAAGGTTTTGTGAGCAGTTCAGGTGCTTCGCGTCCGGCGGTGATCATCCTGAGCGGCAGCCATGGCTTTGCTTCGCCCGCCTATGACGAGCTTGGGCGAAGCTTCAATGCGTCCGGCCTCGATGCCTATCTCGTCCATCTGCTCTCACCGGCCGATCAGCAGGCCATTGCCCGTGCAGGCAGTGCACCCGCTCGCATTGCCTACTATGCGACGCGGTGGCAGGACTGGATCGCAACGATTCACGGTGTGGTTTCCTATCTCAAGAACCAGCCCCACCATACCGGCAAGGTTGGCGTGTTTGGCTTATCCCTCGGCGCGCAGACGGCAGCTGCCGCCTCGGCCGACAGTACCGATATCGGCGCACTCGTGCTCGTCGACGGCGCCTTTCCGGATGGTTATTCGAAGCCGGTGCGCTCCCTGCCGCCACTCTACATCGTCTGGGGAGGGGCCGATCGAGTCTTTCCCGTCTCAACCGCACGGGAACTGCAGCGGATGGCACAAGGTCTGGGCGGATCAGTCAGCCTGAATGTCTATCAGGGCGGCGCGCATAATTTCTTCCTGAAGTCAGGCCCGCAAGCGGCGGCGGCCCATCAGGGCGCCGCCGCTTTCTTCCTATCGCAGCTGTCGAAGTAATCCTTTTCCTGTTGCCATCGTGAAGCGCTCAATTCGAGCGCTTCAACCATGCTTGGATGAGCGGCACGTCGGCGTCGGCCAGTTCGTGACCATAGGGGATGGTCTGCAGGTTCACCGTTGCGCCGCCGGCTCGCAGGCGTTCGGCGAGGGGTTGTGAGTATGGGCCGTACATGTCTTTCTCACCGGCGATGATCAGCACGTCAGCGTCCGACATGTCGGCCGGTGGCGGATCGGCCAGCACGGCCATGGAGCGCAGTAGGACGGCGCGACGGATAACGTGCGGCTGGAGCGAGAGCATGGCATTGAGCAGGTTGGCGCCGTTCGAGTAGCCGATATAAACGATGCGCTCAGGATCGAGACCGTAGGCATGGATCGCGCCGTCGATGAAGGCGGCGAAGGCTTCCGCCTCTCTGGCGATATCGGCTTGGTCGAAGGAGAAGGGCGTGATGCGGCGATACCAGCGCGGTGAGCCCTCTTCCAACGCGCGGCCGCGTACGCCGAGCAAGGTCGCCTGTGCATCGACCTTGTGGGCGATTGGCAGCATCGTCGTCTCGCTGGCGCCGGAGCCGTGCAGCAGGATGAAGGTGTTTCCATTCGGCTCCTGCGGGGTGAAGAAGCGATGGGTGAAAGGCAGGTCGCGATAGATGACGCGCGGCTCGCCGGGCATCGAGAACTGCGGCAGGATGACATTCAGCTCCGCCAACCGCTCCGGATTGTCGTCGGGAGCGAACAGCCGCGTGCCGAGTGTCGCCTCGTCTTCATCCACCAGCGGCCCCGGCGCATCGGTTGCAAGCTCGAGCAGGATGCCGCCGGGCTCGCGGACATAGAGCGAGCGGAAATATTTCCGGTCATGCATCACCGTCGGCGACGAATTGAGCGCCTGCAACCCGGCGTGAACCGATTGCAGTTCGGCATCGTCTGCGGCGCGAAATGCCACATGGTCAACGGTGCCCGTTCCCGGCGCGCTCGCCCAGAAGCCGCTGGCGTCGCGGATGTCGATGATGTCGCCCGGCTCGGCGACAAGGCGGCTGATCGCGCCGCTCACCGCCTGCGGCCGGTAGCCGAAATGTTTGACTAGAAGGCTTTGCGTCTGCTCGGGCGTCTCGCTAAACAACGTTGCGCCGCGAATGCGCCGGATGGCATGTTCGGGCGGGATCTTGTCGCTGGCCCAGGGGGCGGGCGATTGCAGCTCTGCCGCGCCGACCAGCTTGACGATGACGCCGTCGGGATCCTTCAGGCGAAGGACCGGTTCGCCGAACTCCTCGGAGGGGCCTTCCGGCTTCAGGCCGGCACTCAGGGTGCGCGTTAACCAGAAGCCGATGCTCATCGGGTCGATAGCGAGCGAGATTTCGCCGACCTGGCCGACGCCGGCGCGGCCGGGGGCGCCGTCTTCCCAGACGAGGAAAGTAATCAGCGATCCCGGCGATCCCGTTGCGTCGCCATAGAGGAGATGCAGTTGCGTCGCATCCTCGAAGCCGCCGGTGCGCTTGACGAGCCGCAGGCCGAGAAAGCCTGCGTAGAAATCGACATTCGCCTGCACCTTGCGGGTGATCAGCGTGATGTGGTGGATGCCGGCGACCATGGGATGCTCCAGAACGGATTGCAAATCTGGTCGCTATTTAGGGTGGAAGCTGTGACCAATTCAATGCGCAGTCCGTGGAGGCTGTGTTCACAAAATGCGTAGGGTTCGCTTGCAGGTACAGATCGGATCCGTCGCGGACCGGGTTTGGCTCAAGATTATTCGGATGTCTTTGAGGCTTTCTTCTTGGCTTTTGCCTTCGGTTCGGCTGGCGGCAGCAATGCTTCCTGCTGCAGGCGAAGCTCGCGCAGGCGCGCTGTCTTCTTCTCGCGGATTGTCTGCTCACTGGCCAGGATATCCCTGACGGTGGAGTCGAGCTGGCTGGCCTTGACCAAGGATGCCTGTTTCTTGGATCCGAATAGGTTGTCTTTATTAGGCGCCATGTTGGCCTCCAGGGTTCGTGTCGGCGTTGGCGTTGCTTGCGGATTTGCGCGGATGGTCGCCGCGCCTGCAAGGCGAGAAATCCCATCCTGTATCGGATGGCATCCGTATTGGCGATATAATTCTGTCGCCTCCCAAGAAATAAGGCGAGGACTTGCCGCTAAAACCGGGGAAACGGAAAGAAAAACTCCGATAGATCTTGCGAAAATTGATCCAGGGACCAGGAAAATATCTGGAAAAATACCAACGAATCTTGGTTCTCAAGACGTGATGATTTTATGTCTCGCGGGCTGATTTTTATGAAACATTTGGTCGTTTTCGATGCTTTATATGTTTTTCCTTGTAGAGAATTCGATCCTCCGTTATAAGCCATGCATCGATATTGCTGAATGAACTTTGCCTCGACGCACTCTGCGCGACACTGACGAACTTCCTCTCAAAATCGGTCTACTGCACCCAGGTGGTTACCTGGAATGCGATCTTTATATGAGTGATTGAAAGGTCATCGTTATGAGCACAGGTACTGTAAAGTGGTTCAATGCTGCCAAGGGTTTTGGTTTTATTCAGCCTGACGACGGCGCAACGGACGTTTTCGTGCACATTTCCGCTGTTGAACGCGCTGGAATGAGCAGCCTCCGTGACGGCCAGAAGATTTCCTACGAGCTTGTCAAGGACAATCGTTCGGGCAAGATGTCAGCTGATAAGCTGGAATCTCTGTAAGCATCTGCCTCCGGTCTTTGACCACGGATGTACTGGCATAGATCGTTGAGGCGATGAAGGAAGAGGTCGGGTCACCCCGGCCTTTTTTGTTGTCTTGATTCAGGCAAGTTGTGAATCGAAAAAAGCGCTGATCCCTGGATCAGCGCTTTTTTTATTCAGTCATTCCGCTGAGTGGGGGAGATATCAGCGCGTGCGACTTCAGTGCCCGCCGAGCATATCCTCGGGCGGCTTCTTGCGATGACCGCTGATTTCCGAGCCGGCCGTGCGCGAGAATTGAGCATTCCAGATTCCGGCGAGGAGCGCGATTGCGGTGACGACGATGAAGGCGACGGAGAAGTCGCTCATTTCGGCGGTCGCGTGTCCACGCGCCTGCATCGAGCCGTGCAGGGCAAGGGCAGCGATGCAGATGCCGAGCGACAGCATCAACTGCTGGAACGTCGAGTAGAAGCTCGTCGCCGAGCTCATCTGATCGCGTTCGATCTCGTCATAGGCGATGGTGTTGTAGGCCGTGAACTGGAACGACATGAAGAAGCCGCAGAAGAATAGGATCGTAAAGATCACCGGCAGCGACCAGTCGGGCTGGAAGATCGAGCAAAGCCCGTAGCCGAGCGTGCCAATGATGCCGAAGATCAGCAAGGCGGTGCGGAAGCCGAGCGTGCGCAGGATCCTGACCTGCAATGGCTTCATCGCCATGGAACCGAGCGCGGTCGCAATCGCGATCTGGCCGGCGGCGGCGGCCGACATTCCGAAGCCAAGCTGCAGCATCAACGGAATAAGGAAAGGATGCGCGCCCTGACTGATGCGGGTCAGCGAGCCGGCGATGACGGATGTGCGGAAGGTCGGCACCTTCATCAGCGAGAAATCCATGATCGGCGAGGGGTGCTTGCGGGCATGGCGCAGGTAGGCGATGCCGAACAGCAGGCCGACCGCGATTAGGAAAATGGCCATATAGCCTTCGCCCTCGCGGCTCGACATTTCGAAGCCGAACAGCAGCGAGCCGAGCGAGATGCCGGACAGGATGAAGCCTGAGAGGTCGAAACGGCCATTCCTCGGACCCTTCACCTCCTCGATGAACATCGATACCAGGATGAAACCGATGATGCCGATCGGCACGTTGATGTAGAAGATCCAGCGCCAGTCGAGATAGGTGACGAACAGGCCGCCGACCGGCGGGCCGAGGATCGGGCCGACAAGTGCTGGAATGAGCAGCCAGGACATGGCGTTCACCATATCCTTGCGCGCGACGCTGCGCATCAGCACCAGGCGACCGACCGGAAGCATCATGGCGCCGCCGAGGCCCTGTATCAGACGAGCGATGACGAGGAGAAACAGGTTCGGCGCCTGGGCGCAGAGGATCGAGCCGACGACGAAAATGGCAATCGCCGTTCGGAAGACGGTGCGCGAACCGAAGCGGTCGGCAATGGCGCCGCTCGCCGGAATGAAGATTGCAAGGCTGAGCAGATAGGAGGTGAGCGCGATACTCATGGACGGCGCACTGACGCCGAAATCCCTGGCCATGGTCGGTAGGGCCGTGGCGAGCACGGTTGCGTCAAGCTGCTCCATGAACATGGCGCTTGCGACGATAAGCGCTACTACACGAAAATTCGGTGCTGCCCGCCGGGTTGGGGCGGCCTGGAAAATCTGATCCGACATTGTCGGGGATCGCTCTCGATGGTGCGGAGGGGTCCAAAGACAGAACCGCAGGTCTGACAATAGCGCTAAGGCCGATTGGGATGCGGGTTGTATACTCTCGCTCACGCGCGATGACTATATCAGAAATCGCAAATCTTATTGATCGAAATGGAAAAAGTGACGCAGGCGGGCAGGAATGCCACAGCCGATGAATGCCAGATGAACAGAGGGCCGCGATCGAGCGTGGTTGTGTCGATCACGGCCTGTTTTCCTGCGTAAGATGGTGTGTTTTCATCGATGGTTTCCGGCCGGCAATGTACTCCGATAGCGGAGCCATCGCCGGCTGGATCGAGAAAGGGATCAGTAGCCGCCGGCGAGGCCCGAGCCGGCACGGCTGTCCATCGCGCCGTTGTAGCGTGCGCCGCCGCCCTTGGCGATGTCGCTGAGGCTCTTGCCGCCGACGAGAATACCGGCCGCTTTCCCCCAGACCGGCCAGTCGCCGCCGACCTGGACATTGTATCCCATGCCGGTCAGCAGCTTGATCGTGTCGGGCGAGAGGGCATAAGGCTCGGTATAGATCCGGTCCGGCAGCCACTGGTGATGGACGCGCGGCGCGTCGATCGCCTGCTGGATATCCATGCCGAAATCGATGACGTTGATGATCGCCTCCAGCGTGATGGTGATGATGCGCGAACCGCCGGGGCTGCCGATCACCATGAAGGGCTTGCCATCCTTGGCGACGATGGTCGGGCTCATGGAAGAGAGCGGCGTCTTCTTCGGCTGGATGGCATTGGCCTCGCCTTGTACCAGGCCGTAGAGGTTCGGCACGCCGGGCTTGGAGGTGAAATCATCCATCTCGTTGTTGAGGAGGATGCCGGTGCCGGGCGCGACGACGCCTGCGCCGAAGGAGCCGTTCAGCGTGTAGGTAACCGCTACCGCATTGCCGTCATTGTCGATGATCGAATAATGCGTCGTCTCATGGCTCTCGCCGAGACCCTTCGGCATCAGATCCTTGGAGACGCCAGCACGATAGGGGTCGATGCTGTCGCGGATCTTCCTGGCATAGTCCTTGTCCAGCAGCTTGGTGACGGGATTGTCGACGAAATCGGGGTCGCCCAGCGTGGAGTTGCGGTCGACATAGGCGTAGCGCATGGCCTCGGTCATCAGATGCACGGTGTCAGCCGAGGCGTAGCCGGTATAGGAGAGCGGGTAGCCTTCCAGCACGTTGAGGATTTCGCAGATGATCACGCCGCCGGAAGAGGGCGGCGGCGAGGAGATGATCTCGTAGCCACGGTAATTGCACTTCACCGGATCGAGTTCGCGGACCTTGTACTGGTCGAAGTCAACCTTCGCCAGGATGCCGCCCTTGTCCTGGCTGGCCTTGACGATGGCATCGGCGGTCGATCCCTTGTAGAATCCATCAGGCCCCTGTTCGGAAATGCTCGACAGTGCGGCGCCGAGGTCCGGCTGGGTGAACCGGTCGCCGGTCGAGAAGGGCGCGCCGTTCGGTTTGGTGAAGATCGCGGCGGTTGCCGGGTCGCGCGACAGCCACTTCTTGCCGTCGTTCAGTTCGGCGGCATCGGCCTGGTTCAGCGTGAAGCCTTCCTTGGCGTAACGGATCGCCGGCGCCATCAGCTCCTGCCGGGTTTTCGTGCCGTATTTCTCACGCGCTGTCTCGAAGCCCATGACGGAGCCGGGGACGCCGACGGCGAGATAGCCGTCCGTGCTGGCGCCCTTGACGACATTGCCCTTGTCATCGAGGTACATGGTCTTGGTCGAGGCCTGCGGCGCGCGTTCGCGGAAATCGAGGAAGGCCGTTTTGCCATCCTTCAGCCGGATGGTCATGAAGCCGCCGCCGCCGATATTGCCGGCGGTCGGATAGACCACGGCGAGCGCATAGCCGACCGCCACTGCCGCATCGACGGCATTGCCGCCACTCTTCAGCACGTCGACGCCGATATCGGTCGCCAGATGCTGCGCGGTCACCACCATCCCATGCTCTGCTTCGACCGGCTCCGGTGCCGCGGCCTGGACTGTCGTGATGGAGAAAAGCCCGAAGGCGAGAATGGTTGCCGAGGATATCGCTCGCTGGCGGAAATGGCGCATGATGGTCCCTCTGGGAGTTTGTTATCGAAGTAAAGGAGCTTATCGCGGGGATAGTGTCCAGTGTGACGAGAGCGATTTCCGAGCGCGTAAACGCAGCTGTCTTCGTCACCACCAGCGTAGGATCGGCCGGCAAAAGGCGACCTTCCGGCCGTGATACTCGGAGCCATTGTCGGCCTTTGAAGCCGCCCAGTATTAAATGCAGCTCGCGCCATCGCGCTTTCGTATTAATGCTGCCGCAAAATGTAGGAGACGGGCGCTTTTCGCACTCGCAATATTTTATTCATCAGAGCAGTCTACTTTAGGTGTGTGTATATCGAGGCCGAAGTATTGCGTGGAGAGTAACGGTGGCCGTCACGAAACTTGAGCAGTGGAAGAACGAGCGCAAGAATAGGCCCAAGCCCGTCGTCGTTGCCGAAAAGACGCATGTCGTCGAAATCGAATGCGCCCATTGCCGCCGGCATTTCTTCCGGTGGATATCGACAGCGCCGGCCTATTGGCGTTGCGACGATTGCGCGCAAACCGCCGATCTCGTTCAATCCTGACGTCAGGCGATCAGAATAGCTCTGATGTCATTGACGTTCGTACCGGTCGGACCGGGGACGAAGAGATCGCCGATCGCGTTGAATGCCGTCCAGGCGTCGTTGTTTCTGAGCATCTCGGCGGGCATCAGCCCGGCCTTGCGCAAGCGCGCCACCGTGCTTGCGTCGGCAAAGGCGCCGGCATTGTCCTCGCTGCCGTCGATACCATCCGTATCCGCCGCCATGGCATGAATGCCCGCGTGACCGTCGATATCGATCGCCAGCGACAGCAGAAATTCGGAGTTTCGTCCGCCTTTGCCCTTGCCCGTCAGGGTCACCGTCGTCTCTCCGCCGGAGAGCAATACGATCGGCTTGGAGAAGGGGCGATTGCGATGCAGGATTTCGCGGGCGAGCGCGGCATGCATGTGTGCGGCCTCGCGGGCCTCGCCCTCGATCGCATCCGAAAGGATCGCCGCCTCGATGCCGGCTTCGCGCGCCACTTGGGCCGCAGCCTCCAGCGAGACACCGGCCGAGGCGATGAGATGCACTTCGTTGCGGGCAAAGCGTGGATCGCCCGGCCGTGGCGCATCGGCCTCCGGCTTTTCGATATGCGCGATGACGGCGGCAGGCAGTTCGATGCGATAGAGGCGGATGAGATCCAGCGCTTCAGCGCGCGTGCCGGCGCCAGGGACTGTCGGGCCGGAGGCGACGAGGGCCGGATCGTCGCCCGGAATGTCTGAGACCACCAGCGAGACGACCTTGGCCGGATAGGCGGCAGTGGCCAGACGGCCACCCTTGATGGTCGACAGGTGCTTGCGAATGACGTTCATCACTGAGATCGGTGCGCCGGAGGCGAGCAGTGCCTTGTTGACGGCGATCTCGTCGGCAAGGGTGAGGGCACCGGCAGGCGACGGCAGCAATGCCGAACCGCCACCGGAGATCAGCGCGATCACCAGATCGTCCTCCGTCAGGCCCTCGACCAGCTTCAGCAACCGCTCGGAGGCGACAAGGCCGGCCTCGTCGGGGACGGGATGGGAGGCTTCGATGATCTCGATGTGGCGGCAGGGGGCGGCAAAGCCGTAGCGCGTCACCACCAGCCCTTCCAGCGGGCTATCCCAGCATTGCTCCAAGGCCGCCGCCATCTGCGCCGAGCCCTTGCCGGCGCCGATGACGATCGTCCGCCCTTTCGGCTTTGCAGGCAGGTGCGCGCGAATGCCGGTCATTGGATCGGCGGCGCGGACGGCTGCGTCGAAGAGGGAGGTGAGGAAGGCGCGGGGATCGGAAACGGTCATATTGGAATTCTGCCTGTCTGCGATGAGCTCGTAGCCATTTGGTGGCTCAACTGGCGCCAACGCGCAAGGGTGAGGAAGGCCGATTGTGTCCGGCAAGGTGAATCCCTATGTTTCAAACAACAGTTTCAACCTTTTAATTTGAGGGATTTTCGATATGGCCGAGTTGAGAGTGAAGACCAGACAGACGGGCGCCACCGCCACCCTCGGCCGCACCGGCTTTCCGCATGTAACATCGGTGACGGGCGGTGAGATCGACATCGTCACCTCGCCGTCGCAGCCGGGTTTTAATCCGCTCGACCTGCTCTATTCCTCGCTGTCGGCCTGTCTTGTGCTCAGCGCCCGCATGGCCGCAAGCAGCCTCGGCGTGCTCGACAAGCTGACGGAAGTTACCGCCGTCGTGACCGGCGAGAAGGCGACGGAAGGGCTGTCGCGCGTCGAGAAATTCAACATCGCCTTCACCATCAAGGGCGATTTCGGCGATGAGATCCGCAATGCGATTGCGCATGCCGCCGAGGACGAGATCTGCACGGTCAGCAATACGATCCGTGGCAATCCGAAGTTTGAGACGGTGATTTCGGGGTAATTCCGAGCTCCGAAAGGCCCCTCATCTGTCCTCTCGCAGTTTCCTTTGCTCAACTGTTCGAGCCCACCTTCTCCCCGCATGCGGGGCGAAGGGGCCTTGGCGAGGTCGCTCCCTCTCCCCGTCAAAACGGGGAGAGGGCTGGGGTGAGGGGCTTTTCATTATCTCGAGGGTAATTCAAACCCTTCCAGATACGCTCCAAGCTCCGGATCGATATCCACCTTCACCACATTGGTATAAACCGCTGTGGCGATCATGATGCCGGCGAAAGCGACGAGGTTGACGAGTGTGGGTTCGTCGTAGCGCGTCTTCAACTTCGCCCACAATGCCTCCGGCACGGCGTTGGAATCCTTGACGATGGCCTTGCCGAAATCGATCAGCAGCGCTTCGTCTTCGGTCGGTGCGATGGTCTCCGGCGTCAGGCCGGCATTGATCAGCGCGCGGCGGAAGAAGCCGACGGGGATGATCGCCCGGCTTTCCAGCGAAATGGCCTGGCAGAAGAGCCAGACGGCGCGGTCGTCCAGCGCCGGGCGTAGCTCTTCGCGCAGCGTGAACCATTCGGCATAGATGCGGTGTGCCACCGGCGAATGCAGTAGCGTCCGCTTCATATTGGTCATGCGTCCGCGCAGCGCGACCTCACGGTCGTGCTCAGTGCGGACGGCTTCTGACGCGGTATCGTAGTCGATCGGCGTGATATGGCTCATCGGCATGTCTCTTATTGCGCCGCTTCGGAAACGGGTTTGAAGAAGCGGTTTTCCGGGCGCGGCAGGCCGAGATTTTCGCGCAAGGTCGTGCCTTCGTAGTCGCGGCGGAAGATGCCGCGGCGTTGTAGCTCCGGAACGACGCGGGTGGTGACATCAAGCAGGCCCTGCGGCAGGAAGGGGAAGACGACGTTGAAGCCGTCGGAGCCTTCCTCGTGCAACCATTGCTCCATCTCGTCGGCGATCGTCTGCGGCGTGCCGACAAAGGCAAGGCCGGCATAGCCGCCGAGGCGCTGGGCAAGCTGGCGCACGGTCAGTTTCTCCTCCTCGGCCAAAGCGATGACGCGCTCGCGGCCGCTTTTGCTGGCGTTGGTTTCCGGCGTCGCGGGCAGCGGGCCGTCGGGATCGAAGCTTGAAGCATCATGACCGAGCGAGATCGACAGGGAGGCGATGGCACTGTCGTAATGCACCAGGCTGTCGAGCTTGGCGCGCTTGGCCTTGGCCTCCTCGACAGTATCGCCCACGATGATAAAGGCGGCGGGGAGGATCTTTAGATGATCCGGGTTGCGGCCGATCTTTTTCATCCGGCCCTTGATATCGGCGTAGATCGCCTTGCCGTCGGCGAGATTGCGCGGGGCGGCAAAAACTGCTTCCGCCGTTTCGGCGGCGAGCTGACGGCCAACGTCGGATTGCCCGGCCTGGACGATTACCGGCCAGCCTTGCGGCGGGCGGGCGATGTTGAGCGGCCCGCGCACGCTAAGCTCCTCGCCCTTGTGGGCGAGCACATGCATCTTGTCCGGATCGAAGAAGATGCCGCTCTCGGCATCGCGGATGAAGGCATCGTCGGCAAAGCTGTCCCAGAGGCCGGTAACGACATCGTAGAACTCGCGGGCGCGGTGATAGCGCTCGCCGTGCTCCATATGCTCGTCGAGGCCGAAATTCAACGCCGCGTCCGGGTTGGAGGTCGTGACGATATTCCAGCCGGCGCGACCACCGCTGATGTGGTCGAGGGAGGCGAAGCGTCGGGCGATGTGATAGGGCTGGTCGAAGGTGGTCGACGCCGTGGCGACGAGGCCGATCCTTTCGGTGACGGCGGCAAGCGCCGAGAGCAGGGTGAACGGCTCGAAGGACGTCACGGTATGGCTGCGCTTTAGCGCCTCGACCGGCATGTTCAGCACGGCAAGGTGATCGGCCATGAAGAAGGCATCGAACTTCGCCTTTTCCAGTTCCTGGGCGAAGCCTTTGATATGCTGGAAATTGAAATTCGCATCCGGGTAAGCGCCGGGATAGCGCCATGCGCCGGTATGCAGGCTGACGGGACGCATGAAGGCCCCAAGCTTCAATTGCTTCTGTTCAGTCATGGATCCAGTCCCTCTCGAAAATCATGGGGGTCATTGCGGCGTGCGAGCCGGCGCCGGCGAGACAATCTCCTTCGACGTAGGAGTGCTGTCGGCGCATTCAAAGAGCTGGTTTCATTTATTTGATCGGTTCGGGGAAATATTCATCCACTGCTGCCTTCAGCTTCGGTTTGTCGGGCAAATACCTGGACGAGCCAGTCGATGAAGACGCGCACGCGCGGGGAGAGCTGGCGGTTGCGGGGGTAGAGCATCGAGACCGGTGTTCTGGTTGGCGGAAAGTCCTTGAGGACGTGAAGCAACTCGCCGGATTTCAGGGCTTCTTCAGCGTGATAGCGCGGCACCTGGATCAGTCCGAGGCCGAGCTTGGCCGCCGAAAAATAGCTCTCGGCGGCGTTGACGGAGACCGTGGCGGGCAAAGTGATGTTGCGTACCGCGCCGTCGATGGTGAATTCCAGCGGCAGCAATCCACCCGTCGCCGAGGAGCGGAAGCCGACCATGCGGTGGCCGTCGAGAGTGTCCGGATGCGTCGGCATGCCGAAGCGCTCGATATAGGCCGGCGCGGCCAGCGTAACTTCCTCCAACATGGCGACGCGGCGGGCGATCATGTCGCTGTCCTGCGGCGTGCCGACGCGCAGCACGCAGTCGATGCCTTCGCGGATCAGGTCGACGAAACGGTCGCCCTCGGTCATGTAAAGTTCGATTTCGGGATAGGTTTCGAGGAAGGACGGCAGGTTCGGCAGGACGAAATGCCGGGCGAGCGTTCCGTGCACATCGACGCGCAACAGCCCCTTCGGCTTGGCACCGGCAAAGGCGCCTTCGGCGTCTTCAATGTCCGACAAGATGCGCAGGCAGCGCTGGTAATAGGCCTCGCCGTCGAGCGTCGGGCTGACATGCCGTGTGGTTCGCTGCAGCAGGCGAACACCCAGCCGCGCCTCCAGTTGCTTGACAGCGTCCGTTACCGTCGAGCGCGGCAGGCCGGTGTCTTCGGCGGCCAGCGTGAAGCTGCGGCGTTCCACGACGCGGGAAAACACCCGCATGGCATCGAATCTGTCCATTTTTCTTTGTTCGTAAATTTCGGATAGTGATGCCGATTAATGGATGATTATCCGCGAATTGAAAAGAGGCATCTTCGCTTCATCGAAACGCGCTACGGCGCAGAAACATGAAGGATGAAGACAATGACCAATAATTCCAACAGGGTAGCCATCGTTACCGGCGCATCTCGCGGCATTGGCGCCGCGATTGCGGAACGCCTCGCAAAGGACGGCTTCACGGTTGTCATCAACTACTCCGGCAGCGAAGCCGCCGCCGAGGAGCTGGCCCGCAAAATAGAGGGGAAGGGCGGCAAGGCGCTGATCGCCAAGGCTGACGTTTCCGATGCCGAAGCTGTGCGCCGGATGTTCGACGCGGCCGAAGCCGCCTTTGGCGGTATCGATGTCCTCGTTAACAATGCCGGCATCTTGCAGCTCGCCAAGATCACCGATGCCGATGACGCCAACTTCGACCGCCAGATCGCCATCAACCTGAAGGGCACCTTCAATACGCTGCGTGAAGCCGGCAAACGCCTGCGTGATGGCGGCCGCATCATCAACTTCTCGACCAGCGTCGTGGGCCTGAAGCTCGAGACTTACGGCGTCTATGCCGCAACCAAGGCCGCTGTGGAAACACTGACCGGCATCATGTCCAAGGAGATGCGCGGCCGTTCGATCACGGTCAACGCCGTCGCGCCCGGCCCGACGGCGACCGATCTCTTCCTCAACGGCAAGAGCGACGAGCTGATCGACCGCATGGCCAAGATGAACCCGCTGGAGCGCCTCGGCACGCCTGATGATATCGCCGCTACCGTTTCCTTCCTCGCTGGTCCTGATGGTTCCTGGATCAACGGCCAGACGCTGCGCGCCAATGGCGGCATGGTCTGAGCCTCCTGATCGGCGGCGGGTTCTTCCCGCCGTCACCACCCATTCACCCACACTATAGTCATCCGACAAGGAACAGGATCATGAGCAAGCAAGTTATCGTCATCACCGGCGCATCAAGCGGCTTCGGCGCCTTGACCGCCCGCGCTCTCGCCAAGGCCGGCCACACGGTCTATGCCGGCATGCGTCAAACCGAGGGTCGCAACGCGCCGCAAGTCGCTGAAGCCGCCGCCTTCGCCAGGGAAAACGGCGTCGACCTAAAAGCTGTCGAGCTGGATGTCGCCTCGGACGCTTCCGTCGAAGCCGGTATCGCCAAGGTCATCGGGCAGGAAGGCCGCATCGACACCATCATCCACAATGCCGGCCACATGTCCTTCGGCCCCGCCGAGGCTTTCACGCCGGAACAGTTCGCCGAGCTCTACGACATCAATGTGCTCAGCACCCAGCGCGTCAACCGTGCAGCACTTCCGCATCTGCGCCAGCAGGGCAAGGGCCTGGTGGTCTGGGTGTCCTCGTCCAGCACCCGCGGCGGCACGCCACCTTACCTGTCGCCCTATTTCGCCGCCAAGGCCGCCATGGATTCGCTCGCCGTCTCCTATGCGTCCGAGCTGACCCGCTGGGGCATCGAGACTGCCATCATCGTTCCCGGTGCCTTCACCAAGGGCACGAACCATTTCGCTCATTCCGGCTCGCCCGCCGACAAGGCGCGCGCTGCCGAATATGACGATGGTCCCTATGCCGGCGTTCCGGACCAGGCCCTGAAGGGGTTGGCCTCGCTGGAGCCTGCCGATGCGGATGCCGCCTCTGTTGCCGTCGCCATCGTCGATGTCGTCAACATGCCCTTCGGCACGCGTCCCTTCCGCATCCATATCGATCCGTCCGAGGATGGTGCGGAAATCGTCAATGGCGTCGCCGATCGCGTCCGCGCCGAACTCTTCCGCCGGATCGGCCTGGAGGACCTACTGAAGCCGCATGTAAGGAGCTGAAGCTTCGCCGACACCCTTCCGGCGTGTCAAATCGCCGCTTCTGTGCCACAGGAGCGGCGATCGCTTGCTTCCGTCCGGACAATTTTGTGCCGTACGGCATTCCAAGCCTACAAGTTTCGTATTAAAGCGAATCCTTTAGAGGGTCGGGAGATAATCCATGGACGCACAGGACATCGGCGAAATCGCCAGCTGGCTCATGCAGGCCGGTCTCAAGGGCATGGGAGAGGCCGATATCCTGACGGGTTTCTGCGAGGCATGCCGCCGGCATGGTCTCAACGTCGATCGCGCCATGACGTTGATGGACACGCTGCATCCGGTCTACGAAGGTCGTGCTTTCCGCTGGGATGGTAATCAGGCGATCGAGCGCGAGTTCGAATATGGCCCGTCGCATCAGGGGATCGCCGCCGAGAATTGGCAACGGACGGCCTTCCATCATATGCTCACCACAGGCGGGGACGAGGTGCGTCGACGCATCGGCTTCGGTGATCCAATCGATTTCTACGGTCTTGATACGCTGCACGCCGATGGTCACACGGACTACCTCGCCATGGTGCATCGCTTCGAAGAGGGCGGCACGATTGGCGAGATGGATTGTTTCTACTCCAATTTTGCCACCGCCGCCGCCATGGGGTTCTCCGACGAGGATCTGCGCATACTGCGCAAGCTTACGCCGGCTCTGGCCCTGGCGATCAAATGCACCGGTACCAGCCGTATCGCCCGCACCATTGCCGAGGTCTATCTGGGGGAGGATGCCGCCCGGCATGTTCTCGAAGGCAAGATCACGCGGGGCAAGGCCGAGCGCATCTCGGCGGCGCTATGGTTCTCCGATCTTGCCAACTACACCCGCATCTCGGACACGGCCGAGCCGGATGAAATCATCCCGATGCTGAACGCCTATGCCGATGCCGTGATTTCCTCGATCCACGAGGCTGGCGGCAATGTGCTGAAGCTGATTGGCGACGGTACACTGGCGATCTTCAAGGCAAGAGACGCCGCTGATGCCTGCGCGGCCGCGCTGATGGCAGAGTCACTGTTGCGCCAGCGGCTGCGTGACCTCAATGCTCAGCGGCAGATCGAGGGCAGGCCGGTGACTGATGTCTATCTCGGCCTGCATATCGGCGATGTTTTCTACGGCAATATCGGCAGCATGGATCGTCTGGATTTCACCGTCATCGGCCCGGCTGTCAACGAGGTCAGCCGCATCGCCTCCATGTGCCGTTCGGCCGACCGCAATATCCTGATGTCGTCGAATTTCGTCGAGACATTGGCTGCGGATCAGAGCAACGATCTCGTCTCGGTCGGCCGCTACGCGCTGCGCGGCGTCAACCGGCCGCAGGAGCTGTTCACGCTGCTGTCATCGGCAGCGTGACGGCTTTCATCGGCTGCGACGCTGATCTGTTCCCGGTCTCAGGATCGTAGGTTTCGGGCGTCGAGTATCGATTGCATTCACGGTCGAAGCTGACACCGTACGCATTTTGCCTGTGCTTTATGGTGGGCAAATTTTCCCGAACAGTGGTCGCTGCAGTCGCCCCCATTTTGTCATCGAGTTGGCCCAGCTGGTACGACTTCGTCCTTCAGATCTCATGCTTCCTGATATTGTGCAGCACCTTATGCAGCGTTGCGATGAAGGCGCGGTATTCGGCTTCTTCCACGCCGTCGAACAACTGCAGGAACAGATCGTATATGGTCGGCCAGACCTTTTCAAAGGCGGCGCGGCCGTTTTCGGTGATGGAGACGTCGCGCACGCGCATGTCTTCGGCGCGAGGCTGGCGGCGGATGAAGCCCTGTTGTTCGAGCGAGTCCAGGGTTCGGCTCATCGTCGATTGCTCGGTAACGGTAAAGACGGAGAGCTCGTTGATAGTGACCGAGGAGGAGACACTGAGGATGGCGAGCGCGCGCATCTTCGCGGTCGTCATGTCGTATTCGCGCAGCTCCTCCGACATGTTGTTGTTCCAGCGTGCTATCAGCCGGTTCATCAGATAGGGGGCGAAGTGGTTGAGCCCAATTTCGCCCATGGTCGGGCGCTTCTCCGAGCCATTATGGTTATGCCGCAAAACGGCGCCTGAAAACCGTTCCTCCATGAACGATATCTCCTCGTGGGATCTTGCTATTTCAGTGATGACGCCAGCAGGAATCTGGGTCTCCGCCAAGACCCGGATCCGTCGCAGGCACCTTTGAGCATAGCGCTGCTACCTGGGAGAGGTGGTTAACAGAGGAGTTGAAGGGGCGCCAGAGGAAAAGCCGGCCTAGCCTGCCGTCGTCGCCGGGCTCTGGAAGGATATCGGCGAGGTCAAATCGTCGGTCAACAATCACCTTTCGGGCGCCGCCTTCGATTGATGACAGGCCCTATCGCGCCTGCTCGCTCTTGTTTTTTCGAACACCATCATGCCGTCGGCCAGGATTGGGGCGGCAAGGCATTGCGGTGGCGGAGTTGTTCGGGCGCCGCCACCGCTCACACGCGGCTTATCTGTGCCGCGCTATGACCTCGGTAAGAACCTCTTCGAAGTGGGCGATGTCTTCGATTTTGTCTTAGTGTACCAGAGAAAAGCGGATTGCGCCTGTTTCCATTGAAAGGCCGAAAGGTTCATCAGGCGCCGGGCGAACATATGGCGAGTCGCGCAGCCGGATATCGTAGAGCGAAGGGCAGCCGTATCAAACTTCCTCGGTTTCCCAAGCTGCCTGATCGGCGCTCGGGTCGGCCTCGCCTTTGGCGACCTTGGCCTGACGCAGACCGATGCCGACGCCGATGAGGGCGAGTGCGCCGCCAATGGCGTGATAGGCGTGTAGTTGTTCCCCGAGGACCGCCCAGGCGAGAGCCGCGACGACGATGGGCAGGAGGTTGATGAGCAGGGAGGTTCGCGCTGCCCCGAGCTTCTGGATGCCGATCATCCAGCAAAGGGGCGCCAGCAGCGATGTCGGAATGGCCGCGTAGAGGATCAAGGGCAGGTTGGCGGACGTGATCGGCGAAATATCGCCCATCAGGAAGACTGGGATCAGCAGGATGGTCGAAAAGCCGATCTGCCAGAAAAGCTGCTGCCATATGGGCAATGGCATCGCCCAGCGCTTCAGCATCACGCCGTAGAGTGAGTTGGACAGGACGGCGACGATCATCAAGCCGTCGCCGATATGGAAGCTGCCATTCAGCAGAAACGCGGGATTGCCCTGGGACGTCAGGTAAATCAGGCCGATCAGGGAGATGACCCCACCCGCGAGGCTGGTCGCCGTCAGCCGTTCGCCGGCCAGCACCCCGGCCAGCAACGTCGACAGCAGCGGCATCAGCGCCACGATCACACCCATGTTGACCGCCGAGGTGGTCTTGGCCGCCTCATAGGCGAGGCTCTGGTAGATGACCATGCCGAGTGCGCCGAGGGTCGCGAGCTTCAGCCAGTATTGGCCGAGAAGCGCGCGGTTCCGCCATGCGGCCGGGCCGACGAAGGGCAGCAGGATGAGGAAGGCCAGCAGCCAGCGATAGAAGGAGATCGAGCCGGGCGAGATGACGCCGGCGGCCGCCTTGGTGACAACGGTATTGCCGGACCAGATGAGGACGGTGAGCAGCGGCGCCAGCGCCGCGCTCGTCAGGATGGCGGCGGTATCGTTGGCGGGAGAAGTCTGGTTGTTGCTCATGGCGGTCCTCCTGTCGGATGGTCGGCCTTGTCGGATTTCGTCGGTGTTGCTTTTATCGGCTGTCCGGTTTCTGGTATATAGCGAATATCAGACATAGGTAGCGGATTGCGGACATATCGGAGCAGGGGATGGCGGCACACGAACCACGCATTGAGGGAGATCCGCCGCGCCCGGTCTCCTTTCGGACGGAGAACTACAAGGGCGGCACGGTCTTCCCGGCCAAAAGCCAGCCGTGGGGCGAACTCAACTATGCCCTTATGGGCGTCGCCGAGTTTGTCATCGAGGGCGTGCGCTATCTGTCTCCACCCCATTATGCCATCTGGCTGCCGCCGGATACGATGCATGGCGCGTGGAACCAGCATGACCTGCATTATGTCACCGTCTATGTCGAGCGGGCGCTCTGCGCCGACCTACCGGCTGAGCCTTCAACGCTGAGTATCAGCCCATTGCTGAAGGCGATCCTGGCGGACTTCGCCGTCCGCGATGTTACGCTTCCGGAAACGGAGGAAGACCTGAGGCTGGCGCAGGTCCTGGTCGATCAGATCCGCCTTGCCCCGCGCTGCGAAAGCTATCTGCCGCTGTCTGACGACCCGTTACTCGGTCCGGTGCTGAAAGCGTTGCAGGCCGATCCCGGCGATCGCCATTCGTTGGCGGAATGGGCGCGCCGGATGGGAACGACCGAGCGGACGCTCTCCCGCCGCTGCCACGACGATCTCGGCATCTCCTTCAACGAGTGGCGTCAACGGCTGAGGCTCGTCGAGGCGCTGGCGCTGATCGAGGCCGGTGAGCCCGTGCAGCGAATCGCGACGCAGCTCGGCTATGGCAGCGCCTCCGCCTTCATCGCCATGTTTCGCCGGCTGACGGGGACGAGCCCGACGCGAATGGGATGAGCTGTTCATGGATCGATCAGCAAGACCTCGAGCTTGCGCAACTGTTTGGGATCGGCCATCGCGTCGATACCCATGATCCTGCCATCACCGGCCATGGTGAGACGAAGCGCGATGCGTAATTGTCCGCCGAGGATAACGACGGCGCCGACTGCACCATTGATGACGGCAAGCCGGGCGCCCTGGGCGCGGCCGCGGAAGGTTTCGGCAACGGCGGAGTTGCCGCGGATTTCGGCAAGTGCCCCCATCCGGGTCGCCACCGCATCGGCGCGGAAGACAACGTCGGGATCGAGAGCCGTCAGAAGCGCCGTCATGTCGCCGTTACGCGATGCCACGAAGAAGGCATTGACCAGATGGTGCTGGCGGCTGAGGTCTATCTCTGCCGTGGCCGGCACTCCTTGAACTCGCCGGCGGGCTCGGCTGGCGAGCTGGCGCGTGGCGACCGTGCTGCGCCCGACGATCGGAGCGATATCATCGAAGGCCATGTCGAACATATCATGCAGCACGAAGGCCAGCCGCTCTGCTGGCGCCAGCTTTTCCAACACGACCAGCAGCGCGAGACCGACTGAGTCGGCGAGCAAGGCATCCTGCTCCGGATCCGTGCCGTTTCCGGCCTCGTGCGTGACGACAGGTTCGGGGACGCGGATGGTCAGTGGCTCCTCGCGCCGGGATTTGCGGCTGCGCAGCCAGTCGAGGCAGATGCGGGCGGTGACCGTCGTCAGCCAGCCGCCGAGATTATCGATCTCGGATACATCCGAGCGACTGAGCCGCAGCCATGCCTCCTGCACCGCGTCCTCCGCCTCCGTCCGTGAGCCCAGCATGCGATAGGCAACGGCGCGCAGATGCGGTCGGTTGGCCTCGAATTTTTCCGCCTGCCACTTTTTTTCGTCCATCGGTCACATTCCCTCATCCTGTTCCGTCATGCCTATGACGAACGAGGTCCGGCTGATGTGACAATGGATCGGCACGGGGAGCGACATCGTCAAGATCAAAACATCCAAGGAGAGAATGATGCAAGCCCGTATGAAAAACCCCGCTGTTGTCCTGCCGGAAACCTTGCAGGCCCTGATGGCGCTTAGCGCCTCGCTCAAGGGTCGCGGCGTGTCGGAAAACACCATGGACCTCGTGCATCTGCGTGTCAGCCAGATCAATGGCTGCAGCGTCTGCACTGACATGGGGTTCCGCAAGCTGCAGAAGGACGGGGAGACGATCGAGCGTATCGTCGGCGTCTCCGCCTGGCGCGAAATGCCCTATTTCACCGAGGCTGAGCGCGCTGCCCTTGCGCTTGGCGAAGCCGCAACCCGGCTTGCCGACCGGCCGGAGGCCGTGAGCGACGAGATCTGGAACGAGGCTGCCCGGCACTACGACGAGACAGCGCTGTCCGCTCTGATTGTTTCGATCGCGGTCGACAATGTCTGGAACCGGTTGAACGCGACGGTGCGGCAGCAGGCAGGAGCCTCCTGGAACTGATCTGGATCTCGCCGGGAAGAACCGTCTCCCAATTGGGAGGCGGTTAGCGCACATGTCAGGCTTCGTTCAACTTCGCTGTCACCAGCAACTTTGCCAGCCAGTCGACGAAGACGCGCACCTTGTTGCTCAGGTGCCGGTTTGGGGGATAGACGATATGCAATGGCACAGGCGGGCGGCTCCAGCCGGTGAGAACGGGCATAAGGTCCCCCTTGGCGAGTTCGTCGCGAACCATGAAAGTGGGAATCTGGGCGATACCGAGGCCGGTCGTCGCGGCGTTGACATAGCTGCGACTGTCGTTGACCGAGACTATGTAGCGAGGGTTGATTTCCAAGGACTCGTTGCCGCGATGAAATTCGAAAGGGATCGTCCGGCCTGTCTGTGCCCGAAAATAACTGACGGCATAGTGACTGCTCTCCAGCTCTTCCGGTCGTTCGGGTATGCCGAATTTTTCGATATAGAGAGGCGCGGCGCAGGTAACGAATTGCATCTCGCCCACGCGCCGGGCAATCAGCGACTGATCGCTCGGCATTCCGGCGCGCAGCGCGCAATCGACGTTCTCCGCCAGATAATCCACGAGCCGGTCGCCGACGCCGAGGTCGATATGGATATCGGGATAGCGCTGGTGAAAATCGCACAGCGCCGGCATGACGATCCGCTCGGCAAAGGCGCCGGCCATTTCGACGCGCAGGCGGCCGCTCGGCAGGCTCTGCGAATTGCTGATGCTGCCGTCGAGTTCGTCGATTTCGGAGAGGATCTGAATGGCACGTTCGTAATAGAGGGCACCATCGGTCGTCACCATGACGCGCCGGGTGGTGCGGTTCAAAAGCTTGGCATGCAGATGCGCCTCGAGCGACTGGATGAGCGTCGTCACCGTCGCCTTCGGCATGGAGAGGGTTGCGGCGGCGCGGGTGAAATTGCCCGTCTCCACTACGCGTGCGAATGCCCGCATTGCTGATAGCTGGTCCATTCCATGGTGCCCTTCGAGCACAGAGAAAGAGTTCGATTGTTTGTTATTCGCGAATAGTCTGATCGAATATAGGTCACTTATTCTCAGAACGGAATAACAATATGTTGTCTTCATGATTGTTGCAATGCGGTACGGGGCGCTAGAAGCCGCATTCTCCTGAACATGATCGCCAAGCCTGTGAAATGGCTTTAGGAAAGGGGCATGTTCGACAGAATAGACAAGGATTTGGGTTCATGAGCGCGCCGTGGAAAGATGTTGTGCTGGAAAACGTGCCTACGGGACCGGTCGCAGCGCGGATCTATAACGGCGAGGGTCTCAAGAAGGCGGCACCGATCGTGCTTTATCTGCATGGTGGCGCCTTTCTGGATACCGAGCATGCAACCGTACGGCCTGTCGCCGCCAGTCTTGCGGAGGCCGGTGCGATCGTGATTGCCGCCGACTATACCAGCGGCAATCAGAATGCCTTTCCACAGGTGCTGGAATGCGCCTACGGGATTCTCGCCTACCTCGGCAACAAGCGGAACATGCTTGAGCTGGGCGGAGCGAAAAAGTCGCTGCTGTTTGTCGCCGGTGAGGAATCGGGTGGCAATGTTGCGGCGGGTGTTGCTTTAAAGGCGCGCGATCAGATGCCCGGTTCGCTGGACGGACAGGTGTTGATATCGCCGCTCCTTGATCCCTTCATGGGATCGAAATCTTTCCTCCAGGCGGAGGAAAGCGGCATGCGCGAGCGCTGGACGGAAGGCTGGAACCGATACCTGGGTTTTCTGGGTGGTGTCTGTCATCCCTATGCGGCGCCTCGATATTGTTCGCGGCTTTCGGGCCTCGCGCCGGCATTAGTGCTTACGGCCGAGGACGACCCGCTCCGCGACGAGAGCATGGAATACGGACGCCGCCTCGAGGAGGCAGGCGTCCGTGTTCGCCAGCAAGTCCTCCCCGCCGGGACAGGCTGGCCCACCCTCTACGGCGGGCAGTCGAAGGACAAGCCGTCATGGCAGCAGGATGTCTGTTGCTCTTTTAAGGGTTTTGTCGAAGACGTGCAGGCTTGATCGACCAGAGCATCCCGCTATCGAGTGGGGCCACCGGAAGCGGATGAGATGCTTTGGGCGCGAAAAATGAGAGCGATCGCGAGCGTTCTTGTGAACACGCGACGTCCTGGGCCCTGATGATATCGAGACGATAAGAATTTTCGGTCCCGTGTCCCAAGCCGGGACCACAAGGAGAGACTAACATGACGTCCAACGGTAAGCGCTGGGCCCTGTGGGGCGCCGGCATGGGTGTTGCTGCGACTGTTGCAGGCGCAGTCTTCTATCTGGATTTGCCGCGCGGTGCGCAAGCGAGCGAGAAGGCAGCGGCGGCAATGCCGGCCATCCCTGTCACGGTCGCTGCGGTAGAGGCGCGCGATATCACCGCCTGGCAGGAGTTCTCCGGCCGGCTCGAAGCCATCGATCGGGTGGAGGTCCGTCCGCGCGTGGCCGGCGCCATTCAGTCGGTGCATTTCCGCGAAGGTGCGCTGGTCAAGCAAGGCGACCTACTGGTGACGATCGATCCGGCACCCTTTGAGGCGGCCGTCGCTCAGTCGCAGGCACAAGTCGGCGCGGCAAAGGCCAAGCTCGATCTGGCCAAGGTCGAAGTCGATCGCGGTCAGAAGCTCTTCGACAACAAGACGATCTCGCAGAGCGACATGGACACGCGCTCCAGCAATTACGCCGAAGCGGAAGCCAATCTGAAGGCGGCGCAAGCAACCTTGCAGACGGCGCAGTTGAGCCTCGACTATACGCAGGTTCGCGCTCCGATCGCCGGCCGTGTCGGCAAGATCGCCATTACGGTCGGCAATCTCGTCGCCGCCGGTTCCGCTTCGCCGGCGCTGACCACGTTGGTTTCTGTCAATCCGATCTATGCCAGCTTCAATGCCAACGAGCAGACCGTCACCCAGGCGCTGGCTCAGCTTCCAGTCACCGATGGCGCCGCTCCGCCGGTCGAGCAGATCCCCGTGAAAATCGGCACCACCGGCGACAATGGCACACCGATCAACGGCAAACTGCAGCTGATCGACAATGAGGTCGATGCGGCAAGCGGCACGGTCAGCGTACGCGCCGTCTTCGACAATCCCGGCGGGCGTCTTATCCCCGGCCAGTTCGTGCGCGTGCGTATGGGCCAGCCAAAGGCCGAGAGCAAGCTGGTGATCAGCGAGCGGGCGATCGGCACCGACCAGGACAAGAAGTTCGTCTTTGTGGTCGATGGTGACAACAAGGTGGTCTATCGCCAGATCAGTCTTGGCGACACTGCCGATGGTCAACGCATCGTTGAAACCGGCCTGAACGCCGGCGATCGGGTCATCGTAAACGGCCTGCAGCGGGTTCGCCCGGGCGCGGTGGTCGATCCGAAACTCGAAGAAAAAGTCGCGGCCGCTCAGTAATCGACATTGCCGGGAGGCAGTTCTCCCGGCGGTCGTCTCAATGTTTTGATTTCGGAATGCTCGTGGCGCACATCGCGGACGGGCCCGGACTTCGTGTCCTTTTACATTCACCCCTGGAGAGGGTTCTGCCATGAACATCTCAAGATTTTTCGTCGACCGTCCGGTGTTTGCCGGAGTGCTATCGGTCCTCATCGTGGTCGCCGGCCTGATCGGTCTTCGGCTGTTGCCGATTTCTGAATATCCGGAAGTCGTGCCGCCGTCGATCGTCGTCACCGCGCAATATCCCGGCGCAAACCCCAAAGTCATCGCCGAAACCGTGGCGACACCGATCGAAGAGCAGATCAACGGTGTCGAAGGCATGCTCTATATGAACAGCCAGGCGACATCCGATGGACTGATGACGCTGACGGTCACCTTCAAGCTCGGCACCGATCCGGACAAGGCGCAGCAGCTGGTGCAGAACCGGGTCTCCCAGGCCGAGCCGCGCTTGCCGCAGAACGTCCGCGATCTCGGCATCACCACGGTCAAGAGCTCGCCGGACCTGATGATGGTGGTCAACCTCATCTCTCCGGACAACCGCTACGACATCACCTATCTGCGCAACTACGCGACCTTGAACATCAAGGACCGGCTCGCCCGCATCGAGGGCGTCGGCCAGGTTCGCGTGTTCGGATCGGGCGATTATTCCATGCGTGTCTGGGTCGATCCGCAGAAGTCCGCGGAGCGCGGCCTTGCCGCAAGCGATATCGCCAATGCCATCCGCCAGCAGAACATCCAGGCGGCGGCCGGCATTATCGGCGCATCGCCCAGTGTTCCCGGCATCGACGTGCAGCTCAACGTCAACGCACAAGGCCGCCTGACGACGCCGGAGGAGTTCGGCAATATCATCGTCAAAAGCGGGACCAACGGCGAGATCACGCGCCTGCATGACGTCGCACGCATCGAACTCGGCGCCGCCGACTATTCGTTGCGTTCGCTGCTCGACGGCAAGCCGGCGGTGGCCGTTCCTGTTTTCCAGGCTCCGGGCTCCAATGCCATCACGATCTCGGACGATGTCGTCAAGACAATGAACGAGTTGCAGGCCGCGATGCCTGACGGCGTCAAGTATGAGATCGTCTACGATACCACGCAGTTCGTGCGCGCCTCGATCGACAAGGTCGTTCACACCCTGCTCGAAGCCATCGCGCTGGTGGTCGTCGTCGTCATTCTGTTCCTGCAGACATGGCGTGCCTCGATCATTCCGCTCATCGCCGTTCCCGTCTCGATTATCGGCACTTTTGCCGTGATGTATGTCTTCGGCTTCTCGATCAACGCGCTCAGCCTCTTCGGCCTGGTGCTGGCGATCGGTATCGTCGTGGACGACGCCATCGTGGTCGTCGAAAACGTCGAGCGTAATATCGAAAACGGCCTAAGTCCGCGCGACGCGACCTATCGCGCCATGAAGGAAGTGTCCGGCCCGATCATCGCGATCGCGCTGGTGCTGGTCGCCGTCTTCGTGCCGCTTGCCTTCATCTCGGGCCTGTCGGGCGAGTTCTATCGTCAGTTCGCCCTGACGATCGCGATTTCGACGGTCATTTCCGCCTTCAACTCGTTGACGCTGTCTCCGGCTCTGGCGGCCCTTCTCCTGAAGGACCATCATGCGCCGAAGGATATGCTGACGCGGGTGATGGACGCGGCGTTCGGCTGGTTCTTCCGCGGTTTCAACAAGGTGTTTAACCGCAGTTCGAATGCTTACGGCAAGGGCGTCGGCGGCATCCTGTCGCTAAAGAGCCTGGTCATGTTGGTCTATCTCGCCCTGATCGGGGCGACATACTTCCTGTTCCAGACCGTGCCCGGCGGTTTCGTGCCGCAGCAGGACAAGCAGTACCTGATCGGTTTCGCGCAGCTGCCTGATGGTGCGACCCTCGACCGTACGGATGACGTCATCCAGCGGATGAGCAAGATTGCCCTCGAGCAGCCGGGCGTCGAACATGCCATCGCTTTCCCTGGCCTGTCGATCAACGGCTTCACCAACTCCTCCAACGCCGGCATCGTCTTCGTGACCTTGAAGGGGTTCGAGGAGCGCACGACGCCGAACCTGTCGGGCGGTGCCATCGCCATGCAGCTGAACCAGAAGTTTGCCGGCATCCAGGATGCCTTCATCGCCATGTTCCCGCCGCCGCCCGTCCAGGGTCTCGGCACGACCGGCGGCTTCAAGCTGCAGATCGAGGACCGCGCCGGTCTCGGTTACCAGGCGCTTGACGAGGCCAACAAGGCGTTCCTTGCCAAGGCCTATCAGACGCCGGAGCTCGCCGGCATCTTCTCGAGCTACCAGATCAACGTGCCGCAGCTCTTCGCCGATCTCGATCGCGCCAAGGCTGAGCAGCTGGGTGTCTCGGTGACCGATGTCTTCGACACGCTGCAGATCTATCTGGGTTCGCTCTATGTCAACGACTTCAACGCCTTCGGCCGTACCTACAGCGTGCGTGTGCAGGCGGATGCCAAGTTCCGCTCGCATGCCAGCGACATTGGCCAGTTGAAGGTTCGTTCGGCATCGGGCCAGATGATCCCGCTGTCGGCGTTGCTCAAGGTCGAGGCCAGCACCGGTCCTGAACGGACGACGCGTTACAACGGCTTCCTTGCCGCCGATATCAACGGCGGTCCGGCTCCGGGCTTCTCGTCCGGCCAGGCCCAGGCTGCCGTGGAGCGCATCGCCAACGAAACCCTGCCCAAGGGCATCGGTTACGAATGGACCGATCTGACCTATCAGCAGATCCTGGCCGGCAGCTCTGGCTTCCTGATCTTCCCGCTGGCCCTGCTGCTCGTCTACCTCGTGCTGGCCGCCCAGTATGAAAGCGTCACCCTGCCGCTTGCGATCGTCATGATCGTGCCGATGGGTGTGCTCGCCGCCCTGACGGGTGTCTGGCTGACGGGGGGCGACAACAACATCTTCACGCAGATCGGCTTGATGGTGTTGGTGGGCTTGTCGGCGAAGAACGCGATCCTGATCGTGGAATTCGCCCGCGAGCTGGAATTCGAGGGCCGCACGCCGGTCCAGGCCGCCATCGAGTCCAGCCGCCTGCGTCTGCGCCCGATCCTGATGACCTCCATGGCCTTCATCATGGGTGTCGTGCCACTGGTCACCTCGACCGGTGCCGGTGCCGAGATGCGCGCCGCCATGGGTGTCGCGGTGTTTGCCGGCATGATCGGCGTCACCTTCTTCGGCATTTTCATGACGCCGGTCTTCTACGTGATGATTCGCAGGATAGGCGGCAACCGTCCGCTGAAGCAGCATCATAGCAACGACAACAACCATTCGGCGGAGGCTCTCCCTATCGCCGCCGAATAGGACTGCCATGTCGGGTAGCACCCCCAGTGCCCGATATGTCATGGGCGGGACCGCAAGGTCCCGCCTTTTTTCGTTCTTGCGACGCTTCGATATTTTCCATTCAGGCCAATCTGTCTTTCGAAGATTTTACCGCCCGTCCGCCAATTTTGTTTGCATGCGGACGCCATGGGTTTATCAAGCACATAGGCATATTGACTGACGTACATCGGGCCGGAGGAGCTGTCCCGATGCGCGTCATTGCGAGGAGGATGCATGCATATCGCCATTATCGGAGCAGCCGGTATGATCGGCCGAAAGCTGGTGGCCGATGGTGGGCTCGGTGGCCGTGAGATCACGGGGCTGACGCTGGTCGACGTGATCGAGCCGCCACAGCCGAAAGGCTTCAACGGTAAGGTCACGGTGCGCGCGAGGGGTCTGTCCACGCATATCGAGAACGAGCTGGGAGGGCAGCTGCCATGACCGGTCGGAAGATCGTTTTCCTCGGGACCGGATTGATGGGTGCTCCGATGGTGCGGCGCTTGCTTGGCGCCGGCTTCGCCGTCACCGTCTGGAACCGCGACCTTAGCAAGGCGGATGCACTGGCGGCTGACGGAGCGACCGTTGCCGCGACGGCGGCGGAGGCGGCCAAGGGGGCGTCGGTGCTTTTCACCATGCTGACCAATGGTGGCGCGGTGAGCGAGGTCCTGTTCGGGAGTGGAGTGATGGACGCGCTGGCGCCCGGAGCCGTTGTCATCGACAACAGCTCGATCGCGCCGCCGATCGCCCGCGAGCATGCGGCGAAACTCGCCGAGCGCGGCTTTCGCCATATCGATGCGCCCGTTTCCGGCGGTGTGGTAGGCGCGGCGGCTGGGACGCTGGCGATCATGGCAGGCGGCGACGCTGATGTCATCGATAGTGTCCGGGATGTGTTTGCCCCGCTTGGCCGCGTTACTCATGTCGGACCGAGCGGCACCGGCCAGCTCGCCAAGCTCGGCAACCAGCAGATCGTCGCCGTCACCATCGGCGCCATCGCCGAGGCCATGCTGCTGGTGGAGGCCGGCGGCGGTTCGCGCGAGGCTTTCCGTGCCGCCATTCGCGGCGGCTTTGCCGAAAGCCGGATTCTCGAGCTGCACGGACAGCGCATGATCGACCGCAATTTCGAGCCCGGCGGGACCTCGCGCAACCAGTTGAAGGATCTCGATGCGGTTCTGGCCGCTGCCCGAAGCTTGTCTCTTCATCTGCCGCTGACCGAAACCGTCAGGACGGAATTTGCCGAATTCGTCGAGAATGGCGGCGCGGAGAGCGATCACAGCGGCCTGTTGCTGCATCTGGAAGACAAGAATGGCCGAGGAAAGGCTTGAGAAAGACATGAGCGACAACAGTCCATCCAAACGCCGTCTGCGCTCGCAGGACTGGTTCGACAATCCCGATCATATCGACATGACCGCGCTCTATCTCGAGCGCTTCATGAATTACGGCATCACGCCGGAGGAGCTACGTTCCGGCAAGCCCGTCATCGGCATCGCCCAGAGCGGCAGTGACCTGACACCCTGCAACCGTCATCACATCGATCTTGCCAAGCGTGTCCGCGACGGCATTCGCGATGCTGGCGGCATTCCGATTGAGTTCCCGACCCATCCGATCTTCGAGAACTGCAAGCGCCCGACCGCGGCACTAGATCGCAACCTCGCCTATCTCGGTCTCGTCGAGGTGCTCTACGGCTATCCGCTCGATGGCGTCGTACTGACGACCGGCTGCGACAAGACCACGCCATCGGCGCTGATGGCGGCGTCGACCGTCAATATTCCGGCGATCGTGCTTTCCGGCGGACCGATGCTCGATGGCTGGCATGATGGTGAGCTGGCCGGGTCCGGCACGGTGATCTGGCGTTCGCGCCGCAAGCTCGCGGCCGGCGAGATCGACGAAGAGGAATTCATGGAGGCGTCGCTCGCCTCGGCGCCCTCGATCGGTCACTGCAACACCATGGGTACGGCCTCGACCATGAATGCCATGGCCGAAGCGCTCGGCATGTCGCTCACCGGCTGTGCCGCCATCCCCGGCGCCTATCGCGAACGCGGGCAGATGGCCTATCGTACCGGGCGGCGCGCCGTCGAACTGGTGCTCGAAAATATCAAGCCGTCCGACGTGCTGACCCGGCGGGCCTTTCTCAACGCCATCCGCGTCAATTCGGCCATCGGCGGTTCAACCAATGCCCAGCCGCATCTGGCGGCCATGGCCAAGCATGCAGGCGTCGAGCTTCATCCCGAGGACTGGCAGGTGCATGGCTTCGACATTCCGCTGCTTGCCAATGTACAGCCGGCCGGTGCCTATCTCGGCGAGCGCTTCCATCGCGCCGGCGGCGTGCCGGCCATCATGTGGGAACTGCTGCAGGTCGGCAAACTCGATGGCGACTGTCCGACGGTGACCGGCAAGACCATGGCGGAGAACTTGAAGGGTCGTGAGGCGACGGATCGCGAGGTCATCCTCCCCTTTGCGCAGCCACTCAAGGAGCGGGCGGGCTTCCTGGTGCTGAAGGGTAATCTCTTCGACTTCGCCATCATGAAGATGAGCGTCGTGTCGGAGGATTTCCGCAGCCGCTATCTGCTGGAGCCTGGCCGCGAGGGCGTGTTCGAGGGCAGGGCGGTGGTCTTCGACGGCTCGGAGGATTATCACAAGCGCATCAACGATGCGGAACTCGGTATCGACGAGAATACCATTCTCGTCATTCGCGGCGCCGGACCGATCGGCTGGCCGGGTTCGGCCGAAGTCGTCAACATGCAGCCGCCGGATGCGCTGCTGAAGCGCGGCATCCGCAGCTTGCCGACGATCGGCGACGGCCGCCAGTCGGGCACCGCCGACAGTCCGTCGATCCTGAATGCCTCGCCGGAAAGTGCGGCGGGCGGCGGGCTTGCCTGGCTGAGAACCGGCGATACCATCCGGATCGACTTCAATCAGGGTCTCTGCGACATGCTGGTGGAGGAGGCCGAGATTGAACGGCGCAAGGGGGACGGCATTCCCGCCGTGCCGCCGGATGCGACGCCCTGGCAGCGCATCTACCGCCGCTCGGTCACGCAGCTTTCCGACGGTGCGGTGCTTGACGGGGCGGCCGATTTCCGCGATCTCGCGGCCAATCCGCCGCGTCACAATCATTAACCAAAAAACGATCCCGATGATGGTTGCGGGCAAAAGCCCGTAACTATGGAGGGGTTATTAAATATCGCTAAAGAGAGTGCTGGCAGGATATCTGCCGAAACTATGTAAGCTTTCCATGTGTCCGGAGGGGGTTCGAACTCGGTGGAAGAGGCGATATCAGGGCGATCCGAGCTGGAGTTCCAGAACCTCTTGAGGAGGCTGGAGCTGGCGCTGGAGACGTCGCAAATTGGGGTCTGGGAGCATAATCTCAATGAGGAGGAGATCCTCTGGGATTTGCAGATGCACACGCTGTACCAGACTGGCCTCCGCGACCGCAAAGTATCATCGGCAGTCTGGTTGAATGCCCTGCATCCCGACGATGTCGAACAGGCCATCGCCGACTTCGACGCGGCCATTGCGGAGAAAGGCTTCTACAATTCGCAATTTCGCATCGTCCTGCCGAACGGAGCTGTTCGTTACCTGCGCTCGCGCGCTCATTTCTTCGAGGGGGCCGATGGCGCGCCATCTTTCATCGGTGCGGAATGGGATGTCACCGCCGATGTCCTGCTCAACCGCGAGCTGAGCGAGCAGAAGGCGGTTGCCGAAGCGCGCGCGATCGCTTTGGAGCAAACCCGAGAGCGCGTCGAGCATGCCGCCGACCACGATTATCTGACAGGGCTTCCCAATCGCCGCTACTTCGATCGCCGGCTCGCGGAGCTGTGTGCGGATCAGGCTGTGGAGACGCTGGCCATCCTCCATATCGATCTCGACGGCTTCAAGCAGATCAACGACAAATGGGGCCATGCGGCCGGCGATACGACGTTGCAAACGGCGGCGGCGCGGATCCTGGGAGCGATCGCTGCCGGTGACATGGTCGCCCGCGTCGGTGGCGACGAGTTCGTCGCTGTGCTGGTCAATATCGCGACTTCAGACGAAGTGGGAACCATTGCCGAGGATATTCTGTGGCGGTTGCGGCGCGACATACGCTTCGGTCACGACTTGTTGCAGGTGGGTGCCTCGATCGGTGCGGCCTGGAGTGTTGCCGACGGTGCCGGCAATCTGCTGGCGGAATCCGATATCGCGCTTTATCAGGCCAAGAAGCTTGGCCGCAATCGCGTCGAGTTTTTCACACCGAAACTGCAATCCGATCTTCAGGCCGAGCGGCGGCTGGCGGAGGAGTTGCGGCTGGCACTGATGCGGAATGAAATCGTGCCCTTCTATCAGATCCAGGTGGATGCGCGCAGCCGGCGGATCGTCGGGCTTGAGGCTCTGGCCCGCTGGCGTCATCCGGGCAAGGGGCTATTGCCGCCCGCGGCCTTCCTGAAAGTGGCCGAAGAATACGGACTGACGGCTGAGATCGATGCGGCCATCCTCAATCGTGCGCTCTCCGACCGCGGTGCCTGGGTCGGACAAGGCCTGACGCCGCCACGCATCTCCGTCAATATTTCCGCAAGCCGCCTGGCTGATCCGGGTCTGATCGAACGGTTGCAGACGCTGAACATACCGCGCCATGCCATCGTCTTCGAATTGATCGAGACGATCTTCCTCGACGATCCCGATGACAGGGTGCTCGCCAATGTCGATGCGATCAAAAGGATGGATATCGATATCGAGATCGATGATTTCGGCTCCGGCCACGCCTCGCTGATCGGGCTTGTGAAGCTGAAACCAAAACGGCTGAAGATCGACCGGCAACTGGTGACGGCGATTACCGTCTCCGACGAGCAGCGCCGCCTTGTCGGCTCGATCGTGGAGATCGCAAGGGCGCTTAGTGTCGAGGTCATGGCGGAAGGCGTGGAGACCGAGGAACATGCACAGCTCCTGGCGCAGGCCGGCTGCGACGGACTTCAGGGCTACGCGATCGGATATCCTTCGCCGGCCAATGAGATTGCCGCGCTGCTGTTGTCGGCTCAGGGGTCGATTGCGGCGCGGAGATCCGGTGCCACCCGAGGCAAGGGCGGGGCTAGTGGATCTGCAGCGCGGCGATCAGCGCGTAGCTGATGATGCCGAGAGCCATCAGCGACAGCGTTGCTGCCGCGATCACCCGGCCGCCGGCATGGGCGACAGAGCGGATGTTTACCGACAGGCCGAGCGCCGCCATGGCAATCACCGTCAGTATGTTCGAAACCAGTGCCATCGGTGCAACCAGCGTATCCGGGATCAGGCCAAAGGAGCGCAGCGCCATCAGCCCCAGAAAGCCACTGATGAACCATGGGACCAACGAACGGTGATGGATCATATGGCCGTCCGTGGCAGCCGTTTCGGTCTTAGTGATGATGCCGAGCAGGAAGATGACCGGGCCGAGCATCAGCACGCGGATGAGCTTGACCACCGTGCCGGTCTGCACGGCCAGCAGACCGACAGGCGCGGTGGCGGCAAGCACCTGCGGCACGGCATAGACGGTCAGGCCGGCCAGTACGCCATATTGCCCAACGCTCATGCCGACGTGGAAATAGAGAAGCGGCAGCAAGAAGACTGCGGCGATGCCGAGCACGGCGGTGAAGGCGAGGGCTGCAGCGGTTTCTTCCGAGCCCGCCTCGATGACCGGGGCGAT
The DNA here is from genome assembly GCF_014189535.1 of Rhizobium lusitanum. Taxonomy (NCBI): domain Bacteria; kingdom Pseudomonadati; phylum Pseudomonadota; class Alphaproteobacteria; order Hyphomicrobiales; family Rhizobiaceae; genus Martinezella; species Martinezella lusitana. The sequence goes on along the minus strand of NZ_CP050308.1, from coordinate 1,388,156 downwards.
GGCGACGATGGCCGAGTTGCCGCAAATGGAATTGCCGCAGGCGATCAGCGTCGCGAGCTTCGGGGACAGACCAAGCAGCCGGCCGATGGCATAGGTCGCGGCAATCGACAGCACGACGACGATGGCGATGCCGGCGATCAGCCAGACACCGGCCTGATCGATCGCTGAGAGGCTGATCGAGGCGCCCAGCAGGACGATGGCGATTTCCAGCAGGATCTTGGCGCTGAAATCGATGCCGGGGCGGAAGGTGGGCTTTAGCGGCGTGACGGTGCAGACGACGATACCGAGCGCAATGGCCAGCACTATGCTCTCGATCCACCTGCCACCGAAGATGCCGATTTCGAGGCGTTCGCCGGCATAGGTAAGAAGCGCCACGGCGCCGGTGAGGGCGAGGCCGGGCAGGATGATCGCGCTTCGTTGAAAAAGGGGCATGCAGCACCGTCATTCGGTTGTGAAGAATTGCTGTGCCGGGAAAGTCTCACCTCCTGATGTCGACATCCATCGAATATTATCCTATGTTTCGTTCGATAAATTAGAATGATTTCCCATGACCTTCGAGCAACTCGTCATTTTCGTCGCCGTCGCCGAGCGGGAGCATCTGACGCACGCGGCGGAGGCCATCCATCTGACCCCGTCGGCGGTCAGTTCGGCGATCAAGAACCTCGAAGCCTATTACGGCGTCGAGCTGTTTCATCGGGTCGGCCGTCGGATCGAGTTGACGGAGACCGGCCGCACCTTTCTCGGCGAGGCCAGGGCGACGCTGGCGCGTGTGCGGTCTGCCGAACTCATGCTCTCCGAACTCGGCGGCCTGCAGCGCGGCCGGCTCAGCCTATGTGCAAGCCAGACCATCGCCAGCTACTGGCTGCCGCCCGTGCTGATGCGGTTCCATCGTGATTACCCCGGTATCGAACTCGACCTGACGATCGGCAATACCCGCACGGTCACCGAGGCGGTGATCGAGGGCACTGCCGAACTGGGCTTCGTCGAGGGTGAGGTGGACGTGCCGGCCCTGTCGATGAAAGTCGTGGCGCAGGATGCGCTGGTGATCGTCGTGCCGCCGGATCACCCCTGGGCCGACGGACGGACGCTTTCCGCAACCGATCTTGCCACGGGCAGCTCATGGGTGATGCGCGAGGAAGGGTCGGGCACCCGATCGGAATTTGAAAACGCCATCGCGAAGCTCGGCGCCTCGCCTCGTGATCTCAGTATCGCGCTGGTCCTACCGTCGAACGAGGCCGTGCTGTCGGCGGTCTGCTCAGGTCAGAGTGCCGCAGCAATCTCCAGTGCGGCGGTCGGGGCCTATCTCGGACAGGGTTTGCTGGTGCAAGCAGCCTTCGACCTGCCTGTCCGAAGCTTCCGTCTGCTGCGCCACAAGGAACGCCATGCCAGCAAGGCGGCGTTGACGCTGGAAGCCATGTGCAAGGGTTGAACAGCTAGACTATTGATATATGAGACTCGACTAATAAGCGAGTTGCATGCTACCATTTACCCGGTAGCCGCTAGGCGCGTTTGCGGCTTTTCCAGATGGCATCATGATCCGAGGGGATATCGATGGCAATCTACACTTGGACAAACCACGACCTCAACAATATTTGGATAGATCCCGCCAATTGGTCCCCGAACGGTCTTCCGGACTTTGGAGATTCTATTGTCGTTGATAACGGCGATACCATTACCCCTTATTTTGGTCATCAGCCTGATATCGGCAGCCTTTTTCTTTCGCCCACCAGCACCCTCAGCATTTATGGCGGCTTCCGCCAAACTTGGATAAAGATAGATGGACCGATTACCGGCGGCGGCGGTATCTTCGTTAGCGCCCTGTCCTACCTCGAAGCCGGCAGCGGAGTAACCTCTGCCGTCGGTTGGGTATATGTTGCGGGGAGCTATCAATGGGGCGGATCGGGTTCCTCTCAAGTGGTTACGCTGGCCGATGGCGCACGCTTCAATTTTTCAACGCAATTCGGCGGAACTATCTATCAGCAAGGTACCGGTGCGACCACCATCGCATACAACGGCCCAGGGGCAGTCTCGAGCATTTCAGTCGACGGTCAGATTGCGACATTCGTCACAACCGCCGGTGATTTTACGCTCAACTTCGCGGCCAATCTCAACCCTTCGACGTTTATACTGGATGCCGCGACCGGAACGATCGTCGTTTGTTTTGTCACGGGGACGCTCATCCAAACGACGAGAGGAGACATTCCCGTCGAAGAGCTGCGGGTTGGAGACGTCGTCGTCACGGCATCCTCACAACAACGTCCCATCCGGTGGATCGGAAGCGCTGAGCTGGATTGCGCCAATGCCCGAGATCCGAGCGCATGCTGGCCGATCCGGATTGCCGCTGGAGCCCTCGGGCCGAACAAGCCTGCGCATGACCTTTTTGTTTCTCCGGCGCATGGTATCCGCACCACCGTCGTGACCGACGTTCTGATACCCGCTTCGGCGCTTGTGAACGGAGCGACAATTGTCCAGGCCGAATGTGAGAGGGTGACATACTGGCATGTCGAACTGGACGAGCACGATATTCTTGTGACGAATGGACTGCCGACCGAGAGTTACATCGACCATGGGAATCGCGTTTTCTTTTCCCGGACGACGGACGATTCGATCCAGTTGCTGAAGAACGGTGGAGCTAGATGCCTAACCTATGTCTCAAAGGGGCTTCTCGTCGAGGCCGTTCGGATGCAGCTTCACGCGCGCGCCCTCGATTTGGGCTGGGCCCTGAGCGACGATCCCTTTGCCAATGTGCATCTGGTTGCCGACGGACAACGCATCGATCCCGTCATCGACGACTGGCGGGCGAAGTTTCATGTGCCGGCCTCGGTGTCCGAACTGTGGCTCGCCTCGGAATGGGGTGCGCCAAACCTGATCGGCTCCTCCGGTGATGGCCGCCGGCTTGGTGTCTGCATCTCGAAGCTGGTCATCGATGATGACGTGACAGGTGCCAGGCATATCTCAGCGGATGACGAGCGGCTGGTCGATGGCTTCCATTATGTCGAGGACGGAAATCGGCGTTGGACTTCCGGGCTTACACGCTTGCCTTCATCTCTGTGGGAAGGTTGCCGGTGGCCCTTTTCCCTGACTATCGATCTTGCCGGTCCGGCCGTGCCGCGCTGGATTTCGCCGGCGTTTTCCGAAGATTCCGTGATCGCCGCGCCTTCGATGGAAATGGCTTAGGGTAGCCGGGTCAGCTCAGCGCTACTCCGCGCGGCGCTGGCCGGCGATCACGAGGTCGATCTCGTTGCGTTCGAGCATGGCCTGGATATCCGGCGGCGGCATGTCGTCGGTGACCATCATGCTGTAGATGGCGGGATCGTCGATGATGATGGGGGCGCTGCGGCCGAATTTGGCGCTGTCGGCGACGATGATGCGGTTTTCGGCGCGCCGCGCCGCCTCGCGGGAATATTCGGCCTCCTCCAGATCGTGCAGCATGAAGCCGGAGGTGGCGTTGACGGCACCGACGGACAGGATGGCATGACGGAGATTGAAGCGGCGCAGGAAACTGGTCGCTTCCGCGCCGAAGGCACCACCGTCATGGCTGCGCAACTCGCCGCCGGCAAAGAAGATGCGGTTGCCGTTGCGGGCGGCCAGCGCATGCGCCACGGCGACGGCATTGGTGACAACGAACAGGTTCTGGTGCTTCTGCAGGGCGACCGCGATGAAGGCGGTAGTGGAGCCGATATCGAGGAAGATCGTGTCGCCGTCCTGTATGATCGTCGCGACACGGGCGGCGATGATGCGTTTGGCCTCCGCATTTTCGTTCATGCGGAAATGCAGCGGCGGCTCTATCATCGAGTCCTTGATGTGGACGCCGCCGTGAACCTTGGTGACGAGGCCATGGGCCTCCAGGCTGCGGATATTGCGGCGGATGGTTTCCTCCGAGACATCCAGCCGCTCGGCGAGGAACTGAATGCGGCTTGCGCCGCCGGCGAGCCGAAGCTCCTCCAGGATCTCGCGTTCCCGATGGTTCGAATGAAGCGGCGTCTGCGAGATGCCCGTCATGGTTTCGATCCTATCTGGGGCATGATCCGAAAACGCCGGAAGCGGCTTTGCGGAGGAGGTCATGCCTGCGAACATCTAGAGCGGGATAATGCCTCGAAGACAAGCGGTCTTGCAATCATCCCGAGATTCAATTTTTAAGCCAAATCCCGCTGACGATGAAGCTTACTGTTAATATGTGGTAGACCTTCCTTCCAGACATAACCCAACAAAAAGCCTCTTGGCCGTTTCATTTTGTGGCCGGTTCTTGACAGTCCTCCGTTTGTGGGGAACCTCTTGCATCCAAGAGATGCGCAATCGTCGCGCCGGGGTAGGGATGGCCGTAACACCCGAAGACAGAATACAGGCTCTTGGCATCTGGCACGGGCCGATCGAGATCGCTCCGCTGGTGGGCGGCATCACCAATCGTAATTATCTGGTTACGGATAGCGGGCGACGTTTCGTCGTCAGGCTCGGAACCGATATTCCGGTTCATCATATCAGCCGGACCAACGAGGTGGCGGCGAGCAGAGCCGCGCATGCGGCCGGGTTGTCGCCCGCCGTCATCCATCATGAGCCCGGGATACTCGTGCTCGACTATATCGACGGCAAGGCGCTTGCAGCCGAGGATATCCGCGATCCGTCGATGCTTTCGCGCATCGTGCCGCTCGTCCGCTCCTGCCATCTAGATGTTTCCCAGCATTTTCGCGGTGCCGCCGCGATCTTCTGGGTTTTCCATGTCGTACGCGACTACGCCGCCCTTCTCGAGGAAGGAGGGAGCAGGCATCGGTCATTGCTGCCTTCCTTCCTCGATAGTGCCGCGCGGCTGGAACAGGCGGCCGGCCCCTTCGACATCGCCTTCGGCCATAACGACCTGCTGGCGGCCAATTTTCTCGACGATGGCAAACGGCTTTGGTTGATCGATTGGGATTATGCCGGTTTCAACTCGCCGCTCTTCGATCTCGGCGGTCTCGCTTCCAACAATGATTTCTCCGAGGACCAGGAAACCGCGATGCTGGAAGCCTATTTCGAGGCGCCGGTGAGCGAGGATCTGCGCCGGCGCTATCAGGCGATGAAATGCGCGTCGCTATTGCGCGAGACGATGTGGAGCATGGTCTCGGAAATCCACTCCGAGATCGATTTCGATTATTCAGCCTATACGAGCGAAAATCTGGCGCGGTTTGAGCGCGCCTATCAATCATTCCGGAATTCTTGAGGTGATGCGATGAAGGAACTGCCCAAAACAGCCAAGGCGGTCGTCATCGGCGGCGGCATTATCGGCTGCTCGACGGCCTATCACCTCGCCAAGCTTGGGCTGACCGACACGGTTCTGCTGGAGCGCAAGAAGCTGACCTCGGGCACGACATTCCACGCCGCCGGCCTCGTCGGGCAGTTGCGCACCAGCGCCAATATCACGCAGATGCTCGGCTATTCCGTCGATCTCTACAAGAGGCTGGAGGCCGAGACGGGTCTTGCCACCGGCTGGAAGATGAATGGTGGCCTGCGCCTTGCCTGCAATGAGGAGCGCTGGACGGAGGTCAAGCGTCAGGCGACGACGGCGCAATCCTTCGGGCTGCAGATGCACCTGCTGACGCCACAGGAAGCCTTCGATCTCTGGCCGCTGATGGACATAGACGATCTGGTCGGCGCGGCCTTTCTGCCGACCGACGGACAGGCCAATCCCTCCGATATTACCCAGGCGCTGGCGAAGGGCGCCCGCATGGCTGGCGTTTCGATTTTCGAGGATACCGAAGTTCTCGATCTCGAGATCGACAAGGGCAGGATCCGCGCCGTCATCACCGACAGGGGCCGCATCGAATGCGAGCGCGTTGTCGTCTGCGCCGGGCAATGGACGCGGGCTTTCGCGGCACGCTTCGGCGTCAACGTGCCGCTGGTCTCCGTCGAGCATCAATATCTCATCACCGAATCCTTCGGCGTTCCCTCGAACCTGCCGACGCTGCGTGACCCGGACAGGCTGACCTACTACAAGGAAGAGGTCGGCGGGCTGGTCATGGGCGGCTATGAGCCGAACCCGGTCCCCTGGGCGATCGACGGCATTCCCAACGACTTTCATTACACGCTGCTCGACAGCAATTTCGACCATTTCGAGCAGATCATGGAGCAGGCGCTTGCGCGCGTGCCGGGCCTGCAGACGGCGGGCGTGAAGCAGCTTCTGAACGGCCCCGAGAGTTTTACGCCCGATGGCAATTTCATTCTCGGAGAGGCGCCGGAACTGAAGAACTTCTTCGTCGGAGCCGGTTTCAATGCCTTCGGCATAGCCTCGGCCGGCGGGGCGGGCATGGCGCTCGCCGAATGGGTGGCGAAGGGCGAGCCGCCCTATGATCTCTGGCCGGTCGATATCCGCCGCTTCGGCCGTCCGCACTTCGATACCGACTGGGTCCGCACCCGCACACTCGAAGCCTATGGCAAGCACTACACCATGGCCTGGCCGTTCGAGGAGTATTCGAGTGGCCGCCCCTGCCGCAAGTCGCCGCTCTATGACCGGCTGAAGGCGCAGGGCGCGTGTTTCGGCGAAAAGCTCGGCTGGGAACGGCCGAACTGGTTCGCCGATCTCTTTACCGGCGAAGAGCCGAATGACGTCTATACCTACGGACGGCAGAACTGGTTCGATGCCGTGGGACGTGAGCACAAGGCGGTGCGCGAGGCGGCCGTCATTTTCGACCAGACCTCCTTTGCCAAATTCGTACTGAAGGGCCGCGATGCCGAGGCGGCGATCTCGTGGATTGCTTCAAACGACGTCGCCAAGCCTGTGGGCGCGCTGACCTATACGCAAATGCTGAACGACCGGGGCGGTATCGAATGCGATGTCACCGTGGCGCGTGTCGCCGAGAACGAGTTCTACATCACCACCGGCACCGGCTTTGCCACCCATGATTTCGACTGGATCGCCCGCAACATCCCGGCCGAGATGCATGCCGAGCTGGTGGACGTCACATCCGCCTATTCCGTGTTGTCGCTGATGGGGCCGCATTCACGCGCCGTGCTGGAGGCGGTGACGTCGGCCGATGTTTCCAATACTGCATTTCCCTTCGGCCGGGTGAAGACCATCGGCATCGATGGTTGCCCGGTCCGGGCGCTGCGCATCACATATGTCGGCGAGCTCGGCTACGAGCTGCATGTGCCAGTGGAATATGCCACCACGGTCTATGACACGCTGATGGCCGCCGGCCGCGATCATGGTCTCGTCAATGCCGGCTACCGCGCTATCGAAAGTTGCCGGCTGGAAAAAGGCTATCGTGCCTGGGGCTCCGATATTGGCCCTGATCACACGCCGGTGGAGGCAGGACTTGCCTGGGCGGTGAAGATGAAGAAGGGCACCGCCTTCCGGGGCCGCGCGGCCATCGAACGGCAACTGGCCTCGGGGATAAAGAAGATGCTCGCCTGCTTCGTGCCGGATGACCCCGAGATGGTGCTCCTCGGCCGCGAGACGATCTATCGCGACGGGCAGCGCGTCGGCTGGCTGTCGAGCGGCGGCTATGGCTACACGATCGGCAAGCCGATCGGCTATGGCTATGTCCGTGATCCCAACGGCGTTACCGAGGATTTCGTGCTTGGCGGCCGCTACGAGCTTGATGTCGCGCAGCGCCGCGTGCCGTGTCAGGTATCGCTGAAGCCGCTCTATGATCCGCAGATGGCGCGGATCAAGGGATGATGTCGAAAGGCGCGACGCGGTTTTCGACAAAAACGTCTTCTCTTGCCGATCGATCGGTCAGGCGCTATGTTGCCGCTGTCGAAAAAGGCGCGACTTGGTGTGGTCTAGCCCAAGTCCTTCCGGAAACGGAAGCTCTGTCCATGCCCAGTGCATGAGTCCCACGACGAACAACGGACGCTCTCAAGCGCCCCATTGTTCGTCCGTGTGGTTCTCAAAACGACGAACCGCTCCGGTCGAACGACCATAAAGGAGTAGTTCATGGCCGATCTGTTTAAAATTTATGATGTTGTGATTGCTGGTGCAGGCCCTGTCGGCTTGTTTCTCGCCTGTGAGTTGCGCCTCGCTGACCTCTCGGTCTTGGTGCTGGAAGAAGCCGAAGACCCGCATTCGCCCTTGAAGCGGCTCCCGTTTGGCATGCGCGGCCTTTCCGCGCCCACCATCGAAGCCTTTTACCGCCGCGGGTTGCTGGACGACATCGCGAAACCGCAGCGCACGAAAGATCAACCGGCCGACGGCAGTGCTTCGACCACCCCGCATTGGATGCAACAGCCGCGCCGCCCGGGCGGTCATTTCGCAGGCATTCAGTTCTATTTGGACAACGTCGATACCTCGAAATGGCCGTATCGCCTGCCAAGTCCGGCCGGCACCAGCATGGCGGTCGAGATGGAATATCTCGAAACCGTCCTGGCCGCTCGTGCAATCGCGATGGGCGTCGAGATCAGGCGCGGCCTTGGCGTCGAGAGCCTCGACCAGTCGGGCGAAGGGGTGACCATTCGCGCCGGTGGTGAGGCTTTTCGCGGACGCTGGCTCGTCGGCTGCGATGGCGGCCGCAGCACGGTGCGCAAGGCGGCGGGATTTGCATTCGTCGGCACCGATCCCGAGTTCACCGGCTATTCCGTCGACGTCGAGATGGCCGACCCTGACAAGCTCCGCTTGGGCCGTCACTATACGCCGACGGGTATGTATACCTACCAAAAGCCGGGGACCATCGCGATGGTCGATTTCGACGGGGGTGCTTTCCACCGGGCACAGCCGATGACGCTCGAACATGTGCAGACTGTATTGCGCCATATCTCCGGCACCGACGTCACACTGACGGCCCTCCGGCTTGCGACTACCTGGACGGATCGCGCCTACCAGGCAACGGCTTATCGCAACGGGCGGGTGCTGCTCGCCGGCGATGCCGCCCACATCCACTCTCCCCTGGGCGGTCAGGGGCTTAACCTCGGACTTGGCGACGCAATGAACCTGGGATGGAAGCTGGCTGCGACGATCCACGGTAACGCGCCAGCCGATCTGCTTGATAGCTACGTCAGCGAACGTCATCCGGTCGGAGCGCAGGTTCTCGACTGGTCGCGCGCCCAGGTGGCGCTCATGCGGCCGAGCAGGAGTTCGCGCGCGCTCGAAGCCATTATTCGTGATCTCATCGACACACGCGACGGCGCGACCTATTTCGCCGAGCGCGTCTGGGGTGTGTCTCTCCGCTATGATCTTGGAGGTAGTCACCCGCTCGTCGGCCGCAGCGCTCCCGATTTCGAGCTGGCTGACGGGACGAAGCTCGGTGATCACCTCCGAAACGGGAAAGGCCTCTTGCTGGACTTTGAGACGGATACACCGCTTCAAGCACTGGCGAGCCGTTGGAATGGTCGGATCGTCTATCTCGCAAGCGATGCCGAGGACAGGCTTGGCTTGAGCGCCGTGCTCGTGCGCCCCGACGGCATCGTCGCCTGGGTCGATGAGGGTGTTCCTAACCAGGAGGAGGTTGCGCAAGCCACGTCACGATGGTTCGGCGAAGCCGAAAAACTGTGATCTCGTCATCACGGCATCCGCCATTTTCTTGACACGCCGCCGCTTTCATCCTCAATCGACATGCTGATAACGGACGAAGGCGAGAGACGATGGCGGAAGCGGGTATCAAGCTGGAAGAGAGCTGGAAGGAGGCGCTGTCGCCGGAATTCGACAGCCCTTATATGCATGAGCTCAAATCTTTTCTCGTCGAGGAAAAACAGCGCGGCAAGGTGATTTTTCCGCGCGGCAGCGAGTATTTCCGGGCGCTGGACCTGACGCCGCTGGATGAGGTGCAGGTCGTCATCCTCGGGCAAGATCCCTATCACGGCGCCGGCCAGGCGCATGGGCTCTGCTTCAGCGTCCGCCCCGGCGTGCGCATCCCGCCCTCATTGGTCAATATCTACAAGGAGCTGGAGGCCGATCTTGGTATTCCGCCGGCGCGTCATGGTTTTCTCGAAAGCTGGGCGAAACAGGGCGTGTTGCTGCTGAACAGCGTGCTCACCGTCGAGGAATCGCAAGCCGCCTCGCATCAGGGCAAGGGCTGGGAGCGCTTCACCGACGCCGTCATCCGCCAGGTCAACGACGAATGCGATGGCGTCGTCTTCATGCTCTGGGGCTCCTACGCGCAGAAGAAGGCCGCTTTCGTCGATACGGAGCGGCATCTGGTGCTGAAATCCGTGCATCCGTCGCCGCTCTCCGCCCATAACGGTTTCCTCGGCTGCCGACATTTCTCCAAGGCCAATGCCTATCTGGAAGAACATGGCCGGGAGCCGATTGAATGGGCTTTGCCGAGTGATCCGGGCGGTCAGTGAGATGCCTGATCCCAGGGGTCAACTATCGACACACCGGTATCGTCAAAATCCTTGGTATTGCGGGTGACGACAATCAGATCGTGGACGATTGCGGTTGCGGCAATCAGGCCGTCAGCTTCGCCGCGCGGGCGCAATGCGGCGAGACGTCCCCATTCGACGGCAATTTGGTCGGTGATGGGTAGAATGCGGCCGCTGTGATCATGGCGGAGTTTACGGAGCCATTCTTCCAAATGCGTGGCGGCTCGTGGATCGGACCTGCGCTTTAGTGCAATTCCGCGCATAACCTCACCGAGCGTGATGACGCTCAGATATACGGTTGAGGGCTCGACTGAGCGTAGCCAGGAAATTGCTTCGACCGTACCGCGACGGGCTTCGGAAACAACGTTGGTATCGACCAGATACATTAGAAGGCGACATCCCGGCTTGGCGTCTTGTCTCGCGTCATTACTGCATCGGCCAGTTCATCATCCCAGATCGGTTCCGATAGCAGGTCATCGACCAAACTCGGCTTGCCGGCCCGCAGGGCGTCATAATCTTCAGCGGAGAGAACGACGGCTGCGCGCTCGCCGCGTAGCGTCACGGTTTGTGGACCTTCGCTACGAGCCTTCTGCACGACTTTCGAAAACTGATTTTTGGCGTCTTGCAATGGCCAGTCCATTGGTCGATCTCCTAGCTAGACTGTCTAGATTAATTTAGCGTGCGTGACGGGTTTATGCAATGCCGATAGGTTAGGTTCCACCCCGAAAACACCATCAGTGAACGACGATCTTTCATCGTTCAATAATTGAAGACAATCCGTTTGGCACTTGAGGGCTATCGAAACGCTCGCTCTCGGACCATCTTCTGCCCATGAGAAACGCCTGCCGTTGCGGGCGAGACAAGGGGTTAGAGATGCTCAATCAGATCAAGGGTCTTCACCACGTTACTTCGATGGCGGAAGACGCCCGCACCAACAACAAGTTCTTCACCAACACGCTCGGCCTTCGCCGCGTCAAGAAGACCGTCAATTTCGATGCACCCGATGTCTATCACCTCTATTATGGTGACGAGATCGGCACGCCCGGCACGATCATGACCTATTTCCCGTTCCCGAAAATGGCGCGTGGCCGTCCCGGCACCGGCGAAGTCGGCAATACCGTCTATTCTATTCCGGAAGGTGCGATCGGCTATTGGACAGACCGGCTCAGCAAGCAGGGCGTCGAGGGACTGAAGGCCGATGAATCCTTCGGCCAGAAGCGCCTGCATTTCTCTGGTCCCGATGGCGACGGTTTCGCGCTCGTCGAGGTCAAGGATGACAAGCGTGATCCCTGGACCCATGGCGGCGTCGATGCCGAACACGCGATCAGAGGCTTCCATTCCGTCGCGATGAGGCTGCGGGACGAGGGCGCCACGGCCGAACTGCTGAAGTATATGGGCTATGAAGTTGTCGACACGCATGAAGGCGTCAAGCGGCTCGCCATTCCCGGCGGCAATGGTGCCGATATCGTCGATCTCGAAACCATGCCTAGCATCAACCGAGCGCTTCCCGGTGCCGGTTCCGTCCACCACGTCGCCTTCTCCGTCGAGAACCGCGCCAAGCAGCTCGAAGTGCGCAAGGCTCTGATGGAGACGGGGTATCAGGTGACCCCGGTCATCGACCGCGATTACTTCTGGGCGATCTATTTCCGCACGCCGGGCGGCGTACTGTTCGAAGTCGCCACCAACGAGCCCGGCTTCAACCGCGACGAGGACACTGCTCATCTCGGCGAGGCGCTGAAGCTGCCGGAACAGCATACGCATTTGCGTGCGCTGCTCGAAGAGCATCTCGAACCGCTGGACGTCTAAGCGAGGGGTAAGATTATGACCGACACGATCTATGTGCACCGGGTGAAGCCCGGTGCACCCGGCAAGCCTATCCTGTTCACCTTCCACGGTACCGGCGGTGACGAGAACCAGTTCTTCGATTTCGGCAGTCGCCTGCTGCCGGAAGCCACCATCATCTCGCCGCTTGGCGACGTTTCGGAACATGGCGCCGCCCGCTTTTTCCGCCGCACCGGCGAGGGGGTCTACGACATGGCCGACCTTGCCCGCGCAACGGAAAAGATGGCTGCCTATGTCAAGGGCCTGGCCATCGACCACGGTGCCTCGCAGGTGCTCGGTCTCGGCTTTTCCAACGGCGCGAATATTCTCGCCAATGTGCTGATCGAGCACGGCGATCTCTTCGACGCCGCTGTGCTGATGCACCCGCTAATCCCGTTTCAGCCGCGCGACAATGCCGAACTCGACGGTCGGCGCGTGTTGATCACGGCCGGCGAACGCGACCCGATCTCACCGGCGCCCGTGACCAAGGCGCTGGCGGATTATTTCACGCGGCAGAAGGCTGAAGTGACGCTCGACTGGCATCCGGGCGGCCATGATATCCGCCCGAACGAGATCGAGGCGATCCGGGGATTCTTTGCGTCCTATGCGTAAACAGAAAAGCCGGTGGCAAATGCCATCGGCTTTTCCGAAGTGCTTCTGGCGGTGAGCTTGCGCCAATCCTAGCTGTTTAAATCAGAATCGCCTGCCCCCCGGAATCCGCCGTACAGTCGGGGCGTTGATTAAGTTCATCTATGGTGGGAAGCGGACTGGCGGCTTCTGGGAAATCACGCTGGAAAGGCCGCCTTTCACGGGTCACGGAGTTCGACGACAACGTGCACGATAGTTCGAGTAGGCTCAATCCTCTCTCAGCCCCCACCGGCCTTCTTCTTCCGGTGGTCGGCTAGTTGATCCCACAGGCCAAGTACAAGCAGAGAATGGATCAGGAGATCACTGATAACTGCATTGATCATACCGCGCTCAAGAGTGCCGTGTGCAATCGAGTTCCGCAGGTTTAGTCCCCGAGGGTCGGAGTAAATGAGCTTGAAATAGAGCGTCAGATCAGCGCCGAGGATGTCCTTAACGACCTTGTTTCCGAATATTTCACCCATGCCGATAGCGATCTCGCGGTCAAGCATAGCTGGGTGCTTTCTAGTGACGGGTTCACCCAGTTTACCGGTAATGGTACGGAGGGCACGTTCTACCTGGGGCACCAGCACATGGATTGCTTTCATGTGATCGTGAGCGAACCACGCGCCCACTCCTTCGAGTAGGAAGCTGGAATCTTCGAATAGACCCGAGCGCTCGGCAAACCCGGTAACCGCATATGGATTGAGTTCATGTTTCTCGATCGCTGCCTGCAGCGCGCGGTGCAGGTATGGTGAAGTCCACTGCACATTCTGCTGGGCATGATGGATTACACGTCCATCAAGATCGTCTTCTACCCCTCCAAGCATCGCGGCTTGATGATCTTTCGCCATTATCGCGATCGGAATGAAGTTCATGATCGAACCCTCACCATCCTCCCCGCCTTTTTTGATCTGCGCCTCTATCTGCGCGACCTCAGGCACGAACTGGTTCGCAATCCTGGTGAAGGTGTGCAGCGGATCGTCGGTGACCATCGTGGAGACGAACGCATCCATTTCCTCCATCGTAATCGTCTGAGTGGTCTCAAACGACTGCATTTCCTCTCGAGACACTTCGATCGCTTTTATTCGCGCGATTCTCGCTCGCTTTGCATCCTCTTGCTTGCCGGCATCGAGATAGGCGTTTTCGGCGCTCTGTAGCATCGAAGACGCGCGCAGGTTGTCACCAAGACCGGCGGTGTGCTCGAAAGCCCTACCCACTGTCTCCTGAAGCCGGACCACATCGGGGCGGCTGCCGACGCGATTGTAGTAGGCCTGCAGCCGTTCAGAGACGTTCTCAAGCTGGAAGGGGTCGAACTTTTCAGCGCTCGCAGTGTCTGCGTAGTCAGCCGCCAGCCCCTCTAGGCTCTGGGCGAGATAGGCGCGCCTGTCGTCGGTCAATGCTTTATCCGCGATGAGGCGGTCGTAGGTCTTCCACCACCACCCCTCTCCCGCCACGGCTTTGTCATGAAGCTGCAGGAGCATGACGATGGCTGCCTCGGCGCGCTCGTTGTCCCGGATCTGGCGAGCGATATCGAGTGCCCGGCTCGCTGATGCGATCTGCTCATGAAACTCTGTGACGAGACCGCTAGACACGCCCTCGAGATACGCATCAACGGCAGCGACGGCATGGCGAAAATCCGGCTTAGCATTGCCGACCGTCCTCGCAAGCTCCCAGCATAGGTCCGCATAGCGAGCCTGCAGTCCTGGGTGCCTGAACTGACTGACACGGCTGGCCCAATGCTGGAAGATGGCTTCGTCGACCTGATCGACAGCCGGCGCGAATGCCTTCTTCCCGTCGATGCTGATCCATGAGCCGAACGGGCCGAAATAAGAATGCCACGGCTCAAAGCCCCAGGCTTCGGTCGTCAGGGTCCATGCGACGAGTTCAGCAAATGCACCCGCATTTAGGTCGGCGTCGAGATCTTTCCCGAGCGCCGTGCGAGCCTTCATCAACTCTGTCTGAAAGTAATGAGACGGAAGCGGCTCATGTCGTTTTTCGACATCAGCGATAATGTTCTCGAACTCTACCGGTACCTTCATTTGCCCCTCCGAAATCATATCTCTATGGATAGACGAAATCGGAATTCCGCGCTGCTCAAATGTCCTATGGGCGAGGGCAGCTTTCGAAAGGTCACTACAGGTTTTGGAACGTCCGATATGGGGTCGAAAGCTGCCGCACGATCGTTTATAAGCGAGTGTCGGCTGTCCCGTGATCGCGTAGGAAGGCAGACAGTGGGCCGCAAGGCGCTCAGCTATTTCCCGATCATCATCACCATGGCTCTCGCCTGGGTCTCGGCCACTCGCCTGTCCACCTGCGTAATATAGTCAGGCCCACAGAACGCCTTGAGGTTCATGGCATCCGTGTCATCGAACTCTTTGTGCCCGGATTTCGCGATGACGATACGCCAGGCGCAGCCGAGGATCTTGTCGGGCTGGATGGCCTTGTCGCAGCCCGTGCTCAGGCAGAATGCGACGTTTCGCTGCCCCTGATATTTCCCGTCGATGGCGTCGCTGTACTCCGTCTTCCAGCTATCCCGCGTATGCCGGCAAGCACCCGGATCAGCGCTCTGGCTGCATTCCACGGCGGGGTTGATATAGCTCTCGGCAACAGGCCATGGCACGGCATCGACCAGGCTCACGCAGCCGCATGCAAACAGGCTTGCCAGCAATAGCTGCATTGTTTCTCCCTCTGCCGAATCATCCATACCCTAAAGGCGCTTGAAATATCCGCAAGACGGATGGGCCGGTTTGGATTGAAGCAGCCGTGGCGGTTCTGCAACCGCTACATTTTCTTCTCGCATCCGCGACATGCAGGCCGCAAGCATGGCTTGTAGGCTGTTCCTGCACTCGCTAATAGTCGCGCCATAAAACATAAGAAATTCGGGAGGATTCGTGTCGTGACGCTGGCGGAGCAGCAGCAGTATCGGCTGGGCGTGACCTATGTGGCGCTTTCGGCCCTGGCGTGGTCGACATCCGGCCTGTTCGTGCGCACCATTCACGCCGATCTGATGACCATTCTCTTCTGCCGCGGCGTCGTCACCGGCTTTGGCGTCTTCGCGCTGTTTTTCTATATTGAGCGCGGCAATGGCTGGCGGATTATTCGCTCCATGCGCTGGCCGTCGCTGGCCGCGACGGTTTTCTCCACGACAGCCATGATCGGCGGTATCGGCTCGATCTATTACACCTCCATTGCCGATGCGATGGTGATCTATGCGACCGTGCCTTTCGTTACGGCCGGCGTCGCCTATGTCTTCATCCGGGAGCGCCCGAGCGCCACGACGCTCGTTGCCAGCGTCGTCGCCTTGGCCGGGGTGCTGGTGATGCTGTCCGGTGAGTCTGCCGGTGACGGAAGCTGGCTCGGCAAGGGGCTTGCCGTCATCATGACCCTGGCGGTCGCCGGTCTTGCCGTCATCATGCGCCAGCACCGCGATGTGC
Source organism: Rhizobium lusitanum (assembly GCF_014189535.1). Lineage (NCBI taxonomy): Bacteria > Pseudomonadati > Pseudomonadota > Alphaproteobacteria > Hyphomicrobiales > Rhizobiaceae > Martinezella > Martinezella lusitana. Next base: position 1,372,005 of record NZ_CP050308.1, on the reverse strand, counting down.
CGATGCTTCCGGCGATGGCTCTGTCCGCATGGCTCTGCTCCTTGGTCACCTTCTGGTTTGCCTCGCCGTCGATGGTGTCGGGACACGACCTGGGTCTGATCGTCGCCTTCGGCCTTGTCCAGAGCGCCATGGGTCTCAGCCTCTATACCTTCGGCTCGCGGCTGATCCCAGCCGCTGACGCCACGTTGATAACGTCGCTTGAAGTGCCGCTGACGCCGCTGTGGACCTGGATGTTCCTGGCGGAGCTGCCTTCAAAGGCGACGTTGGTTGGTGGGCCGATCGTGCTTGCCGCGCTCTTTGGGCATATCCTTTTGGAAGTACGGAGAAATCGAGTGAAGGAGGTCGTTCAGGTGCTCTGAGCGGCTTGTCCACCGATTGTTGAAATGCTGAAATCGGTCCTACAAATGAGGAATCGATGCCGATGAAAAAGACGTTCAATCCGCCCTCCGTCCGCCGCCCGTTCGGCAATTACAATCACGGCCTGCTGGTGCCGCCGGGCGCCAGCCTGCTGGTGACCTCGGGCCAGGTCGGTATTGCGCTCGACGACAGCATTCCCTCGGATGTGACCGGCCAGGCAGAGCTTTGCTTCGAGGCGATCAAGGCGATCCTGGAGGAGGCCGGCATGAGCTTTGCCGATGTCATCCGCATTTCCGGTTTTGTCACCAGGCGCGAGGATTTTCCCGCCTACATGGCTGTTCGCGACCGCTATACGCTCGATCCGAAGCCGGTCTCGACGCTGATCATCGTCGGCGGGTTTACGCGGCCGGAGTTTTTAGTAGAGGTCGAAGTAACCGCAGCGAAGGTAGTGTGATGACAGGAGCTTCAAAAGAGATGGTAGATGTGCCGATGCCGCAAATCCTGGGTCTGTATGAGACCCATCTGACGGTCGTCGATCTCGATCGTTCGATCCGGTTTTATCGCGATGTGATCGGGCTGGAGCTGGCAACCGTCATTGAGAACAGGAATGTCGCATTCTTCTGGATCGACGACAAAAGGAAGGGCATGCTCGGCCTCTGGGCTATAGGCAGCGCGCCGCTCCGAATGCGGCTTCACATTGCGTTTCGGGTCACGCTGGAGGATGTTCTCGGCTCTGCCGCCGCGCTGAAGGCACATGGCGTTCAGCCGCTCGATTTGAACGACAATCCATCGGACGAGCCCGTCGTTCTCGGCTGGATGCCGGCAGTTTCGCAATATTTTTTGGACCCGGATGGGCATTCGATCGAGTATATCCATGTGCTTGAGGATGCGGCCGATCCGAGCTTCGGCGTAAAGCCCTATTCGCAATGGCTGTCGCGACCGAAACCCGCGATCTGACCGGGACAAGCTGTATCGAGCCTTGGGAGGCGAGCATGACCCAGAACATCTATGATGATCCGGCCTTCTTCCAGGGCTACAGCCAGCTGCAGCGGTCGATCGATGGGCTGGCGGGCGCGGCGGAATGGCCGTCGATGCGGGCGTTGCTGCCCGACTTGCGCGGTCTGGAGATTGTCGATCTCGGTTGCGGCTTCGGCTGGTTTTGTCGCTGGGCGAGGGAGCAGGGCGCGGCCAATGTGTTGGGTCTCGATGTCTCCGACAATATGCTCGCCCGCGCTGAGGCTGAGACGGCTGACAAGGCTATTCGCTACGGTAAGGCCGATCTGGAAGATCTTCAGCTTCCGGCCGCCGCTTTCGATCTCGTCTATAGTTCGCTCGCCTTTCACTACATCAAGAATTTCTCCGGGCTTCTGGCGACGATCCATCAGGCGTTGAAGCCCGGTGGGCGTCTGATCTTCTCCATCGAACACCCGATCTACATGGCGCCGCGACGGCCGGACTGGCTGGTCGATGCTGAAGGCCGCAAGACATGGCCGCTCGACAGCTATCAGATGGAAGGGCCACGGGTGACGAACTGGCTCGCCGAAGGCGTCGTGAAGCAGCATCGCACCATGGGAACGACGCTCAACCTGCTGATCAGCTCGGGCTTTACGATCGCGCATGTCGAGGAGTGGACGCCGACGGATGAGGAGCTTGCCACGCATCCGGATTGGGCGATCGAGCGCGAGCGCCCGATGTTCCTGCTGATATCCACGACGAAGTGACGTGCAGATGGCTTATACGCCAGCCTCTTGCGTGCTTTCCTGCGCTTTGAGGGAAAGTTGTTTCAGCACGTCGAGGAAGACATCGAACCGTTCGTGACCGATCTCTTCCGCCCATTCAGCGTGCAGCTTGCGTAGGCAGGTGAAGATTGTTTCGGCTATCTCCTGTCCCCGCGCACTGAGATATATAAGACGCCGATCGCTGTTCTCAGGAGCGCGCCGCTCGACATATCCCAGCTCTTCGAGCTGGGTGATTAGATAGTTGATCGCTTGCCGCGACATTTTCTTCTGCCGTGCCAATTCGGATGGTCTGATGCCGTCCGGCAGGGGATAGGAGAACACCGCGAAGTGAGCGTCCTGAAAATCCGTGAAGCCGGCGTCGTGAATAGCTTTGTGCATCCGATTGCGAACGTCCTGCCAGACGATGCGCAGCAGAGCGCCGAAGAAAGGCGGTTGCAATTTCTCGTTCGTGTTGGGTTGCTTTGTCAGCTCATTGAACATTGACATGTTTGTAAAGTCGCTTTACGTTTATTTTGTAAAGCTACTTTACAGCAAGGATGAGGCTGATGGAAGCGAATGGACATGACGTCGTACGCATCGGGGAGTTGGAGCTGCGCTTCCTGGTGAACGACAAAGGCGCTACGGTATTCGAGTTCATCGTTCCGTCCCACGCCCGCGTACCCGCGCCCCACTATCACAAGGATGCGGACGAAATCCTCTATGGGATCGAGGGTATCGTGACGATCACCGTTGATGGTCGAAAGCAGGAACTGGGTGTTGGCGACGCTGTCTTCATTCCGCGCGGCAGCGTCCATCACCATGAGAATCTGCATGAGAGCAGCGCACGAGCTTTGGTCGTCATCACGCCGGGCGCCATCGGACGCCGCTATTTCGAAGAGATCGCCGACGTGATCAATGTGCCCGGCAAACCTGACCTTGCCAAGGCGCAAGAGGTCATGCTGCGCCACGGGCTCGTCCCGGCTTAAGTCCGAATTCCGGAGCGTTTTAAAACCGCTCCATCTCCCGTTTCACCTTCTCCAGAAACCGCTTTCTCGTCTCATCGGTCGAGCGGTTCATGTCGTAATGGGCGAGGAAGACGACCGGGGCGAAGGGCTTGATCATGGCACGGATCATGCGCTTGATGATCTTCTTCGGTGGGTTGCCGACGATGAAGGCGCGGAAGGGATCGGCGCCATAGGTCATCACGGCGCCAAGTTTCTGGATGTGCTTCAGCTTCGAGATCACCTTGCCGTTCACCAGTTCGAAGGTAACGCCCGGCAGCCAGACACGGTCGAAATAGCCTTTCAGGATCGCTGGAAAGCCGAAATTCCAGACCGGGGTAACGATAACAAGGCCTTCGGCGCGCTGGAGCCGTTCGACGTATGATTTCACCGCCTCGGTATTGTCAGGGTAATCGTGATAGATCATCCGGCCTTGTCGAGAGAGAACCGGGTCGAAACCCTCGGCATAGAGATTGCAGTCGTCGACCTCATGGCCGGCGGCTTTCAAGCTCTCGACCGTCTGCCGGTGCAGGGCAGCACCATAACTCTCCTCGACGGGATGCGAATGAAGGACGAGAACCCTCATGAGGCCTCCATCAGCGCCGCCAGACCCGGGAAGAGATAGTTCTGGCCGGACTTGAAATCGAAGTCTGGATTGTCCCAGGCGATCATCTTGCCAGGATTGAGCAGACCCTTGGGATCCGTCTCTTTCTTGAAGGCGAGCTGGACGGTGTCGGTCTGCTTCATGCCGCCTTCTTCCAGCGTGTAGCGGTGCGGATTGAAGATCGGGCAGCCGTGGTCCTGATGGATCTTGATGATCTCCTCCAGCCGGGCCTCGGAGGTATAGCGCACCAGCGGCAGGCCGGCGCACTGGATCTGGCCGTCGAACTTGATGAATTCGAGATGGCCGGGCACTTCGTCGCCGAAGATTTCGACCATCTTCTGCACCTTGGCGACATGATCCGGGCCCGGATACTGCACCTGCAGATAGGTGATGCTCGGGTCGACCTTGATGGCGCGTAGCGTCGTGTGGTTCCAGGCGAGCTCATAGGCATGCGGGATGCCCTTCATGCTCTCCACCTTGTCGGAGCGGAAGGTGATCTCGCCCTTCTGCTGGCTGGCAAAGGCGACGAATGGCTCCATCGAATGCGGCGCGATCATCAGCGCCACGACCGACTGGCCGTGACGGATGTAAGGCTTATGGCGGGTGAAATATTCGTACGGGATGGGAGCCGCGATCGGCGCGATTTCCTTGACGAGGATGCCGTTGCATTTGGCGAGCGCGTCGGAGAAGCGCACGGCGTCCATGAAGTCGTCATAGCCGACCAGCACGTCCACCCAATCGTAAGCCGGGGCTAGCGGCATTTCGATCTCGGTGATGATGCCGTTGGTGCCGTAGGCGTGGCTGACCTTGGTCAGGTCCCAGCCGGTGAGGTCGAGGACGCGCGGTTCGGCCTCCATGGTGACGACGCGCAGGCGCAGAATATTGCCGATGTCGCGCAACCCGCCCCAGGTGATCGAGCCGACGCCGCCGGAACCGCCGGCGATGAAGCCGCCTATGGTTGCAGTCTGCGCCGTCGAGGGGTGGAAGCGCAGCTCCTGGCCGGAATGGGCCTTCGTCTGGCGGTCGAGCTCGGCAATGATGATGCCGGGCTCGCAGATGACGCGACCGGGATGGATTTCCTTGACCTTGTTCATGGCTGCGAGGTTGAGCACGATGCCGCCGGAGAGCGGCATGGCCTGGCCGTAATTGCCGGTGCCGGCGCCGCGCGGGGTAACCGGCACGTCATGGGCATAGGCCACCTTCAGCGTGCGGATCACCTCTTCCTCGGTCTTCGGGGTGACGACAAGATCGGCGGTGACATTGTCGAGCTGCGCTTTCAGGATCGGCGAATACCAGTAGAAATCGCGGCTCTTCTGGCGCACCAGTGCCGGATTGTCTTCGATGGCGATGCCTTCGAGTTCTTTCTTGATGAGCTGATAATCCGGCATGTCAGGCTCCAATAACAGTATCGAGTTCACGGTAATCCGGCAGGCTGCGGTCGATGACTTTGCCCTTGCGAAGGACGACGCGGTCGGACTGCGGACGGGAGAGGAATTCGCTCCAGCGGCGGGCGCTGAAGAGGACGAGATCAGCGGGGCCGCCGACGGCAATGCGGCCGATATCGGGGCGCCCGAGGATGGAGGCCGGCGAAGTGGTGACGACGCGGGCGGCCGTATCCAGCGGATGGTCGAGATGCAGGATGCGAACGGCCTCGCGGAAGACTTCGACGGGGTCGAGGTCGCCATAGGCGTAGAAGGGGTCGCGGGTATTGTCGGAGGCGACCGCGGTCGGCACGCCGGCCGCCGCCAGTTCATGCAGGAGCGTAACGCCACGCCAGCGCGGCGTGCGGCCCGGATGGCGGTCCTGCAGGTACATGTTGCACATTGGCAGGGAGACGATCGAAATCCCGGCCTTGGCGACGAGATCGATGGTGGCGCGGGCGACATCCTCGTCCTGTCGGGCGAGCGAGCAGCAATGGCCGGCGGTGACCTTGCCGGTGAAGCCGTTGCGCAGCACGGCCTCGGCGATCGACTTCAGCGTGAGCACTTGTCTGTCTTCGGTCTCGTCGACATGCAGGTCGATATCGAGGCCATTGCCGGCGGCGGCGTGGATCAGCTTGTCGAGCTGGCTGTCGATCTCGGGGTTCAGCTGGGTGACGCCGCCGAGAAGGCCGCCGGTCTCGCGGACGACTGTGATCAGGTCGGCGAAGAAGGCGTCGTCGACCATGAAATCCAGCGGGAAGAGGGCGACGGCTTGCAGCGCGATCTTGTCCTTCCAGGCTTCGCGCACCTCCGAAAACACCTCGAAGGAGATGCGGTGCTGTGGTGCCAGTGAATCCAGATGGGTGCGGATCAGGCTGGTGCCGTGGGCATAGGCGGCGCGCAGCGAGAACTCCATGCGCTTGCGCACATCGGCGGCCGACCAGTTGGCCTCGCGGTCGGAGCGCACGGCGTCGAGCGCGCCCATGAAGCTGCCGTCTGGGTTGGCGCGGCGCTCCCAGATGTGGCCCTTATCGAGATGGGTGTGCATGTCGGCGAAAGTCGGCCAGACCATGCCGTCCCTCATGTCTGCCTTGGCGAATTCCGCGGGTGCCGTGCCGGCCGGCAGGATGTCCTTGATGAGGCCATCGGCGACGACGATGTCGGCTTTTACGAGGCCTTCGTTGGACGGACCAGTGAAGCCCGCGACGGTAACAGCCGGGACGGTGGCGTTGCTTAGCACGAAGCGTGCGGCGTTTGGCGGGGACATGAAGGAATAGGACATCAGTTTTCCCGCTTGAGGCTGCTTTCATGCCAGCGATGCAGGCTCAGCCATGAGATGAAGGAGGTGAGGGCGAAGATGGCGACGCCGAGTGCCGAGAGCAGCAGCAGGGCTGCGAACAGGCGCGGCATGTTCTGACGGTATTGCGCCTCGAGCAGACGGAAGGCGAGGCCGGAATTGGGGCCGCCGGAGCCGGCGGCAAATTCCGCGACGACGGATGCGATCAGCGACAGGCCGCCGCCGATCCTGAGACCCGTCATGAAATAGGGCTGGGCCGCCGGCAGCTTCAGATGCAGCAGCATCTGCCAGCGTGAGGCGCCGTAGAGATCGAAGAGGTTCAGGAGGTTATGATCGACGCTCTTCAGGCCCTGCACCATGTTGGAGAGGATCGGAAAGAAGGCGACGAGGAAGCCGCAGATCAGCAGCGCGGATTCGCGGGTTGGCGCGTAGATCAGGATCAGCGGCGCGATCGCCACGATCGGGGTCACCTGCAGAATGACGGCGAGCGGATAGAAGGCAAGCTCGATCCAGCGCGACTGCACCAGGAAGATGGCAAAGCCGACGCCGCCAATCAGCGCGAGCGCCAAGGATATGAAGGTGATCTGCGTCGTGACCCAAAGGGCCGGCGAGAGAATGCCCCAATCGGATATCAGCGCTTTCGCGACCGCGAGCGGGCTTGGCAGGATATATTGCGGAATATCGGCGCCGGTAACGAGAAGCTGCCAGAGGACGACCAGGACGACGACGGTCAGGATCGGCACGATGATGCCGATTGATCGTTCGGCATTTCTGGTGCGCAGGGCCGGCTTCGGTCGGGCATCGGCCGCTTCCTTGGAGAGTTTTGCGGATAGGCCGGTGCTGTCGCTCATCAATGGGCCTCCGGCCAGCCAATGGCCTCGATCAGGGAACGGGACACCTTTTCACAGACCTGTCGATATTCCTCGGAGGACCGGTAGAGGGGATCGCGTTCGCCGCTGGTGTTCAAGGGAAAGTCCGTATGGACGCGACCGGGGCGGGCCTTCATGACGACGATGCGGTTGGAAAGATAGGCGGACTCGTAGACGGAATGGGTGACGAAAATCACGGTGATGCCGGTCGCCTGCCATAGCCGCAGCACATCGTCGTTGAGCTTCTGGCGGGTGATTTCGTCGAGTGCCGCGAAGGGTTCGTCCATCAGGAGCAGCTTCGGCTTGGTGACCAGAGCGCGGGCGATGGAGACGCGCATCTTCATGCCGCCCGACAATTCGCGCGGATAGGCCTCGGCGAAATCCTGCAGGCCGACTGTTGCCAGCGTTGCCATGATCTGGTCCCGGGCCGATGTCTCGGAGACGCCGCGCAGTTTCAGCGGCAGGTGGACATTGCCGAAGACTGTTTTCCAGGGCAGCAGCGTCGGCTCCTGAAAGACGAAGCTGATATCGCCGTCGGGCAATCCCTTGGAATTGATGCGCGAGCTTGGCCAGTCGATCCGGCCGCTGGAGGCGCCGCCGAGACCGGCGATAATGCGCAGCGCCGTCGACTTGCCGCAGCCGGAGGGGCCGAGCAGGCTGATGAACTCACCGCTTTCCACGCTGAGCGACATGCCGGAAAGCGCCAGCGTGCCGTTGGAGAAGACTTTCGAGACCTGCTCCATAACGACCAGCGGCCGCTTGCGCGGTTCGGTTCGGGCGGTCGTAGCGGCTTCAGACAGGGTCATGGTTCGGCTCTTTGTTGATCCACCCTCCCTTTGAGGGGGGAGGGTCGGAGCGAAGCTCCGGGGTGGGGTGATCCTTCGAAATCTCGGGGTGTCACCCCCACCCGCGCTCTGCGGCGACCTCCCCCTTCAAGAGGGAGGTGCTAAGACTTACTTCTTCAGCGCCATCCCAAAACCCTTGCAGACGAACTGCGGGTCGAAGGCTTTTTTGTAGTCCGTGTCTGCATCGAAGATCTTGATCTGCACCATCTCGTCAAAGAACTTCTTGTAGTGGGCGTCGGTGATGCAGCCGATGCCCTTGTCGGCGGCGTCGCCGGATTCCACGATGCCGTATTCCTTCATCTTGGCGATGGAATAAGCGATCTGGCCGTCTGTCATGTCGGGATTATCCTTCTTGATCAGATCGTTGGCTACCTTGTTGTCGCCGTAGAGGTAATTGTACCAGCCCTCGATCGAGGCATTGACGAAGCGCTGCACGAGGTCCGGGTTCTTCTGAACCATCGCGGTCTGTGCGGTGATCATCGTCGAATAGGGCGAGTAGCCGGCGTCGGCGATCAGAAAGACTTTCGGCTTCCAGCCGGCCTGCTTTTCGATCTCATAGGGTTCGGAGGTCAGATAGCCCTGCTGGGCCGACTGTTTGTCGGAGAGGAACGGCGCCGCGCTGAAATTGTAGGGTTTGAACTGCTCGTCCTTGAAGCCCGGGAAGTTCGCCTTCATCCACTCGAAATAGGTGACGTAGCCGTCCTTGCTCATGAACAGGGTTGGAAGCTTGGCGAGATCCTCGAATTTTTCCACGCCGGCGTCCGGATGGGCGATCAGCACCTGCGGGTCCTTCTGGAAGATGGCGGCGACGTCGACGATCGGGATGCCTTGCTTGACGGCGTCGATTTCCTGCTGCGGGCCGCCCATGTAGAAATCGATCTTGCCGGAAATGAGCAACGCCGAGTTGGCGGCATTCGGGCCACCCTGGACGATGGTGACGTCGAGACCGTATTTCTTGTAGGTGCCGTCGGCAACCGCCTGATAGAAGCCGCCATGTTCGGCCTGGGCGAGCCAGTTGGTGCCGTAGGTCACTTTGTCGAGGGCGCTCGCGGGCTCGGCCGCCGCAATGGTGGCCATCAGGCCCATGACGGTAAGAAATGCTTTGGACTTCAATGCATTGAACATGGCTGGTTGTTCCCCTTATTCGCCATGGGACGCCATCAGTGACGCCCATTTTCTGCATTTGAGCGATTGCGTTGCGCTTTGAAAAGCATCAAAATTCGTGCGCATTGATGCCTTTTAGGCATCTCAACTCGGGTCTGTGCCTAAATTGTGCGGCCTGGGCAAAATTTATGCAATGGGGACGCCTATGCTGCATTCGAGACGACTGCTCTACATCAACGAGATCGCCCGCTGCGGCTCGATCCGCAAGGCAGCGGCGCGGCTGAACGTGGCTTCCTCGGCGATCAACCGGCAGATATTGGCGCTGGAGGAGGAGATGGGAGCGCCGCTGTTCGAGCGGCTGCCACGTGGCCTCCGGCTGACGGCGGCGGGCGAACTCTGCATCGAGCATATCCGTGAGGTGCTGAAGAATTACGAGCGGCTGGAGGGGCGCATCCGCAGCCTGAAGATGCAGCAGGCTGGCAAGGTGAGGATCGTCACGACGGTCGGCCTTGCCGCCGGGCCGCTGCCGGAGATCATCGCGCGGTTCCTTTCCGAGCATCCCCGCGTTTTCATCCAATTGCACAATGATTCCGGCTCGACCACCGTCGCGCCGGTACTTTCGGGCGAGGTGGATATCGGGCTCGGTTTCAACATTCCCGCGACGCCGGGCATTCGTTCGCTCGGCAATTTCGACATTCCGATCGGTGTCGTGCTGCCGCCGGGCCATCCGCTGATCGAGCCGGGACCGATCAATCTGGCCGATGTGGTGGAGGAACGGCTGCTGTTGGCGCAGCCGGGCACCAGCCTGCGCGATATCATCAACCTGACGCTGGCGCGGCTGTCGGTGCAGGTGGAGCCGGTGCTGGAAAGCAATGCCTCGGAAATGCTGAAGCAGCTGGTCAAATGCGGAGCGGGGCTGACGCTGTTGAACCCGCTCGACGTCATCACCGATTGCCGACGTGGCGAGCTGGTGTTCCGGCCGATCGCCGAACCGCATTCTCGGCATCAGCCGTTGAAGCTTTTGCGCGCGCACGCGCGCCGCTGGATGCGGCGACCAGCCTGTTCGTGGAGTATCTGCTCGCTGAACTGGCTGGTCTGGTGGAGGAACTACAGGCGAAGGGGCACATTCTGATGCCGTCGGAACGGCGACGGTCGGACGCCTATTTCGAATAGAGGTTCGACAGCGGATAGTCCCGGAGATCGTGCAGCATCTCGATGAAACCCTTGATCTGATGGCGGCAGATAAGCGCGCCCTTTTCCGCCGTGCCGTTGGCGGCGTTGCCAACGACGCCGTTGGGGTTGAGGTCATGGGCGATCCAGGCGAGCGAATGCGGCGGCAGCGGCTGCAAGTAGTTCGAATGCTCCTTCATCCATTCGGCCTTGGAGGCGAAGTTCTCGGCCTTGTCCATTCGCACCAGCTCGGGGCGGAAATGCAGCATCAGCGAGGTCTCTACATCGCCACCATGGATACCGTAGCGCTGCTCATGCTCGCTGATCATACCGTCAGGCGTGCCGAAGCGCGTCCATTGCGTGGCGACGACGGCCATCTGGTAACGCACGCGCAATTCACGCGCGACGATGCCCATGATGTCGAGATTGCCACCATGGGAATTGACGATCACCATCTTGCGAATGCCGGCCTCGGCGACTTTGGCGCCGATCGCGGTCCAGACCGGGATCAGCAGCTCGGCGCTGAGCGAGAGCGTGCCGGGGCCATAGACGTGCTCGTTAGCCTTGCCGATCTCCTGTGTCGGCAGCACGAGGAAATCGAGATCGTCGGGGCGCTGGATCTTCAGTTCGGCCAGCATGCCGGTGGCGATAGCGACGTCGGTGGCGATCGGCAGATGCGGGCCGTGTTGCTCGGTCGAGGCAATCGGCAGGACGGCGATGGTGGTGTCGGGCGAAAGGCCGGCGAAATCATAGGTGTTCAGTTCGTTCCAATAGAAGGGCTTCGCCATGGCCATATCCTCTCATGTGCGTCTCTCATCTAACGGATACGGCAAGGATGATGACGGAGGAAAGCATCAATTTGCGGCCGTGCCGCTGCCTTTTTGTGTACGCAGGCAGTGATGGGCATCACGATTGCCGGCCATGCTGCTTCGCTTTCGGAAGGCAGGAGGAAATGCCCCAAAGGCGTATGGATAGGATTGTTTTTCCTTTTGTTGATAGATTTAGTAGAAAACTAATTGCCTGGCGAATAGCGATTCCGTGAAATGCGGTTGCTTGAGATAGGCAGTTTGACTTGGTACGTTGCCTGCATCCAGATTTCGGCGCGACATGCGGGGACAATGGGAATGAACATGAAGACATCCGTGGCGTTCGAGAAGGCGGTGCCCGTCGCCGATCCTGATGTGGCGCGAGCTGAATTTCGCAACGCCATGGCGCGCATGGCCGCTGCCGTGAACATCGTAACAACCAATGGACCGGCGGGTCTTGCCGGCTTTGCCGCGACTGCCGTCTGCAGCGTCACCGACAGCCCGCCAACCCTGCTCGTCTGTCTCAATCGCGCTGCTTCCGTGCATCCAGCAGTCACCGAAAACGGCGTGCTTTGCGTCAACGTGCTTTCGGAAGGGCACCAGGAGCTCTCACGCCTCTTTGGCGGCAAGACGCCGGTTGCCGAACGCTTTGCCGCGGCCGCATGGTCGGAACTATCCACCGGCTCGCCGGCGCTGGAAGATGCGCTTGTTTCCTTCGACTGCCGCATCGTGCGCCGCGCCGATGGCGGCACGCATGACATCCTGATGTGCGAAGTCGAGGCCATCCGCCAGCAAGACGGCGGGCAGGGGCTGGTTTACTTCGACCGTGGCTATCATCCGGCGGGTCCGGCCGAATAGGCCGGTTTTCTCAGTAGTTTTCCTGATACCACTCGACGAAGCGGCGCACGCCTTCGTCGACCTCGATCTGCGGCTTGAAGCCTGTCAGAGCCACCAGCAGGTCCGGCACGGCATAGGTGTTGTGCACGTCGCCAGGCTGCATCGGCAGCATGTGGCGGATCGCCTTCTTGCCGAGCATCGCCTCGATGGTCTCGACGAAACTCATCAGACCGACCGGCTGGCCGCCGCCGATATTGACGATGCGGAAGGGTGCGTTGTTCGATAGCGTATCGGTGATCGTGTCCGATACGACGCGGTTGTCTTCCGACGGAATGACGCCGATCAGCTTGACGATGCCTTCGACGAGATCGTCGATATAGGTGAAATCGCGGCTCATCTTGCCGTCGCCGTAGATCTCGATCGGGCGGTCGTTCTTGATGGCGTCGACGAATTTGAACAGCGCCATGTCCGGCCGGCCCCAAGGACCGTAGACGGTGAAGAAGCGGAAGACGGTGGTCGGGATATGGAAGAGATGGGCGTAGCTGTGCGCCATCAGCTCCATGCTCTTCTTCGTTGCCGCGTAGATCGTCATCTGCTCGTCGGCCTTGTCGCTTTCGGCGAAAGGGATCTTCTCGTTGGCGCCATAGACCGAGGAAGTGGAGGCAAGCAGCAGGTGTTTCGGCTGAAGGCTTCTCGCCAGTTCCAGCACGTTGAACGAGCCGACAAGGTTGGAGTCCACATAGGAGCGTGGATTTTCCAGGCTGTAGCGCACGCCGGCCTGAGCTGCGAGATGGACGATGACGTCGGGTTCGGCCAGCTCAGCTGCGTGATCCAGCGCGGCCTTGTCCTCCAGCATGCCGGTGACAGCCTTGAAGCCGTTGGAGCGGGCGAGGATGGCGGTGCGCTTTTCCTTGAGCTTGACGTCGTAATAGGGCGTCATGCCGTCGAAGCCGACGACGAAATGGCCGTCGTCGAGCAGGCGCTTGGCGAGATGAAAGCCGATGAACCCGGCGGTTCCGGTGATGAGATAGCGCATTCGTCGGCCCTTGCTTACAGTTCGGCCCCGTTCATGGGTCTGCCGATGCTGGTATAGACAAAGCCGTGCTTTGTGACCTCGTCATGGCGATAGATGTTTCTGAGGTCGACGAGGACAGGAGCGTTCATGACGCTCTTCAGCCGGGCGAAGTCGAGCGCGCGGAACTGGTTCCATTCGGTGACGATGACCAGGGCGTCGGCGCCTTGCGCCGCGCGGTAGGCATCAGGAGCATAGGTAATGTCGATCACCTGGCGGGCATTGTCCATGCCCTCTGGATCGTAGCCGGTCACCGTGGCGCCGCCGTCCTGCAGCGTCTGGATGACCGAGATCGCCGGGCTGTCGCGCATGTCGTCGGTGTTCGGCTTGAAGGTCAGGCCGAGCACGGCAATGGTCTTGCCCCTGACATCGCCACCCATGGCCGCGATGACCTTGCGGCCCATGGCGCGCTTGCGATTGTCGTTGATCGAGATTGTCGTCTCAATCAGGCGTACCGGGCTGTCATAATCCTGCGCGGTCTTGGCGAGCGCCAGTGTATCTTTCGGGAAGCAAGAGCCGCCATAGCCAGGTCCTGCATGCAGGAACTTCGCGCCGATGCGGCCGTCAAGACCGATGCCGCGCGACACTTCCTGCACATTGGCGCCGACCTTCTCGCAGAGATCGGCCATCTCGTTGATGAAGGTGATCTTCATTGCGAGGAAGGCATTGGCGGCGTATTTGATCAGCTCGGAGGTGCGCCGCGCGGTGAAGAGCAGCGGTGCCTGGTTAAGATAAAGCGGCCGGTAGACCTCGGTCATGACGCTCCGCGCCCGGTCGTCGTTGAGGCCGATGACGATGCGGTCGGGACGCTTGAAGTCCTCGATGGCCGCACCCTCGCGCAGGAATTCCGGATTGGAGACGACGGCGACGTCGGCATCCGGATTGGTTTCGCGGATGATGCGCTCGACCTCGTCGCCGGTGCCGACCGGGACGGTCGACTTGGTGACGATGACGGTGAAACCCTTGACGTGCTCGGCGATCTCGCGGGCGGCGGCATAGACATAGGAGAGATCGGCATGGCCGTCACCACGGCGCGACGGCGTGCCCACGGCGATAAAGACGACGTCACTGGCCGCTACGCTGGTTTCTACGTCGGTCGAGAACGACAGGCGGCCGGCGCGGACATTATCAGTGACGAGCTGTTCCAGGCCGGGTTCGAAGATCGGAATTTCGCCTTTGAGCAGCGCCTCGATTTTGCCGACATCCTTGTCGACGCAAATCACATCATGGCCGAAATCCGCGAAACAGACGCCAGACACAAGACCCACATAACCCGAACCGATCATTGTGATGTGCATGGAACTTCAATCCTTTTGCTTGCAGTGGGCTCAGCGTCAGAACGCGATCCCCTCGTTGGCCGTCGCCTGCGCTTATACACAGGATCGCCGGGGACGCCTATACGTTGCGGTGCTTATCCAGGGCACTGCGATAGACGCGTCATAAAGACCATAAAGATAAACGCAATATGACACGCGCGAACTGCTGCGATTTCAAACCGCCGAACGACTTGCCAGCCTTTGGCGGCGTGCTAGACATTCAGGATAAAAGCATCTCCCACCGATCCGAAGGCAATTCCCCATGACATTCGATCTCATCGTCCGCAATGCCAACCTTCCTGATGGCCGCAAGGGGCAGGATATTGCCATTGCCGGCGGTAAGATTGTGGCTGTCGAGCCCCAGCTGAAGGCGGAGGCGGGGCGTGTGATCGATGCCGGAGGCCATCTGGTGTCTCCCCCTTCATCGATTGTCATTTTCATATGGACGCGACCCTGTCGCTCGGCCTGCCGAGGCTCAACACCTCGGGGACGCTGCTGGAGGGTATCGCGCTCTGGGGCGAGCTGAAGCCGCTCTTGACGCATGAGGCGGTGGCGGAGCGGGCCTTGCGCTATTGCGATCTCGCGGTATCGCAGGGGCTCTTGGCCGCGCGGACCCATGTGGATATCTGCGACGACCGGCTGCTTGCCGTCGAAGCGCTGCTGGAGGTGAAAAAGCAAGTCGCGCCTTATCTCGATCTGCAGCTCGTCGCCTTTCCGCAGGATGGCTATTACCGTTCGCCGACGGCGGCGCGGAACCTGGACCGCGC
Source organism: Rhizobium lusitanum (assembly GCF_014189535.1). Classification (NCBI taxonomy): domain Bacteria; kingdom Pseudomonadati; phylum Pseudomonadota; class Alphaproteobacteria; order Hyphomicrobiales; family Rhizobiaceae; genus Martinezella; species Martinezella lusitana. The sequence continues at coordinate 1,356,821 of NZ_CP050308.1, read as the reverse complement.
CCTTGATCTCGGCGTCGACATCGTCGGCGGCATTCCACATTTCGAACGGACGATGGAGGATGGCGCGCGTTCGGTGCGTGCGCTCTGCGAGATCGCCGAGAAGCGCGGCCTGATGGTCGACGTGCATTGCGACGAGACCGACGACCCGCTATCGCGCCACATCGAGACGCTTGCCGCCGAAACCACGCGGCTCGGGCTTCAGGGCAGGGTGGCCGGTTCGCACCTGACATCGATGCATTCGATGGACAATTATTATGTCTCGAAGCTCCTGCCGCTGATCGCCGAGGCGGGGGTGCATGCGATCCCCAATCCGCTGATCAACATCATGTTGCAGGGACGACACGACAGCTATCCGAAGCGGCGCGGGCTGACCCGTGTCAAGGAGATGCGTGAATTCGGTATCAATATCGCCTTCGGCCAGGATTGCTGCATGGACCCCTGGTATTCGCTCGGCGGCGCTGACATGCTGGATGTCGCCCATATGGGGCTGCACGTCGGGCAGCTGGCGTCACGCGAGGCCATGCGGTTCTGCTTCGACGCCGTCACCGCCAATCCGGCCAAGGTGATGGGCATCGACGGCTATGGGCTGGAGGTCGGCTGTAACGGTGATCTCGTCGTGCTGCAGGCGCGTGATACGATCGAGGCCATCAGGATGCGCGCTGGCAGGCTCTTCGTGGTTCGGCGTGGCAAGGTGATCAGCGAGACGCCGGCGCGTGTTGCAACGCTGTCGCTTGCGGGCAGGCCGGGATCGGTCGATCCGGCCGCTTACGCGCCTAATACAGCCGAGGGCTGAAGCGGCCCGGCATGTCGCCGCGTATCGCTTGTGATTGTCATTGCATTGCACCATGATAGGCGGGGCGTGGCCGTTTCCATGGGAGCGGTGCGGAATGGGCGATGTGGGGCATTTGCATGAAGTCGACTTTTGCCGTGCGTACAATGCGAGCGGGGGAATTGGAGCTCGCTCTCGAATGGGCTCGACAGGAGGGATGGAATCCCGGTGTCGACGATGCCCCGGCGTTCTGGGAGGCGGATCCTTCCGGCTTCTTCGTCGGTGCGATCGGTGAGGTGCCAGTCGGCTGCATCTCCCTGGTGCGATATGGCGAAAACTTCGCCTTTCTTGGACTCTACATGGTTCACCCGGAATTTCGCGGCAAGGGCTATGGCAAGGCGCTGTGGAACAAGGTCATTGCTTTCGCCGGCAATCGTACCGTCGGTCTCGACGGCGTCGCCGCTCAGCAGGAGAACTATCGCCGCCACGGCTTCGAGGCGGCCTATCGCACCTTGCGCTACGGCGGTGTCGCCACCGTGCCAGATATAGGCAAGGCCGTGGAGGTCGTGCCGGTTACACAGGGCAGGCTCGAGGCGTTGCTGCGCTACGATGCCAGCATTTTCCCGGGGTTGCGCTATTCCTTTCTCACCGCCTGGTGCGGCGCGCCCGAGAGACGAAAATCCTTCATGGTCGGCAGCGGCAGCCGGATCCGTGGCTACGGCACGATCCGGCGCTGTTTCGAGGGGCTCAAGATCGGCCCGCTCTTTGCAAACAGCCCCGATGTCGCGGCGGCCTTGCTGGCAGCATTGCTCTCAGAGGCCAAGGGCAGGCCTGTGTATCTGGACGTGCCCGCTGAAAACGCTGAGGCAATCAGGCTTGTCGAAGCGTGCGGGCTGTCGCCGGTGTTCGAAACGACGCGGATGTACCGAGGTGCCGCCCCTGATGTGCCGCTCAATCGTGTCTTTGCCGTTACCACACTGGAACTCGGCTGATTTCAGTGCTTTTCACGTCTTTACGCCTGAAATCCGACATCGAGGGAAGTGGTTCGGCGTTTCCTTGCGAATCGACGGTGAGCAGGCCGTAATCGTGTCATCGGCTTCCACTGCTGCAGGCTGACGGGAAGAATCCTGTTGGAGGCGCTGATTCGTCACGTAAAAAGCCGAATCTCCTGAGACAACAGAGTCGCTTTCCGAAAAACAAAGCTTTATAGATGCGCGGGTTTGAGCAAGGCGCGCCACCGTGCGCAGGAAGCGGGAATGGAGAAATGACGAACGTAGTTGTGATCGGTTCGCAATGGGGTGATGAAGGCAAGGGCAAGATTGTCGACTGGCTTTCGGAACGCGCCGATGTGATCGTGCGCTTTCAGGGTGGCCACAATGCCGGTCATACGCTGGTTGTCGATGGTGTCAGTTATAAGCTCGCGCTGCTGCCATCCGGGCTCGTTCGCGGTAAGCTGAGCGTTATCGGAAACGGCGTCGTCGTCGATCCGCATCATTTTGTTGCCGAAGTCGAGAAGTTGCGCGCCCAGGGCATCGCGGTCACGCCTGACGTGCTGCGCATCGCCGAAAACGCGCCACTGATTCTGTCGCTGCACCGCGACCTCGACGCGCTTCGTGAAGACGCCGCCTCCAACAGCGGCACGAAGATCGGCACGACGCGTCGCGGCATCGGACCTGCCTATGAAGACAAGGTTGGTCGCCGCGCTATCCGCGTTATCGATCTCTCCGAGCCGGAAACGCTGCCGGCCAAGATCGACCGACTGCTGACGCATCACAATGCGCTGCGTCGCGGCATGGGCCTCGACGAAATCTCCTTCGATTCGCTGCACGAGGAGCTGACCTCCGTCGCGGAACACATTCTTCCTTATATGGATCAGGTCTGGCGGCTGCTTGACGAGCAGCGCAAGGCGGGCGCCCGCATCCTGTTCGAAGGCGCGCAGGGCGCGCTCCTCGACAACGACCATGGCACCTATCCTTTCGTGACCTCGTCCAACACGGTGGCAGGGCAGGCGGCGGCAGGCTCCGGTCTCGGACCGACGGCGCTCGGCTACGTGCTCGGCATCACCAAGGCCTATACGACGCGCGTCGGCGAAGGGCCATTCCCCTGCGAACTGCATGACGAGATCGGCAAGCATCTGTCGACGGTCGGCCGCGAAGTCGGTGTCAACACCGGTCGTCCGCGTCGTTGCGGCTGGTTCGATGCCGTGCTGGTTCGTCAGACCGTCAAGACCTCCGGCATTACCGGCATTGCTCTGACCAAGCTCGACGTGCTCGACGGTCTCGACGAGTTGAAGATCTGCGTTGGCTACATGCTGGATGGCAAGGAAATCGACTACCTGCCGTCGAGCCAGGCGGCACAGGCTCGTGTCGAGCCGATCTACATCACGCTTGAAGGCTGGAAAGAATCGACCGTCGGCGCCCGCAAATGGGCCGATCTGCCGGCCCAGGCGATTAAGTATGTCCGGCAGGTGGAAGAGCTGATCGGTGCGCCGGTCGCGATGCTTTCGACCAGCCCGGAGCGCGAAGACACCATACTTGTGACTGATCCGTTTGAGGGCTAATGTCTCGAATTAATGACGAATCCCGGTCCGGCTTTGTGGCGGGCATCATGAGAAAGTACTGATGGCGGATTTTGTAGCAGTCATTCGGCGGGCCGTGGACGGCCTGACCGAAAACACTCCCGAGATGCGGGTCAAGGTTTACGAGCGAGCTCGTGGTGCCGTGCAGCGGCAGCTCGAGAGCATGAAGCCGCGCCCGCCGGAGGAGATGCTACGCCGCCAGCTCGACAAGCTCGAAACCGCGATCGTCGAGGTGGAAGCGGAACACGCCGAAGCCTTGCCGGCGGCCGAGGAGCCCGTCGCGGAAGTGCCTGTTCTGCATGAAGAGCCGCAGGCAGCACTTCCCGAAGAGCATCATGTCGAGGAAGAGCATGTCGTAGAGGAACCGGAATCGGCTCCCGAGGAAGTCCATGCGCAAGAGGAAGTGGCTGCTTACACTCCGGCGCATGAAGAACCTGTCCACGAAGAAGAGCCTGTGCATGTCCAGCACGAGGTGGTGCAGGAACACGAGCCGGTAGAAGCATGGCATGAGGCTCCCCAGGAGCCGGAACCCGTGGCGGCTCACCATGTCGAGCCTGCCCACGAAGAGGTTCACTACGAAGAGCCGCAGCACTATGCCGAGGAACAGCCGGCCGTTGCCGCTGAGCCTGAGCCGGCCCCGCAACAGCCGAAGGTCGTTCATTCTTCCGCCGATGACGTCATCAGCCAGGTCGAGGAGATTTGGGCCGAGGTCGGCGCGCCTTCGAAGCAGGCCGCGCCCGAACCGATTATGCCCGCCGCCGCCTTCACGCCGGCCCCGTTCGGTCATCCTGTCGAGGAACCTGCTGTTGCGAAGACGCCGGCAGCCGATAACGGTTTTGCCTGGGACGCGGATGTCTTCGGGGAATTGCAAGCGTCCCCGGCTGCTGCCAAGCCGGCGCAGCCCGCACGGCAGGTGCCGGACAATGCGTTTGACGATGTCGATCTCTTTGCCGACGTGCATTCATCGCCGAAAGCTGTGCCGAGGAGCGAGGCTGACGGTGACGGTTGGCGCGAGCTCAAGGAGCTGGCCGGCTTCGACAAGCTCGCCGAAAATGGGGATAGCGGTAACGGCTCCTCCATTCCGCCGGATCTCGATCGGGACATGGCATCGCGGCTGCAGGGCAAGAGCTTCCGCATGGAGCCGAAGCGCCGCCGTTTCGGCGCGACTGCGGCTATCCTGACGCTTGTTGGCCTTGCGGCCGTTGCCGGCGGCGGTTATGCCGCCTGGCTGAACCGCGAAGCGCTCGACAAGATGGTCACGGATCTCATCAGTTCGGCGCCGAAGACCGCGACCAGCACGCCGTCTTCCGACACCGCCAGCAAAAACCCGGCGCCGTCGGCCACGACTGCTCCCGCGACCACGCCAGCGCAAACCGACACCGCCGCCGCGCAGCCGCCGGCAGCGGGTAATACCAATGTCGCTTCGCTCGACAACGACCCTAATACGGTCAACACCAAGTTCACCCAGCGCCTGCTGGCGAACGGCACGGAAACGGATGAAGGCCCGGCGGCCGGCGGACAGCCCGGCGTGGCCGAAGGCAAGTCAGTTGCCGAGCAGAACGTCGCCTCCGCCGCTCCGGCGGCCGGAGCGGCGGCTGCTCCCGCCAACAATGCGCCCGCCGCTCAGGCGTCGCAGAGCCCTGCCGCAACGGCACCGGCCACGACGCCACCGGCCACCGCCGATCAGCAGGCTCCCGCTACGCCTCAGCAGACCGCGCCGGTCGCGGATGGACAGAAGGTGTTTCTTTATGAGGAGCGTCTCGGCCAGACGTCACCGACGGCTTTCGAAGGCACGGTCACCTGGTCGCTTCAGGAAGGCAAGGGGGCCGATGGTCGGCCTGAACCATCCGTCCAAGGCCTCATCAGCGTACCGCAGCGTGGGCTGACGGCGACGATCACGGTGTCGCGCAATACGGACTCTTCGCTTCCGGCAAGCCATCTGGTCGAACTGGCCTTCCAGGTTCCGCCGAACTTCGAGGGTGGCGCCATCGATAATGTGCAGCGCATTGCGCTCAAGTCGACCGAGCAGGATCGCGGCGACGCGTTGATCGCCGTGCCGGCCAAGGTTACCGACGACGTCTACATGGTCGCGCTGAACGATTTCCCGGATGCGCGCAAGACGAACCTCGATCTGCTGAAAACCCGTAATTGGATCGATATTCCCGTGGTCTATCGTAACGGCCGTCGCGCCTTGCTGACCATGGAAAAAGGACCGACCGGCAGCGACGCCTTCAACAGGGCGATCACCGAATGGCAGGCGCTCGGCGGCGTTGCTTCGAGCGGTCAGTAACCGGCTTCAAACAATTGGAATCGAAAAAGGCGGGCTTTGCGGCCCGCCTTTTTGTTTAAAATGTTTGGTGTGACGTCCGGGGTCTTGCTCGTTAAGCGGTGGCCTCGACAACGCGCAGCGCCTTAGCGCGTTCCTGCGCATCCTTTTGCACCGCTTCCTGGACCTTCTCGAAGGCGCGGACCTCGATCTGGCGAACGCGTTCGCGGCTGATGTCGAACTCGGACGAGAGATCTTCCAGCGTCACCGGATCTTCCGAGAGGCGGCGGGCCTCGAAGATGCGGCGTTCGCGGTCGTTCAGGACGCTCATGGCGCGGGCCAGCATGCGCCGGCGCGTATCAAGTTCGTCCTGCTCGATCAGCACGGCTTCCTGGCTTTCGTGATCATCCACCAGCCAATCCTGCCACTGGCCGGACTCGCCTTCGGAAGCCTTGATCGGCGCGTTCAGCGAAGCGTCGCCCGAGAGGCGGCGGTTCATCGAAATGACCTCTTCCTCGGAGACTTTCAGCGTGGTGGCGATCTCGGAGACATGCTCCGGCTTCAGGTCACCTTCATCGATGGCCTGGATACGGCCTTTCAGCCGGCGCAGGTTGAAGAACAGACGCTTCTGGTTGGCGGTCGTGCCCATCTTCACCAGCGACCACGAGCGCAGGATATATTCCTGGATCGAAGCCTTGATCCACCACATGGCATAGGTTGCCAGGCGGAAGCCGCGTTCCGGGTCGAATTTCTTGACAGCCTGCATCAGGCCGACATTGCCTTCAGACACGACTTCGCCGATCGGCAGGCCGTAGCCGCGATAGCCCATGGCAATCTTCGCCACGAGGCGCAGATGGCTGGTGACGAGTCTATGAGCGGCCTCGCGGTCGGCATGTTCCGCGTAGCGCTTGGCGAGCATATACTCTTCCTGCGGCTCCAGCATCGGGAACTTGCGGATCTCGTCGAGATAACGGTTAAGGCCGGCTTCCCCGGCGGCAATGGATGGCAAGGTATTACGGGCCATGAATGTGCACCCTCCTATTCGAGATTTGGTCCCTTCTGGAGGCGTGTTGCACGCTCTTTGCGAAGCTGACCAAGGCGTGCAGGTCTGAAGACCCCGCACTAAACCAATATATAAATAAGTACGGCCAAACAGTGATTCAAGAACATGGTCACGCAGGTGTTACCGCGGCGTGAAAGCTCAGCGCGCCGTGACATTCGCCCCTGTGACTATCCTCCCGAAAGCCCCGGTCCTCTGATATCCAGCCATTCGAACAGCAAAGCGGGTTGCGTTCTGGATGGATGAGAGGTGTCTGCCGGAGATCGGCTCCATGATTATTATAGGCCTTGGCGGAGCAAGCGTCCAGCCGCGTGTTTGCCGCGGCCGGCGATCCTCATCCCCGCAGTATTGCCGCCAGCTCTTCCATATCGTCGGGCAGGGGCGCTTCGAAATGCATCACTTCGCCTGTGCGCGGGTGTTCGAATTGCAGCAGGTAGGCGTGGAGTGCCTGGCGCGGGAAGCGGTTCACGGCTTCCCTTGCTGCATCAGGCAGGAGGTTGGCCTTGGTCTTGAAGCCGCCGCCATAGGCGGCGTCGCCGAGCAAGGGATGGCCGATATGCGCCATGTGAACGCGGATCTGGTGGGTGCGGCCGGTTTCGAGGTGGCAGTCGATCAGCGAGGCGAGCGCAGTGGCGTCCGGGGCCTCATGAAAGCGCTCTATCACTTCATAATGTGTGATCGCTTCGTCGGCGTCCGGGGTGCCAGGGCGTTTGACGGCGCGACGGGTGCGGTCGCTGGTGGCGCGGCCGAGCGGCGCGTTGACGGTGCCGACGAGCTGGCGGGGACGGCCCCAGACGATTGCCTGATAGGCGCGTTCCAGCGGCGTGGTGCGGCCGTGGTCGGCAAATTGCAACGACAGATGGCGATGGGCGATATCGTTCTTGGCAACGATCATGACGCCGGTGGTGTCCTTGTCCAACCGGTGGACGATGCCCGGCCGGCGCACGCCGCCGATGCCGGAGAGGCTGTCGCCGCAATGATGGATCAGCGCGTTAACCAGCGTGCCGGTCCAGTTACCGGCGCCGGGGTGCACGACCAGGCCGGCGGGCTTGGAGATGACGATGACGTCGTCGTCCTCGTAGAGCACGTCGAGCGGGATATCCTCGCCTTGCGGCGTCGGATCCTCAGGCTCGGGCATGGAAATCTCGTAGACGTCGCCGGGACGCACCTTGCGCTTGGCGTCGGTCACCGGGACGCCGTTGAGCAGGACGGCATTGGCCTTGATCAGCGCCTGGATGCGGCTGCGGGACAATTCCTCGTTCATTTGGGCTGTCAACCACGCGTCGAGCCGACCTTCGGCGGTCTCATCGGCAGTTAGGACTTTTCTATTGCCCTCGGCTTCTTTAAAGGGGTCGCTCAAACGCATTTCTCCGGCGCATAGGCGCTCTTCAGGAAATAAGGACGCATCGATGACGAATCTCCAGCCAGACGATCAAGAGGAAAAGCCCCTCGATCCGGCCCTGGAAAGTGTCCGACGCAAGATGGTCCGCCTGCAGATCGTCTCGGCGGCCGTCATGGTGGTGAGCCTTATGGCCGTGTTCGGCGCCGTTGTCTATAAGACGATGCGCGCTCCAGCAAAGCCGGCGGGCGCTGCGGCCTCGAATATTCCATCGGATGCTCCGGTCTCTGTAACGGCCGCACTGCCGCAAGGCTTCACCGTCCAGTCGACGTCGCTTTCCGGAAATCAGGTGCTGTTCTACGGCACGCTCGCCAGCGGCCAGCGCCAGGCCGTCGTCTTCGATTACGGCATCGGCCGGATCGTCGCGACGATATCGCTCTCCAAGTGATGGCGTGACAATGACGGGTGATCGGCTGATCGAGATCACGCATCCCGACGATCCGCGCATCGCCGAATTCCGCGATATCCGCGAACGGGACCTGACCGGCCGCGAAAGCCGTTTCATCGCCGAGGGTACGGTGGTGTTGCGGCTCCTAGCTGGGGCGCATGCGGCGGGCGGAGATTTCGTCGCCGAAAAGGTGCTGTTGCTGCGCAATCGCGCCGCCGGGCTGGACGAGATCATTGCTGGCTTTCCGCCCGATGTGCCGATCTATGTCGCGGAAGGTTCGATACTGGACGGCATCGTCGGCTTCCATCTGCATCGTGGCGTCCTGGCGCTCGGGCGTCGGACGGCCAATACGGATATGGACGTCTTTCTCGGACACCTGCCGGAACGCTCGCTCGTTCTGGTTGGCTGCGGCATTTCCAATCATGACAATGTCGGCTCGATGTTTCGCAATGCGGCGGCTTTCGGCGCTGATGCCGTGCTGCTCGACGAGACCTGCTGCGATCCGCTCTATCGCAAGGCGCTGCGCGTCTCGGTGGGCTCGGTGCTGACCATGCCCTATCGCCGTCAGTTGAGCGATGTCGAACTGCTGACGATGCTGGCAGCGCGCGGCTTCGCCATCTGGAGCCTTTCGCCGCGCGGCGAGACCGATATTCGCGCCGTCCCCTGGACAGATCGCATGGCACTGGTGGTCGGCACCGAGGGGGAGGGGCTGCCACAGGAGATCTTGTCGACCTTTGGCAGCGTGCGGATACCGCAGGCGCCTGGACTGGACAGTCTGAACGTGGCAACAGCAAGCGGTATCGCGCTTTTCGAGATGGCGTCGCTGCTGAAGCGGGTCTGAATGTCGGTCTTCGCCAGCCTTTGCGGCTACTTTCGCAGCAGGGTGGCCGCGCGATGGGCGAGGCTGAGGCGCGCGCCCTGTTCGGCGGGACCTGTTTCCTTCGGCAGATGATCGTAGATCGGCGACTGTTCGCCTTCCCGGCGGGCGGTCAGCGCCACCATGTTGGCGGCGATGACGGCGATCTCTTCGCGCATCGCCTGATCATGCGCCGGCGAGCGCGATTTGGACAGGCGATCCGAAAGGGCCGCGGCGCGGTTGCGCACTTCTTCCGTCATATGGGCGATGTCGTCTTCCAAGCTGCGCTCCGGTTTCGATGCGTTGGCGTCATTGTCCGCGGTTGCCACGTTTGTCGGTTCGGTCATTGGCTTGGCGCCGTTGGCCCGCTTGGCGGACGAGACGAGATGGGCGGCGCGCGGTGTTCGGCCAGTTGGTCGTGCCTCACCATTGCTGGCCCCCAGTTTTTCCTTCAGGCGCGCCATCGCGGTTTCCTTGTCGGCGTTGCCGGCAATCTCCCGGTTCAGCCGGTCGTCGAGTCGCCGGGCCTTGTCGCTCTCCTGACCCAGCAGCGTTTCGGCATCCCTGGCGCGCTGGCTTGCCTGATTCAGATCCTGGCGCAGCGTGTCGCGCTCGTCCCGCAAGGTGTTGATGCGAAGCTTCAGGCTTTCGATTTCGGCTTCTCGCGCCGCCAGATCAATCTTCAGATTATCGGAGTCGGCGGCCATCTTGGTCATCCGCTTGCGCAGGCTATCGATATCGGCGTCCTTTTCGGCACTCGCCTGCTCCGCCGCATGAGTGCCGGATTTGAGCTGGCTGATATCGCTTTCCTCGCGGCGCAGGCGTGAGCGCAGCTCGCCGGCCTCGGTTTCCAGATCGTCGATGCGGGTCTGCAACTCGCTGCTCTCGGCGGCAAAGCGGCTGGCTTCCTGCTGAAGCTTGCCGTTGTGTATCTGTAGCGCGACGCCCTTGTCACGTTCCTGGGTCAGCAGTTGTTCCGTCCTGGCATTCTCGGCGGCAAAGAGGGCGCGCGCCATATCCTTTTGCGCTCGCACTTCCTGCGGGCTCAGGGGCATCGTGGCCTTCAACCGCTTTTCCGTGAACCAGACAATGCGGCGGTGGATCGCGGGCGCAATCAGGAAAGCCAGAAAGGCGGCGGTTAGAAAGCCCAAACCGAACAACAGAGCAAATTGAATCACGGCAATGCCTGCATCTGGGAGTTGTTTGCGATATCGGTGAGTTGATTAAGCATGGGGGCACGCCGACGGGCAAGGGGTTAAAGTGGATATGGTTTATCGGGCACGCCGAGGTTTCGCGACAAGAAAAGGCCCGCGATCGGCGGGCCAGGAGATTGAATGCATCGGAGGAGATATTGCTCGAAACCTCAGAAGGGATTCCACGTCGCGCTCGGTGTGACCTTCAGATAGCCGAGATTGACGCCGAGGCGGGCGCCGAGGCCGGTGCGGATCGGCACCAGCACGATGTTGTTGTTCTTCAGCACCGTCATGCCGAAGCCGGCGACGATGAAGGCCTGGCCGCTGACGCCGCCGAAGCGGGTGTAGACGCTGTTGATGTTCGGCAAGTCGTAGACCAGCATCATCACGCGGGCGCCCTGGCCGCCATAGTCGAGGCCGAGGGACGGTCCCTGCCAATAAAGCGGGTGCTCGCCGGCATTCTTGGTGTTGAGCTGGCCTTCGCCATAGGTCAGACCGGCGATGAAGGCGCCGGAACCTTCCTGGCCGAGGATATAGCCGTTCGGCAGGCCATATTGCTGGAAGGCGCGCTCGACCACCTTGGCAAGGCCGCCGCTGGTGGAGCCGAAGAAGGAATGCCCGGCATCGACGATTTCCTGCATGGAATAGTGGTTGTTGGTCGGCGCCGCGGCGGCCTGACGAACCGGCAGTGCGAAGCTTACGAGCGCAACGATGGCCAAGATCAAACCCAGGCCTACCGTTCGCGAGCCGGGGCTGGGCATTCTCTTCAGGAGTTGATAGCGCATGTCAGTCATCCGTTCATCATGGTCGGTGCGATTGAGAGCGGACGCATGGCCTATTCGCATGAACGCGCCGGATATGCCTCGCTCCCCATTCCAGACTGTTCCGCCCGATTTCCGCTTGGCGATTCGCGCGCGAAAAAGTCTGGTGGTGATGAATGCATTTTGCGTCGATCATCTTAACAATCGGTTTACCAAATATGGTGTCTTTATGGCGAGTGGTACGCCGCCTGCGGCAATCCTCGAGCAATCTTGCCGTGGCAACGTAAAATCATACGGCGTTCCGCCTTGTCAGCATTCAGGAGACAATGAATGTCGAAGAATCCGAACCTAACCTTGACCGGACCGGATCTGGCCGCGCTGCTGTGCAGCCGCGTTTGCCATGATGTGATCTCGCCGGTCGGTGCAATCAATAACGGCCTGGAACTGCTCGATGAGGGCGGCACCGATGCCGACGCCATGGACCTGATCCGCACCAGCGCGCTCAATGCTTCGGTCCGCCTCAAGTTCGCGCGCCTCGCTTTCGGCGCCTCCGGCTCGGTCGGCGCCTCGATCGATACGGGCGAAGCCGAACGCGCCGCGAAGGAATTCGCTGCTGCCGAGAAGAAGGCCGAAGTGAGCTGGACCGGCCCGCGCGCCATCATCCCCAAGAACCGCGTGAAGCTGCTGCTCAATCTCTTCCTCGTGGCCTACGGCTCTATCCCGCGTGGCGGCAATATCGACGTGACACTGGAAAATCCTGATCTTGACGCCAAGTTCACGATTACGACCAAGGGTCGGCTGATGCGCGTGCCGCCGAAATTCGCTGAAATCTGCTCCGGTACGCTGGAAGAGGCGGTCGACGCCCATTCGATCCAGCCCTATTACACCGTGCTTCTGGCGGACGAGAGCGGCATGGAACTTTCCTACAAAGCCACGCCGGAAGAGCTGACGTTCACCGCCATCATGCGCGGCGAATAAGCGCAACTCGCATCCATTTCGATACCCCCGTGGCCGAAACCGGTCGCGGGGGTATTTTTACGTGTATCGAGACGATCTGCGCAATCTTTCGATCGTTCGCGCAATTGAAAATATAACGGTAACGAATCCTTAGCCTCGCGCGCCTATCGTTCCAATCTGAGGTTGGTGCCCGATCGACGGCGACCGGGCGCGAAGGAGCGGATAATGCAGCGGTTCATGATTACGGACGCGTCGGATGTCGTACGCAAGGTCGGCAAGCGCATTCTGTCCGAGCTGGATTTTCTCGTGAGCGAAGCCGGCGATGCCCGCGAGGCATTGGCGCGCTGCCAGGCCGAAATTCCTGATTATCTGATCGTCGACGCCGGCATGGACGGCGCTCTTGATCTGATAGCCGCCATCCGCGCCATGCCGAACGGCAAGGATGTGAAAATCTACTACTGCGTTATCGAGGCTGATCTGCGCAAGCTGATGGCTGGAAAGCGCGCCGGCGCCACCGACTTCCTGCTGAAGCCTTTCGATCGCAAGATCCTGACCGCCGTTTTCGGCAATCGCGCTATCGCGGCCTGATCTATATCAAGCCATTTCATGATTGACGGCCGCCTTTCCGGGCGGCTTTTTTGTTGCTGGAGCATCGTGTCCGCCTGAAAGCGGGATGCCCTAGCGAAATCGACAACAAAAAATCCCGCCTGATGCGGCGGGATTTTGATTGGTGCGGCGGTTGGGGCGGGCGGCTTAGGCGCTTTCGGCTAGCTCGTGGTTGTCGGGTTCGCGCAGCACATAGCCACGGCCCCAGACAGTTTCGATATAGTTGGCGCCGCCGGCAGCATTTGCGAGCTTTTTGCGCAGCTTGCAGATGAAGACGTCGATGATCTTCAGTTCCGGCTCGTCCATGCCGCCATAAAGGTGGTTCAGGAACATTTCCTTGGTGAGCGTGGTGCCCTTGCGGAGCGAAAGCAGCTCCAGCATCTGGTATTCCTTGCCCGTCAGATGCACGCGCTGGCCGCCGACTTCGACGGTCTTGGCGTCGAGATTGACGATCAGTTCGCCGGTCATGATCACCGACTGGGCGTGGCCCTTGGAACGGCGGACAATCGCGTGAATTCGTGCGACCAATTCATCCTTGTGAAAGGGTTTGGTCATATAGTCGTCTGCACCGAAGCCGAGACCGCGAACCTTGTCTTCAATACCGGCCATGCCGGAGAGGATGAGGATCGGTGTCTTGACCTTCGACAGGCGCAGCGTGCGAAGCACTTCGTAGCCGGACATGTCGGGAAGGTTAAGATCGAGCAGAATGATGTCATAGTCGTAGAGCTTTCCGAGATCGACGCCTTCTTCACCGAGATCGGTGGTGTAGACGTTGAAACTCTCAGATTTAAGCATCAGCTCGATGCTCTGCGCTGTCGCGCTATCGTCTTCAATTAGTAGAACCCGCATAGTTATCCCCTTTACCGCCGCCGAAAGGTCGTCAGCCCCCTACGCGATACCGAACAAATCACTGCCTGATTTGAAAGCTGCCATGGAATGGTTAACAAATTCTGATTCACTCTGGCAAGTCGTATCGAATTTATTAAATAATTTTTCCATTGCACTGTTTTCCAAAGACAATCAGCAAATATCAATCCTAATGTGTTGCATTAAGAAGACACGCCAAGTGATTCATTCGACTCGCCTATGCCAACATATCGAATTCCGACTGCGGCATTTACTGACCCTTAAATCATTGCCCCTATCATTAACGATGCCCGTAAACGAAAGGTTACCAGCGGTAGGTTTTTATTAAGATCGCTGGAAATTTTTTTAACCAAACCGTCTCAAAGCGGCGCGGCGGGTCATTTTATCGAGAGCCGGGGTCTCGCATCACGGGAGTAATGCGTATGAAGTCACGTGAGAGCCTAACGCGCCTGAAAGAGTTTCAGGTGAACGAAAAACGTCGTCAGTTGCAGCAATTGCAGATGATGATGGCGGAATTCGACCGCATGACAAAGGATCTGGAGAGCCAGATCGTGCTGGAAGAAAAAAGTCCGGCATTGTCGACCCGAGCCATTTTGCCTACCCGACCTTTGCCAAGGCCGCGCGTCATCGTGCGGACAACCTTCAGGTGTCGATCCGGGAATTGCAGGTGCAGGAAGAGGCGTTGGAAACATCGCTGGAAGAAATGCAGGCCGAATATGCCAAGGCAGCAGCCTTGGAAGAGCGTGACGGTTCGGGTCCGGTAAGGGCACGCGCCTGAATTAACTATTCCGTCGCGAGTTGTTGACCCCAAGCCGACCGTGTTCCGAAATCGGAATGTTTTCAGGGGTTACGGGAAGCGGCGGAAACGGCACGAGAGCCGTGCATGACTGGCCATGATTGGGCCGGCCATGCACGGTTTTTGGTGTTTTCAGGTGGTATGGGTGTCGTCTTTGTTGAGATGGCGTCTACATATTCACAACGTCATGCCATTCTTTATGACGTAGAGACTGCGCCTTGAAAAAAGGGCAGAGCGGGATGATCTTCCAGCCGCCTCGGCGCGCTTCTTCGACAGCATGAAGAGCGAGTGCCTGGCCGACGCCCTTGCCGCGAAGGGCATCCGGAACACCGGTATGATCGACGATGATGAGGGTTGGGGAGGCGCGGGAAAAGGTCATCTCGGCCTCGTGGCCTTCGACCGTGGCGACATATCGGCCGCCTGATGCATTGTTTTCGTTACGAATATCCATGATCAGTCTCCCAAGCGTTGTGTACTGGAAAGATTGACATGCGGAAGGCGAGTTGCCAACTGTCGAGATCGGCAACGCATTGTCTCCTCTTCGAATATAGCATCGATACGGAGGAGATCATTAAACAGTCTAGATGGACTGATTAAATATTCTGATGCGTTAAAGGCGGTCTCTGACGACCGTTTTGACTATTGCCAAGACAGGCTGACCTGCCGCGACGTCCATGCAGCCCGGCCTGTGGTTTTGCACTGGCTGCGTCATGAATTCGGGCCTTCTTCTTGCCCTGTTGAGGGGGAAGGAGGCCCGAACCGAAGATCAAACGGATATCGCGGCGGCTGCAATCGTCAGTGACGATACTGCTGTATGCGGGTCGTCCGCAGGCCGGCGAGGCCATGGGAATTGATGGACGACTGCCAGGAAAGGAATTCTTCGACAGTGAGCGTATAACGTTCGCAGGCTTCTTCCAAGCTCAGCAAGCCACCGCGCACAGCGGCAACAACCTCGGCTTTACGACGGATAACCCAGCGGCGCGTATTCGGCGGCGGCAGGTCGGCTATCGTCAGCGGGCTGCCATCGGGGCCGATGACATACTTTACTCGGGGACGTATCATTTCGGTCATTGGACTCTCTACACATACTCAAGACCACAAGAACCACTCTAGCTTGCCACATTTAAAAATTGCCTAAGCGCTTAGTAACACTTTGCTAAGAATTTTAAGAAAAACGGCAGCAAGCTGATTTGCAGCTGGCGCAGTGCCGCCACAAGCCAAGCAATCCCCTACAATTCGTGGGAGCACGCAGGCTTTGCTACTATTTTTTGTCAGTAAAAACTTACGCTTTGGGATTGAAAACTAGGCGTCGACCAGTTTTTTCTTCCCGCCCCAGCAGATGAAATTGGGGTTGGCGAAATCGGAATCGTCGCTCTGGTCGGTCTTGCCGTAGGCGAGGGGATGGCCGTCGAGCGTGACGGTCGAGCCGCCCGCAGCGCGCAATACGGCATCGCCGGCTGCCGTGTCCCATTCCATCGTGCGGGTAAAGCGCGGATAGACGTCGGCTTTGCCTTCGGCCAGAAGACAGAATTTCAGCGAGGAACCGATCGAGGTACAGGCGGAGACGGCATTTTCCGCCAGGAAGCTGTCCGTCGTCGGGCTGCTGTTGCAGCGGCTGGCGAGCGCCAGCAGCTGGCCGGGTTGCTCGCGCACCATGATGATCGAGCGGTCGGCAACGGTGAAATTGTCCGAAATGACGAGCTTGCGCGCCTCGCCGCCTTCTCCCGTGAAGGCAATGCCGAGTGCCGGCGCGAAAACGACCCCGGCGACGGGAGCACCGTTGTGGATATAGGCGATGTTGACGGTGAACTCGTCGCGATGTTCGATGAATTCCCGCGTGCCGTCGAGCGGATCGACAAGGAAGAAGGAGCGGCCGCGAATGTCGGGAATCCTGCCGGCGGCCACCGATTCCTCGGCAATTGCCGGAATGTCGGGGAAGTCGCGTGTCAAATGCTCGAGAATGATATGTTCGGCGCGTTCGTCGGCGAGGGTGACAGGGCTCTGGTCCTGCTTCAAGGCGACAGCATAGCCCGCGCGGTAGACCTCCAAAATGGCCTTACCCGCCTCAAGGGCTGCTTTTTCAAATGTCGCGAGCATCTGCCTGTTCGTCTTTCCGCAGCTCGTCTGCGTTGCAAGTCTGGAGCTATAATACTTAAGAGGTCTTCACTATGAAGTGTAGACCCGGAGCCGATCACGTTTTTACCGCCTAGCTATCGGATTGTGACTCTGCAATCGGGCTCTGCATCGCCCGCGCCGATGCCGGCAACATCCACAGGACCGCGTGCCTTTTGGGATACAGCAGCTTGCTGCCGTAGCGCATCTGAGAAAGAAGATGTCCTGTTTGCGAAGATTTTCCGTCCTTTCGGGACTTGTCGTTTTTATTGCATATGCGAATGTGCGGCCGGGTAGAGATCGGGATTAATTCATGCGTTATTCGGCATATCAGGTTCTGAAACAGGCGTTTTCAGGGAACCGACATTGGCAGCCCGTGTGGCGAACCCCGGAGCCGAAGCCGCATTATGACGTGATCATCGTCGGTGGGGGCGGCCATGGGTTGGCGACGGCCTATTATCTTGCCAAGGAGTTCGGCATCACCAATGTCGCCGTGCTGGAAAAGAGCTATCTCGGCTCCGGCAATGCCGGCCGCAACACCACGATCATTCGCTCCAACTATCTGCTGCCAGGCAATGAGCCCTTCTACGAGTTCTCGATGCAGCTCTGGGAAGGGCTGGAGCAGGATTTCAACTACAATGCCATGGTCTCCCAGCGCGGCGTCCTCAACCTCTTCCATTCCGATGGCCAACGCGACGCCTATGCCCGGCGCGGCAATGCGATGCGCATGCACGGGGTCGATGCGGAGCTGCTGAACCGGGATCAGGTCCGCAAGATGATGCCGTACCTTAATTTCGACCACGCGCGCTTTCCGATCCTCGGCGGCTTGCTGCAAGAGCGTGGAGGCACGGCCCGGCACGATGCCGTCGCCTGGGGCTATGCGCGTGGCGCCGACAGCCGTGGCGTCGATCTCATCCAGCAATGCGAGGTGATCGGCATTCGCCGTGACGAGACCGGCGCGGTGACCGGCGTCGAGACGACGCGCGGTTTCATCGGCTGCGGCAAGCTGGCGCTGGCGGCAGCCGGCCACACTTCGATCCTCGGCCAGATGGCGGATCTGGAGCTGCCGATCGAAACCCATGTGCTACAGGCTTTCGTCTCGGAAGGGCTGAAGCCGGTGATCGACCACGTCATCACCTATGGTGCCGGACACTTCTATATATCGCAGTCGGACAAGGGTGGTTTGGTTTTCGGCGCCGATATCGATTATTACAGCTCCTATGCCCAGCGGGGCAATCTGGCCACCGTCGAACATACGATGGAGGAGGGAGTGTCGCTGATCCCCGGCCTGTCGCGCGTTCGCGTGCTGCGCACATGGGGCGGGGTGATGGATATGAGTATGGACGGCTCACCAATCATCGACCGCACCCATATTGATAATCTCTATCTGAACTGCGGCTGGAATTATGGGGGCTTCAAAGCGACGCCTGCCTCCGGTTTCTGCTTTGCGCACCTGATCGCCAAGGGCGAGAGCCATGAGGTCAGCCGCTTCATGCGGCTTGATCGCTTCGAGCGCGGTTTTGTGATGGACGAAAGCGGCAAGGGTCCGCAGCCGAATCTGCATTGAGGGCACAAAACCAATGGCAAGCTTGATCAACTGCCCGCATTGCGGCGCGCGCCCGAAGGAAGAGTTCACCATTCGTGGCGCCTCGGTCGTCCGTCCGGCGCTATCGGCACCGGATGAAGACTGGCATCGCTATGTCTATATCCGCGACAACGAGCGCGGGCGCATTTTCGAAGATTGGCATCATGCAGCCGGTTGCCGCCGCTGGCTGATCGTCGAGCGCAGCAACATCACTCACGAGGTTTTCTCCGTCACGGATGCTGCCGACAAGGCGCGGGAGGCGGCGCAATGACGGCCTATCGTCTCTCTTCCGGCGGCCTCGTCAATCGCAGCCGGCCGCTTTCGTTCAAGTTCGACGGCAAGGATATGAAGGGGCTGGAGGGCGATACGCTCGCCGCCGCCCTTCTCGCCAACGACCAGCTGCTGGTCGGCCGCAGCTTCAAATATCATCGGCCGCGCGGCATTCTGACGGCGGGTTCGGCTGAGCCGAATGCGCTGGTGACGATCGGCAAGGATGGCCGCACGGAGCCGAACACGCGGGCGACCGTTGCCGAACTCCATCAGGGCATGACCGCCGTCAGCCAGAACCGTTGGCCGTCGCTGAAATATGATGTTGCCTCGGTCAACGGGCTGTTGTCGCCCTTCCTCGGCGCCGGCTTCTACTACAAGACCTTCATGTGGCCGGCAGCCTTCTGGGAGAAAGTCTATGAGCCGCTGATCCGCCGCGCCGCCGGTCTCGGCAAGGCGGTAATGGAGCCCGATCCGGATCGTTATGAGAAAGCCTGGGCGCATTGCGACCTGCTGGTGATCGGCTCCGGCCCGGCGGGGTTGATGGCAGCGCTGACGGCGGCGCGTGCCGGTCTGCGTGTCGTCCTTGCCGACGAAGGGTTTCGTCTGGGCGGATCGCTGCTATCCGAACGGCTGTCGATCGGCGGGGTTTCCGCCGATGCCTTTTTGCATACCGCGCTCGAGGAGCTTCAAAGCTTCGAGAATGTCACCTTGATGCCACGCACCACGGTCGTTGGCTGGTACGACGACAATGTCTTCGGCGCAGTCGAAAAAGTGCAGAAGCATGTGGCGATGCCGTCGCCGGATCTGCCGGTCGAACGTCTGTGGCGCATCGCGGCCAAGCGCGCCATCCTTGCGACCGGCGCGGAAGAACGCCCCTTGGTGTTCGGCGGCAATGACAAGCCGGGTGTGATGATGGCGGGCGCGATGCGCAGCTATCTCAACCGCTACGGCGTGGTGGCTGGCCAGAAGGTGGCCGTGTTCACCAATGGTGGCGCCGGCTATCGCACGGCGCAGGATCTGGCGGCCGAAGGTGTCGAGATATCGGCCATCATTGATACGCGTAGTACGGCATCCGATGTCGCGCCGCAGGGCGTTCGGGTCATCCATGGCGGCACCGTGCAGGCGACGAAGGGCAAATATCGCATCAGCGGTGTCATTGCCGATCGTGGCGGCCTGGACGAACTTGTCGCCTGCGATGCGCTGGCCATGTCCGGCGGCTGGTCGCCGATCATCCATCTTGCCTGCCAGCGCGGTGCGAAGCCGGTGTGGTCAGAGGAAAAGCAGGCCTTCATGGCGCCGACGGTCGGCGGTGAACTGGAGATTGCCGGTTCGGCTGCTGGCATCGATGGCGTTTCGGGTTGTCTTGCCGATGGTGCTGCACAGGCGCGGCGGGTGATCGAAAGCCTTGGTCGCAAGGCGCAGACGGCCGAGCTGCCGGAGGTCGAGGGCGACTATGATTCGTCCTTCGCTGCGACCTGGCATCTGCCGGGTGCCAGGGACAAGGCCTTCGTCGATTTCCAGAATGACGTGCACACCAAGGATCTGGGCCTGGCGCTGCGTGAAGGCTTCGGCCATGCGGAGCATGCCAAGCGTTATACGACCAGCGGTATGGCGACGGATCAGGGCAAGCTCGGCAATGTCAACGCCGCCGGCATCATCGCCGGCATGCGGGGCGTCAGTCCGGCTGCCGTCGGTACGACGACATTTCGGCCTTTCTATACGCCTGTCTCGTTCGGTGCCCTGGCGGGCACATCGCGCGGCAAGCATGCGCATCCGGTGCGGGAATCGCCGCTGCATGGCTGGGCGAAGAAGAACGGCGCTGTTTTTGTCGAATCCGGCCTTTGGTATCGCTCCGCCTGGTTTGCGCGCGATGGAGAAAAGACCTGGCGTGACAGCGTCGATCGCGAGGTGCTGAATGTCCGCAGCAATGTCGGCCTCTGCGATGTCTCGACGCTCGGCAAGATCGAAATATTCGGCAAGGATGCCGCCGAGTTTCTCAATCGGCTCTATTCCAACGCGTTCCTGAAGCTGCCGATCGGCAAGGCGCGTTACGGGTTGATGCTTCGCGAAGACGGCATTGTGTTCGACGATGGCACGACGAGCCATCTATCGCCGAATCACTTCTTCCTCACCACCACGACCGCAATGGCCGGCGAGGTGATGACGCATATGGAGTTCTGCTCCCAGAACCTCTGGCCGCAACTAGACGTATGTTTTGTCTCCTCGTCGGATCAATGGGCGCAGATGGCGATTGCAGGGCCGAAGGCGCGGCTGGTTCTCGAGCAGATCGTCGAGGACGATATTTCCGATGCGTTCTTTCCGTTTCTTGCCGCCGCTGAAGTGAGTTTGAAGGGTGGGCTGAAGGCGCGGCTGTTCCGCATCTCCTTCTCCGGTGAACTCGCCTATGAGCTCGCCGTTCCCGCCGGTTATGGCGAGGCGGTGGCGGATGCGGTCATGGAGGCGGGCAAGGCGCATGGTATCTGCGCCTACGGCGTCGAGGCGCTGAATGTGCTGCGCATCGAAAAGGGTCATGTCACCCATAATGAACTCGACGGCCGCACCACGCCCGACGATGTCGGTCTCGGCAGAATGATGTCGACGCAGAAGCCGGATTTCATCGGCAAGCGTCTCTCGACCCGATTCGGCCTGACCGCCGCCGACCGTGGCCAGCTTGTCGGCTTGAAGCCGATCGAGGCCAATAAGGAGATCAGGGCCGGCGCGCACCTCCTCAGAGAGGGCGCCAAGCCATCGACCGCGAATGACCAGGGGCATGTCTCCTCGGCCTGCTTCTCGCCGGGTCTCAATCATTTCATCGCGCTCGCCTTTCTGAAATCGGGCCGCGAGCGGATTGGTGAACATGTGATCGTCTGGGACGGATTGCGCGGCGAGGACGTGGTTGCCGAGGTCTGCAATCCGGTCTTCGTCGATCCCGACAACAAGAAGCTTTTAGGGTGAGGGTCTGATGAGCGCCGCATATCAAAACAGGCACGTTCTGGAAGATCATATTTCCGGTTTCGAGGCCGAGCCCAATCCGAATCATCTCGCCGTCGTCCGTCGACCCGTCATTTTCTCCGTGCTCGGCCATGGCGGACAGGAAGACTGGACGCTGGCCGCACTGAAGGCGATGCCCGATATTTCCACCCGCCACGCCGGACCTGGCGAATGGCTGGCGGTATCCGAAACGCTTGGGGCTGAAAGCCTCGCGCGTGACCTCGCCATGCTGGATGCAAGCCGCGCTTCCTTTTTCGAGCAGAGCGACGGCCGCGTGGTGCTGCGCCTTTCCGGCCCAAGCGTTCGCCGTATCCTGGCGAAATGCGTGGCGGTCGACCTGCATCCGCAGGTTTTTGCCGAGGGACAGTCGGCCAGCACGTTGTGCTGCCATGTGAGTGTCAATCTCGCCCGAACCGGCCCTGACCGTTTCGAGATCATCGTTCCGCGCTCCTATGCCGGCAGCGTTTTCGAGGAGGTGATGGAGATGGGTCGCGAGTTCGCGTTGACGGCTGGCTTTGCCGATTGAGACTGCAATCCGGAACGATGTAGCGCGGTTTTCCGACGGGTCCATGCGTCCGAAAGCGAATGGCGCGATCCGAACAATCGCGATGGCGCAAACAGACATATCGGTTTCGCAGTTCGGGCTATTTGGCCTCCTGGATAGTCTCTAGGCTGCCCTGCAAATACGGCCGGTCACAAGGGAGAACTCCTTGCGACTTCGAGCCGAAAACAGGGGATTTCCAGATGAAAAGCCATGCCAGGGTCGTCGTCATTGGCGGCGGGGTCGTCGGATGTTCGGTGCTTTATCACCTGACAAAATTCGGCTGGACGGATGTCGTCCTGCTTGAGCGTTCCGAGCTGACATCTGGTTCGACCTGGCATGCGGCCGGTGGCATGCACACGATCAACGGCGATCCGAACGTCGCCAAGCTGCAGAAATACACGGTCGAGCTCTACAAGGAAATCCAGGAGTATTCCGGCCAGGATATCGGTCTGCATATGACCGCCGGCCTAATGCTGGCGGCGACGCCGCAGCGCTTCGACTGGCTGAAGTCGATCCTCGCCAAGGGACGCTACAACGGCCTGGAGGCGACATTGCTGACGCCGAAAGAAGCGCATGAGATGATGCCGCTTCTCGACCCGGACCAGTTCGTCGGCGCTCTTTACGATCCCGTTGAGGGCCATCTCGACCCTTACGGCACGACGCATGCCTACGCGCGCTCGGCGAAGAAGAACGGCGCCGACATCTATCTGCACACCAAGGTCGAGGAGCTGGTGCAGCGCGAGGACGGCTCCTGGCGAGTTATCACCAATCAGGGCGAGATCATTGCCGAGCATGTCGTCAACGCCGGTGGCCTCTGGGCGCGCGAGGTCGGCCGCATGGTTGGGCTGGAGCTGCCGGTGCTCGCCATGGAGCATATGTATCTGATCACCGAGGATATGCCCGAGGTGATGGACTACAACAAGACAAGCGGCAAAGAGCTGATGCACTGCGTCGATTTCGATGGCGAGATCTATCTGCGCCAGGAGCGGCAGGGCATGCTGATGGGCACCTATGAAAAGGCCTGTCGCCCATGGTCGCCGGTGACGACGCCATGGGATTTCGGCCATGAGCTGCTTGCCGAGGATATCGAACGCATTACGCCGGAACTCGAGGTCGGCTTCCGGCATTTCCCCGCCTTCAACAATGCCGGCATCAAGAAGATCATCAACGGACCTTTCACCTTCTCGCCGGATGGCAATCCGCTGGTCGGGCCGGTGCGCGGGCTGACCAACTATTGGTCGGCCTGCGCCGTCATGGCTGGCTTCAGCCAGGGCGGCGGCGTCGGGCTGGCGCTTGCCAACTGGATGATCTACGGCGACCCGGGCTTCGACGTCTTCGCCATGGATGTCTCGCGATACGGCGACTATGCGACGCTTGCCTATACCAACGCCAAAGTGCGCGAGAACTACACTCGGCGCTTCTCGATTCGCTATCCCAACGAGGAACTGCCGGCGGCACGACCGCTGCTGACGACGCCGATCTACGACAAGCTCAAGGCGGCGGGTGGTGTTTTCGGCGCATATTACGGTCTGGAACAGGCGTTGTGGTTCGCGCCCGAGGGCGAGGAGGACCAATTCTCCTGGCGGCGCTCGAACGATTTCGACGTGGTCGGTGCGGAGGCCAAGGCAGTTCGCGAGAGTGTTGGGCTGATGGAGACCTCCGGCTTTGCCAAATATTCGGTCAAGGGACCGGGCGCGGAAGCTTTTCTCGATCGGCTGCTCGCCTGCCGTATTCCGGCCATCGGACGCATGACGCTGGCGCCGATGCTGAAGCATGACGGCAAGCTGATCGGTGACTTCACGCTCGCCAAAATGGGCGAGGAGGATTTCCTCGTCATCGGCTCCGGCATCGCCGAGGCCTACCACATGCGCTGGTTCGAGGACCTGTTGCCGAAGGACGGATCAGTGGAATTGAAGGCGCTCGGCCTGTCATTGCTCGGCCTTTCCATCGCCGGACCGAATGCGCGCAAACTGCTGGAAAAGCTGACGCACCAGGACGTGTCCGCCGCTGCTTTCCCCTTCATGTCGATCCGTCGCATGGATCTTGGCATGGCGCCCGCAATTGTCGGCCGCGTCTCCTATACCGGCGATCTCGGCTATGAGATCTGGATGAAGCCGGAACATCAGCGCTACCTCTTCGACCTGCTGATGGAGACGGGCGCCGAATTCGGCATCCGGCCCTTTGGCCTGAGAGCCCTGAACGCGCTGCGCCTCGAAAAGTCCTACGGCAGCTGGGGACGCGAATATCGCCCGCTCTACGGGCCGCTGGAGGCCGGGCTCGGCCGATTCGTGGCGCTTTCAAGGAGGCCGATTTCATCGGCAAGGCTGCGGCTGCCAGGGAGAAGGCGGAGGGCGGAGCGATGAGGCTGTGCACCTTCATTCTGGAAGTGAAGGATGCCGATGTCATCGGCGACGAGCCGATCTATCATGATGGCGCTGTCTGCGGCTGGGTGACTTCCGGCGGCTATGCGCATGCCTCGGGCGTTTCGGTCGCCATCGGCTATGTGCCGAAGGAGATTGCCGACGAAGCGCAGGGTTGGTCGATCGAGCTGCTAGGCGAAATATTGCCGGCGACGCTGCAACCGCAGCCGTTGTTCGACATCGACGGCGCACACATGCGCTCCTGATCGTCAGGCTCGAATGGAGAAAAACGGGCTTCCAGTGAAGCCCGTTTCTGACGAGATGTTTTCAGTTTGAAATATCTTTTGGCCATCGTGGCTATTTTTGAGCCAGTCGATGCCGCTTTTGTACCATTTTTGGTTCGAATTGCGTCATCACACGGTCATTTGAAAAGAATTTGTCAATTTCCTGCCTTTTTGGCTTCACATTTCCTTCGAAAGCAGTATGGAATCGCGCCCAAGGGCCCTCTCGAAAGGAACCTCAATCAATAAGAGATGCGGTCCATAGGCTCCGCATCCAGGGGAAATGACATATGGATTATTTTATCCAGCAGCTCCTAAACGGGCTGACTCTCGGGTCTATTTATGGCCTGATCGCCATTGGCTATACCATGGTTTACGGCATCGTCGGCATGATCAACTTTGCCCATGGCGATGTTTTCATGCTCGGTGGCTTCGCCGCTCTTATCACCTATCTGGTTCTTGTATCGCTGTTCGCCGGCCTGCCGGTGGCGGTCTTGCTACTGATCATGCTCGTCGTCGCCATGCTGATGACGAGCCTGTGGAATTGGGTGATCGAGCGTGTTGCTTACAGGCCTCTGCGCGGCTCGTTCCGCCTGGCGCCGCTGATCACGGCCATCGGCATGTCGATCGTGCTGTCAAATTTCATCCAGGTGGCGCAGGGCCCGCGCAACAAGCCGATCCCGACGCTGGTGGGCGATGTCTATAACTTCGACGGTGTATCGCTGTCGCTGAAGCAGATCATCATCTTCGTCATCACCGTCGTCCTGCTCGCAGCCTTCTGGTATCTGGTCAACAAAACGGCACTTGGCCGCGCCCAGCGTGCCACGGAGCAGGACCGCAAGATGGCGGCGCTGCTCGGCATCAATGTCGACCGGACCATTTCCGTCACCTTTATCATGGGCGCGGCCCTCGCCGCCGTCGCCGGCACGATGTACCTGATGTATTATGGCGTCGCCAATTTCACCGACGGTTTTACTCCCGGTGTCAAAGCGTTCACCGCGGCCGTTCTTGGTGGCATCGGTTCGCTGCCGGGCGCCGTTCTCGGTGGTCTGATGATTGGTTTCATCGAGTCGTTTTGGTCGGGCAATTTCGCCATCGCGTATAAGGATGTCGCGACCTACGGCATCCTGGCCTACGTGTTGATCTTCAAGCCGACGGGTATCCTCGGGCGGCCGGAAGTCGAGAAGGTATAAGGCCATGGCAAATTCAAATTTCGTTGCAGGCAAGACCGCGCCCGGCCTTGTCAAGAAAGGGCTTACCGACGCTCTTTGGACGGCGCTCATCACCTTTGGCATGTTCGTGCTCTATATCGGCCTGAAGACCGATCAGAACATGGACAACAAGCTGGTGATCGTTCAGCGCTGGGGCCTGCTGGCATCCATCGTCGCCATTGCGACGGTCGGTCGCTTCATCGCCACGGTCTTCATACAGCCCCAACTGGCGGCACGGAAGGCAACCAAGGCGAAGGCGCCGCCGGTCGTGACCGAGGCAGGTTTCGTCTCGAAGAACTTCAACAAGATGGCCTTGGCCTTCCTGCTCGTCTATCCGATGCTGGCGCTTGCGCTTTTCGGCCCGCAGGGATCGCTGACCTATGTCGACAATTTCGGCATCCAGATCCTCATTTACGTGATGCTTGCCTGGGGCCTGAACATCGTCGTCGGTCTCGCCGGCCTGCTCGACCTCGGCTACGTAGCGTTCTACGCAGTCGGCGCCTATTCCTATGCGCTGCTATCGACGCATTTCGGCCTGTCCTTCTGGATTCTGCTACCACTCTCCGGCATTTTCGCCGCCCTTTGGGGCATGATCCTCGGCTTCCCGGTGCTGCGCCTGCGCGGCGATTACCTCGCCATCGTGACGCTGGCTTTCGGCGAAATCATCCGCATCGTGCTTACCAACTGGACCGATGTCACCAGGGGCAGCTTTGGTATTTCCAGCATCACCAAGGCATCGCTGTTCGGCCTATACACCTTCGACATGAAGGATCCGCACAGCGTTATGAGGACCTTTGGTCTGGCGCCCTCGTCGGCCTGGTACAAGATCTTCCTGTTCTACGTCATCCTGGCGCTCTGCGCGCTGACCGCCTATGTGACGATCCGGCTGCGCCGAATGCCGATCGGTCGCGCCTGGGAAGCCTTGCGCGAAGACGAGATCGCCTGCCGCTCGCTCGGCATCAACACCGTGACGACGAAGCTGACGGCTTTCTCCACCGGCGCGATGTTCGGCGGCTTCGCCGGTTCCTTCTTCGCCGCCCGTCAGGGCTTCGTGTCGCCGGAATCCTTCGTGTTTCTCGAATCGGCCGTCATCCTTGCCATCGTCGTTCTCGGCGGCATGGGTTCGCTGAAGGGTATCGCGATTGCCGCGATCGCCATGATCGGCGGCACTGAGTTGTTGCGCGACATGGATTTCCTCAAGATTATCTTCGGTGCCGACTTCACTCCGGAACTTTACCGCATGCTGATCTTCGGCCTCGCCATGGTCGTCGTCATGCTGGTGAAACCGCGTGGCTTTGTCGGAACCCGTGAGCCGACCGCCTTCCTCAAAGAACGAAGAGCGATATCGGGCAGCTTTACCAAGGAGGGCCACGGCTGATGAACGCTGTGACCGCAATCCCCGACGACGTCCTGCTGAGAGTGGACCATCTCTCGATGCGCTTCGGCGGCCTGATGGCCATCAACGACTTCTCCTTCGAGGCCAAGCGCGGTGAGATCACCGCACTGATCGGACCGAACGGTGCCGGCAAGACGACCGTGTTCAACTGCATCACCGGCTTCTACAAGCCGACGATGGGAATGATCACGCTCCACCAGAAGAGCGGCAAGGAATATCTCCTGGAGCGGCTACCGGATTTCCGGATCACCCGCGAAGCCAAGGTGGCGCGCACGTTCCAGAACATCCGTCTGTTCTCGGGTCTCACCGTGCTCGAAAACCTTCTGGTGGCGCAGCACAACAAGCTGATGAAGGCATCCGGCTATACGGTGCTCGGCCTGCTCGGCATCGGCAAATATCGCGCGGAAGCCAAGAATGCCATCGAACTGGCACGCTTCTGGCTGGAGAAAGCTGATCTCATCGATCGTGCCGACGATCCGGCCGGCGATCTTCCCTATGGCGCGCAGCGCCGCCTGGAAATCGCCCGCGCCATGTGCACCGGCCCGGAACTTCTATGCCTGGACGAGCCGGCGGCCGGTCTCAACCCACGCGAATCGTTGGTGCTCAACGAGTTCCTGCGCAATATCCGCAAGGACGCCGGCACGTCGATCCTGCTGATTGAGCACGATATGTCGGTGGTGATGGAAATCTCCGACCACGTCGTCGTGCTCGAATACGGACAGAAGATTTCCGACGGCACGCCGGACCATGTCAAGAACGATCCAAGAGTGATCGCCGCCTATCTCGGCGTCGAGGATGAAGAAGTGGAAGAGGTTATCGCCGAAGTCGAGCACCTCCAGGAGGGTGAACACTGATGACGGGCCAACCGCTTCTGAAAGTTGCCGGCGTCGAAACCTATTATGGCAATATCCGTGCTCTTGCCGGCGTTGATGTCGAAGTCAACAGCGGCGAAATCGTCAGCCTGATCGGCGCCAACGGTGCCGGCAAGTCGACGCTGATGATGACGATCTGCGGCAGCCCGCAGGCCCGCGCCGGTTCGGTGACCTTCGATGGCAAGGACATCACCCGCATGCCGACGCATGAGATCGCTCGACTGCGCATCGCGCAGTCACCGGAAGGACGACGCATCTTCCCGCGCATGACGGTCTATGAAAATCTGCAGATGGGGGCGAGCCTCGACAAGCTCAAATACTTTAACGAGGACGTCGAGAAGATCTTCACCCTGTTTCCGCGCCTGAAGGAGCGCCAGTCGCAGCGCGGCGGCACGCTGTCTGGCGGCGAGCAGCAGATGCTGTCGATCGGCCGCGCACTGATGGCGCGCCCGAAACTGCTCTTGCTCGACGAACCCTCGCTCGGTCTCGCGCCTCTGATCGTCAAGGGCATTTTCGAAGCCATCAAGGTTTTGAACAAGACCCAGGGGCTCACGGTTTTCCTCGTCGAGCAGAATGCCTTTGCGGCGCTGAAGCTGTCCGACCGTGGCTATGTCATGGTCAACGGCCGGGTGACGATGAGCGGCTCGGGCAGGGAACTGCTTGCCAATCCCGAGGTGCGCGCGGCCTATCTCGAAGGCGGCCACCATTGAGCCCCGTTTCGCGGAGAATTTGATATGCAGGGACTTTTCTTCGAAAGCGATACCGGCGGGCGAATGGTCATTCGCGTGTTCATCGTGCTTATGGGCTTCTGGACTGCATGGCGCGCCGGCCGCGCGGTGGCGTCCAACTGGAATTCCTATCCGCTGGTGGTCATCTACACATTCATGATTGGGCTTGCGCTGCAGTTCCTGCATCACGCGCTGTTCGACGGACCGGTGTTCGACCTTCTTAACTATATTGTCGACGTGGTTCTTCTGGTCATCTTCGCCACCGCCGGATATCGGACCCGGCGTACGGACCAGATGGTGAACAATTATTACTGGCTCTATGAAAAGACCTCGGCCTTCTCATGGAAGAAGAAGAATTGACACCGCGCTGAAACTGGGCACAGTCTGAATACCAAGCTGGAAATGCTCGCGAAATTGCTTAACATATTTCTAGAGCAGTCTTTCCAGACTTCGAGATGCAAGTATACCGGCGCGATGGTTGGTGGGTATTGCGCAGGGCAAAGCAAACGGAACCCGCTTAAAAAATTGGGAGTAACAATATGAAGAAGTATCTCATGTCGGCCGTGGCTCTGTCGGCGATGATCGCTTTCAGCGGCATTGCGAAGGCTGACATCCTCATTGGCGTCGGCGGTCCGTTGACAGGCCCGAATGCTGCTTTCGGCGCGCAGCTCCAGAAGGGTGCTGAACAGGCTATTGCCGACATCAATGCAGCTGGCGGCATCAATGGCGAAAAGCTCAAGCTCGAACTCGGCGACGACGTTTCCGACGCCAAGCAGGGCGTTTCGGTTGCCAACAAGTTCGTCGCTGATGGCGTCAAGTTCGTGGTCGGTCACTTCAACTCGGGTGTTTCCATCCCGGCTTCTGAAGTCTATGCCGAAAACGGCATCCTTCAGATCACTCCCGCTTCGACCAATCCGCAGTTTACCGAACGCGGCCTGTGGAACACCTTCCGTACTTGCGGTCGTGACGACCAGCAGGGCGCGGTTGCCGGCAAGTACATTATCGACCACTTCAAGGGCGCCAAGGTTGCCGTCGTTCACGACAAGACTCCTTATGGCCAGGGCCTTGCCGACGAAACCAAGAAGAACCTCAACGCCGGTGGCGTGAAGGAAGTTCTCTATGAAGGCATCACCCCCGGCGATAAGGACTACTCGGCCCTCATCTCCAAGATGAAGGATGCTGGCGTCGATTTCGTCTACTATGGCGGTCTGCACACCGAAGCCGGCCTGATCCTGCGTCAGCTGGCTGACCAGGGCGTCAAGGCTCATTTCATGTCCGGTGACGGCATCGTCTCGAACGAACTGGCTTCGATCGCCGGCGACGCTGTCAATGGTACGCTGATGACCTTCGCTCCGGATCCGCGCAAGAACCCGGCTTCCGCCGATCTTGTCGCCAAGTTCCGCGCTGCCGGCTATGAGCCGGAAGGCTATACGCTCTACTCCTACTCCGCTCTGCAGGTTATTGCCGCCGCCGCCAAGGCTGCTGGTTCCAACGACCCGATGGCTGTAGCCGACGCGCTGAAGGCAAAGGGTCCGTTCAAGACCGCCATCGGCGAACTCGGCTTCAATGCCAAGGGCGACATCACCCGTCCGGACTACGTCATGTACGAGTGGTCCAAGGGTGCTGACGGCAAGTACACCTACGACGAAATCTCGAAGTAATCTTCGAGACGCCGGTTTCCGGCGGTGCGTCCGATCTGGGGAGCCCGGCCATTGGCCGGGCTTCTTGTATTTTGAGGGCGGGGACCGCCGGCTCGGGGAAAGTCTCCTCACACCGCAAGCGGGAGGAGGGACAGCCTCACCTAGATCTCATGCAGCACATGGGCCGCCTTGACGGCGGCAGACGCCCGGTTTTCGACGCCGAGCTTCACATAGATCTGCTCCAGATGCTTGTTCACCGTCCGGGCGGAGAGGCCCAGAATTTCGCCGATGTCGCGGTTGGATTTGCCCTTGGCGATCCACAACAGTACTTCGGATTCGCGCTGGGTGAGCGAGAAATGCTGGCGCAATACGCTGTCATCGGCGCGCTGGTTGGTGGCGGTCAGGCGGAAGAGATATTCGTCCGCGCCGATCGCGCCGAGGAAGGTGAATTGCAGGGCAGCCTGGCCGCCATTGCTGATCGTGACCAGGTTGTCCCGCGCCGGGCCCAGCCGCGCGCGCTCGGCCATGAAGGCGGCGATGTGCTTCACGACCAGCTCCAATCCGTCGTCGCTGCCGGTGGCGGCGTTGATCAGGCGGGTTGCCTGCGGCGTCGACCAATGGATCGCGCCATCGCCCTTGACCGCCAGCAAGTGCCGGCCGGCGGCATCGAGTGCCACGCGGGCGCTCTGGGCGGAGCGGGCATTGCGCAGGTGGACGCGGATGCGGGCGCGCAGTTCATCAACGTTAATCGGCTTGGAGAGATAGTCGACCCCGCCGGATTCCAGCGCGTGCACCACATGTTCGGTCTCGGTCAGCCCGGTCATGAAGATGACCGGGATCTGGGCGACGCCGGCATTGGCCTTCAGCCGCCGGCAGGTCTCGAAGCCGTCCATGGACGGCATGACGGCATCGAGCAGGATCAGGTCCGGCGTGATGCGCTCGACAATGTTGAGCGCCGCCGATCCCGATGTGGCGATGAGCACGGAGAAGCCTGACTGCTCCAGGGCATCGGTCAGGAAGCCGAGTGCCTCCGGCGAATCGTCCACCAGCAAGACTATATCGCGGGGAAGGGCGGGCTCAGCCAATCGGTTCTACCTTTTCGTTGTCGAATTTGCTCAGGAAATCCAGGAAGCCGTCGAGGTTGAAGGCCTGGACATAGCTACGCAAGGCATCGGTGAAGGGTTGGTTTTCATCCAGCTTGGCAAGGTCCGCGAGCTTCGCCTCGATGCCTCTGACATAGCCGATTTCGCCGAGCCGTATCAACTCGCGCACATGTTCTATCCCCGGGCTCTTCATCGGCAGAGGCGGCTTTGGCAGGACCGGTGCGGAAGCATCGGCATAGACCCATTTCAGGCCGAGATGCAGGGCCAGCTTGTCGCGCAGCTGGCGGATATCGATCGGCTTGGCGATCGCGTCATTATGGCTGTCGTCGCTGTCCTTGGCGGCGGCGCTATCGCCGATATTGGCCGATAGCATCAGGATCGGCGCCATCTGGCCGCTCTCTCTCAGCCGTGAGACCAGTTGCCAGCCATTCATGCCCGGCATGGAGATGTCGACCAGGAAAAGATCCGGCTTGATGCCCTCGATCAGGGTCAGACAGTCCGGTCCGCCGGTGGCCGTGAGCACGATGAATTCGAGCGGCGACAGCACCTCGCGCATCAGCTCGCGATGGTCCTCATTGTCGTCGACGACGACGATGGTGCGGCGCGGGCCTTCATAGCTGACGATCCGCTGCTCCTGCGCCGGCGGCTTCATCGGCCGGATCACCGTAGACAGCATCAGGCGCACTTTGAAGGTCGAGCCCTTGTCCTTCTCGCTGACGACGGCAATCTCGCCGCCGAGCGTGTTGGTCAGCAATTGCGTGATGGTGAGGCCAAGGCCGAGGCCCGGCATCGGACGGATGCTCTCGGCCTCGCCGCGCTGGAAGGGTTCGTAGATGCGGGTGAGATCCTTCTCGGCGATCCCGCGGCCGGTATCGGCAATCGTGAAGGTCGCGACCTGGCTGCGATAGCTGACCTCGAAGCGAACGCTACCGGTATCGGTGAATTTGATGGCGTTGGAGAGCAGGTTGACGAGGATCTGCCGCAAGCGTTTCTCGTCGGTGCGGACATAGTCGGGCAGGGCGGCGGTGGGCTCGTAAACGAAGACAAGACCCTTGGCCTGCGCCTGCGGCCGGAACATGTCGACGATCTGGTCGAGAAAGTCCTTGATGTTGATTTCGTTGGAGTAGACCTGCAGGCGGCCAGCTTCGATCTTGGAAATATCCAGCAGCCCATCGATCAGCCCCGACAGGTGCTCGGCGCTGCGGCGGATCACCTTCAGCGAGGATTGCCGTGGCGCTGGGATGGTCTCGTCGCGCTCGAGGATCTGGGCATAGCCGAGGACGGCGTTGAGCGGCGTGCGCAATTCGTGGCTCAAGCCCACGACATAGCGGCTCTTGGCGCGGTTCGCGGCCTCTGCCGTCTCCTTGGCGCTCTGCAAGGCGGCGTCCGTCTTCTTGTGCGCGGCGATTTCCTTCAGCAGCAGCGTGTTCTGGCGCGAGGATTCCTCCTCGGCAACGACGCGGCTATCGTGGGCAAGCACGTAGAACCAGCAGACGACGCCGGCGATGACGGCGAAGACGAAGAAGACGATCAGGATGGTGCGGTCGACCACCTGCGCGGTCTCTGGCAAGGCGGAGCCGACCTGATGGGCGATCATCGCGAGGATGGCGCCGACGGCTGTCAGGGCGACGGCGACGGCGATACCGTAGCGGCCGAGGCGGGTGGCGAGCTTGGCGACGATGGTTGCCGGCAGCAACGTCTTGGCGACGGTGGCGATCTGCGTGTTGAGCCGTGCCTTCGGCTTGCACATGTCGTGGCAGCGGCTGTCGAGCGAGCAGCAGAGCGAGCAGATCGGCGCGGCATAGGCCGGGCACCAGGCCATGTCTTCCGGCTCGAAGGGATGCTCGCAGATCGAGCAGGTGATGGTGCTGAGGTTCTTCCAGCTCTGGCGCGGCTTGCGGGCGAGATAGAACTTGCCCTTGGTTGCCCAGGCGATGGTGGGCGAGGCGATCAGCGCGATGACCAGGGTGATGTAGGGGGCAAGCGAGGCGGCGACCGCGCCGAAGACGCCGAAATGGGCAATCAGCGAGATCGTCGCCGACAGCGCCATTGCGCCCAGGCCAACCGGGTTGATGTCGTAGAGATGGGCGCGCTTGAATTCGATGCCGGGCGGGGCAAGGCCGAGCGGCTTGTTGATGAAGAGATCGGCGGAGATCGTGCACAGCCAGGCCATGGCGATGATCGAGAAGATGCCGAGCGTCTCCTCCAGCAGCTTGTAAATGCCGAGTTCCATCAGGAGCAGCGCGATGGCGACGTTGAAGATCAGCCAGATGACGCGGCCGGGGTGGCTATGGGTCAGCCGGGAGAAGAAATTCGACCAGGCGAGCGAACCGGCATAGGCGTTCATCACATTGATCTTCAACTGCGAGACCATCACGAAGGCGACCATCAGCAGCAATGCCGCATTGTGCCAGGGGATCATGTAGCCGAAGGCGGTGAGGTACATCTGCGCCGGGTCAGCGGCTCGATCGGCCGGGACGCCCGAGCTTAAGGTCAGGACGACGAGAAACGAGCCGGCCAGCAGTTTTGGCGCGCCGATGATCACCCAGCCGGGGCCGGCGAGGAAGATCACCAGGCGGTGCCGCCACTTGCGATGGCCTTCTGGCGGTAGGAAGCGCAGGAAGTCGGCCTGTTCGCCGATCTGCGACATCAGCGCCAGAATGACGGCGGATGCCGCGCCGAATTCGACGAGATTGAAGGGAGCAGCGCTTCCGGGGGCGCCCGAGGCATGATGAATGCCCGCAAAGGCGCGCCAGAGATCGAATTTCCCCCAGTCGGAAAAGGCAATGAAGATGAAGGGCAGGATATTGAGCACGATCCAGAACGGCTGGGTCAGCAGTTGGAACCGGCTGATCAGGCTAACGCCGTGGGTGACCAGCGGGATGACCATGACGGCGCTGATGATATAGCCGATCCACAAGGGTATACCGAGGGTTAGCTCCAGCGCGCCGGACATGATCGATGCCTCGATGGCAAACAGCATGAAGGTGAAGCTGGCATAGATCAGCGAGGTGATGGTCGAGCCGATATAGCCGAAGCTTGCGCCGCGCGTCAGCAGATCGATGTCGACGCCGTGGCGGATGGCGTAGCGGCTGATCGGCAGGCCGATCCCCAGCATGGCGATGCTGGCGACGATAATGGCATAGAAGGCGTTGGTGGTGCCGTAGGAAAGCGTGATGGCACCGCCGATTGCCTCCAGTGCCAGGAAGGAGATGGCGCCGATCGCCGTCTGCGAGATGCGTTGCGAGGAAAATTGCCGGGCGCTCTTGGCGGTGAAGCGCAGGGCATAGTCTTCCAGCGTCTGGTTCGCGACCCAGCGGTTATATTCGCGTCTTACCGGAATGATGCGTTGCCGCGCTGCCATGCCAACCCTTCAGCAGTTCCGCCACAGTATTTCGGCGGCCCAGAAATGTCGTAACACGGATCGATGCGGCGCTTAAGGGCATGAGAGTGGCATAGACTGCACATTTCGCCCCGGCGTCTACGTCATATTACGTATGTGGTTTCCCCCGACGCTGCCGGATATTCCGGGCAGGCAACGGTTAATCTTCGTTTACGAGCCGTTGCGGCAGATAAAAAGAGGGGAACTAAACATGAAATTGAAGACTCTCGTCTCCGGCGCACTTTTGGGCGCCATCATGTCGACAACGGCATTCCATGGGGCCTTTGCCGCCGACGACACCATCAAGGTTGGCGTTCTCCACTCGCTTTCGGGCACCATGGCGATTTCGGAAACGACGCTGAAAGACGCCATGCTGATGCTCATCGACGAGCAGAACAAGAAGGGCGGCGTTCTCGGCAAGAAGCTCGAGCCCGTTGTCGTCGACCCCGCATCCGATTGGCCGCTGTTTGCCGAAAAGGCGCGCGAGCTGATCCAGAAGGACAAGGTCTCGGCCGTATTCGGTTGCTGGACCTCGGTGTCGCGCAAGTCGGTCCTGCCGGTGTTCAAGGAACTGAACTCGATCCTGTTCTACCCCGTCCAGTTCGAAGGTGAAGAGTCCGAGCGCAACGTCTTCTATACGGGCGCTGCTCCGAACCAGCAGGCGATCCCGGCCGTCGACTATCTGATGAAGAACGAAGGCGTGCAGCGCTGGGTCCTGGAAGGCACCGACTACGTCTATCCGCGCACCACCAACAAGGTCCTCGAAGCCTATCTGAAGTCCAAGGGCGTCAAGGACGAAGACATCATCACCAATTACACGCCATTCGGCTTCTCCGATTGGCAGACGGAAGTCTCGAAGATCAAGGCCTTCGGCGCCGCCGGCAAGAAGACCGCCGTCGTTTCCACCATCAACGGCGACGCCAACGTTCCCTTCTACAAGGAACTCGGCAACCAGGGCGTCAAGGCGGAAGACATTCCTGTCGTCGCCTTCTCGGTCGGCGAAGAAGAACTGGCCGGCGTCGACACCAAGCCGCTGGTCGGCCATCTCGCCGCCTGGAACTACTTCCAGTCCGTCGATACGCCTGCCAATGCCGCGTTCATCAAGGAATGGCACGCCTACACCAAGAACGACAAGCGCGTCACCAACGACCCGATGGAAGCTGCCTATATCGGCTTTAACATGTGGGTGAAGGCTGTCGAAAAGGCTGGCACGACCGATCCGGACAAGGTGATCGACGCGCTCGTCGGCGTCTCGGTTCCGAACCTCTCGGGCGGCTACGCCACCATGATGCCGAACCATTACATCACCAAGCCGGTGCTGATCGGCGAAGTGCAGGATAATGGTCAGTTCGACATCGTTTCGCAGACCCCGGAAGTGGTCGGCGACGAATGGTCCGACTATCTGCCGGATAGCAAGGATCTGATCTCGGATTGGCGCCTGCCAATGAATTGCGGCAACTTCAACGTTGCCACAGGCAAATGCGGCGGCAAGGGTTCCTGAGTTCCGCCGATTTGATGCAAGACCGTCGCGGGCAGGCTTCTCTGCCCGCGACAGCTTGAGGGGACAAGCACGATGATCGACAAATTCGCTTACCGCATAGCCTTGGCGCTCGTCGCCGGCTTTTGCCTGATGCTGGTGCTGACGACCACGGTGCTGCGCGCTCAAGAGGATGCGCATAGCCTCATCAATGGGCTTGGTTCGGCGAACTTCCAGCAGGCCGACGAGATCGTCAAGAACCTTGCCAAGACCGGCGATCCCAAGGTGGTGCCGGCCTTGCAGGCTTTCTCGGATGGCGATCTCTATATCCGGAAATCCGACAATCAGGTCTTCATCGCCAAATCGTCCGGCGATGCCATGGGCTTGATCGATCCGGTCACCGGGCAGGCGGCTGGCGAGGAAGCCAAGGGCAACCTTACGAAAATCAAGATCAACAACACTCTCCGTCGCTCGGTCCGCGCGGCACTCGGCGGCCTGACGCTGATGAGCCCGGACCGTGGTGTCCGGTTGGAAGCGGCGCAATCGGTGCTGAAGTCGCCGAGCCCGGATTCGCTGGAGGTGCTGGAGGCAGCCCTTCAGAATGAGAAGGACGGCGAAATTCGCGGCGTGCTGGAAAAGGCGCGCGCGGTTGCCGTGCTTGGGTCCGATCGTCCGCTGGAGCAGAAGAAAGCGGCGATCGAAACGATCAAGACCGAAGGCGGACGCGACGCCATCGGTATCCTTTCCTCCGTCTCCGTCGATGACAGCCTGAAGCCCGATGTTGCCGCCGCCATTGCCGGCATCCAGGATCAATTGCAGATCTGGGACGTGGTGCAGAATGTCTGGTATGGCCTGTCGCTCGGCTCGGTGCTGCTGCTGGCCGCCATCGGCCTTGCCATCACCTTCGGTGTTATGGGCATCATCAACATGGCGCATGGCGAAATGGTGATGCTCGGGGCCTATTCCACCTTCATGGTGCAGAGCGTCATCCGAACGTCCTATCCGGAACTCTTCGACTGGTCACTGGCGATCGCCCTGCCTGTGGCGTTCGTGGTGACGGGCGCGGTCGGTCTCGTCATCGAGCGCGGCGTCATCCGCTTTCTCTATGGCCGGCCGCTGGAAACGCTGCTCGCCACCTGGGGCATCTCGCTGATCTTGCAACAGGCGGTACGTTCGATCTTCGGACCGACCAATCAGGAGGTCGGCAATCCCTCCTGGATGTCCGGCTCCTTCGATATCGGTTATCTCTCGTTCACCTGGAACCGTCTCTGGATCATCGTTTTCGCGCTCGCCGTCTTTGTTACCCTGCTGCTGCTGCTCAAGCGGTCCGCCTTCGGGCTGCAGATGCGGGCGGTGACGCAGAACCGGCGGATGGCCTCCTCGATGGGTATTCGCACGCCCTGGGTCGATGCCTTCACCTTTGCGCTCGGATCGGGCATTGCCGGCATGGCAGGCGTCGCGCTCTCGCAGATCGACAACGTCTCGCCCAACCTTGGCCAGAGCTACATCATTGATAGCTTCATGGTCGTGGTCTTCGGCGGCGTCGGAAATCTCTGGGGCACGCTGGTCGGTGCCTTCTCGCTTGGCATCCTCAACAAGTTCCTCGAACCCTATGCGGGTGCGGTGCTTGGCAAGATCCTGGTGCTCGTCCTCATCATTCTCTTTATTCAGAAACGTCCCCGCGGGCTCTTTGCCCTCAAGGGAAGGGCGGTGGAAGCATGATCACGGCCTTTATCCTTCGCTCGCTCGACCGCCGCATCAGCATCGCCATCGCGATATTGATCGCAGTCGCCTTCCTCGTGCCGCTATCGAACCTGCTGTTGCCGGAAACCAGCGCGCTGCATGTGCCGACCTATCTGATGTCGCTGTTCGGCAAGTATCTGACCTATGCGCTGCTCGCCTTGGCGCTCGATCTGGTCTGGGGCTATTGCGGCATTCTCTCGCTCGGCCATGGCGCTTTCTTCGCGCTCGGCGGCTATGCGATGGGCATGTATCTGATGCGGCAGATCGGCACGCGCGGCACCTACGGCAATCCGATCCTGCCGGACTTCATGGTCTTCCTGAACTGGAAGGAGCTGCCGTGGTTCTGGTACGGCTTCGATCATTTCTGGTTCGCGATGATCATGGTGCTGGCGGCGCCCGGCCTGCTCGCTTTCGTCTTCGGCTGGTTTGCCTTCCGCTCACGCGTCAACGGCGTCTATCTCTCGATCATCACGCAGGCGATGACCTATGCGCTGCTGCTTGCCTTCTTCCGCAACGATATGGGCTTTGGCGGCAATAACGGCCTGACCGATTTCAAGGACATTCTCGGCTTCAACATCCAGGCCGACGGCACACGCGCCACGCTCTTTGCCCTCACGGCGCTGTTGCTGGCGCTGGCGCTGATGCTGTCCTCAGCTATTGTGCGCTCCAAGTTCGGCAAGGTGCTGGTCGGGGTGCGCGATGCGGAAAGCCGGACGCGCTTCCTCGGCTACCGTGTCGAACACATGAAGCTCTTCGTCTTCGTGGTATCGGCGATGATGGCGGGCGTTGCAGGCGCGCTCTATGTGCCGCAGATCGGCATTATCAATCCCGGCGAATTCGCGCCTGCCAATTCGATTGAGGTGGTCATCTGGACGGCGGTCGGTGGCCGAGCGACGCTGATCGGTCCGATTATCGGCGCCATCCTCGTCAACGGCGGCAAGACGATCTTCACCGGCCTGTTCCCGAGTTTCTGGCTGTTTGCGCTCGGTGGCCTCTTCGTCGCGGTGACGCTGTTCCTGCCCAAGGGCATTGTCGGCGCGGTGGCACAGTATATCGGCAATGGCCGCCAGCCAGCCAGTCCGAAGCCGAAGGCCGAGGAAGACGAAGCCAGCAAGACCATTCAGGCGGCGGAGTAAGAGCATGATCCCGGATATCAAACCCAACAGCATGCTCTACCTCAACAACGTCTCCGTCTCCTTCGACGGCTTCAAGGCGCTGAATTCGCTGTCGATCGTCATCGAGCCGGGAGAGCTTCGTGCTATCATCGGCCCGAACGGCGCCGGCAAGACGACGATGATGGACATCATCACCGGCAAGACGCGGCCCGACGAGGGCGAGGTGTTCTTCAACGGCCAGATCGACCTCACCAAGAAGGACGAAGCGGATATCGCCCAGCTCGGGATTGGCCGCAAATTCCAGAAGCCGACGGTCTTTGAAAGCCATACGGTTTGGGACAATCTGGAGCTGGCGCTCAACCGCAAGCGCGGCGTTTTCTCGACGTTGTTTTATCGCCTGACACCAGCCGATAGCGACCGCATCCACGAAATCCTCGACACGGTGCGGCTTTCGCATCGCCGCGACGAACTGGCCGCCAATCTTTCGCATGGGCAGAAGCAATGGCTGGAGATCGGCATGCTGCTCGCGCAGGAGCCGAAGCTGCTCTTGGTCGATGAGCCTGTTGCCGGCATGACCGATGCCGAGACGGCGGAGACGGCGTTGCTGCTGAAGGAAATCGCCAAGACGCGGTCGGTGGTGGTGGTGGAGCACGACATGGGCTTCATCCGCGACCTCGGCGTCAAGGTGACGTGCCTGGCGGAAGGTTCGGTGCTCGCCGAGGGATCGATCGATTTCGTCAGCAGCGATCCGAAGGTGATCGAGAACTATCTGGGGCGATGACAATGCAATTTTTGCGTTTATAATTATGCTGCCAATTTATCGAGAATATATTCGATTCCAGCAGCATGGGGTAACGCAATGCCTATTTTGGGGGGTCTTGTCGCGGCTATCGTCGGCGCGGCGGTTTGGTACTGGCGGTTGAAGATGGTGCGAGAAGCAGGTAGTGAAATCATCGATAGCGTTGAGCGGATGCGCGGAGCCTTTAAGCGTCGGCAATTCCGCAAGCGCGCCGAGGTTGCTCCCCTTGCTTCGATCAAGGATCCGGCGATCGCTGCTGTTGCCTTTTTCTCATGTCTCGCCAACGAGAAGCCAGTGCTTATTGATGCAGCCAGGAATGTGATCCGCTCACGGATGAACGGCATCATCGCGACAAAGGACATGGAGGAGGTCATCGTCTTCGGTGATTGGGCCGCAAAGGGCGTGATCAATATCGAGGATCCGATCCGGCGCTTCCGTGATTTGTGGTTTAACGCACTGACGACCGATGAGCGAAGCGAGTTGATCGGCATTGCCGAAGAGGTTTCAACTGTCGGCGGAGAGCCGACCCCTGAGCAGTCAAAAGCGCTTCAAACTCTGAGGCGCAGCCTGCTTAATTGAGAGAGCGGTAAATTTATGCTGACAGTCGAAAACGCAAATCTGCATTATGGCGCCGCCCAGGCGCTGCGTGGCATTTCGGTCAAGGCCGAGATGGGCAAGATCACCTGCGTGCTCGGGCGTAACGGTGTCGGCAAGAGCTCGCTTTTGCGCGCGGTCACCGGCCAGCATGCGCTCTCGGCGGGCACGGTCGCCTTCAACGGCGTCACGCTGAACGGCATGGCGCCGTTTGCCCGTGCCAAGCAGGGCATCGGTTACGTGCCGCAGGGCCGCGAGATCTTTCCGCTGCTGACGGTCAAGGAAAACCTGGAAACCGGCTTTGCACCCGTGCCGCGCCGCGACCGCAATATTCCCGATGACATCTACAGCCTGTTTCCAGTGCTGAAATCCATGCTGTCGCGCCGTGGCGGTGATCTTTCCGGCGGCCAGCAACAGCAACTGGCGATCGGCCGGGCGATGGTGATGCGACCGCGGATATTGGTGCTGGACGAGCCGACGGAAGGCATCCAGCCGTCGATTATCAAGGATATCGGCCGGGCGATCCGCTACCTCAGGGATTCCACCGGCATGGCGATCCTGTTGGTCGAGCAATATCTCGATTTCTGCCGTGAGCTCGCCGATTACGTCTACATCATGGACCGAGGCGAGATCGTTCATGAGGGGCTGGCGGAGACGCTGGACACGCCCGAGGCACGCCGGCATCTGACGGTCTGAGGCCGTTGCCGTTCTTTTCATCGTCTGGCGAAAAATACAGCGGCGGGCAGCTTGCTCCGCGCCGGGGTGTCAGGTGATAGCATAAGGCACAGAAATTGCTTGCGTTTGTTGCTTGGCGGGTTTCAATGACCGCAACGACATGATGTAGCGAACGGGGAAACGGAATGACGGTGGCAGCGGCGAGCACGAGACCGCAGAGGGCGCGCGGGCGTGGCCATCTGGCGGCCAAAGCGCTTGACGGGCGTACGCGTCTTGCTGAGCTTTTCCAGGAGGGGTCAGCGAAGATCCGTCTGCCCGCAACCTTCGACAATTCCATGGAAGCGGTTATCATCAACACCGCCGGCGGTCTGACCGGCGGCGACCGCATGGATTGGAGCTTCGTCGCCGGGCCGGGCACGCGCATCGACGTGACCACCCAGGCATGCGAGAAGATCTACAAGGCATCCGCCAGCACCGCCGAGGTCGCAACCTCGATTAGGGTTGGTGCCGGTGCGCGTGTCGACTGGTTGCCGCAGGAAACCATTCTGTTTGATCGCGCCTCGCTGTCCCGCAGGCTGGATGTCGATCTCGATGAAACAGCAGAATTCCTGGCCGTCGAGGCGATCCTCTTGGGGCGGAAGGCCATGGGCGAGGCGATGAGGCAGGGGCTGTTCCGCGACCGCTGGCGCATCCGTCGTGCCGGACTGCTTATCCATGCCGAGGAGCTGAGGCTGGACGGCGACGTCGCGGCCTTGACCGCTGAGCATGCCGTGTTGAGCGGCCAGGTCGCCTTCGCGACCCTGCTTTATGCGGGACCGCTGGCGGAAACCTATCTCGCTCAGGTGCGGCCGCTCGTCGAGGGGCACATGGGCGGTGCTAGCCAATGGCGCGACAAGCTGGTGGTGCGGCTGGCCGCGTGCGATGGCTTCGCACTTAGAAAGATCCTCATCCCGGTCATTTCCGCCTTGCGCAATGGAGCGCCTGTGCCGAAAGTCTGGAATCTGTAGTTCAAGAACTTAGCAATCACATAGGTAGACGATGAACCTCACTCCGAGAGAAAAAGACAAGCTGTTGATTTCCATGGCGGCGATGGTGGCGCGGCGGCGGCTGGAGCGCGGCGTCAAGCTCAACTATCCCGAAGCCATCGCCCTGATCTCCGATTTCGTCGTCGAAGGCGCCCGCGACGGCCGCCCGGTTGCGGAACTGATGGCGGCCGGTGCGCATGTTATCACCCGCGATCAGGTGATGGACGGCATTGCCGAGATGATCCATGACGTGCAGGTCGAGGCGACGTTTCCGGATGGAACGAAGCTGGTGACCGTGCATGAGCCGATCCGCTGAGGCTGCGATGCTGGAACTCAGACCCAATTGCGAATGCTGCGACCGAGATTTGCTGCCGGAGAGCCGCGAAGCGAAGATCTGCACCTTCGAGTGCACGTTCTGCGTCGATTGCGCCGGCAATGTGCTGGGCGGCGTCTGCCCGAATTGCAGTGGCGATCTGGTCCAGCGGCCTATTCGCCCGGCGGCGATGCTCGCCAAATATCCTGCTTCGACCAAACGTATTTTGAAAGCGGAAGGCTGTGCGCCCGTCCGGGCCGCATAAGGAGAAAGACCATGATCCCAGGCGAAATCATTGCCGCAAGCGGCGACATCGAACTCAACGTCGGCGCGCCGACCGTAACGCTGGAGGTCTCCAATACCGGCGACCGGCCCGTGCAGGTTGGCAGTCATTATCATTTCGCCGAGACGAACGGCGGTCTGTCCTTCGATCGGGACAAGGTGAGGGGCATGCGGCTCGATATTCCGGCGGGCACCGCCGTACGTTTCGAGCCGGGCCAGACGCGTTCGGTGACGCTGATCCCTCTTTCCGGCAAGCGCGAGGTCTACGGCTTCCGCCAGCAGGTCATGGGCAAGCTCTGAAACTTGCAGGGAGGGCGCGCAGTGAGCGCGAAACGCAGGATCATGATCGTCGGGAACGGCGAGATCGCGGAAGGGGCGGCGGGCGAAATCGACGCTGCCGACATGGTCGTGCGCT
Source organism: Rhizobium lusitanum (assembly GCF_014189535.1). Taxonomy (NCBI): domain Bacteria; kingdom Pseudomonadati; phylum Pseudomonadota; class Alphaproteobacteria; order Hyphomicrobiales; family Rhizobiaceae; genus Martinezella; species Martinezella lusitana. The sequence continues at coordinate 1,313,412 of NZ_CP050308.1, read as the reverse complement.
TCAATGATTGCCGCTCCTTCGGGGCAGGCGGCAACCGCACCGATATCGTCGCGGTCTGCAATACCGGCAGGCCTGCCCGCGCCATGCTTAGCTCCGCCGAATGGCGCAAAAGCCCGCCCGTTGCGGCCGCATCGGAGATCTGGAGTGCGCGCGACCCCCGCAAGTTTGCCGCTTTGCGCGCGCCGCTTGCCCTGTCGCATCCAGAACTCAATGATTTCTGCGACGATTACACCGATCAGTTCACCGCCTTCTGCCGCGCAACCGGCAAGCGCCATGTCGTGATCGACCAATCCGTTCATGAGCGTGTCGACGAGGCACTTTCTGCGCACGAACCGGGGCCTTATGTCGTGCCAAGCAGCGGCCTGGTCGTGATCGGCGCGCTGCTTTTACTTCACCCCGACGACGACATCGCCATCACCGGCTTTGGCCATACCGGCTGGGACGGTCATCCGTTTGCCGCCGAGAAGCGATTGGTCGATCTTTATGTTTCCCTTGGCCGCGTCCGGCGCGTGGCCAGCACAACACCCATTCTTTCCTCCCAAGGAGCCTGATTCATGCCCTACAAAATCTCCCGCGCCGCCTATGCCAACATGTTCGGGCCGACCACCGGCGACAAGGTACGGCTTGCCGACACTGAGCTCTTCATCGAGGTGGAAAAGGATTTCACCACCTATGGCGAAGAGGTGAAATTCGGCGGCGGCAAGGTCATTCGAGATGGCATGGGGCAGAGCCAGGTGACGCGGGCGAACGGCGCCGTCGATACCGTCATCACCAACGCGCTGATCGTCGACACCTGGGGGATCGTGAAGGCGGATATCGGCCTGAAAAACGGCCGCATCGCCAGCATCGGCAAGGCCGGCAATCCGGACACCCAGCCGGGGATCACGATCATCATCGGCCCTTCGACGGAAATCATTGCCGGTGAAGGCAAGATCCTGACTGCGGGGGGCATCGACGCGCATATTCACTTCATCTGCCCGCAACAGATCGAAGAGGCGCTGATGAGCGGGGTGACGACCATGCTCGGCGGTGGCTCCGGGCCCGCGCATGGCACGCTCGCAACCACCTGCACCGGTGCCTGGCATATCGAACGAATGATCGAAAGCTTTGATGCCTTTCCGATGAATCTCGGGCTTGCCGGCAAGGGGAATGCATCGCTGCCAGCCGCTCTTGAGGAAATGGTGCTTGCCGGCGCCTGCTCGCTGAAACTGCATGAGGATTGGGGCACGACGCCGGCCGCGATCGACTGCTGCCTGAGCGTCGCCGATGAATACGATGTGCAGGTGATGATCCACACGGATACGTTGAATGAAAGCGGTTTCGTCGAGGACACGATCGGCGCCATCAAGGGCCGCACCATTCACGCTTTTCACACCGAAGGTGCAGGCGGCGGCCATGCGCCGGACATCATCAAGATCTGCGGTCAGTCGAACGTCATCCCGTCTTCGACCAACCCGACACGCCCCTATACGGTTAACACCATTGCCGAGCATCTCGACATGCTGATGGTCTGCCATCACCTGTCGTCGTCGATCCCGGAAGACATCGCCTTCGCCGAAAGCCGTATCCGCAAGGAGACGATCGCGGCTGAAGATATTCTCCACGACATCGGCGCCTTCTCGATCATCTCGTCCGACAGCCAGGCCATGGGCCGCGTCGGCGAAGTGGCGATCCGTACCTGGCAGACGGCTGACAAGATGAAGCGCCAGCGCGGCCGTCTGGCCCAGGAAGCCGGCGAAAACGACAATTTCCGCGTCAAGCGTTACATCGCCAAATATACGATCAATCCGGCGATTGCCCAGGGCCTCAGCCATGAGGTCGGGTCGATCGAAGTCGGCAAGCGCGCCGATCTGGTGATCTGGAATCCGGCCTTTTTCGGCGTCAAGCCGGAGATGGTCCTGCTCGGCGGTTCGATCGCTGCCGCTCCCATGGGCGATCCGAATGCCTCGATCCCGACGCCGCAGCCGATGCATTATCGTCCGATGTTTGCCGCACACGGCAAGCTGCGCACGAATTCCTCGGTCACCTTCGTGTCGCAGGCCTCGCTCGACGCCGGCCTTGCCGGCAGGCTCGGCGTCGCCAAGAAGCTCCTCGCCGTTAAGAATACCCGTGGCGGTATCTCCAAGGCGTCGATGATCCATAACAGCCTGACGCCGCATATCGAGGTCGATCCGGAAACCTACGAGGTGCGCGCCGATGGCGAGCTTCTAACCTGCGAACCGGCGACGGTGCTGCCGATGGCGCAGCGTTACTTCCTGTTCTAGAGGGGCTGATGGGAGGAGCCATCTGCTGGCTGTTTCGTCTGGTGCTGTTGGCTGTGCTGGCCGTGGCGGGCGGAACTTTCATTCCCAGGCCGTTGTTTGCGCCGGGCGAAGCCGCTTTGGACGCCGCAGGCTCGCGGCGTATTCTCGTGCTCTCCAACCCGATCCATACCGACATCGCGGTGCCGCTCAATGACGAGACCCGGGCGGCGTTTTCCTTTCTCGGAAACGCCGGCATTCCCTTGACGGCGTCCGATGCGGAATGGCTGATTTTCGGCTGGGGCGGCCGTGCCTTTTATCTGGAAACGCCACGCTGGGCCGACCTGAAGCCGATGCCGGTGTTTCGGGCGCTAACGCTGGACAGCTCAGTGCTGCACGTCGATGTCGCGGCGCATATTCCCGAGCAGCATCCGGGCGTTCAGGCATTTGACGTCAGCTCTGGTGAGTTCACGGCCTTGCTGGGTTTCATCGCAGGGAGTTTCGAGGAGCAAAACGGCGAGGTCACGCCCATCGCCGATGCAGCCTATGGTATTACCGATCGTTTCTTTGAGGCGAAGGGTTATTTCAATGCGCTGTTCGGCTACAACACCTGGACGGCGGCCGCCTTGCGAACAGCCGGGATCAGAACAGGCCTGTGGAACCCTGTTCCGGAGACATTGAAGCTGTCGCTCGCTCTTTACAATTAAGTAGCCTCTAATCGACGAGCGCGCTCACAAGCTGTCGCCCTATTTTTATGCCCAGTTTTCTGCTGCTCCCGCCACGTTTTATCGACTGACGGTCTCGACATCCCTAGGATTTCAGGGGTTTTCCGTAAGCTAATCGAACTACTACAGCATTATCAGAGGCTTGCATGAGCAGGCACCTGAGCCGGTGTTTCGCTTGGTGCGGGATATGACCCCGGTGGTTATTTCTAATCGTTCACATGTTGGAAAATGCCACGCATTTTAATCATTCCATTAAAGGCATCGAAGAGCCTTCACGCCTATCTCACCTCATGGGCACGGTGGGCTGAGGAAGGTGAGTCGCATGAAACAATGGATTTCGCTGCGGGCCGAGCTGGGTGATTTTCAGCGCCGCCGCACGATATACTTTTTCGCGCTGAAGATGAGTTGCACCGCCATCGTTCTGTCCGTCGCCATCATTCTCGTGATGCTGCCGATCGTACAGTGGTTTGGTTTGTTACCGCTGCCGATGCTGGATGCCATCCGTCTCTGCATTCTCCTTGCATCGTTGGTCGGCGGCATTGTTTCCGCCGCGCTGGCGTTGCTGGCCGGCCATGCTATTCACAAGCTTGCCCTCTCCAACGCCGAATTTGAACGGCTGAGCCGCACCGACATGCTGTCCGGCCTGTTGAACCGTCGCGCCTTTACCGAGGCCATGGACGCGGTCCAGGATAATGCCTCGCTGGTGATCTTCGATGTCGACCGGTTCAAGACGATCAACGATCGCTATGGGCACGCCTCGGGAGATGCGGTTATCGTCGCAGTGTCGCAGATCTTTTCCAGCACTTTCGAGGGCGGTGATGTGGTTGCGCGTCTGGGCGGCGAAGAGTTCGGCGTCATCGTCCATGGCTGCGACATGGCTGAGCGTATCGCCCGCATCGAGGACGTGAAGGCGCTGATCGCCGATCACGCCATCGCCGTTGAAGGCGGTGCGGTGAAGATCACTATTTCGGCGGGGGTCGCCGACATTTGGGGACCGCGCAAGAAAGAGGCTACCTATGCCGCCGCTGACAAGGCGCTCTATCTCGCCAAGGCGCTCGGCCGCAATCGTATCGTCCATGAGAGCGAATGGATGAATCATGCCTGGCATCGCTGTTCGACAGGCGAAGAGCGGGGGGCGACGCCGGGTCATGTCGAGCAATATCGATACGGCAACGGGATATAGGTCTGCGAAACCGGCATTGGTCCTTGCGCGGAAAGCGACTATTTTGCATGGTCTGACAAAGCTTTGAATTGGATATGTCATGCAACGCGTCACTTCTTATTTGCCGGCCGGCACCCCTTCCTCCAATCCGATCGATCGCGTCGAGCTGCCGCATGATCTTAGGCATCTGCGCCGCAAGCTGCTGCATCTCGAAAACGGCGAGATGGTCATGCTGGATCTCAAGGAGGCGGTTCTGTTCGCCAATGGCGATCTGCTGGTGCGCGATGATGGCGAACTCATCGAGATCGTTGCCGCCGCGGAAAAGCTGTTCGAGATCAAGCCGCGGAACCGTCTGCATTTGATTGAGCTTGCCTGGCATCTTGGCAACCGGCACCTCCCGGCGCAGATCGAGGACGAACGCATCCTCATCCTGCGCGACCACGTCATCCGCTCCATGCTCGAGGGCCTCGGCGCGACCGTGACGGAGGTCAGCGAGCCCTTCCAGCCGGCACGCGGTGCCTATCATGCGCATGGCGGTCATTCGCACGGTCACGACCATGGGCATGGTCACGATCATCATGACCATTCGCACGACTGAGCGTCGATGACCGAGGCTCCAGTGACAGGCGACCACGATCTACAAGCGCTCTTGCGGCTGATGGCTTGGCTGTCTCCGGCTTTCCCCGTCGGCTCCTTTGCCTATTCCGGCGGCCTTGAGCGCGCCGTGCATGACGGCCTGGTGCGGGACGCGGCAAGTCTGAAGGATTGGATCACGGCGTTGATCCGCCATGGTTCCGCCTGGAACGATGCCGTCCTGCTTGCCGAGGCACATGGCGCGGGCGAGGATGCGGCGCGGTTGGCCGAGGTGACCGAGCTCGCCGAGGCGCTGGCCGGTTCGAAGGAGCGGCACCAAGAAACCATGCTGCTCGGCGAAGCCTTCCTTTCCGCAGCCGTTGCCTGGCCGCATCCGGTCTTTTCAATATTGCCCGCGAAGACAGCCTATCCCGTCGCCGTCGGCGCCGTCGCCCGCGCGCACGGGATATCCGGTGAGCAGGCGCTCGCCGCCTTCCTGCATGGGCTGGCGTCGCAGATGATGTCGGCGGGCATTCGGCTCGGCGTGAGCGGACAGAAGGACGGCGTGGCGATCCTGGCGGCGCTGGAGACTATCGTCGCCGACACGGCGAAACGGGCCGCGCGGTCGAGCCTTGATGATCTCGGCGCCGCGACGGTTCAGGCCGATATTGTAAGCCTTCGTCATGAAACGCAGGGCACGCGCCTCTTTCGTTCATGAGGAAACGGCGCGGCGAAATGTTATACTCGGAGCCATTCCTACGTCATTCGCCGCTGTGCGGCAGGACCGCGCTTCGCTATCCTGATTTTTCATTGGAGTTTTGAGCATGAAATCGAGAAATGGACCTCTGCGCGTCGGGATCGGCGGGCCTGTCGGTTCGGGCAAGACGGCACTGACGGAGAAGCTGTGCAAGGCGATGCGCGATGATTATTCCGTCGCCGTCGTCACCAACGACATCTACACAACCGAGGATGCCGAGGCGCTGGTGCGCATGCAGGCGCTGACCTCGGACCGTATCGTCGGCGTCGAAACGGGCGGCTGCCCGCATACTGCCATTCGCGAGGATGCGACGATCAACCTGCAGGCTATCGCCGGGCTCAACGAGCGGCTTCCCGATCTCGACGTTGTCTTCATCGAATCCGGCGGCGACAATCTGGCGGCGACGTTTTCGCCGGATCTTGCCGACATCACCATCTATGTGATCTCAGTCTGCCAGGGTGAAGAGATTCCGCGCAAGGGCGGTCCGGGGATTACCAAATCCGACCTTCTTGTCATCAACAAGAAGGATCTTGCGCCCTTCGTCGACGTCGATCTCGAGGTCATGGACCGCGATGCGACCCGGATGCGCCAGGCCCGTCCTTTTGTCTTTTCCGACATGAAGCGCGGAGAGGGCGTCGGAACGATCGTCGACTTCCTGAAGGAACAGGGCGGTCTTTAAACCGCCCTGCCACCTGTTATTTCTACCCTCAGCCGGCCGCTATTCGGCGGCGAAGGGTGGCAGCTTCAGGATATTCGTCCTTGCCGATGTGCTGCCATGTTGTGGCGCGTCCTTGTGCTCCACGGCATCGAGGCGCTCTTCCAACAAGGTCAGCGATTTGCGGTTCTCGTTGACGGCGACGGCCAGGCTTTCCTTGGTCAGAACCTCGTCGTCCGTATCCCTCTTGCCGACGAGACGGCCAAAGAGCCAGGCCAGCAGGCGCGACAGATCGTCCATGATCAGGAAGAAGGACGGCACGACTACAAGGCTGAGCACGGTGGAGACGATGATGCCGCCGATCACCGCGATTGCCATCGGCGCGCGGAACGAACCGCCTTCGCCGACGCCGAGCGCGGATGGCAACATGCCGGCGGACATGGCGATCGAGGTCATGATGATCGGTCGGGCACGCTTGCGGCCGGCCTCGACCACGGCCTCCAGCCTCGGCATGCCGTGGTGCATCATCTCGATGGCGAAATCGACCAGCAGAATGGCGTTCTTGGTAACGATGCCCATCAGCATCAGAATGCCGATCATAACGGGCATCGACAGGGCATTGCCGGTCATGATCAGCGCCAGCGCCACGCCGCCGATCGCCAGAGGCAGCGACAGCAGGATCGTGAACGGCTGGATCACATCCTTGAACAGCAGGATCAACACCGTCAGCACCAGCAACAGGCCCATGAGCATGGCGTTGCCGAAGCTTGTCTGCATCTCCTTCTGGATCTTGGTATCACCGCTTTCCGCCAGATGGACGCTGGTCGGAATCTGAGCATTCTTGACGATGTCGAGGAAGTGGCTCGAAGCGGTATCCAGCGCCACGCCTTGCGGCAGGTCCGCGCCGATCGCGACGACGCGATAGCGGTTGTTGCGCTTGATCGATGACAGACCTTCCGAATAGTCGATATCGGCCACGCTCGACATTGGCACCGTGGCGCCAGTGGCGGTCTTGATGCGCAATGCCCGGATCGAGGCGAGGTCGCGGCGCAGGCCGAGCGAGGCCTGCACGCGGATCGGGATCTGGCGGTCATCAAGCGAGATCTTGGCGAGCGAGGCGTCGATATCGCCGATGGTTGCGACGCGCACCGTATCGGAAATCATCTGCGGCGTGATGCCGAGGCGAGCGGCCTCGTCCTTGCGCGGATAGATCTGCAGCTCCGGCCGGGGCAGGGCGCCGTCGGCGCTGACATTGGCAAGCGCCGGATCGCTGCGCAGCCTGGCTTCGAGAATGCCGACGGCCTGGTTCAGATCCTTCTCGTTGCGGGAGAGGAAGTTGTAGGCCAGATCGCGTTCCCCGCGGTCGTTGAGCTTGGTGATACGGACGTCGGGAAGCGAACGCAGCTTGGCGAAGACTTCCTTTTCTATATCCCATTGCGGGCGCTCGCGGCCATGAACGGTCACTTTCGGCAGGTAGGGGCCGATGACCGGCAAGGAGCCGAGCACATCGTTGACCAGCTTCTTGACGAGCGACTGGTCGAGCTTTCCGAGCGTCAGCGTAATCGTTGCGCGGCGCAGTTCCAGATCGCCCTTGGGCGAGGCGCCGCCGAGGACAAAGACGCTTTCAACGCCCTTGATGTCCTTGACGCGTTTGTAAATTTCATTGGTCGCGTGCTCGGTGTCGTCGAGCCGGGCATTGGGCGGCAGCTCTGCCGACAGCACGATACGGGAAGCATCTTCAGGGGGGATGAAGCTGCCGGGCACGTACATGATTAGAGCGAAGACGGAGGCGATGGAGAATGCGAAGGCCGCGAGGAGGGTCGGGTAGCGCGTATACCATTTCCTCGTCGTCAGCCGAACCAGCCAGCTATAGCCACGCATGAACCGGCCGTCATTGTCGTGATGGTCGTCAACCGCGTCTTCTGGGCGCATCAGATAGGCGGCCATCATCGGCGTGATCAGTCGCGCGACAAGTAGCGAGAAGAACACCGAGAAGGCGACCGTCAGGCCGAACTGGATGAAATACTGGCCGGGAATGCCCGGCATGAAGGAGACCGGAACGAAGACGGCGATGATGGTGAAGGTGGTGGCGATGACGGCGAGGCCGATCTCGTCAGCAGCTTCGATCGCGGCGCGATACGGCGTCTTGCCCATCTTGATATGGCGGGCGATGTTCTCGATCTCGACGATGGCGTCGTCGACGAGGATACCGGTCGCGAGCGTCAGCGCCAGGAAGCTGACGAGGTTCAGCGAAAAGCCGATCTGGTTCATGACCCAGAAGGTCGGGATCGCCGAGAGCGGCAGTGCCACGGCCGAGATCAGTGTCGCTCGCCAGTTCTTGAGGAACAGGAAGACGACGATGATGGCCAGCAGCGCGCCTTCAAGCAGCGTGTGCATGGCGGCTTCATAGTTGCCGTAGGTATAGTAGACGGAGTCGTCGATCAGCTCGATGGAGACATTCGGGTTTTCTGCGCGCACCTTGTTCAGCGTGTCGCCCACGGTCTTGGCGACGGTCACTTCGCTAGCGCCCTTGGCGCGGAATACACCGAAGGTGACGACGGGCGCGCTGTTGAAGCGCGAGAAGGACTTCGGCTCCTGATAGGTGTCCTTGATGACACCGAGAGCGGAGAGCTTGACGAAGCGGCCGTTGGTCAGGGCGATCGTGGTGTCGGCAAGCTGGGCGACCTCGCGGGCGTCGCCAAGGACGCGGATCGCCTGTTCGCTGCCCGCTACCTGGCCGCGGCCGGAGCCGAGATCAATATTGGTGCCGCGCAGTTGCTGGCTGACCGAAAGCGCGGTTATGCCATAGGCATTCAGCTTGTTCGGATCGAGCTCGATGCGTACTTCGCGGTCGGCGCCGCCGTAGCGATCGACGCGGCCGATGCCGGACTGGCCCTGCAGGGCGCGCTTCACGACATCGTCAACGAACCAGGACATTTCCTCGAGCGTCATGTTCGGCGAGGATACGGCGAAGCTCTGGATCGCCTGTCCCTCTACGTCGACCTTGGAGACGATCGGTTCGTCGATGGTGGACGGCAGGTTGCCGCGAATGCGGTCGATCGCGTCCTTCGTATCCTGAACGGCCTGTGGCGTTGGCACTTCGAGGCGGAAAACCACGACGGTCTGCGACTGGCCGTCTGTGACGGTCGATTGAATCTCGTCGATGCCGTTGATGCTGGCGACGGCGTCTTCGATCTCCTTCGTCACCTGCATTTCAAGTTCGGCGGGCGATGCGCCGCTCTGCGTCACGGTCACGTTGACGACCGGCACGTCGATATTCGGGAAACGGGTAATCGGCAGATTGAAGAAGGCGTGTGCTCCTACCACCATCAGCAGGAAAAAGCCCAGGAGCGGCGCGACGGGATTTCGGATGGACCAGGCGGAAAAGTTCATCTTGCCGTTCTCGCTCAGTTGGACGCTTGCGGCGCTTGTTTGACGGGCGTGATATGGTCGCCATCGCGGACATAGGCGCCGGCCTTGGCCACGACTTCCTCGCCATCCTGCAGGCCCTTGACGATCTCGACATAGGCGCCGTCCTGGATGCCGGTTTCGACATTGACGAACTTGACCACGCCGCTCTCGACCTTGCGGGCGGAGGAGCCATTCTCGTCGCTGTTGACGGCGGTCAAAGGCAGGGCGACGCCCTGGGTCTCGCGGATGACGATCTCGGCGCTGCCGTACATGCCGGCGCGAGCCTTGTCGCCATCATCGATGGAAATGTGAACCGCGCCGAGGCGGGTCACCGCATCGACGACCGGGGAAACCAGACGTACCGAGCCCGAAAGCTTCTCGCGGTTGCCGGAAAGCGAAATCAACGCCTTCTGGCCGATATTGATCTTGGTGATGTCGCTTTCGGAAACGTCGACCACAAGCTCGAGCTTGCTGTCGCGGATGATGGTGAACAGTGGGTCGCTGCTACCGTTGGCGATGGCGCCGACGCGAGCGTTGCGGGAGGCGACGGTGCCGGCCACAGGGGTCTTGATGCCGGTGCGGGCGAGTTTCAGATCGGCATCGGCGATCTGGCTGTCGGTAACCTTGAGATCGGCTTCGGCAACGGCGATGGCCTGTTCGGCCGAGGCTACGCGCGCCTTGTTGGCGGCCGCCGTCGCGTTTGCCTGCTCGACTGAGGACGTCGAGACGGTGCCCTTGGCGCCCATGGAGACGGCGCGCAGGCGCTGCAATTCCGACTCTTCGGCGTTGGCGTGAGCTTCGGTGAGCTGCGCGCGCAACTGTGCAAGCGTTGCCTGCCCCTTGGCTTTCGTCGCTGCCATCTGGCTCTTCTGCAGGATCAACGCGTCATCGTTCAGCGTGGCGAGCGTGCCGTCCGCCTCAACCTTGTCGCCGACATCGGCGTTGAGCGATCGGACCGACAGACCATCCACCTGCGGCTGGATATAGACCTCTTCCACGGCTTTCACCGTGCCGGTGGCGACCACCTTGTCGACCAGCTTTCGCGTTTGCGCCTGCGTGACGACGATGGCCGGCAGGTTCTGTTTCGGGGCGGTCACGGCAGGCTCTTCGGCGAAGGCCACAGGTGCCGATAGCAGGGCAAGCAGGATTGTGGTCGTGCTCAGAAATCTATGCGGCGTGAGGGCCATGCGTCCGGTTCCAGTTCGGCATTTTGGGTAAAGGGGATTTCGCTGTTTCCGTCGCGAACACGGGGGATCTATACATGCGGGCCGGCTTCGTCCGGCGGATCAACATCCGTCTGTCATGCCAGAAGGTCCCTCATCCTCAACTCGTCCCATTAAATGGGAGCGATTTCCAAATCCCGCAAGATTACGAGAAAATCATTCCTGTCGCAGGGTAATTCTAGAGTGGGCAACGCTATGAATCAATCACGGCAATGTGATGTTCGCATTCAGATACTTGATCGATGCCTGGCTTTTCATGCAAGCGCGAGAATAAAGCCAGCTTTTTGTGGTGGTTGTTACAAAATGAAAAGAACGCGCGAGGGATGGACCTCGCGCGTTCTGTCAATTTGGGGATGCCGGAACTATTTCAGCGCGGCGTCAGTGATTTCGTGTGTGTAAGCGCCGGTTGGCTTCTTGTTGATGATCTTCTGGTCGAGCAGGGCTTCGACGGTGCGCTCATAGAGCTTGGTGTCGAGCTTGCCGCTGCCGATCAGCTTTGCGACTTCGCCCATCATGCGCTTCTGGTGGTTTTCGTCCTGGCCGCCATTGTCCATGACGATTTCGGCGGCTTCATCCGGATGCGCTACGGCGTATTTCCAGCCCTTCAGCGAAGCGCGGACGAACTTGACCATGTCGGCCTTGAACTTCGCGTCCTTGAGCTTGTCCTCGTTGACATAGAGGCCGTCTTCGAGAAGGTCGATACCGAGCTTGGAGTAGTTGAAGACGGTGAGGTCTTCCGCCTTGAAGCCGGCATCGATCGCCTGCCAGTATTCATTGTAGGTCATAACCGAGATGCAGTCGGCCTGCTTCTGGACGAGCGGCTGAACGTCGAAGCTCTGCTTCAGGACGGTGACGCCATCCTTGCCGCCATCGGTCTTCAGGCCAAGCTTGTTCATCCAGGCGAAGAAGGGATATTCGTTGCCGAAGAACCAGACGCCGAGCGTATGACCCTTGAAATCCTTCTCTGTCTTGACCGGGCCGTCCTTCGGGCAGATCAGCTCGAGGCCGGACTTTTCGAAGGGCTGGGCGATGTTGATCAGTGGCACGCCCTTCTCGCGGGCAACCAGAGCGCCGCCCATCCAGTCGACGATGACATCGGCGCCCCCGCCGGCGATCACCTGTTCCGGCGCAATGTCCGGGCCGCCCGGCTTGATGTCGACATCGAGGCCTTCTTCCTTGTAGAAGCCCTTGTCCTTGGCGACGAAATAGCCGCCGAACTGGCCCTGTGCCACCCATTTCAGCTGCAGCGTCACCTTGTCGGCGGCATTTGCGCTCTGAGCCATGCTCAGGGCCATGGCGCTCGCCATCAATGTAAGCATCAGTCTTTTCATGTTCTTCACCCTTTTTCCCTCTGAAGTTATGCCCTGATCCCTTGCCCGGGATCTTAGTCTACGTCTGCCCACCACGGATAGACGGATGCCAGAACGTCGTCATTCGCTCCAGAATGGCGACGATGCCGTAGAAGACGGATCCCGCGATCGCCGCGACCGCGATTTCCGCCCAGACCATGTCGAGATTCAACCGACCGTTTTCGGTCGAGATGCGGAAGCCCATACCCGACATGGGTGTACCAAAGAACTCCGCCACGATGGCACCGATCATGGCCAAGGTCGAGTTGATCTTTAGCGCATTGAAAATAAAGGGGGCGGCTGCCGGCAGACGCAGTTTGAACAGTGTCTGCCAATAGCTCGACGCATAGGTGCGCATGAGATCGCGCTCCATGTTGCCGGCGGCGGCAAGGCCGGCGACGGTGTTCACCAGCATCGGGAAGAAGGTCATGATAACGACGACGGCGGCCTTGGACTGCCAGTCGAACCCGAACCACATGACCATGATCGGCGCGACGCCGATGATCGGCAGCGCCGAGACGAAATTGCCGATCGGCCGCAGGCCGCGGCGCAGGAAGGCGAAACGGTCGGCGAGGATCGCGACGACGAAGCCGCTGCCGCAGCCGATGATGTAGCCGATCAATACCGATTTGAAGATGGTCTGCTGCACATCGGTCCAGAGGATCGAAAGCGAGCTGGCAATCCTCGCTCCGATGGCGCTGGGCGGCGGCAGGAGGATGAAGGGGACGCCGGCCCCACGCGTCACGGCTTCCCAGAAGATCAGGATCCAGGCGCCGAAGATCGCGGGGATCAATAGCCGCAGCAGATAGCTGCCGGCGGTCGAAGGCAGCCGGATGGTCGACAGGATGGAGACGCAACGCCAGGCAAGCAGCCAGGCAGCGGCGATCAGGATGAAGAAAGACGCAAGCGCCTTGCCGTCATTGCCCGATATTCCGGCGAGCAACAGCCAGGCGGCTGCGTGCGCGGAAAAGAAGAGGATCGCCGCGCCGAGGGGGGCGGACAGGTTCATGAACGAGAAAGCGGCCGAGGCGGCAATGAGAATGAAAATGACGAAAGTGGTTCCGCTGCTGAAGGGTGCGGCGGCATCAGCGGCGAGCAGCGGCAGCGCCGGGAGTGCTGCAAGGCAGAGAAGAACGCAGAGCATGCCCTGCCACGAGAAATGTAGGTTCTTCATGCCGGACGACCTCCCATCGCACGGTCGACGATACGCGCCGCGATGCCGACGACGGCAATCAACACAGCGGCCAGCAGCGAGCCAGCGACGAGCGCCGCCCATATGTCGATCGTCAGGCTTTGATAAGAGCCGGCCAGCAGTTTGGCTCCGATGCCTGCGACCGCGCCGGTTGGCAGTTCACCAACGATCGTTCCGGTCAGGCTCGCTGCTATTGCGACTTTCATCGAGGTGAAAAGGAACGGGACCGATGCGGGCATGCGCAGTTTCCAGAAGGTCTGCATGGCGCTGGCATTATAGGTACGCATCAGGTCGAGGTGCATGGTTTCCGGCGATCGCAATCCCTTGACCATGCCAACGGCGACGGGGAAGAAGGAGAGGTAGGTCGAGACCAGCGCCTTGGGAATAAGGCCGGTAAGACCGATCGAACCCAATACGACGATGACCATCGGCGCGATCGCCAGGATGGGTATGGTCTGCGATGCGATGATCCAGGGCATGAGGCTGCGATCGAGCGCGACCACATGCACAATGCCAACGGCAAAGAGGATGCCGAGCACGGTGCCGAAGGCGAAGCCGACAGCGGTGGGGGCAAGCGTTACCCAGGCATTGTAGATGAGGCTGCGGTTGCTGGTCGGCGCTCTGAGAAAGGTGTTCTCGAAGACGTTCTGTGCCACCTGATGCGGTGCCGGAAGGATCGGCTTCGGCTGGGCCATCGTCTTGCCGATAAACTCCATCGTCGTCGGGGTGACATTGGCGCGCCGGTCTAGATCGCGCTGGAACGGCGCGTTGAGGACGACGGCGAAGACGTACCAGAGTACGAGGATCGCCAGCACGATGGTCGCAACCGGCAGGAACCTGTGCTTGAAAAACTGTTCCTTCTCCATGCTCACGCTCTCCCTTGCGCGGGAAACAGCATCAGCGCCATCGCCACGATACCGAGCCCGACGCCGGCCAGTTGCGGCAGGCTGAGCCGCTCGCCGAAGACGAAGAAGGCGACGATGTTGACGACCACGAGCTGAGCGATGGAGGAGGCTGATATCGCCAACCCCAGCCCGCCCTCGCGCATCAGCCGGACCATCATCAGATTGCCGATGCAATAGAGAACGAGCGCCAGGATGAGGATCAAAATGTTGCTGTTGGCGATATAGGTCCGCGAGGCGGTTGCCCCGGCGATGAAGATCGCCATGGAGCCGGCGAGCCAGAGGAGGAATTGCGGGTTCATGATGTGATCCTACTCCTCATAGCTATGCCCCGCTCTCAGCCCTTCGCGGACACGATGGGCGATCTCCAGGAATTCGGGGGTTTCGCGAATGTCGAGCGGGCGTTCCAGCGGCAGCGTGGATTCGATCACGTCGGTGACGCGGCCGGGGCGGGGCGACATGACGACGATCTTGGTGGAAAGATAGACCGCCTCCGGGATGGAGTGGGTCACGAAACAGATGGTCTTGTTCGTGCGCTTCCAGAGCTTCAGGAGCTGTTCGTTGAGATGGTCGCGGACGATCTCGTCGAGCGCGCCGAAGGGCTCGTCCATCAGGAGCAGGTCGGCGTCGAAGGCGAGCGCGCGTGCAATCGATGCGCGTTGCTGCATGCCGCCCGAAAGCTGCCAGGGGAATTTCTTCTCAAAACCGGTGAGATTGACCAGATCCAGCGTCTGGGCGATGCGCTTGGCCTGTTCTTCCCTGGCATAGCCCATGATCTCCAGCGGCAAGGCGATGTTCTTCTCGATGGTGCGCCAGGGATAAAGGGCGGGCGCCTGAAAGACATAGCCATAGGCACGCGCCTTGCGCGCCTCGTCCGGTGCCATGCCGTTGACGGTGATGTCGCCGGAGGTCTTGCGCTCGAGATCGGCGATGACGCGCAGGAAGGTGGTCTTGCCGCAGCCGGACGGTCCGATGAAAGAGACGAAATCGCCCTTGCGGACCTCAAGATCGACATTGCTCAGCGCATGCACCGGCCCGTCATTGGTCTCGTAGGTGAGACAGAGGTTCCGCGCGGAGACGACGGAGGAAGCGGACGACGTCATTAACACCTGCCAGTCATGTTTTCGCCGCGCAGTGGGGGCGGGGATTGCTTGTTAACCTGTTCGGCATTGCTGTAGCTTTGGAAGACGAGGGCGCCGTGCGGCTGCCTGATCCAGAGGAGCAATGCCATGAGTGCGTCATCGAAGCCCACCTGTCGTGTCGTGCGGCCCGGCAGCACCTATGCCGGAAAGCAGGGCTTCAGCTATTTCGAGGGGATTGCCGCTGAGACAGTCGGCTCGACAGGCATCTGCATGCATCTTCTGACCATCCCGCCGGGAGGCCGCGCCAAGGCGCACCTGCATGCCACGCATGAGACGGCGATCTACGCGCTGTCCGGCGAGACGCATTGCTGGTTCGGAGATCAACTGGAAGAGCATGTTATCGTTCGCGAGGGCGAGATGTTCTACATTCCGGCCGGCGTGCCGCATTTGCCGGCCAATCTCAGCGACCGGCCGGCGACGGCCATCATCGCTCGCACCGACCAGAACGAGCAGGAAAGCGTTGTCCTGCTGCCGGATCTGGAGCGGCTGGTGCCGCTTTGAGCTAATAGGCCGAAATGTCGGAGCCAAGCGTTACACCCCGCTTGCGGGGATGCCGCTGCGCTGGACCTTGCGCGGCGCGGTGACGTCCTTCCAGGTCGAAAGCGCCCGGTTGGCGGCGGTGAAAGGCTCGCGCTTGACGAATTCGCCGTGGCCCTGCTGCGTCTTGATCGTGCCTTCCTCGATGGCGACTACGCCGCGGGTCAAGGTGTAGCGCGGCAGGCCGGTCACTTCCTTGCCCTCGAAGACATTGTAGTCGATCGCCGACTGCTGTGTCTTGGCGGCAATGGTCTTCGAGCGCTTCGGATCCCAGACGACGATATCGGCATCAGCGCCGACGAGGATCGCGCCCTTCTTCGGATAGCAGTTGAGGATCTTGGCGATGTTGGTCGACGTCACCGCCACGAATTCGTTCATGGTCAGGCGGCCGGTGTTGACGCCATAGGTCCAGAGCATCGGCATGCGGTCTTCCAGGCCGCCGGTGCCGTTCGGGATCTTGGTGAAATCACCGAGGCCGAAACGCTTCTGTTCGGTGGTGAAGGCGCAATGGTCGGTGGCGACCACCTGCAGCGAGCCAGAGGCAAGGCCGGCCCAGAGGCTGTCCTGATGCTGCTTGTTGCGGAAGGGCGGTGACATGACGCGGCGGGCGGCATGGTCCCAATCGGCATTGGCATATTCGGTTTCGTCCAGCGTCAGGTGCTGGATCAGCGGCTCACCATAGACGCGCATGCCCTTTTGGCGGGCGCGGCGGATGGCTTCGTGGGCCTGTTCGCAGGAGGTATGGACGATATAGACGGGCGAGCCGGCCATGTCGGCGATCATGATGGCGCGGTTCGTCGCTTCGCCCTCGACTTCGGCGGGGCGGGAATAGGCATGCGCCTCCGGACCGTTATTGCCCTCAGCGAGCAGCTTCGCCTGCATCTGTGCCACCACGTCGCCGTTTTCGGCATGGACGAGCGGCAACGCGCCAAGCTCGGCGCAGCGCTGGAAGGAGGAGAACATCTCGTCGTCATCCACCATGAGGGCGCCCTTATAGGCCATGAAGTGTTTGAAGGTGTTGATGCCCTTGTCGCGGACGATGGCCTCCATCTCGTTGAAGACCTGCTCGCCCCACCATGTGATCGCCATATGGAAGGAATAGTCGCAGTTCGCACGCGTCGACTTGTTGTCCCACATGGTCAGCGCCTCGAGCAGCGACTGGCCGGGTGAGGGGAGCGCAAAATCCACCACCATCGTCGTACCGCCGGCCAAGGCCGCCCGTGTACCGCTCTCGAAATCGTCGGAGGAGTAGGTGCCCATGAACGGCATTTCGAGATGCGTATGCGGATCGATGCCGCCCGGCATGACATAGCAGCCGGTGGCGTCGAGCACCTCGTTGCCGGACAGGTTCTGCCCGATCTCGACGATCTTCCCGCCTTCGATCTTGACGTCGGCCTTGTAGGTCAGGTCGGCCGTGACGATGGTTCCACCCTTGATGACTGTGCTCATGCCTTGTTCCCTTCAGTCGTAAAACGCTAACGCTATCAGCGGATCTCTTCCCTGTTGCAGTTCACGCCAATTCACGAAAGCAGCGCATTCAAGCAAATTGATCCATTGTTCAGGTCCATTTTCTTTGAAGTATCTGTAGTTATTTATTTTTATCGTTAGAATCTTGCCGGCTTGGACCGCGAGACTCGTCATTTGCTCTCCGGGAGCACTTAAGCAACTCATACAGTCGATCCAAGCGTCCATGTTTTGACCATAGAAACTTGGAAAGCCAAACGTCGCTGCGAACTCCTTGTGAAAATTATCATGACCAATGAGTTGCTTGCCGTCCAATTCGATCACGGCAACCGCTTCCATCACGCCACGATCTCCGCCGTCTCGACGACCGCGTGGAACAGGACATCGGCGCCGGCCGCCGCCCATTCCTTGGAAATCTCTTCGGCCTCGTTGTGCGATAGGCCGCCGACGCAGGGGCACATGACCATGGTGGCGGGTGCTACCTTGGCGGCCCAGCAGGCGTCGTGGCCGGCGCCGGAGATGATGTTCATGTGGCTGTAGCCGAGCCTCTCGGCGGCATTGCGCACGGCGGTCACCAGCTTCGGATCGAACGTCACCGGCTCGAAATGACCGATGGCCTCGACGGAGTAGCCGACGCCGAGGGCATCGCAGATCTTGGGTGCTTCGGCCTCGATCTTGGCGCGCATGCGATCAAGCTTGTCCTTGTCGGGCGTGCGGATATCGACGGTGAAGACCACCTTGCCGGGTAGCACATTGCGGGAGTTCGGCGAGAAGGAAACCTGGCCGACGCCGCCGACGGCGCCCGGCTGGTTTTCCATCGCCACGCCCTGCACCATCTCGATGATCCGCGACATGGCAAGCCCGGCATTGACGCGCATGTTCATCGGTGTCGAGCCGGTATGCGCTTCCTTGCCCGTCAGCGTGAATTCCAGCCACCACAGGCCCTGACAGTGCGTGACGACGCCAATCGTCTTTTCCTCGGCCTCGAGGATCGGACCCTGCTCGATGTGATATTCGAAATAGGCGTGCATCTTGCGGGCGCCGACCTCCTCGTCGCCGAGCCAGCCGATGCGCTTCAGCTCCTCGCCATAGGTCTTGCCATCCGGATCCTTGCGGCCATAGGCATAATCCAGCGTATGCATGCCGGCAAAGACGCCGGAGGCGAGCATGGCGGGGGCGAAGCGCGCGCCTTCCTCGTTGGCCCAGTTGGTGACCACGATCGGATGCTTGGTCTTGATGCCGAGATCGTTCATCGTACGCACGACTTCGAGGGCACCGAGCACGCCGAGCACGCCGTCATACTTGCCACCGGTCGGCTGGGTGTCGAGATGCGAGCCGACATAGATCGGCAGTGCGTCCGGATCGGTACCGGCGCGGGTGGCGAACATCGTGCCCATCTTGTCGACGCCGACTTTCATGCCGGCGTCTTCGCACCATGTCCTGAAAAGGCTGCGGCCTTCGGCGTCGGCATCGGTCAGCGTCTGACGATTATTGCCGCCGGCAATGCCGGGGCCGATTTTCGCCATCTCCATCAATGCGTCCCAAAGGCGATCGCCGTTGATACGCATGTTTTCTCCTGGCGCTGCCACCATGATGCAATCCTCACCTGTTTGTCCTGTGGCATGCAAGGCGCATGCCCAATTGTTCCCGATGGTCATTGCCAGAGCGTTTGCTTGTTTTTCTTGCCCCGGAAAATCGCCGGTTGCCTTTGTAAGACATCTGACAGATAATTTGACCGACTGGTAAACATTACAACTTCCGTGGCGGCGCTCAAGACGAAAAGCGCGAAAATTCCCGATAAAATTTCAGGCAATTGCCCAAATCTACAGCGCGGGCAGGGTGCAATGAGAACTTGGCCGAAAGGCTTGGATTTCAAGGAGAAATAGAGCAGACATGGCCATCCCCAGAGCCGCCAGGACGCAGCGCCGCACCCGCATCCAGGAAGAAAAAGAGGAAGTGATACTCGAAGCCGCGCTGGATGTTTTTTCAGTGAATGGCTTTCGCGGCTCGACCATCGACCAGATCGCCGAAGTGGCCGGCATGTCGAAGCCCAATCTGCTCTATTATTTCCGCACGAAGGAAGCCATCCACCGGGCGCTGATCGATCGGGTGCTGTTCACCTGGCTGGAGCCGTTGCGTGCTTTCGATGCCAATGGCAATCCCGAAAGCGAGATCCGCTCCTATATTCGCCGCAAGCTCGAAATGGCCCGCGACTTCCCGCGCGAAAGCCGCCTGTTTGCCAACGAGATGCTGCAGGGAGCGCCGCATATCGAAGACGAGCTTCGCGGCCCGCTGAAGAGCCTTGTCGACGAAAAGGCCGAGGTCATCCGCACCTGGGCCAAGGCCGGCAAGATCGCCAAATGCGATCCCTATCACCTGATCTTCTCCATCTGGTCGACGACGCAGCATTATGCGGATTTCGATGTTCAGGTGCGCGCCGTGCTCGGGCAGGAACATTCGGGCGAGGGGCGCTTCGAGGATGCGGCGCGCTATCTGGAAAAACTCTTCGTCGACGGGCTCGGTATTCGGCGGCCTTAGTCGCGACCTAAGCCCTCAGCCTTCGCACTTATATCAACACCAGTGCGAAGGCCGATCTCTAGAGAATAACCGTATTACTCAGCCGCCTGCTGCGCCATCGGGTTGTTCGGATGGGTCGTCCAGTTGGCGTAGTTCGGGTCGACGATCTTGCCGGTGCGCTTGTCGAGGCTGCCGGCCGGCAGTTCCTCCATGGTGATGCAGTTTTCCACCGGACAGACGCTGACGCAGAGATTGCAGCCGACGCATTCCTCGTCCATCACCTCGAAATGCCTGGCGCCGTCGACCATGTTGGTGATCGCCTGATGTGAGGTATCCTCGCAGGCGATGTAGCAGCGGCCGCACTTGATGCAGGCATCCTGGTCGATCTTGGCCTTGGCGATGTAGTTGAGGTTGAGGTACTGCCAGTCTGAGACATTCGGCACGGCGCGGCCGATGATGTCGTCGAGATTGCGGTGGCCCTTTTCATCCATCCAGTCGGAGAGGCCGGTGATCATTTCCTGGACGATCTTGAAGCCGTAGGTCATCGCCGCCGTGCAGACCTGCACATTGCCGGAGCCGAGCGCCAGGAATTCGGCCGCGTCACGCCAGGTGGTGATGCCGCCGATGCCGGAGATAGGCAGGCCGTAGGTTTCCGGATCGCGGGCGATCTCGGCCACCATGTTGAGCGCGATCGGCTTGACCGCCGGGCCACAATAGCCGCCATGGCTACCCTTGCCGCCGACCGTCGGGTTCGGGGCGAAATTGTCGAGATCGACGGAGACGATCGAGTTGATCGTGTTGATCAGCGACACGGCATCGGTACCGCCGGCCTTGGCGGCGCGGGCGGGCTTGCGGATATCAGAGATATTCGGCGTCAGCTTGGTGATGACGGGCATGCGGGTATATTGCTTGCACCAGCGCACGACCATTTCGATATATTCCGGCACCTGTCCGACCGCAGCACCCATGCCGCGTTCCGACATGCCGTGCGGACAGCCGAAATTGAGCTCTATGCCGTCTGCGCCGGTTTCCTCCACCAGCGGCAGGATGGCCTTCCAGGCATCCTCGACGCAGGGAACCATGATCGAGGCGATGAGCGCGCGATCTGGCCAGTTCATCTTCACCTGCTTCATTTCGCGCAGGTTGGTGTAGAGGTCGCGGTCGGTAATCAGCTCGATATTGTTCAAGCCGAGCAGGCGGCGGTCGGCGCCCCAGATCGCACCGTAGCGCGGGCCGTTGACGTTGACGACCGGCGGGCCTTCTTCACCCAGCGTCTTCCAGACGACGCCGCCCCAGCCGGCCTTGAAGGCGCGCTCGACATTGTAGGCCTTGTCGGTCGGCGGCGCGGAGGCGAGCCAGAACGGGTTAGGGGATTTGATGCCGACGAAATTATTGCGGAGATCAGCCATATCGATTTCTCCTTCAAGCGACGGCGGCGTTCGGCTGCACAGAGGCAGCGAGCGCGTGGTTGATGGATTCGGCCGCGTCACGGCCCTGAGCGACGGCGGAAACCGTCAGGTCGTCGCCGCCGAGCACGCAGTCGCCACCGGCCCAGACATGCTCGAGCGATGTGCGGCCTTCGCTGTCGATGGCGATGCGGCCGGCTTCCATGCGCAATGCGCCGAGGCCCGATGCCTCGAAGGTCTGGCCGATCGCCTTGAAGATCTGGTCGGCGGCGATGATGCCGATATCGCCGGTGCCGGTCAGCTTGCCGTCGCGCAGTTCGGTGTATTCCACCTCGATGCCGGCGACCTTGCCGTCCTTGTCGACAATGCGCTTCGGCGCCAGCCAGTGGCGGATCATGACGCCCTTGGAGGCGGCGAGATCCTGTTCATATTCTGAAGCATTCATATGCTCCTTGCCGCGGCGATAACAGATCGTCACCTCTTCGGCGCCGAGCAGCTTTGCCTGTACGGCGGCGTCGATCGCGGTCATGCCGCCGCCGAGAACGACGACGCGGCGGCCGATGGCGATATCCGCCTTGTCGCTCGCCTGACGCAGATCGGCGATATAGGCGACAGCATCGGCGACGCCGTCGAGATCCTCGCCTTCAGCGCGCAGCGCGTTGACGCCGGCAAGGCCGAGGCCGAGGAAGACGGCATCATATTGCGAAGACAGATCAGCGAGGCTGAAATCGCGGCCGAGTGCCTGGCCGTTCTTTACCTCGATACCGCCGATCGACAGCACATAGTCGACTTCCTTCTGCGCGAAATCGTCGACCGCCTTATAGGTGGCGATGCCATATTCGTTGAGGCCGCCGGCCTTTTCGCGGGCATCGAAGATCACGACCTCGTGGCCATTCACTGCTAGGCGATGGGCGCAGGCAAGGCCGGCAGGACCGGCGCCGACGACGGCGATCTTCTTGCCGGTCGACGCGGCGCGGGCATAGAACTGCTTGTTCTCCGCCATGGCTATATCGGTCGCGTAGCGCTGCAGGCGGCCGATCTCGACCGGGCGCTCTTCGGCAGTATTGCGCACGCAATCCTGCTCGCAGAGCTGTTCGGTGGGACAGACGCGGGCGCACATGCCGCCCAGGATATTCTGGTCGAAGATCGTCTTGGCCGAGCCAATCGGATTTCCCGTCGAGATCTGGCGGATGAACAGCGGAATGTCGATGGAGGTGGGACAAGCCGTCATGCACGGCGCGTCGTAGCAGAAATAACAGCGGTCGGCAGCGACCAGCGCCTCGTGGTCGTTCAGGCGCGGATGAAGATCGGAAAAGTTCGCATCATATTCGGCAGGCGTGAGCCGGCCTTTATGAATCCCAGTTTCCAGTCGTCCCATTGAAGTTCCCTCTTATAGTAAACGGCTAGTGGAACAAACGGTAACTCAGGATAAAAAATTTATCAAACGGTAAAATTTTGGATTTCGTTTTTGTGGAAATAGAAATTTTCGTCTCTACCGCACGGCGCTGAACACGGTCTGGAGATTTCTACTAAAGGTATGTTTTGTATTTTATATTCTTGAGTTTCCGATCGGTGAAAGATCCAAAACTTAACTGTAATAATCCAGAATTATGAGGGAGTTCTCAAAGCATGCGACGGCTGTCGTTGGCGCTCCGTTGATAAGGGCGGCAGATGCATGGGAAAAAAATGAAATTTTTTTGAGAAAGATGGGAACCAAGGCGCGGCATCGTCGTTATCTGATTGTCCTGGTGATGAGCGCATCAATTGATGTACGCCCCCAACATAGTCACCGGGCATCTACTCACGGTCCCCTCCCGATGAGTGAAAAGCAGCCAGTGCGCCGCCCTCGCACTGGCTGTTTTCGTGTGCGATCCGCATGCGCGCCGCTCAACGGCGACGAAGGATCTCGTATTCGGTTTCCGGGATGGTCAGGCGATAGCCGATGCTGTCATCGCCGATGGAGAAATCGGCGCGGCCGTTCATCGAGCTCGGCACCACGCGCTCGAGCACGGTGCGGCTGAAGCTGTTGTCCTCGAATTCATGATCGGCCGGGAAATAGAAGCGTTCCGACCATGTCACCTCGATCGCCTTCTTGCCGTCGAGCTCGGCTTCCTTGCAGTTCAGCGTGATGCTGGTGGCGCCGGCCGAAATGGCGCCGTGCGATGCGGAGTTGACGATCAGCTCGTGCAGGGCAAGGCCGAGATGCACGGCGGCATTCGGCGTCAGATGGGCGTTGATCCCGTAGATCGGCATGGGCACGCCGGCATCGGGCCAGTAGGGGGCGAATTGCTTCTCGGCGAGTTCGAACAAATAGGCGCCGCGCCAGCTGGAATCGGTGATCAGGTCCTGCGAGTTCGACAGCGATTGCAGGCGGCCGCGGAACTTGATCAGGAAATTGTCGATCGACAGCGTATGGCGGGCCGTTTGCGTGGCAATGCCCTGAATGATCGCCAGCAGGTTCTTGGAGCGATGCGACAGCTCGCGCAGCAGCGATTTCAGGACTTTCTCGCGGTGGCGGGTCTCGGTGACCTCGGAGATGACGGAGAGCAGACCCTGGGGCTTGCGTCCGCCTATGCGCTCGATCTTCAGCTCGTAGATGCGCACGCCGTCTCCGGTTGGAAGTTCTACTTCCGCGCTGGCGGGCTTTCCGCTTTCCATCACGCCGCGCTTCAGCTGCAGCAAATGCGAACCATCTTTTTCGCCGAAGAGATGAAGATCGGTGCCGCCAATGATCAGGGATGGTTTCAGGTGGTCGGGCAGGTTTTCGGCGTATCGGATCGCAAGAGTGGTATCCTGAAAGAGGATCGAGATGCCGGCGCTTCCGAGCGCCCGCTCCATCATGGCGGCCTTGCCTTCAAAACTCAAAGGCGCGCCGGATAATGGTTCAGTCGTACTCACCGGTTTGCCTTTCACTCAAATTTCGAGAACCCCGCCGACAGGGCATTCTCAGCCGGAGGAACTCGGTCCGGTCTATACAATCACTCGCCATAACAGTCGGTAAAGCGTCCCTTAGCAGCCGGAACGTTCGGTTGCCATATTTGTTCCGCGACAAGGTGTCGAATCGAGTCAGGCGGCCACCTTTGTGGTTTCGTTGAAGAAAAGCGCCTGGCTGATCAGGGCTTTCACCATGTCTGGATTGAACGGCTTGGTGACAAGGAAGGTCGGTTCGGGGCGTTCGCCGGTCAGCAAACGTTCCGGGAAGGCTGTAATGAAGATGACCGGGATGTTCGATGTCTTGAGGATCTCGTTGACGGCGTCGATGCCGGAGCTGCCGTCGGCCAGCTGAATGTCGGCAAGCACCATGCTGGGCTTGGTGGCATTGTGCAGGGCTACAGCCTCCGCATGGGTGCGGGCGATACCGGTGACGCGATGCCCGAGGCTTTCCACCATCTGCTCGATATCCATCGCGATCAGCGGCTCATCCTCGATGATCATGATATCGGTGGCGACCTGGCGCGAAATTTCTTGCGATGCCTTGTCGAGCAGGCTCATGGCTTCGGTTTCGGATACTTCGAGAATATTGGCGATCTCGCCGAGGCGGAAGTTTTCGACGGAGGCCAGAAGGAAGGCCTGACGGGCGACCGGCGACACTTTTGCAAGGTTTACCGAGGCGCGCTGCTCCCAGGCATAGGGCGAGGTCGGTTCGGGAATCTGGATCGCCGTCGTTCCGAATAGCTTGGTAAACAGCTTATAAAGAGCGACGCGGTCGTTGGATGTTTCCGGAAAGATGGAGATATCACTGATGATCGCCTCGAGGACCGCTGCGACATAGGCATCGCCCGAAGTCTGTGTCCCGGTCAGCGCGCGGGAGTAGCGGCGCAAATATGCAAGATGTGGGGCAATGCGTGTAGAAAGTGTCATTAATGGCTCCCGCCTTTTAATCAATTCCTAATTGAAACACAGCCTCCAAGCTGCAATGATAAAGAAACTCCAGTTTGGTAAAAAAGTTCCTCTGCCACGGAACTTTTTTTAGGCAATGGCATTACCCTGCCAACGTGTAGCAGGTTTCATCGTCCTCCGATTTCGGATTGAAGCGGACGCGAGCGAGGCAGGCTGGTCATCCGGACCAGGGCATATAGGCGCACCCGACCCATGAACGCGAGAAAATGCGGAAGCGAGCAGGCTAAATGACCATCCAAAATCAAGAGGAAGCGGACCGTAACCGCGCTGATTTGCGCGCTGCCGATATCCTTGATCCCAACAATCAGATCGGTAACCGGCTGCGCTCCTTTTACGCTGCAGTGCAGGAAGAGGCTATCCCCGATCGCTTTCTCGATCTGCTTGAGAAGCTGGATCAGGTCGAACGTTTGGCTTCCTCAAAAGTCTCCGAGTAAGGGGAAGCATCATGGAACAGCAACCGAGCTTCAAGCGCGAACTCCTGGCTGCCCTGCCAAGCCTGCGTGCCTTTGCCATCTCCCTTACTGGCCGCCACGACCGCGCCGATGACCTCGTGCAAGACACGATCATGAAGGCCTGGGCGAAGCAGGACCATTTCGAGATGGGCACCAACATGAAGGCCTGGCTCTTCACCATCCTGCGTAACGAGCTTTACAGCCAGATGCGCAAGAGTGGCCGCGAGGTACAGGACAGCGACGGCTTCTTCACCGAATCGATGGCGACGCATCCTTCCCAATATGGTGCACTCGACCTGCAGGATTTTCGCAAGGCGCTGGATCAGCTTCCACCTGATCAGCGTGAAGCCATCATTCTCGTTGGCGCCTCCGGTTTTTCCTATGAGGAGGCCGCCGAGATCTGTGGTTGTGCTGTCGGCACCATCAAGAGCCGCGTCAATCGCGCCCGCCAGCGCCTGCAGGAAGTACTGCAGATTACCGGCGAGGCCGATTTTGGCCCCGACGCCACCTCCGCGCCGTTGACCTCGAAGGCGTTTGCTTTCTGAGATTGCAAGAAGCCCGCACAATCACTCATGATGGTGCGGGCTGATTACTGATGCGTTCGCGCGTAGTCGCGAACTCTACCGATCGGCTGGGCCGCGCTCAATCATCCCGTTTTTTCGTTCCAAACAGGTTGCCGAACACCAGTGCCGTGGCGATGGCGGCGGTGAGCATTGGTTGCGTCTTTGCAAGACCCAGCGCAGCGAAAGCCATGGATTCCAACGAGGCGCGACGTTCACGGGCGCGCCGCTCTTCCTGCTTGTTAAGGATCGCCATGATGACGAGAACGATCAGGCCGAGCAGTAATGCACCGGCCGCGATCAATAGTGCCGAAACGGCGGCGCCATAGATGGTTGCCATCCAGATGGCAGCGGCGATCAGCGCAAAGCCATAGGCCGTGAGGAGAAGGATCGCGGCGATGGCGACAAAAATACCGTTGCGCTTGGTGCGCGCAACGGTACGGTTCAGTGTGCCCGAGAGGAGCAGGCTGAGGATTGGAGCGAGCATCGCGGCTCCTTAGCGGCGGGACAGGAGCAGGGCGATTGCGAGACCGAAAGCCGCCGCGGCCCCGATGGTTGCGACCGGATGCTGCCGGACGGCCCTGCGCATTTCACGAGAACCCTTGGCATAGCCTTGCTGCAACTCATGCAGCAGGTCTTCACCACGCGCCGTTAGATCTTCCAAGCCGATCTCCGCGCGGGCGCGTACCTTCTGGCTCTGTTTGCTACCGTTTTCACCGATGATCTTGGCAAACGAAGCGATCTCGTTGCGCAGATGTTCGATCTGATCTTCGATGCTGGTTTCGATGTCGTTCAGGCTGCCATTGCGCTTGGCTTTCGCCGATTGAAGGATGGATGTGGCCATGGTCTTTCTCCCTTGCATCGTTTACGTTTTTGCCCTGGCGCCTGGACCGGCGCGCTGGCAGTTGGGATGACCGAATGCTGCAAGACATGTTGCGCCGTCAGGCGCGCAGAAAATCGATCCGGGTCACCCTCAACAACGCGGCAATGCAACGAAAGGTTCCAGACTTTGCAACGAAAGCGAGTTCAGTCGCTCAGCGCGCTATGGGCAAGGACAAAGGGAGAGCCGTCGCTGGGAACGCGGTTGACTCTCAGCGCGCTGCCGAAAACATCGAGCAGATGCCGGTCGGTCAGAACGTCAGCGACCGGACCGGCTGCCGTCAATTGCCCATTCTTGAGCAGCACCATCTGGTCGGCGAAAAGCGCGGTAAGGTTGAGATCATGCATCACCGCAATGACACCGCCGCCGCGCTGGCAGAATCGCCGGGCAAGCGTCATGATCGTCAACTGATGGCTGATATCGAGACTGGAGACGGGCTCGTCGAGCAGTAGCCAGCAGGGCTTGCCGTCGATGACGGGCTCGGAGATCTGGCAAAGTACCCGCGCAAGCTGGACGCGCTGCTGCTCGCCGCCGGAAAGCTCCTGATAGAAGCGCCCCTCGAAGCCTGTGAGGTCGACGGAGGCAAGCGCATCTGCGGCGATGCGGTCGGCCTGTTCGGGATGGCGATTGCGCCCGGTCGTCAGTCCCATGCGGACGATTTCGCGGACGGTGAAGGGAAAGGAGATGGTGTTCGCCTGCGGCAGCACGCCGCGCGTTTCCGCCAGTTGCCATGGCTGGAGACAACCGATCTCCGCCGCATTGAGGCGCACCGAACCCTGATAGGCAAGCTCGCCGGAAATGGCCTTCATCGTCGTCGTCTTGCCTGAGCCGTTCGGCCCGCAGATTGCCGTCAGAGCGCCGGGTTTGGCGGTAAAGGTGACGTCGTGCACGACTGTCTTGCCGGCAAGCCGGACGGAAAGTTTCGAGACGTCGATCATCTGGAACTCACAGGCTGAGGCGCGAGCGCTGCCGAAGCAGCATCCACAGGAAGAACGGCCCGCCGACGCTGGCGGTGATGATGCCGATCGGTAGTTCGGCCGGCGAAACGATGGTGCGGGCAACTACATCGGCGATGATCAGCAGGGAGCCACCGAGCAGGGCAGAGGCTGGCAGCAGGAAACGGTGGTCCGGGCCAATCGCCATGCGCAGGATATGCGGCACAATGATGCCGATGAAGCCGATGCCGCCGCTGACCGCAACGGAAGCGCCGACTGCGGCGGCGACGCTGACGATGGCGATATTTTTCAGGCGCTGGACGGCGATACCCATGTGGAAAGCCGCTGCTTCGCCAAGCGTCAGCGCGTTGAGACCACGCGCCATGAACGGCAATGGCAGCATGGCAAGGACAATGATCGGACCAGCGGCGGCGATCTTGCCCCAGGTCGAACCGGCAAGCGAGCCCATGCTCCAGAAGGTGAGGTCGCGCAACTGCCGGTCATCGGCCATGTAGATCAGCAAGCCGGTTGCCGCCAGCGTCAGCGAGCCGATGGCGATGCCGGCCAGAAGCATGGTGGCGATCGATGTCTGCCCATGCCGTGTCGCCACCTTGTAGAGGATGATCGTCGTGACAAGGCCGCCGATGAAGGCGGCGATCGGCAGGGCGAAGATGCCGAAAAGCTGGGCCACCGGCGCGAGGATGCCGGCGCCAAGGACGATCATCCCCACTGCGCCGAGGCTGGCGCCCGCCGAAATGCCGATCAGGCCGGGATCAGCCAGAGGATTGCGGAACAGGCCTTGCATGACTGCGCCGGAGACGGCGAGCCCTCCACCGATCAGGAAGCCGAGAATGGCGCGGGGCAGGCGGATGTCGAAGATGATGATGCGGTCGCGGTTGCTGAGCGCGCTATCCGCGCCGTTGCCGATCATGGTGGAGATGACATCGATGATCGAGGCATTCGAGGCGCCCATAGTGATCGAGAAGGCGAAAGCGAGGAAGGAGGCGACCGCGAGGCCGGCGAGGACGAGGACGGCGAGCAGGGTGCGGTCGCCCTCGCGACGGCGCGCGGTTGCGTGCGACATGTGCTTCAGCTCCGCCATGACCTCGCTAAGCGCCATGTCAGCCTCCGTAGATTGCCGCGTTCAGCTCGCGCACGGCGCTGGCGGTGCGCGGTCCGAAGCCTAGCAGATGCAGGCCATCCATGCGGACGATCGCCTTGTGGCTGGCGGCGGGCGTCAGCGAAATCGCCGGCTGCTTCAACAGGTCTTCGTCCTTCATCGACAGGGGGCCTTCACGATCCATGATCAGGATGACATCGGGCTTGGCCTCGATGATTGCTTCGTCGGTCAGCGGCTTGTAGCCGGAGAAGCTGCCGACCGCGTTGATCGCGCCGGCGAGCTTGATGATGCCATTGGCGGCAGTGTTGTCGCCGGAGGCGAGGATCTTGCCGTTCTGGTTGCTGAGGATGAAGAGCACGCGCTTGCGCTCGGCTTGCGGGCGCTTTTCGGAATTGGCGATGGCGGCATCGAGGTCGGCGGCGACCTTGCCTTCCAGCGCTTTTGCCTTGTCTGGCACGCCGAGCAGCGAGCCGACGACGTCGATCTTCTTCAGGATGCCGTCGCGGTCGTAGGTCTGCGGTACGGTCTCGAAGGGCAGGCTGGCATTGCGCAGCACGGCGAGTGCTTCCGGCGGGCCGGAGCCCTCGACGGCAATGATGGCGGTCGGATTGACGGCAAGGATGCCCTCCGGCGACAGCGCGCGCATATAGCCGACGTCGGGCAGTTTGACTGCTGCTTCCGGATAGTTGCTGGTGGAGTCGCGGGCGATCAGCCGCTTTTCCTCGCCGAGCGCGTAGATGATCTCGGTGACATCACCGCCGACTGAGACAAGCCGCGATGTGTCGATCTTTGGCGTTTCAGCCGCACGGGCGTGCTGAACCAGGCTATAGTCGCCCTTGATCGGGCTGACGGGCACCAGCGGCAAGATCATCACCACGGCGGTGAGCGCGATTTCCCATGGGCGGATGCGCTTGATATTGGTCAATATCGTCATGGCTCGATCCTCAGGCGGCGACGCTGGCGTCAGCCCGTGTCAGGTTTTCGATGATGGCGCGCCAGTCGCGGCGCTCGTCGAAGCCTTCCTTCCGCTTGCCGAAGAACTGGATGATCATCTCGCCCTTGGCATTATAGGCTTCGAACGAGGTGACGTGGCCGTCCTTGGTCGGCTTGCGCACGGCCCATGCTTCCGTGATGTGGTCCTGGCGCAGATGCAGGTGGAAGGTGGGATCCATGACGTTGATCCATGGCCCCATGGTTGCGACGTTGATGATCGGGCCGGAATGGATCTGCACTGTGCCGTCATTGGTGACGAAGCACATGATCGGCAGGCCTTCGCGCACGCAAGCGTGCATCATTTCGGCGACAGCGCCGGTTCCGAGCTTCCAGGCGTAGTCGTCGCCGACGGCGCGGATCGCCGCCTGGCGGCCGATCTTCAGCTTCTTCAGCATGCCGAAGAATTCATGCGTATCCGTCATGCGGCTCCAATGGTCGCGCAACTCATCGCGGCTGATATCGCCGTCGATCACGCCATTGTCGGAACCGGAGCGGTCTTCGATCAGCTCTTGCGACTGGTCATCGACGCGAAGTGCCGCAACCATGTCGTGATAGGCCTCGACATTGGAAGCGGGGCGCAGATGCACCTTGTGCACGGCATCGCCGGCCTTGTCGAAGAACTGCAGGCTGAGCTTCTGCTGGTCGCCGTCCGTCTTGGTGACGGCGAAACCATGTGCCCAGCGCTTCGGGAAGATGCGCAGATCAATGTTCTCGCCAAGCACGATGGCGGCCTGAACACCGGCCTTGATGTTTTCGTAGACGCCGATCTTCTCGTGCACGGCACTCTCGTTGCGCGACAGCGCCAGGACTTCGCCGAGTGAGGCGATGTGTTCAAGGAAGCGGTTGGCGTCGGCATCGATGCGAATGGCGGAAATACCGACTTCGGCGGCAACCAGCGCGGCTTCGGAAACGCTAAGGCGGGCGGCAATATCGCGCTCGCGCATTTTCGAATTCTCGGCGCGGAAGGCGCGGATAGCGGCGGGGGTGGGGCGGGTCGTTTCGGTCATCTGCTATGCCTATTTGTTGAGAATGAGTTTGCCTTGGCGCGTGATCTTCATCCGATAGATGACGCCCTCATGCCTGATCATGATTTCGGTCTGGCCCCGGAAAATATCCGTGCTCTCGACCATTCTAATTTGCTGTGCGGCCACTGGCGGCACCGGCTGTATTGGGGGCTTCTCAGCAATCATCCTGCTTGGTTTTGCCTGAAAATTCATGGGGGACCGAACTTTGTTTCGGCCAGATTTATCTTGACTCACATACTCATGGTTTCCTAAAGACGCAATAGAAGACTGTTGGAGTCAAGTTTAAAATTTAAGGTGGTGCACGCGTCGGCATCCAATGCCCGCTCCGCGCTCACCAAAAGATATTTCGGGAGAGATTGCTGATGCTGACCAAGACGATTTTGGCCGTTGCCGCCGGTGGGCTGTTCGCCATGACTTCCTGCGTCCCGGCCTTCGCCCAGGATGCGGCCGCAGCGCCGGCTCCGGCAGTAAACGCGCAGAAGCTCAACGTCGAACTCAACGCGCTGGCACCGTCGCAGAAGGGTTGCATGATGACCTTCGTCGCGGAAAACGACCTGGCGACGTCGATCAACAAGATCTCCTTCGAGCTTGCCTTCTTCAACGACAAGAATGTGGTTGATCGTGTCACCGTTCTCGATTTTCGCGATCTGCCGATCGGCAAGAAGCGGGTACGGCAATTCGATATGCCCGGCGTGAAGTGCGAAAGCGTCAGCCGCATTATCGTCAATGATACACCGGTCTGCGATGGCCCGGCGGCGGGCGAATGCAAGGCTGCGCTTACGACCCGCTCCCAGCTTTCCGTTCCCTTCGAAGGCTGATGCCATGGCACCCCGCTCGGTCAAGGTTTCCATCGAACGCCGCCGCTCCGGCGATGGCTTGAATGACAACTATCCGAGTGTGCTCCCAGGCCACGAGTTGACCGGCCTCGACAGCCTGCCGCGTCCGCCGACCGCCGAGGCGGTATCGCATTATAGTCGTTTCACCCAGATCGACTCCTATCCTGCTCATCCGACCGAGCCTGCGCCGGATGCCTCCGAGCCGCCGGTCATGGACATGTTGTCGGCGGAGAGGACGCACAAGGTCGCGGCCGCCGGTAAGAAGTCGCTTGCTTTTGCTAGCTTGGGGTCCTGCTTTTTCCACGCCATGGTGATTGCGGTATTGCTGGTGGCGATCGTCGCGACGCCGGAAGAGGCGCAGGAGGAGGCTGGCGACACTGTCAGTGTCGTGATGATCGGCAATTCCGACATGGACCAGATGGCGGCGGGCGAAGAAAGCCCGCAGCAGCCCCCTGAAGAGGTGACGGCGGAGGCCGTGCAGCCGGAAACGGTGCAGCCGACGGAAGTCAAGCCGGAGGAGGTACAGCCGGCCGAGGCCGAAGCCGTTCAGCCTACTGAGACTGAAGCGCAGCCGACCGAAATGGCGGAGGTGGTTCAGCCGACCGAGCAGCCACAGGTTCTTGCAACGCAAGCTCCCGCCGAGACGACGGTCGTGCAGCCGGCGGAGACCGTGCAGCCCGTTGAGCCGACGCCTGAAGTTGTCACTCCGGTCGAAAAGCCCGTTCGCCAGGAAAAGCCGAAGGAAGTCGTCAAGAAGCCACCACCGAAGGTCGCGAAAGCGAAAAGCGGTTCGAAAGGTGAAAATCAGCAAGATTCGAAGAGGGGCGCCGATTCCGAACAATTGGAAGCGAAGGCTAACACAACTTCGCTCGCGAATGTGCGCCGCACGGGCATGGGTGATGCAGCGCGTTCTAATTATGATGGCAAGGTGCGGACTTGTATCAAGCGTGCTGTCCGGTCTTCGTTAAGTTCCGAGGGCGGTCTTACCGTAGTGATGCGATTTACTGTAACTGCGTCTGGGCAAGTCATATCGCCTTCGGTGCTGCGCGGCTCAGGGGATGCTAATCTTGATCAAAAGGTGCTTGCGGATGTGCGTAGCGCTCGGCCGTGCCCCGACATTCCAGCTGAACTCGGCGCCTCGAGCTTGCCTTTCACGATTGCGGTACAGGTGCGTTGATACGTCGCGACAAAATATGATAAAAACTCTCAACTTTATACTTTACTCCAAAACTCATGTTTAATATGGTCGCCTTGCGCTCGACGGAGTCGGGTGTGCAAGAGCAACCAATGAACGGGTGATGTATGGCGCGTAAGGGGAAGAGGGATTTGGGCCGGGATAGTCGCGAGGCGCAAAAGCCGGAGCAGACAGTCGGAAAATCCAGTCTTGATGGGCGTAGCTTCCTCTATGTCGGTGGTCGTGATTGCCAGGTGGCGCATCTGCGTCAGATCGCCAGCAACTTCGGCGCCGAGCTGATCCATCATGATGGCGGCTTGCGCGAGGCGGTGTCGCGCATCGACACCGTGCTGCCTTCCGTCGACTGCGTCTTCTGCCCGATCGACTGTATTAGCCACGATGCCTGCTTGCGGGTGAAGACCGGCTGCAAGAAGTTCGGCAAGACGTTCGTACCCTTGCGCAACGGCAGTAAGTCGAGCCTGGAGCGGGCGCTGACGACGATGAACGAACGAGACGCCGCTCGATGAATGACGAAGGCCCTGACGGGTTCATGATGATCGGCCTGCACAAGCTGGCCGCGCAGAATGGCGACGGCCTCGTGCCGGAACTCTATGAATTGTTGATGCGCCGCGCCGAAGAGCAGCGGCAGGCTCCTAATGTGACGGCCTTTCCGTCCTGGCAGGCGCGCCTGCCCGGCGAGCAATCGGATATATCGCTGGATATTACGGCAGTTGATGGCACGAATGTCATTGCCTTTACACCTCGACCGGGCAAAACTGTCGACCGTCGCAAGAAGGTCTGATTGCCCGGGAGGTCTATAGCCCATGTACATCGCCATGAACCGCTTCAAGGTCGTCATCGGTTCGGAGACTGCTTTCGAAACTATTTGGAAAGACCGTGATTCCCGACTGGGGGATGTTCCGGGTTTCGTGGAGTTCCGCCTGCTGCGTGGCTCCACCAATGTCGAGGAGGGCTATACGCTGTTTTCCTCGCACACGATCTGGCGTAGCGAAGAGGATTTCCTCAACTGGACGAAATCCGAGAATTTCCGCGAGGCGCACCGCAACGCCGGGAATAACAAGGCGTTGTACTGGGGGCCGCCGCGCTTCGAAGGCTTTAATGTGGTCGCTGGGGTTTGACGAATCTCATCAGAGACGAGGTGTTTCGGCGCTAGGGCCGTAACGTGCTTTCGGTTTCGCGTTGGTTGCATTTCGACTTTAATACACTACGGTTTTAGGGTGCCTGTATCTCGGCCGAGATTGCTGGAGGCGATCTACATTTAAGGGTGCAGATCGTGGATCTCAAAACTGGAGAGCCCTACCAATGAATAATCTTGTAGAGGCGCTAAGCAGAGAATGGCAAGGCGAGGGGTTCTTCTATTTTGCTCGATCAATGCACTTCAATGAGGTTGCTGCGATGCGGCTTCTCGAAACGCTCCGACAAATTGACCCCGTACAGCACTCTGGTAGTGAGCGGAGACAA
The DNA here is from genome assembly GCF_014189535.1 of Rhizobium lusitanum. Lineage (NCBI taxonomy): Bacteria > Pseudomonadati > Pseudomonadota > Alphaproteobacteria > Hyphomicrobiales > Rhizobiaceae > Martinezella > Martinezella lusitana. Next base: position 1,278,800 of record NZ_CP050308.1, on the reverse strand, counting down.
TTGTTGGAAAGCATATGGCAGCTCCCGTATTTCGCTTTGTCTTACGAGGCGAGATGCTTGGAAAATGGAGTGCCCGAAGATCGGTATGATAGCTTCCGAATAAAGCTCGATCGTCTGGTTGAAGAAAAGGTCAACGGCTTGATCGAGCAGTTACAATGAGGTGAACTATAGAAGCGTGGTATTCTGCGCGATCGGCTTGTTGCCCGTTATTTGGGTGGAACTCTTGGCGTCTCAAACTCCCGCCACCGATTTCCTGAAGAACGCTCCCAGCGCTACAACAACCCATCCCGCCACCATACCCAGTCCTCCGGTCGGTGCCGCCAGGGGAAATAGCGAGCTGCCGAGGAAATGGCGGCTGACGAGATCGCCCGCGAAAATCAGCGTTCCCAATCCAAGCAGTATGGTCGCCACCGGCGCGGTGCGGATGCGGTCGTAGCCGATATAGAGGGCGAGCAGGGCAGGGGCATGCGCCAGGCACATGGTCGAGGCGGCGCCGAGGAAGTGCGTATCGCCGCCATGGGATGCGGCGGCGGCGAGCGCGACGCCGGCAGCGCCGAGGATACCGGCAACAAACAGGGTGAGCGGACGGATTATCGTGCTGAGGCTCATATCTTCTCTCATTCCCGGTTTTGCATGTGGAAGGCGAGGCGCTCGATGGGCTCCCAGATTATCGCCCGCAGCTTCTCGTTTTCGATGGTTTCTTCCATGGCGCGGCGGAAGCAGAGCAGCCATTCGTCGCGCTCGGTCGGGCCGATGGCCGCGACGAAGTGGCGGCTGCGCAGGCGCGGATGGCCGCGTTTCTCGATATAGAGCTGCGGTCCGCCGAGATAGCCGGTCAGATATTCGTAGAACTTTTCGCGGGAGCCTTCGAGGCTGGGCGGATGCACGGCGCGGCAGTTGGCCGCTTCCGGCAGCGTGTCCATCAGATCGTAGAAGCGCGTCGTCAGCGCCCGCACGGTCTGATCACCGCCGATCGCCTGGTAGAGTGTGATGGTCTCTTCGCTCAAATGCCGGTCCCCGTTTGCCCTGCTCTACATGGCAACTTGCGAGACCGATCGCAATCGCAGACTTCACCCATGCGGCGTTTCGGCGCTATTCCGCCTTCAGGTGAAAACTGTCGCTCTCTCCGGGAACGAGCTCTAGCGGCCAGATCATGGTGCGGGGCCTGTTGGGATAGAAATGGCCGTAGGCGGGCATGGTGGCGAGCAGGGTTTCTCCAAGCTCGGCACCGAGATCGCGCAGCGATATGCGGAAGCAGGTCAGCGCCGGCTGAAGGAACTTGGCGCGCGGCTCCTCGCGAAAGCCGATGATGGCGAGGTCGCGGCCGGGCGTGATACTGGCCTCACTCAGCCGGCGGTAAAGGCCGATCGCCATCAGTTCGTAGATCAGGATCACCGCTGTCGGCCGGTCGGCGAGCTGCAGCAGCTCGTGGCCGACCTGATAGCCGCCCTGTTCGCTGGTCTTGGCCCGGATCACCAGCGAAAGATCGTAGGCAATCCCGTGCCGGTCGAGCGCGCGGCGATAGCCATCGAGAAAGATATAGCCGAGATTGACGTCGTTCGATGGCGCGGCGATCGCGATACGGCGATGCCCGTGCGCCACCAGCCGGTCGACGGCGGAATTGGCGACGCCGTCGAAATCGAGATCGATCCAGGAGGAGTTACTGCTCGACAGGCTGCGGCCGAGCGATACGAAGGGGATCTTCGCCTTGGTCAGCAGATCAATGCGCTTATCCGTGCGTTGCGTTGCCGAGATGATCATGGCGTCGACGACGCGTCTTGCGACCATCCGCTTCAGATATTCGTAAGGATCCTCGTCGCTGGGGCAGGGCAGCATGATCAGATCGAGCTTGTGGCGCGCAAATACGCTCTGCAGCCCGCGGGTCACGCCAAGGAAGAAGTTGTCGCTGTCCTCGACGATGTCCTTGTTGGACTCGATCATCAGGCCGATGACATTGGTCGTGCCTTGCCGCAGCGCGCGTCCTGATTGATTGGCGACGTAGCCAAGTTCCTCGGCGGCGGCGAGCACGCGCTTGCGGGTTTCCTCGTTGACATCGGGCTTGCCGTTCAGCGCCCGCGACACCGTGCCGATCGAAATATCGAGATGTTCGGCAAGCTGACGAATTCCCTTCATCGACTGCGATTTTCCTTCATGCCGCAATTTCCGTATTCCCCCTCTATTGACACAGGAAAATCTTTTCGCATAGGATCGTAAACGTTTACGGAATACGTGTCACGAGGAGTTTGACACGGTTCGCTGGAGGAAATCGTGAAACTTAATGCCATTTTGTGCGGGTGCGGAGCTATGTCCAAAGGCTGGCTCAAGGCCATTGCCTCGACACCGTCGCTTGCCGAAACCATCAAGGTCGTGGGCCTGGTCGATCTCAATCGGGCGACCGCCGAAAGCCTGGCGAAGGAGTTCGGTCTCGAAGAGGCCGTCATCGGTTCGGATCTTGCCGAAGTCATCGCGGCGACGAAAGCCGACCTGGTGTTCGACGTCGTCATTCCCGCCGCTCGCTTCGGCGTTGTCTCGACCGCGCTGAAGGCCGGCTGCCATGTTCTCAGCGAAAAGCCGATGGCGACGTCGCTCGAAGAGGGGGCTGCCCTCATCGCTCTCGCCGCCAAGACCGGCAAGGTGCATGCCATCATCCAGAACCGCCGCTTCATCTCCGGTGTGCGCCGCATGCGTCGCTTCGTCGAGGATGGCGCGATCGGTGAGCTCACCGGCATTCATTGCGATTTCTTCCTCGGTCCGCATTTCGGCGGCTTCCGCGAGGAAATGGACAATGTGCTTTTGCTCGACATGGCGATCCACACCTTCGACGCCGCCCGTTTCGTCGCCGGCAAGGTGCCGTTATCGGTCTATTGCGTCGAGAAGAACCCGGTTGGGTCCTGGTATAGTCATGGTGCATCCGCGCATGCGCTGTTCGAGTTTTCCGACGATGTCGTCTTCAGCTATCGCGGTTCCTGGTGCACTGAGGGCAAGCGCACGAGCTGGGAGAGCGAATGGCGGCTCACAGGCAGCAAGGGCATGCTGACCTGGGACGGCGAAGAGCATTTCGAAGCGTCCGTTGCCGGCAATGAGCCCGGCCTGCTGCATGGCTTTACCACCATCGATGTTCCCGGCCCCATGCATGATGACGAGACGCATGGACATGCCAGCGTCATCGCATCCTTCATCGATGCGGTGAAGACGGGCAAGCGGCCGGAAACCGAAAGCAGCGACAACATCCACAGCCTCGCCATGGTCCTCGGTGCGATCGAAAGCGCCAAGTCGGGCCGGCGTATCGAAATCTAAGCATAAGGATAGTAAGACCATGACAAATCCGGCAAAGGCCATCCGCATCGGCACAATGATCAAGGCGGCCAGTGAGGATGCCGCCAAGGGCATCGCCAAGATCGCCGACCACGGCTTCGAAAGCTTCGAGCCCTTTTTCTGGCAGACGACCAACGGCCAGAACCTTGCAGAACTCGGCAAGCGCTGCCTCGACGCTATCGGTAGTCGCGACATCACCATTTCCACGCTCGGCATGTTCGGCAATCCGCTTGAAACCACCGACCTCGACCAGCAGACGCTGCAGGGCTGGAAGGATTGCATCGATAACGCCCATCATTTCGGCGCCACCTGCGTTGCCGGCTTCACCGGGCGCATCCGCAACAAGCCGCTGACCGACAGCCTGCCGCGCTACAAGCAAGTGTGGAGCGAGCTTGCCAAGCGTGCCGCCGACAAGGGCATCAAGATCGCCTTCGAAAACTGCGCCATGGACGGCAACTGGGCAACCGGCGACTGGAACATTGCGCATAATCCGGATGCCTGGGAGCTGATGTTCAACGAGACGCCGGACGACAATATCGGCCTCGAATGGGAACCCTGCCACCAGATGGTCTATCTGATCGAGCCGCTGCCGCAGATCCGCAAATGGGCAAGCAAGATTTTCCACGTTCACGGCAAGGATGCGACGATCCGCTGGGACGTCATCAAGGAACACGGCATTTTCGGCAAGGAGAAGTTCGTCTTCATGCGCACGCCGGGCTTCGGCGACAGCAATTGGACGGACATCATCTCCGAATTGCGCCTTGCCGGATGGTCGGGATCGATCGACATCGAAGGCTGGCATGATCCGGTTTATCGCGACGAGCTGGAAATGACTGGCCAGATCCATGGCCTGAACTATCTGAAGCACAGCCGGGGTGGCGAATTCGTCGAATAGCGTGCCCATCCCCTAAATCTGAATCGATTTAAGGACGGAGTTGTGCGTTAATTCGGGGAGCTGGAGCCACGCCGCCGCGCGAGGCTCCAGCCGGCCCGGATATCGGAACGGAGGAGCGTTGCGACATCCAAGCGGTTCGTCTCATCGTCGATGAACGGACGAGGGGCAAGGCAAAGAGGAACGTGCTGACGGGCATCGCGAGCCATGCCGTCGGATTGATATCGTCACGGTTCGCATGGTGGAGGAAAATATAATGAACGTGTTTTCGAAGCTGGCGGTCACCGCCGGCATGTCGCTCTTGTTGGCTGCCGGCGTCGCGCAAGCCCAGAGCAAGACATTTAACGTCTGGTGGTTCGAACTGCCTGATACTTCGCAAGCCAAGGCATGGACCAAGGCGCTCGAAGAGCTAAAAGCCAAGCATCCCGATGTCACGATCAATTTCGAACAGAAGACTTTCGAGCAATTGCAGAAGGCAGGCAGCCTCATCCTCAATTCGGACCAGGCGCCGGATCTTCTGGAATATAACAAGGGCAATGCCACGGCAGGTCTCGTTGCTTCACAGGGTCTACTGACGCCGCTTGACGATCAATTCAAGTCGCGAGGCTGGGATAAGATTCTCAACGAAACCAATAGCCAGCTCAGCAAGTATGACGCGAACGGCATCTATGGCTCCGGTCCGATCATCGGCATTCCCGTCCATGCCGAATTCGTTTCGGTTTTCTATAATATCGACATGTTTCAGGCCAACGGCGTGAAAATCCCGACCACGCTGGCGGAGTTCGAAGCCGCGCTCGACGCCTTCAAGCAGAAGGGCATTACACCGCTTGCCTACGGCACTGTGGATTCCAACGCACAGCACCTGCTCTATACGCTGGCCCTGACGCAGGCCGATGACACCTGGGTGAAGAGCTACCAGGGCCTCAAGGCGCCGCTAGACACGAAGCCCTTCCTGTTCGCGGCACAAAAGATCGTCGACTGGGTTGCCAAGGGTTATATTTCCAAGGATTCGACGGGCCTGAAGGGCACGGGCGGTGCCGATAACCTCTTCTCGTCGGGCAAGGCGCCAATGTTTGTCAGCGGCACCTGGAACAATGGCAACTTCGCGAGCTCGATCAAGAACTTCAAGTGGAGCCAGTTCGTCTTTCCGACCCCGAAATACAGCACGGCTTCGACCGGCAATCTGTTCATGGTGCCCAAGAGTGCCAAGAACAAGGATCTCTCCTATGAGTTCATCGATCTCATCTTGAGCAAGGAGAACCAGAACCTGCAGGCCAATCTCGGTGGTGTTGCCATCGCTGCCGATCCGGCTAGCGTCACCGACGAAGTCGGCAAGCGCAATGTCGAGCTCTTCAACGAGATCTCCGGCAAGGGCGGCCTCGGTTTCTATCCGGACTGGCCGGTCCCCGGCTACTACGAGCTGCTGATCCAGGCGACCACCGGTCTGGTAAACGGTTCCACGACGCCTGAACAGTTCGCCGATCGTCTGAAGAAGGCTTACGACGACGCGCAGGCAGCGCAATAACCCCTATACTGGAGCAATTCGCAGCGGCGGGACGGCTTATGCCGTCTCGCTGTCTCGAACTGGAGGAATGCGATGGAGAAGTCCAAAAACTCTGGCAGGGCGGGGTATTATCTCTATATTCTCCCCGGCATGCTGGGGTTCGCTCTGATCGTGCTTGTCCCCCTGATTGCCAATTTCGCGATCAGCTTCACGACCTGGAAAGGCATTGGGACGCCGAGATATATCGGGCTTCAGAACTACGAGCGATTGCTCGTGGATGCGGCGTTCTGGGGATCGATCCAGCACACGCTCATCTTCATCATTTCGATGACGATTCTGCCGATCATTCTGGGGCTGGTGCTGGCCGCGGTGCTGTTCGACTATATTAGCGCTCAGTTCGGCGAGACCTTGTCGAGCTTCTTTCGCGCCGGGTTTTATCTGCCACAGATTCTGCCGCTCACCGCGGCTGGCGTGCTGTGGGGATGGATCCTCAATCCGATCGGGATCGTCAACGCGGTCCTGAAGGCGATCGGTCTCGATTTCATGGCGCAGAATTGGCTGGGAGATGCAAGCTATGCAATCTGGGCCGTCTCTGCCGTCATCGTCTGGATCCAGGTCGGCTACTGTCTGGTGGTCTTCATGTCGGGGCTGGCGCGGGTCGATCCCTCGCTCTACGAAGCAGCCGAGCTCGATAATGCCAGCTGGTTCGGCCGCTTTCGTTACATCACGATCCCCATGCTGATGCCGGAGATTTTCGTGGTCGCTCTGACGACGCTTATCGCCGCCCTCAAGGTGTTCGCGCCGATTTACGTCTTGACATCCGGCGGGCCGGACAATGCGACGACGGTGCCGTCTTACCTCTCATACTACCACTTTTTCACTACCAACCGAGTTGGCTACGCGGCAGCAATCTCGACATTGCAAACGCTCGTGACGATCATGCTCGGTGTCTTCTTCCTACGTATGCAATCCAAACAGACAGAGGGAGAACGCTAAGATGGCCGCTACGGCTTCACTTTCGACCCCGATCGCATCGGATGCGCCGGCGGATCATCGCCGGAACAAGGGGTTTACCCGCTGGATCGTGCTCGCCATCCTGTTCGTCTCTCTTGGCGGCACGCTGTTTCCGTTTTTCCTGGCGGCTTTCAACGCCATCAAGACCCCGGCCGACTATGCCGCCAATGGTCCGCTTGCCTTCCCGCATAGCTTCGACCTGACGGCGCTCAAGAACTTCTGGGCCAATGTCGATTTCACCCGCAAGCTCTTCAACAGCATCCTGATCAGCGGCTGCACCGCCATTCTCGCGGTGGTTCTCAGTCTTCTCAACGCCTATGCCATCGGCATCGGCCGTGTGCGGGGAGGCAGAGTACTGCTGGTGATTCTGCTGATTTCGATCATGGCGCCGCAGGAGGCCCTGATCTATCCGCTTTATTACATGGCCAAGCAGGTGGGGCTGTTCGATTCCATGCTCTCGGTGATCCTGATCATCGGCGTGCTGCACACCGCCTTCGGCACCTATCTCCTGTCGTCGGTGCTGACCACATTCCCGCGTGAGATCATCGAGGCGGCGCAGATCGACAATGCGAGCCGCTGGCAGATCCTTTGGCTGGTGATCGTGCCGGTTCTCAGGCCGACGCTTGCCGTGCTTGCGACCTTCTTCTTCATCTGGACCTGGAACGAGTTCCTGATCCCGCTGGTGTTCCTGGTCTCCAACAACAATCAGACGGTCTCGGTCGCCATGGGCGTGCTGTCGGGCGCCAATACGCAGGATCCGACGGCGGTTGCCGCGGCTTCGCTGCTCGGCGTCACGCCGACGGTGATTTTCTTCCTGATTTTCCAACGCACCCTGACGCGGGGCGTGGCTGCTGGTGCTGTCAAATAGACGAATGCCGCAACGCATGCGGCTTCATGTGGGTAATCCATCCACATGAAGCCGGGATACGAAGAAACAGACGGCAGGTCTGGCGAAGTTCAATTCTTCCGGAGGAGGAAAAATGGCAGGAATCAACATCAAATCCGTCACCAAGCATTTCGGTGCAGTGCAGGTTCTCAACGACATCGATCTCACGATCGAGCCCGGCGAATTCGTCGTGTTCCTGGGCGGCTCCGGCTGCGGTAAATCGACCTTGCTGCGGATGATCGCCGGGCTTGAGGCGATCACCAGCGGCGAAGTCTGGATCGGTGGACGGCGGGTCGACCAGCTGCCGCCCGGCGAACGCGGCGTATCGATGGTGTTTCAGTCCTACGCGCTCTATCCGCACATGACGGTGCGCGACAACATGTCGTTCGGTCTCAGGAATATCGGTACGCCGAAGACGGAGATCGCAAAGCGCATCGACATCGCGGCCACTATCCTGGAAATGCAGCATTTGCTCGACCGCAAGCCGTCGGAACTCTCGGGCGGCCAGCGTCAGCGTGTCGCCATTGGTCGCGCCATCGTGCGTGAACCCGATGTTTTCCTGTTCGATGAGCCGCTGTCCAACCTCGATGCCGGTCTGCGCAACCGCACCCGCGTCGAGCTTGCGCAATTGCATGAGCGATTGGGGGCAACGATGGTCTTCGTTACCCACGACCAGATCGAGGCGATGACGCTTGCTGACCGGATCGTCCTTTTGAACAACAAGAAGATCGAACAGGTGGCGACGCCGGTGGAGATCTATACGCGGCCGGCGACGCGCTATGTCGCCCAGTTCATCGGTTCTCCGGGAATGAACTTCGTCAGCATTGCCGATGTCAGCGAAGCCGGGGGCTTGGCGACGGCGACCTTGGCTGATGGCTCGATCATCAAGACGTCGGTTCCGCTGAATGGCATGGCGCGTTCGGAACTGACGCTCGGTATCCGGCCGGAATATCTGGTGGCGACGGCGGCGGACAAGGGCGATATTGCCGGCACGGTCGAGACCGTGGAACGGTTGGGTGACCGGTCGCTTGTGCATGTCCGGCTGAAGGACGGCTCGAAGATTATCGGCACGGATCCGGGGATGACGACCATTACCAGCGGTGCACTGATCGCCTTTGCCGTCGACGGGGCGAAACTGACCATTTTCGACCAGAATGATGTCGCCCATCACGCTGCGCATTGACGAAACCGTCCAATTGGTATGTTATGCCGCCATGTCTACAGCGCACCACAGAAAGAAGCAGCCTTTGCTCGTCCGCCAACAGCTGTTGGAGGTGGCGGCACGGCTGGCATCCGAGAAGGGCATGACGGCGGTGACGCTGGATGCCGTATCGGGTGCGTCCGGTGTCAGCAAGGGCGGATTGCTGCATCATTTCCCCAACAAGAATACGCTGCTGGAAGCTCTGTTCGACAGTCTGATCGAGCGGCTGGACCGGGCGATCGAGGAGGAAATGCGGGCCGATCCATTGCCGCATGGACGCTTTACTCGTGGTTATCTGCGCGCCTGCCTGGCGCTTCGCGACCGGCCCGAGGAAACGAAGGATTGGGCGCAGGTGACGATGGTGCTGCTCAGCGAGCCGCCATTGCGGCAGCGCTGGCGCAACTGGGTGCGCGAACGCAGTGAAGAATATGTCGGCACGGACTCCTCCGTGGATGCGGCGATCGTGCGGCTGGCGACCGATGGGCTCTGGCTCGCCGATCTGCTCGATAGCCATGCGATGGACGAGCGCGCCCGCGAAAAACTGGTCGAGCGGTTGATCGAGCTCACGCAACTCTAATGGATATCGAGAGGGTTTGATGGCAAACGCATCCGTCTATGCGGTGCTGCTGGTGGCGATCGTGCTGGAGGTGATGGGCACCACGGCATTGCAGATGTCGCAGCAGTTCACCCGGCTCGGCCCCTCGATCGTGCTCGTGCTGTGCTATGCCGCGTCCTTCTATTGCCTGTCAGTGACCTTGCGGGTGATCCCGGTTGGCATTGCCTATGCCATATGGAGTGGGCTCGGCATCGTGCTGATCTCCACAGTCGGGCTGGTGTTTTTCCGCCAGAAGCTCGATCTGGCGGCGATCATCGGGCTTGGTCTGATCATCGCCGGCGTCATCGTCGTCAACCTGTTTTCAAAATCCGTGTCGCACTGAAAAGACAGGTGTTTCGCATGGTGATTTTTGCCTTTGTCAAATCGCTTCGGACGCATTATCTCTTGCTCTGGATGGGCTGATGGAGGCCTGCAAGTGCCGTTTTCCCAAAGCGCTTTGGATCGCATAACCTGTTCAATCTCAATGGTATTAGAGGAGTGCCGTAATGACTATTCGTGCCGTCGTTTGGGGCGAGAACATTCATGAGCAGACAAACAAGGTCGTCGCCGACATCTATCCGGAGGGCATGCATACGACGATCGCCAAGGGGCTGAATGCCGATGCCGGCATTGAAGCAACCACTGCAACGTTGCAGGAGCCGGAACACGGCCTGAGCGAAGCCAGGCTGAAGGACACCGACGTGCTGCTGTGGTGGGGCCACAAGGACCATGGCGCCGTGAGTGACGAGATCGTCGAGCGCGTCGCCAAGCGCGTCTGGGAGGGCATGGGCCTCATCGTGCTGCATTCCGGCCATTTCTCGAAGATTTTCAAGCGGCTGATGGGCACGCCCTGCGCGTTGAAATGGCGCGAAGCGGGTGAACGCGAGCGCCTCTGGGTCATCAACCCGCGCCATCCGATTGCCGCCGGCCTCGGCGAACATTTCGAGCTGGAACATGAGGAGATGTACGGCGAGCAGTTCTCCGTTCCCGAGCCGCTGGAAACGGTGTTCATCTCCTGGTTCCAGGGTGGCGAAGTCTTCCGTTCCGGCATGACCTGGCGTCGTGGCGCCGGCAATATCTTCTATTTCCGCCCCGGTCACGAAACCTACCCGACCTATCACAATGACACCGTGCAGAAGGTGCTGATCAACTCCGTCAAATGGGCGCACAATCCGCTCGGCACGCAGGCGAGCATCCATGACGCACCGAATGTGCCGGTCGAGAAGGCGTTGGAGCCGATCGTTGAGCGTGGTCCTAAACTCCACCAGGCCGGCGAAGCCGGTTATCGCTGAGGTATAATATGCGTCTCATAATTGTTGGCACGGGCGGCATGGCGAAAAACCAGGCCGAACATTTCGTACGCATTCCAGGCGTCGAGATCGTCGGCGCCGTCGACACCGATGCGACGAGGCTCGCCGCTTTCGCCGATGTGTTCGATATCAAGAACCGCTTCTCGTCGCTGGACGAGGCGCTTGCCTGGGGCGAGTTCGACGCGGCGACGAATGTCACGCCGGACAAGGCTCATCACCCGACAACCTTGCCGCTGCTTGCCGCCGGTAAGCATGTTCTCTGCGAGAAGCCGTTGGCGGAGAACTACGACAAGGCGCTGGAGATGACGGAGGCGGCCGAGCGGGCCGGTGTCGTCAACATGGTCAACCTGACCTACCGCAATGTCGCGCAGCTGCAGAAGGCGCGCGAGATGGTGATCTCGGGTGAGATCGGCACGGTAAAGCATGTCGAGGCCTCCTATCTCCAGAGCTGGCTTGTTTCCAGGGCCTGGGGCGATTGGCGCAGCGAATCCAAATGGTTGTGGCGGTTGTCGACCGGTCACGGCTCCAACGGCGTACTCGGCGATATCGGTATTCATATCCTCGATTTCGCCGCCTATGGCGCGGCGACGGATATCGACCATGTCTTTGCCCGGCTGAAGACCTTCAACAAGGCGCCGGAGGAGCGCATTGGGGAATACACGCTCGATGCAAACGACAGCTTCTCCATGTCGGTCGATTTCGCCAATGGCGCGCTCGGCGTCGTGCATGCTAGCCGCTGGGCGACCGGGCATCTGAACGAGCTGAAATTGCGCATCTATGGCGAGCGCGGCGGCCTGGAGGTCAATCATAGCCCGAATGGCTCCGAACTACGGGCTTGCCTGGGCGACGACACCGAAACAGCGACGTGGAAGGTCATCGAGGTGCCGCCGGTGCTGACCAATTATCAGCGTTTCGCCGACGCCGTGATGACCGGCAGCCCGCAGGATCCGAGCTTCCGCCATGCGGCCAATCTGCAGCGTGTGCTGGACCTCGCCATGGTCACGGAAACGGAGCGGCGCGAACTGAAGGTTTGATGCTTTCTCTGCTCTATCTCCGACATTTAAGCGGCCGCCTTCGGGCGGCCGTTTCACTGAGGTCTGCCCAATTGCTTGACGGGATAAGGAGGTAGGCGCAGCATTCCTCCATGATACTCTGAATGCGAGGTCACGGGAGGAGGGGTTATGTCCACCGAGGAAAAGGTTGCAAGCCACTATACGCACGGCTCTCTGGAGGAGACGATCCTTACGGCGCTCGCCGCCAGCGGCAAAGATGTCGATCATCTCAGCATTGACGATCTTGCAGGCGTTGACGAATTCCATCTCGGGCGGCGCGAGGCCACGCGGGAGTTTGCCCGGGATCTCGACCTGATCGACGGCATGCGGCTCCTTGACATCGGGTCAGGGCTTGGCGGTCCGGCGCGCTATATGGCCAGCACCTATGGCTGTATCGTCACCGGCGTCGATCTGACCGACGAATTCGTCAAGGTCGCCAATGTCCTGACCGAGCGTTGCGGCATGGCCGTGCAGGTGTCGTTCCAACAGGGGAGCGCGCTGGCGCTTCCCTTTGCCGATCAAAGTTTTGAGCGCGCCACGCTCATCCATGTCGGCATGAACATCGAGGATAAGGCGAGGCTGTTTGCCGAGGTGCGGCGCGTGCTGAAGCCCGGCGCCCGCTTCGGTGTCTACGAGGTCATGCAGATGCGCGATGGCGCGCTGCCCTATCCGATGCCTTGGGCGATGACGCCGGAGACGAGCTTCGTTTGCACTCCCGAGACCTATCGTCAGCTACTCAGCGAGGCCGGCTTCACGGTGGAGTCCGAGCAGGATCGCAGTGCGCTGGCAATTCGTTTGGCGCAGGAGATGCGTGCCAGCGCGGCCGGTGGCGGCCAGACGCTGAGCCTCGGCGCACTGATGGGGCCGAAGGCGGCGGAGCGCGTGGGCAATGTCGGCATGTCGGTCGGGAGCGGCCTGATCGCACCGATTGAGATGATCGCAAAAGCCGACTGATCGAAACCGAGCCGGCGGTGTCCGGATTGACAGGAGTGCTCTCCTGTCTGTATGAAAAAATCCAACGGTAATGGATTTCTGCCGGGCCATGGTGGCCGAACCGCTGCTCTGAATTTCCGGAGAAGCTGATGACTCCTACTCAACGTGCCCGGTGGGGCGAAGGAGTAGAGTCATGTCCGCAATCCTGCTGTTATCCCCGCTTTGTTTTGTGATTGTTGTCCCCGTCAGGCCCATCGTTGGTCTTCCGGGAGGGGCGAACTGATGTCGGCATCCGAGTTTTTTCATCATCGTTTCCAGCAATTGCGCAGCATATTCAAATGGATCGTCCTCGTGGTGCCGATGGCGGCCGTGGTCGGCTCGCTCTGTGCACTGTTTCTCTGGAGCCTCGATCGGGCGACGCAGGCGCGGTTCGACCATCCCTGGCTGATCTTCCTGATGCCGGTCGCAGGTTTCCTGATGGTGCTGGCGTATCAGCGTTTTGGTCGAGGAGCGGAGGGCGGCAATAATCTGATTGTCGAGCAGATCCATGAGCCGGGCGGCGGCGTGCCGCTGCGCATGGCGCCATTCATCTTGGTCTCGACAGTGCTGACGCATCTGGTCGGCGGTTCGGCGGGGCGGGAGGGCACGGCAGTGCAGCTCGGCGGCAGTATCGCCAGCGCTTTCGCCAAGCTTTTCAAGCTGAGCCACGCCGAAGTCCGCATCCTGCTGATGGCCGGCATCGCCGCCGGCTTCGGCGCGGTGTTCGGCACGCCGATTGCCGGGGCAGTGTTTGCTCTTGAAGTGCTGACGATCGGCCGCATGCAGTATGAAGCGCTGATCCCCAGCCTTGTGGCAGCCATCGCGGCTGACTGGACCTGCCATGCCTGGGGGATCGAGCACATCCAGTACCATATCGCCTATCTTGCCGGCACGCCGGCCAGCACCTTCCATTTGGACGCGCTGCTGCTTTTGAAGGTCGGCATCGCCGGCGTGCTCTTCGGGCTGATGGCCCGCTGCTTCAGCGAGATTTCCCACTGGATGTCAGCCGCCTTCAAGAAGGTCTGTGCCTATGCGCCGCTCCGGCCGGTGATCGCCAGCGTCGTGTTGATCGGCCTCGTCTATGCGCTCGGCACCCGCGAATATCTCGGCCTCGGCGTCTGGTCGCCCAATCCCGGCGATGCGACGATCGTGGGTTTTTTCGATCCGGCGCGCGTCGATTATTGGAGCTGGTTCTGGAAGGCGGTCTTTACCATCGTGACCCTTAGCGCCGGCTTCAAGGGCGGTGAGGTGACCCCGCTGTTCTTCATCGGCGCGGCACTCGGCAATGCCATTGCCGCCATTCTCGGCGCGCCGATCGATCTCTTTGCAGCACTCGGCTTTGTCGCGGTTTTCGCAGGTGCCACCAATACGCCGCTTGCCTGCATGATCATGGGCATCGAGCTCTTTGGCGCAACGCATACGGTCTATCTCGCCGTCGCCTGCTTCCTCGCCTATATCTGCAGCGGTCACACCAGCATCTATTTGTCGCAGCGCATTGGCATTGGGAAGGGTGCTGCCGACGGCGGCATTCCGCCCGGTTTGTCGATCCGTTCCCTGCTGGACGCCAAGGCGAAGCGAGAGGAACCGTGAGCTCGCAAAATTGTGAAATCGTTGCGGAGAAATCTTGGGTTCGGCCGTATTTTTGCCGATTCCGGGACAGATACCCGCAGGAACTGGGCGATAAAAAACGCGCAAGATAATCCACCGCTCTCGCGAACGGTATCTTGCGAAATTCGACTAGTGAACTCATATAATCGTCTATTGTGATCATTGCATAACAGAGGAGTCGGGCGCAGATCGTGGATCGGCCAGGCAAAGACGGACATTATCGAACCTCTTGCCCCTCCAGGATTCCCACTCAGATTCCCCTGAGACACCATTTCCTTCCCCAAATAGAACCCTAAGCAGACAGACTTGACGGAGAGCACTTTGAGCGCACCAGCTCCCACAGCCACCGAGCGCGATGCTCCGGAACAGACCTTTGGTACAACCGGAATCGCGCCGATGGACCGCCCAAGCGCGGTGACACGCTTCTTCATGGGCGTCGTCGCCTGGGCCGAAAGCCTTAATCTGAAATATGCCAAGCTCGGCAATCCGCCGGTCTATGACAATGCCACCTTCCCCTGGGCGGCTGAGATCGAGAAGGATTATCCCGCGATCCGCGCCGAGCTGGAGAAGGTGCTGCTGCGCCAGAGCGAGCTGCCGACCTTCCAGGACATTTCCACCGACGTGAAGACGATCTCGACCGATAGCCGCTGGAAGACCTTCTTCCTTCTCGGCTTTGGCGTTAAGTCGGAGCAGAACATCAAGGCCTGTCCGAACACCTGGGCGGCCGTGCAGAAGATCCCGGGGCTGACCACGGCGATGTTCTCGATTTTCGAGCCGGGCAAGCACCTGCCGGCCCACCGCGGCCCCTATAATGGCGTGCTGCGCCTGCATGTCGGCCTCATCGTGCCGGAACCGCAGGACCAGCTCGCGATCCGCGTCGACAACCAGATTTGCCATTGGCAAGAGGGCAAGGCGCTGATTTTCGACGACGCCTATGAGCACGAGGCCTGGAACCACACCGACAAGACCCGCGTCGTCCTCTTCGTCGATTTCGTCAAGCCGCTGAAATTCCCGGCGCGCATCGTCAACTGGGCGCTGATGAACCTGGCGATCTTCACGCCCTTCATCCGGGAAGGTCTCGACAATCACAAGGAATGGGAAAAGAAGTTTTACGCCGAAGCCGAGGCGCTGAGAAACCGTCCGAAGGCTTGATCCAGACCGGCTTGTGAGCCTTATGAAAAACCCCGGAATCCGCAGAGGATTCCGGGGTTTTGTTTTTGGTTGATCAGGCCCAGCCGTTAAGCTGGCTTACCCGCCTCTTCGGTGTCTTCGGCGTAATCATCGCTTGACTGCGCGGTGGTAGTCTTGCCGTCCAGATTGCCGAGCAGCGCCGAGATGGCATTGTCGCCGTCGAAGCCGGCTTCCTTGAGAAGGCGGTCGAGGATCGGCTTGTTGGCCTGATAGGAGAGCAGCTGGCCGGCAAGACCCTCGCCAAGGCCGATACCGCTGCCGCCGTTCGCGCCATTGCCATTGCGGCCGAGCATGCCGCCGGTGTCGAAGATCCTGATATCAGAGATCTTCTCGATCGGCTTGACCGCTTCGGCAAGTGCTGCGGGGATGATGCGGATACGCTCGCGGGTGATCTCGAATTCGATGATGGCGGGGCTGAGCTTGTTGCGCGCCTCGTTGAGCAGCGCCTCGCTTTCAGCCGTCGCCTTACCGGTTTCGAGAATACCCTTGGCCTTGATGATCGCCGCATCGGCGTCGGCGGTCGCCAGTGTCTTGATAGCGTCGGCCTGGTCGATCGCCGCCTGCTTTTCGGCTTCTGCGGCGATGGTAACGGCGGTTGCCTGGGTCTGTGCCCGCTTCTGCGCGTCGATCACCGCGATCTGCTTTTCGCGCTCGGCGATCTCGACGGCCTTGGCTGTGCCGACCTTTTCTTCCGCGGCGATGGCGAGTGCGCGGGCGACTTCGGCTTTTGCCTTGGCTTCCGACTCCTCGCGGCTCTTGTTGGCGACCGCAATCGCGCTTTCCTGCGCGACGATCTGGTTGTCGCGGCGAGCTTCCGTGTCACGTTGTTGCACGGCACGGGTTGAGTCGATGTTGGCGGACTCACGTACCTGCTTGGCCAGGGCTTCGCGTTCGGAGATGGCCTGTTCGGCGGCAATGCGGGCTTCTTCTTCCGAGCGCTTGGCAGCCTGTTCCTGCTGTGCGGTTTCGGCGCGGGTCGCGGCCGATTTGTTGGCGATGTCGCGCTCCTGGCTGAGCTCGGCCTCGCGCTTTGTCCGCTCGATAGTCAGCGACTGCTGCCGGGCTTCAAGGTCCTTCTGGGCGATCGCGACCTCGGTATCGCGAACGATTTCGTTACGCTCCTTCTTGCGGCCTTCGGTGACGCGGGTGAGCGCGGCCAGACCATGGGCGTCGAAGAAGTTGTTGGCGTTGAAATGCTTGATATCGGTCTGGTCGAGACGGGTCAGCGACACCGACTCAAGTTCGAGACCGTTGGATTGCAGGTCTGAGCCGACGGCTTCCTGTACCGCCTTGACGAAGTCCATGCGCTGTTCCTGCAGGGCATCGAGGTTCATCGTGGCGGCGACGGAGCGCAGGCTGTCGACGAATTTCGCTTCGATCAATTGGCGCAGCTGCTCGCTGTCGTTGGTGCGACTGCCGAGCGTCTGTGCCGCAAGCGCGATGGAGGAGGCGTCCGGCTTGACGCGGACATAGAACTCGGCGCCGATGTCGACGCGCATGCGGTCCTTGGTGATCAGCGCATCGTTTTCGCCGCGCTGAACCTCGAGACGCAAGGTTTTGAGATTGATCCGAGCGATCGAATGGAAGATCGGCAGGACGACGGAACCGCCGTCGAGGACGACTTTCTGGCCACCGAGACCGGTGCGCACATAGGCTTCATCGCGGCTGGAGCGGACATAAAGCGTGGCGAAGACAAAGCCGATCCCGAGGATCAGGACGATGCCGATGCCTGTTGGCAGAAGAAGGTCATATAGGCCGTTCATTGGTGTTGCTCCGTAGGGGATTGAGCATCGGAACCGATAAGGTCCGATGGGGCGGGAACTGCGATGAAGATGTCGGCCTTGCGGTCGACAAGAAGAACTTTGGTGCCGACGCCAAGGGGGCCTTCGCCTTTGGCGGCGCTGGCGCGCAGCTGATGCCAATTGCCATACACGTCCTTGACAGAGACGCGGCCGGGTAGACCCTGGTCCAGCGGTCCGATGGTGATTTTGGCGGTAAGGCCAACGAAATCGCCGGCATCGACGACATAGGTTTCATCGCGCGGAATAAGCCGCGCGATGGTGCGGGTTGAGCCTCTCACCAGCGGGACGGTGAGAACGGCAGCGGGAAGCACTGCAACGATTGCCGGCAGCGGCGTCCAGACGAGGTCGGCGACCGTCTGCACGGCAAAGCCTGTGATGGCGAAGATGCCGAGCAGCAGCATGATCAGGATCAACAGCGGCACGCCGCCGAGATTGATCCAGGAGAGCAGGCCGGCGACAACGCCGTCATGACCATCGAAATGCGGCTTGCCGATCATTTCGCTCAAGGAGAAGCCGACCAGCATGGAGAGAATCTCAATGGCGGTCAGGCCGATCAGGATCATCGCCGCGATTGCAAACGGGGCGCATTCGGGTGCGAGGAAAAGGTGCATCGGCGTTACTGATCGTTTGCCTTGAAACGGGCAAGTCGCGCTTCGATGGCCTGTTCCCGGTGCAGGCGGTCGAGTTCGTCGAGCTCGGCACTGGTTGCGGGTTCGCCCGCCGGCACGCCGGTCAGGCGAGAGACCGCAGCTGCTGCGCGGGCGGCGCCGGCGCCGGGCGTCGCATGCGGCTTGCCGCCGGCTGCTTCCTCCGGCGCGTGGCGGGCAAGGCTGCGCTTGAAATCGGCCAGGCGGGCTTCGGCCTCGCGGCGGGTGGCAAGAATGGCCTGTAGTGCCTTCTGGCCCTCGTCGATCTGCTCGTGTGCATCGGCCAGCGCTTTGTCGAGCGCGGCGATCTGGGCTTCGAGATCGATCTGGCGGGCGACGCCGGCCTTGGCGAGGTCGTCGCGGCTGGCGGAGACCGCAAGCCGGATCTTTTCGTCGAGAGCTGTAAGATCGTCGGCAATTTCGGTGCGGCGGCTCTGGATGCGGTATTCCTCGGCGCGTGCCTTGCCGAGATCAGCGCGGGCTTCGTCGGCGGCAGCGTCGATTTCACGCAGCGCCTGTTCGATGACTGCGACCTTGTTTGCGCCTTCCACCTTGTCGATGGCCGTATTTGCGAGGCCGGCGATCAGCCGTCCCATGCGGGAAAGAATGCCTTCATTCGTCATGCTGTTTTCCTCCGTTCGGGGGGAGTTTGGCGTTACGCCGATGTGAATCTGATAGTGGCCGCCATCGGCGATCAGATAGGCGGGAAAGACACTCTCCCACCCCTTGAAATAACCGGCCACGTCGAAGGGCACGGCGACACGGCCGCGCACCGTCGAGATTGTCAGGTCCGACGGACCCTTGATGGCAAAGAGTTTTTCATCGAGCGGCAAACGGCTGACATCGGCCGTCCCGCCGCGTTTGGCCGCGAAATCACGCAAGCCCAGCGTCACCTGACGGGCGGGCAAACCGGTGCGTTCGCGGATGGTTTCATAGGCAAGTTCATGAAGGAGAACGAGGTTGGCCCCGGCCTTGTCCGAGGCGATCTCGGCAAGAATCGCCATCATCTGCCCGTATGCGGCGAAGGTCTCGTCCAATGCCTGTCGTGCCGCGTCGTTGGGAACGAGTTCGTAACGCAGGAGCGATCGGTGTGATGGACTGGGTGTCTGTGCCATGCGTATTAAGTAAAGTACCGCTCCGGTGCTTTTCAAGAAGGGGCGCAAGCAAAGATGGATGAATTGTAATGAACATTAGTGGCTATAGGTTGCATTTTGTTGATGCATCCCTCTGCCGACGCGCAGACCGGCATGTCGCCAATCGCGCCGAAGCCATCGGGATCATGGATGACGCCGATGGCTTTCGATGGTGCGAGAGGTGTAGGGTCTAACGATCCGGGAGAGGTTTGGGGACGATCTCTGCCGGAGATCAGGCGCGGAACAATTGTGTCCGCTCCGAAAGCGCCGTCCACAGAGGGCGGCGCTTCCTGCTGGTGACAGTTGCTATTTGATCGTGCGGACGATGGCCGCGCCGGAGGTCATGCCGCCGCCGAAGGCGACGAGACCGAGGTTGAGCGGCTCGGAGCGTTCCTTGGCCACATGCATCATGGCGAGCGGGATGCTCGATGAGCTGGTGTTGCCGTAGTTCTCGATGACACTCAGCGCCGGACGACCGCTGCGCTTGGCGATGGTGTCGATGATGCGCTGGTTGGCCTGATGCGGCACCAGAAGGTCGAGATTGGCAAGCTCCAGCCCGGCGTCGACGCAAGCGTCCTCAATCGAGCGCGACATGGAATGAACGGCTTCGGTGAAGACCGAGCGCCCGTTCATGGAAATGACACCCTTGTCCGGCAGCGGCACGTAAAGGAGATCGCCTGGCTCCGGACGGCCGTTGATGACCGGGCGGCTAGCTGCGAACAGCGGATTGCGCGCCATGTCGCGGCTGGTTACCAGGCAGGCGGTGGCCGCATCGCCGAACAGGATGGCGGTGGAGAAGTCGCTCATGTCGAGCAGCGGCGACAGCACCTCTGAGGTGACGATCAGCACCTTGGCGTCGTTCTGCTGGGCGATGAAGTCGTAGGCCTGTTGCAGGGCGTAGAGATAACCAGAGCAGGCGGCGCCCATGTCGTAGGCCGCAAGCGATGGCCGCACGCCGTCTTCTGCAACGGCAACAGCAACGCGGCTCGCGAGCGACGGCGTGGAGATATCGGGCGTGCCGGTGGCGGCGATCACGAGGTCCATGTCATGGATCGTCGTATTGGTTTGCTGCAGGAGATCGCGCACGGCTTTTGTCGCCAGGCTCAAAGTGCCTTCGCCCGGGCCGACCCAGAAGCGGCTCTTGATGCCGGTCAGCGCGAAGATTTCCTCTGCGCGCCGGTTCGGCCAGTTGTGGATGATTTCTTCGTTGCTGACCCGGCGGGCACCGGTTGCGAAGCCCATGCCGCTGACGGCGATTTCCGTGAAGTTGCCGGAATGGCGGCGCATCGCCGGGATGGCGTGCGACTTCAGGCGACGCAGCACGAACTTGTTCTGGACCTCGGAAGCAAGCGCGAAATTGCGCTCGCTCAGGTCGCGGTCGGCATTGACCGTCAGAAGCGGGCTGTCGGTGGCGATCTGATCGCCGATCTTGACGAAGACCTCCTGTACCAGGCCGCCGATATTGGCGCAGATCTCGACCGAAGCCTTGGTCGCCTCGACCACGGCGACGAGCTGACCGACCTCGATCGTGTCGCCCGGCTTCACCAGAAGGTCAGTCACCAGCACGTTTTCGTCGGCAGGGCCGGAGCCGATCGCTTTGATGGCGGCAGTGGGCCCAGACTTGTCCTCTTCATGCCAGGTGACCTCGCATTCGAGGACCTCGGCCATCAGATCGACCAGCTTGCTGTAGGATGGCAGCGTTTCCAGCTGGTTGCCGAAGTTGAAGGGAACATGCGAGTCCGAGCGGGCGAGCCGGCGGACGACGACGGGCACGTCGGCCTTCTCGGAGACGGTGGCAACGATTTCGGCGCCCATGCCAACCGTGCGGTTGTCTTCATGGACGACGATCAGACGCTTGGTGCGCTTGGCGCTGGCAAGTACTTCCTTTTCATCCCAGGGCGAGATCGAACGCAGGTCGATGACCTCCACCGAAAATCCCTGGGTTTCGAAGGCGCTTGCCGCCTTGGCGCAGAGCGACACCGTGTTGCCGTAGGTAACCAGCGTCAGGTCGCGGCCGCGGGCGATATAGCGCGACAGGCCGGGACGGACGAAATGCTGGTCGAGATCGGTGGACGTGCGGCCGTCGGAATTGTTGAGAACGGCCTTCGGATAAAGGAAGACGGTCGGGCGTCTGGATTCGAAGGCGGCATTGAGCAGGCCAGCGGCGTCGCCGGCGGTGGAGGGCATGACGACGTCGATGCCGGGCGTATGCGCCAGCATGCTTTCGAAACTCTGGGCATGGAACGGTCCAAGGCCCGGCTTGTAGCCGCCGCAGCTCACCATCACGATGACGGGCGATTCCCAGTCGCCTTTGGTGCGCCAGAACATGCTGCCCATTTCCGAGACGATCTGGTTATAGGCGAGCGGCAGGAAATCGGCGAATTGCAGGAAGGCGACCGGGCGCTGGCCGGCAAGGGCGCGGCCGACGGCGGTACCGACGATGGTCGATTCACTCAGCGCCGCATTGTAGACGCGCTCGGGATATTTCGTGCTGAGGCCGCGGGTAACGCCGAAGACGTCGCCCTTGGGGTCCTCGATGTCCTGGCCGAACAGGACGACATCCGGATTGTTGGCTAGCTGCCTGTCGAGTACGCCGTTCAGTGCCTCGCGCATGGTCAGCGTCGTTGCACTCGCGCCGCCGCGATATTCGGCTGTCTTGTCGAAGGAGGCGGGGTAGGGCGCTTTTGCTTCCGGCTCGACCTTCGGTGCATCTTCCTTGCGGGCAAGGGCGGCTTCCGCCTGCACCTCGGCGGTCAGGTCTTTTTCGATCTTCTCCAGCGCGGCGTCATCGATGCCTGCCTTCAGCAGGGCAGCTCGCAAATTGATAAGCGGATCGCGGTAGGCCGCGGTCTCGATCTCTTCCTGCGTGCGATAGGTCTTCTGGTCGTCGGCGTTGGTATGGTCGGTCAGCCGCGCCATGTTGATAACGACGAGGCTCGGCGTGCGGTTGTTGCGGCTGTGGCGGACGGCCTTGCGGAAGGCTTCACGCGAGGCCGGCAGATCGTCGCCTTCGGCGCGGATGATATCGAGGCCGTAGAAAGACGGCGCGGGGCCGGTCGGAAGATCGAAGAAGGTCTGCTTCGTGGTGCGCGTCGAGATGGAGAAATTATTGTCTTCGACGACGAAGACGATGGGATACTGGCCGCGCACCGCTTCGGCGACGGCCTCGAGAAATTCGCCTTGCTGCGTGGTGCCGTCGCCAACGCAACAAATGGCGATCGGCATGTTGGGCTTATGTTTCAGCGCCGCGCTGGCGCCGACGGCGTGAAGTGCGTTGTTGCCGACCGGACCGACGATGGAGGTGATGTTGAGAGCGCGGGAGGAAAGATGCGCGCTCATCTGGCGGCCGGCGGAATGGGAGTTGCCCGTGGCAAGAAGGCTGGAGAAAAACTCACGAATGGGCATGCCGCGCGCCAGCATCAGGGCTTTGTCGCGATAGTGCAGATGCAGCCAATCGTCATCGTGAAGGAATTCATTCAACAGCGCCGTCGACTCGTGTCCGGCACCGGAAACATGAAAATGTGCTATACCTTGCTTGATGAACTCTCGTTCAAGTCTATCTATTTCACGAGATGTGAAAAATATTCTATGGAGTTGCTTGAGATGATCTGTGGTAAATCTCCCTTCCATTTCAATAGTTTTCCTAATCTTTCATGGTCAATAATATGCGAGCGATAGGTAACTCCGCAGGGTACCTTTTTCAATACACGTTAAATGACAATATCTTCTCGATTTGAAATAGGTTTACGTGCGTCGGAGGCACGCCGAATTGGGCCGACCGGTTTCCGTATACGCACTTCGTGCCCCTTCGCGCGGCAGCGGATGCAGCGGGGGTATAGAGATCATTTTATCCCCGCGTGCCTCTCAGCCGGACTTTCGGATCGGCGCGTCGGCCTGTTTGCGTGCGGAAGCGGCCCTGGCCGCCAGCTCTTCCTTGTCCCGCAATTCCTTCGGTTTCTTGCCGATGATTTGCTTGGCGCCCTTCTTGGAAAAGGGCTGCGCGAGCTGGGCGAGGAAACTGTCTGCGACCTTGCCGGTGATGCCGATGTCGGTGGAGGAAGGGCGTGGCGGATTGTAATAGGTGCCGAGGATCTGGTCCCAGATCACCAGGTTCTCGCCGTAATTGGTGTTGCCCTCGGCAAGCAGCTTGGAATGATGCCAGCGGTGCAGGCGCGGCGTCGACAAGATCCAGTCGAGCGGGCCTGTGCGCACATCGATGTTGCAATGGGTCAGAAGACCGATAAAGGCCGTGACTGCACCGATCCACAGGAAGACCGGCAGCGGCGCGCCGAGCAGATAGAGCGGGATCTGGCCGAGCGCGATCTTGAACAGCGAGTCGATGATATGGAAGCGTCCGGTATTGATAACCCACAGGCGTTCGACGCTGTGATGCAGGGCATGGAAGCGCCAGAGCGACAGATATTCATGCGCAAGGCGATGGGCGAGATAGAGGCCGAATTCGGCAATGACGAGCCCGAGCACGACCTGCAGGGCCATCGGCCATTGCTCCGGCCAGATATTCGCCTTGTGGCTCAGGAACGGCTGCGCCACGGTCGCTACCGCCATCGGAAATGACGTGCCGATGGCCGCGGCGATCTGCACGCCGCCCTTGCTCAGGAGCGTATGGGCGATATTGTTGAACGTCTCGCCATCGCTTTCCAGCCAAGTCTCTTCATAGGGCATCAGCCGCTCGAAGATCGCGATGATCGCTACGATCGAGAAATAGGTGACGTTGAACCACAGCAGATGCATATTGGATTGAAAGGCGAAATAGGAGCCTGTCAGGCCGGCACAAAAGATGGCGGGCCACAACAGGGATGAAACAGCAGCGTAAAGGCGCGAACTGTTTTGAAACGTCATGCCATTGTCCTCGAATTGTCATCATGTGGGTTGGCGCGAATTTGAGCGATATGTACCGTGACGATTGTGGCCGCGAAAGGGAAATCTTGAGCGGAACGGAAGCGTTTTTGTATCAATATGTTGCTGGTGTGGGTCAAGTTGGTCGTAGCTGAAGTGTCTTTGCGGCTAAATTTATCGAACAAGGGCAGGGATGATGTGGATAGAAGAAGCCAGCCTCGAACATCAGGATGCATGGTCGCGTCTGCGCGGCGAACTCTGGCCGGATAGCTCGACGGAGCATCATCGTGTTGAGATGATGCAAATTCTCACGAAAGAAAACGCTATAGCCTTCGTTGTTTGCGATCAGACCGGTAACCCTATGGGGTTTGCTGAGGCGACGCTGCGGCATGACTATGTCAATGGCTGCAAGACCTCTCCGGTGCTTTTCCTCGAAGGCATCTATGTGCGCCGGGAGTACAGGCGGCAGGGCGCAGCGCACTTGCTCTGTAGCGCGGTTGCCGATTGGGGACGCGCTGCCGGGTGCCGGGAATTTGCTTCGGATGCGCTGCTCGACAATGTCGAAAGCCATGCCTTTCACGACGCATTAGGTTTCGAGGAAACCCAACGCGTCGTGTATTTCCGAAAGCCGCTTTAGCCGAATGTCAGCTTGCTCTTCTGTTGCCCGGCCTCGTCGAAATTCTCAGGGCTCAACCACCGCTGATAGCCGGCCTTCAGGCGCGGCCAGTCGGCGTCGATCATGGCAAACCAGGCGGTGTCGCGGTTTTGGCCCTTGGCGACCATGTGCTGGCGGAAGATGCCTTCGAAGGTGAAGCCGAAGCGCTCGGCGGCACTTTTGGACGGCTCGTTGAGATTGTTGCATTTCCATTCGAAACGACGATAGCCGAGCGTGTCGAAGACGTAGGAGGCGAAGAGATAGAGCGTCTCGGTGGTGACGCGGCTGCGGGCGATTGCGGGCCCCCATAGAATGCTGCCGATCTCGATGACGCCATGTGCGGGGTCGATGCGCATCAAGGCCTGCCGGCCTTCGGCCTGTCCCGTCCGCTTGTCGATCGTCGCGAAGAACAGCGGGTCGGTACTGGCCGCAGCCTTTTCGAACCAGGGCGTGAAGGCGGCGAGATCGGCGGGAGGCCCCTCGAACAGGTAGCGGAAGCGATCATGGGCTCCGGGCGCCTGTGCCGAGGCGAAGAGGTCGGCGCCGTGGCGTGCGGTGTCGAGCGGTTCCAGGCGGACATAATGGCCCTCCAGGGCGATCCGTTCCGGGCGCGGTACACCGTTCCAATTCGTAAGATCCATGTCGAAGTCCTTTGGTATCAACTGCGAGGGCAGTCTATCGAAGCCGGCCTGATTGTATCAGCGCCGCCAGTGGTTCGGGTAGTTCTATTCCGTCGAGCAATCCCGGCGCGGCTTCCGCCGGGGCGAGATGGCTGCGTACCGGCAAGACGCCCGCCCAGACCGGAACATCCGCCTCGTCGGCATCGCCCGGTGGGCCGTTGCGCACCTTGGCGGTCGCCTCCTCGATTTCCATCCGCAGGACCGATGTCGCTTTCACCTCTTGGCCGGTCATCGGCCGCAGGCTGTCCCAGCGACCGGGAAACAGGTTCTCGACGAAACGGCGCAGCGCGTCGGCCTTCTCCTCGGCGTCCTCCAGCAGGCGTGCCTTGCCGAACACCATGGCGGAGCGGTAGTTGACCGAATGGTAGAAGGCGGAGCGGGCGAGCACGTAGCCGTCCATGATGCTGCAGGTGAGGCAGACGGGCATATCCTCCGCCGCGCGCAGAAAACGGCTGGCGGCGGACCCATGCCAGTAGACATGATTGCCTTCGCGCCAATGCAGCGTCGGCGTCACATAGGGCGCACCGTTGATGACATAGCCGACGTGACAGAGTGGGGCGGCGTCCAGAATAGCATGGACATCTGCCTGAGCATGGCTGCCGCGATGATGCTCGCGCCGCACGCGCGTGCGTTCGGTGATCGGATAGTCTGCGGTGGGCGGCGGGGAGAGATCGGCCATGGGTTTCCTCGTTGGTGTCGCCTTGATCTTTGCCGCCAAAGAGGTATGGGATAAATATCCAGTTGTTATATTTTGGGCAAACCAGTTGAGGACGTTATGACACCTGCGGCGCAATGGCCGGCGCTCGATCGAACTTCCGGCGATCTGGAGGGGCAGGTCTATCGTCTGATGCGCGACCGCATCCTCCGGGGGCAGATGCCCGCCGGACAACGGCTGCCGTCGACAAGGACGCTGGCGATCTCGCTCGGTGTGGCGCGTTCCACCGTGGTCAATGCCTATGAGCGGATGAAGGCCGAGGGCTATCTGCAATCGACGACGGGGGCGGCGACCCGCGTCGCCGAATTCGCAACGCCGCCTCTGCAGGGGCAGGCAGCGCCTACTTCACTCAGGCCGCAGCCAACAGTTGAGGTCGCCTTCGACGGCCTGTTCAAGTCCGGCGTGCCGGATGTCGCCGCCTTTCCGCATGCCGCCTGGGCGCGGTATCTCGGCGCGCGCGGTCGTTCGCTCCGGGTGCACGATCTCGGCTACGGCGCCCATAGTGGCATTCGCGAGCTGCGCGAGGCGATCCTCGAGCACATCTCCACCACGCGCGGCGTGATCGCTCGCCCCGAGCAGCTGATCATCGTTCCCTCGACCGGAGCGGCCATTGATGTTCTGGCGCGTGTCCTGCTGCGATCGGATCGCCCGGATGGCGCTCTCGCCTGGATAGAAGAGCCGGGCTATGGAACGGCGCAGGCCTTGCTGCGGATGGCGTGCGCGAATCTCGTGCCGGTGCCCTGCGATATCGAGGGCATCGATATCGCCAAGGCCGCCGGTCCGCCGCCGCGATTGATCTATGTCACTCCCTCGCATCAATATCCGACCGGCGCGACCATGAGCCTTTCCCGCCGTCTGGCTCTCCTCGACTTTGCCCGCGCCAACGGTTCGGTCGTGTTGGAAGACGATTACGACAGCGAATTCCAGTATGCCTCGCGCCCGATCGCCGCCCTGCAGGGCATCGACCGTGGCGAAGTCGTCGCCTATCTCGGCACCTTCTCGAAGACGCTCGCTCCCGGCCTGCGCGTCGCCTACGCGGTCGTGCCGTCCTGGCTTGTGCCGGAGGTTACCGCCGCACAGCTGTTGAGAGGGGCCGTCGTCCCCATTCATATTCAGGCAGCACTTGCCGATTTCATCCGCGATGGCCGTTTTCGCGCCCATCTGAGACATATGAACGCAATCTATGCCGCACGCATGGCAGCCGCCGTTTCCGCGTTGCGCCGCCATTGCGGCGATTGGCTCGAGGTGGGCGAGGGCGCCGGCGGGCTGCAACTGGCCACCTGGTTCCGGAATGCGGACACCGACGATCTGGCGGCGACGCAAGGGATCAACGGAGAGGGGTTTGCGCTCCGCGCCATGTCGTCCCTGCACCTCGGCCCTCCACGGCCGGGCCTGCTGTTCGGCATTGCGCGCATGCCGCCCGAAGCAGCGGATGCGGCGGTGGCAAGGATTGCCAAGCTGCTTCGAGTTCTGCCAGCTAGCGCCTAACGAACAATGCTCTGTATTCCCGTGGCGTCATGCCCTTGAGGGCTTTGAACTGCCGGTTGAAGTTGGCGATGGAGCGATAGCCGACGGCATCGCTGATGTGATGGATCGCGTGAGTGGTGGAGGAGAGGCGGGCGCAGGCGTCGCCGATACGCATGCGCGTCAGGTAGTCGGAAATAGCGGTGCCGGTGTGGCGGCGGAACATGCGATGCAGGCCGGAAACGCTGAGCGCGGCAATATCGGCCAATTCCTCCAGGCTGATGGCGCGCGCATAGTGAAGATGCAAATGCGTCAGTACGCGGTCGATACGCTCGCGGCTTTCCTTGAGTTCCGATGATTGGCCCGGCGCGCTTGCAAGCGGCGTTGCCTGCCGGTCATCGGCAACTCTGGCAAGGATGTTCAACAGCGATAGCAAGCGCTCCACCGGCGGCTTCTCGAAGACGGCCTCGTATTCCAGCCGTACTGCTTGTGCTGTCTCTTTCGAGAAATGCAGGCCGCCATCGGCCCGCTCCAGCATCGCCTCGATCGGCCGAAACTCGACGGCTCCGCCGGTTATTGGCAACAACCAATCGCGATGGAACCAGAGGACAAGCGCCACATGCGGCTGTTGCTGGTCGATCTTGGCGCGCGAGGCCCATGTATGCGGCAAGTTTGGCCCGACCAGCACGAGATCGCCGTCATCGTAGTCGCCGCTGTGGTCGCCGATGAAGCGCTGGCCGATCGAGTTCAGCGTGAGGGTGAGCTCGAATTCAGGATGATGGTGCCACTGGAAGGGAATGGCGTCGTCAAGTCGTCGGTTGAGCATGCTCCACGATGTCTCAGGCGAGCGCTGCAACACTTCAAGATAGGGTCTCATCGGGCGCTCACATGATTATCAAGGCCAGAATAGTATCAGAAATTGCCGAAGCAGGGCAACATGAGCGGTGTGCATCCCATTACAAATTGGTCGTCGCCTGAAACGACAGGCATCGATCCGATGGGAGGAATAAATGCAACAAGCTTTGAAACGAGACGCTCATCCGACCGCTTCTTCGGTCACGACGCAGCTGAAGGATATCAAGAAGACGCTGCCTTTGCGCGTTCTGTCGCAGGAGGATTGGCAGCATTGGATCACCAAGGGCTACGTAATCGTGCGGCAGGCGGCGCCCGCCGCCAATGTCGAGCGGCTTGCGGAAGTCCTTTGGGCATTCGACGAAAAGGACCCGAACGATCCTTCGACCTGGTATGCGCCGCAGCGCCGCGAGCACAAGATGAAGGAACTCAACAACACCGGCATGCTGGAGATCTACAATCACCAGGCTCTCTGGGACAACCGCATGGAGCGGCGCATCTACGACGTCTTCGTGGACATCTGGGATCGCGAGGATCTGTGGGTGACGATCGATCGCGCCAATCTCAATGCGCCGAAGAAGATCAAGGGCAATCCGAACGGCTTCATCCATTGGGATGTCGACACATCGCGCCGTCCGCTGCCGATCGGCGTGCAGGGTGTCCTGAGCCTGAAGAAACAGGATGGAGACGTCGGCGGCTTTCAATGCGTGCCGGAGCTGTTCGAGCGTTTCGACGAGTGGGAGAAGACGCAGCCGAGGGATCGCGACCCGATGCATCCCGACATGACCGGCCTCTCGGTCGTCAATATCGAGATGGAGCCGGGCGACCTGATGATCTTCAATTCGCTGCTGGCCCACGGTGTCCGTCCCAACCATGCGGAAAACCGCGTGCGTATGGCGCAGTATATCTCCATGCACCCCGCCGAGTTCGACGATGTTGTCGAGCGGGAGGAGCGCATCCGCCTCTGGCGCGAACGCGACCATCCGAAGCGTGACTCGTTTCCGGGTGATCCCCGCGAATGGGAAAAGCATAATGCCGAGACGGCGGTTCTGACGCCGCTGGGTGAAAAGCTATTGGGGTTGACTGCCTGGTAAGGCGGGTATGGTTCGACGCTAAGCGTTGATCGGGCGGCCTTGTTGCCGCTCGATCGCTGTCTACTGACGATACGAACCGTTAGATCTGGTTCCAGCGGCGGATGACGGGTTCGCTCAGGTCGTGATCATAGCCGAGAGTGCTGATGCTGGTGGTGTCGAGCACGAGGCGTTTGCCGTCTTCCGGCGGCAGGCCAATCCAGCGGGGGGCGAAGACCCTCAGGAAATGCGCGCTGGAGAAGATCAGGACATTGCCGTTGACCTCTCGGAGCTGGCCGATGATCCGGTCGGCCCGCGCACCGACATCGGCTGCCATCTCGCCATTTGGACATCCGTCGCGGAAAATCTCCCAGCCGGGATGTTGTGCCTGGATGTCCTTGGTGGTGATGCCTTCATAGGCGCCGTAATCCCACTCTGCCAGATCGTCCTTGATGACAACGGCGTCACCGAAGCCGGCCAGTGCGCAGGTGTTCCTGGCGCGCTGCGACGGGCTCGACCAGACGGCGGCGAAGTCGATGGCAGGCAGGCGGCCGGCGACCTTGCGGGCGGCCTCTTCTCCGGCGGTGGTCAAAGGGATATCGGTTCGCCCGGTATGTCGGCCGGACAGGCTCCATTCCGTCTGCCCATGCCGGACCAGATAGATCTCCGGATATGCACTGCTCATCTGAATGCCTCTCGATCACGCTGAACTCTCCAGCTTCTTGGCATCTGCCAGACGGTCTGTCGAGGGACAGGGCGGCCATCGCCTCGCTCAGGGATGGCAATCGGCTCGCAGAGAGTTCCTTGATTTCCCCTGTGCGCCAATGGCTTGCAGGGGAATGATGATCTTATCGTTTTACGGCATGCAGGACGCTGTGCACCAGAATGGCGAGGCAATCGACGAGCAGGAGAACTCCACCGACGAGCGGCGGCAGGGCCAGAAGCTTAACGGCTCCGGCGACTACACCGACCAGGATCAGGCAGAGGGTGGCAAGGCTTCCACGAGCTCGACGAACGAGCCGAGAAAGACGGCCGTTATGGTGGAGAGGATGGGGGTGAGGCTATTCATGCAATGAATCCCGAGTGGCGGATAGGGGTTTGATTCCGCATGCTATTTCTTTTTCTTCGTGCCGCGTTTGCTCCAGGCTTTGTCGATGGAGCCGCGTGGCGTGCTCAGATGGTCCAGGCTGTCGAAAGCGGTTTCTCGACGATGCCCGGCGAGCCCGACTATCATGGCTTCGATCAGCATCACGGTGCCGGCATGCATGGCGAGATGATCGACCTTGCCACGCGGGATGGGGAGGATTTCCGCTACCTTGTCGGAGATCAATGGGCCGAGATCGTCGCTGATGAGGATCACCGGCACATCATGCCGGCTGGCCTGGTCGAGCACGACTTCGACTTCGCGATAGAGCGGCGCGTAGGCCATCATTAGGACGGCGTCGCCCTTGTCGAGCCAGAGAAGGCGGTCGGCCAGCATGACGTCCGATGCGAACAGGGGGTGGGTGGGCAGGCCGATGCGGTTGAATTGCAGGCTGGCATAATCCGCCATCGCGCCGGAGGGACCGATGCCGAAGACATGACGCCGGTTTGCGCCGGCAAGAATATCGATGCTGCGCGCGAAGCTTGCGGCGATTTCCGGACGCCGCAGAACCTCCAGCGCATTTTCGTGGATGCCGATGACATGGTGAAGAATGCCGGCGTCGTCGCCGTCGGTTGCGGCGACCGTGCCAAGCTTTGGCAGACGCAATCGTATCCTTCAGCCGATCAGGCCGGGCACTTGAGATTAGAGGAGCTACTCCAGTCCCGCCCGCACCGCAGGGATGACTTCCCGGCCGTAAAGCTCAATGCAGCGCATCAGTTTCTGGTGGCTAAGCGTGCCGGTGCTGTACTTCAACTGAAAGCGGTTGATGCCGAGCGTCTTGATCACCGGCGTGAGCTTAGCGGCGACCGTTTCGGGTGAGCCGACATAGAGCGAGCCGTGTTCGATCTCGTCTTCGAATTCGCTGCGCGTCACCGGCGGCCAGCCGCGCTCGCGGCCGATGCGGTCGCGCATCACCTTGTAGCAGGGCCACAGTTCTTCGCGGGCCTGATCGTCCGTATCGGCGATATAGCCGGGCGAATGGATGCCGATCGGCTGGGCCGTGCCGCCCAACTGCGCGAATGCCTTGTGATAGAGATCTATGTAAGGCTGGAAGCGATAGGGGCTGCCGCCGATGATCGCCAGCATCAGCGGCAAATTATATTGCGCGGCGCGCACGACCGACGCCGGGCTGCCGCCGACGCCGATCCACGTCTTCAGGTGACCCTTCTCGATCGTCGGGAAGACCCGTTGCTTGTCGAGCGGCGGGCGGATACTGCCTGTCCAGGTCACTGGTTCGTTGGTGAGCAGTGCGGCGAAAAGATCGAGCTTTTCCTCAAAGAGCTTTTCATATTGCGAGAGCTCGAAGCCGAAGAGGGGGAAGGATTCGGTGAAGGATCCACGGCCGAGGATCACCTCAGCGCGTCCATTCGAAGCGGCGTCCAGGCTCGAAAAACGCTGAAAGACGCGGATGGGATCATCGGAGCTGAGAACCGTGACCGCCGATCCCAAATGGATATGCGAGGTGCGGCCCGCGATGGCGGCAAGTACGGTCTCTGGTGAAGAGACAGCAAAATCCTCGCGGTGATGCTCGCCGATCCCGAAGAAATCGATCCCAAGCTGGTCCGCGAGCACGCCTTCCTCGATGACGTTGCGGATGACCTGCGCGTGAGAGTCAGGCTTTCCGCTTTCGTCGTGGGTGATGTCGCCGAATGTATCGAGCCCGAATTCGATGGTGCTTGCCGTCATGATTTTGTCCGCTGCCTATCGCCATGATGTTCGGGAGGCATGTAGCTACGTTTCCGAGCGTGAACCACCCGCAAAGTTTCGAGGGGTTCGTTCGAAGAATTAGATATGACGATGGCGAGCGCCGGGCAGAGGGCCGACATGCCGTGCAAGAAGAATTGCGGTTTCGGCTTAGCGAAACCGCAATTCAGGCTGAGGGCTGATCGCCGTCAATTCAGTTGCGCCAACTTGTTCGCCGGAAGGCGGCAAGCGGCGAACACGTCGAGGCTGGGGTCGTAGACTTTGGTCGCTATGTCCATCATCCCGAGGACGCTGTGGAAGATATTGTCGTGCGAGTGGGAGCCGGCGGCCGCCTGCTTTGCAACGCAGCTCATGTCATAGCCACCGGTTTTCGCCAGATCGTCGGCCATCCACACAAGGAACGGCACCTGCGTTTGCTCCGATGGCGCGATGAAATACGGCGCTCCATGCAGGTAGATGCCGTTCTCGCCGAGTGACTCGCCGTGATCGGAGAAATACATGACGGCTCCCGATACTGTCGCCGAGCGTTGCTTTAGCTTATCGATGACCGCCGAGACGATGTGATCCGTGTAGAGGATCGTATTGTCATAGGCATTGTTGATCTGTTCCTGCGAGCATTTGCCGAAATCATTGGCTCGGCAATCGGGTGTGAAGCGGCGAAACTCTTCGGGATAACGCTGGTAGTAGGCCGGGCCGTGGCTACCAAGCTGGTGCAGTACGAGGACGCTGTCTCCCTTGATGTTGTCGAGCCAATTGTCGACCTTATCGACCAGAATCGCGTCCAGACATTCGCCTTCCTTGCAGAAGCGGGGATCGGCCGATGTCGGCAGGTAGGTGTAGGGAACGCGGTCGGTGACGTTGTAGCTGCCGGTGTCATTGTCCAGCCAGGTCACATCGACCTTGGCATGGGTCAGCACATCGAGCAGGTTCTCCGTTTCCAGACCCTTGCGATGACTGTATTGCTGCCGCGTATAGACGGAGAACAGGCAGGGGATCGATGTCGCCGTTGCCGTTCCGCAGCTGGTGGTGTCGGGAAAATAGACGATGTTCTGTTTCGCCAGCTCGGGATTGGTCATTTTGCCATAGCCGCCAAGCGAGAAATTCTGGGCGCGGGCCGTTTCGCCGGCGACGATGATCGTCACGCGCGGCTTGCCGTTGTCGACGGCGCCAACCCTGCGGGCGTCCATGCCTAGAGGCTTTGCAACGACGTTTGCGTTCCGGCCAGAATCGATGACGTAGCGAACCGCGCTGTTGATCGGCATCACCGGATTGAGCGTATCCAGGAGGTCGCGATGTGCCCGGCCGACGCCGGCATAGGTTTTGTAGAAGCTGATACCGGCGACCATGAAGATCGCGACGCAGGAAAGAATGACGGCAGTGTTATAGGCAAGCTTCTTGAGAATGGGGCGATGGACGATGCGTACGGACGCGATCACCAGCGACGGAAGAACACCGGTCAGCAGCACATGCGTCACAAAACGCGCCGTAATCAGGTGGCCAGCCTCGGCACCCGTCGATACCGCCGCGTTGCGGATCATTTCCTTGTCGATGATCACGCCGAACTGGTCGTTGAACCACGAGGACACCGACGCCACGAGAACGAAGAAAATAAGGATCGGCTTGGTGATGTATTTGGCGGAGAAAAGCGTGAAGAGCGCCATGATGACGGCCGATATGCCGACGACGAAGCCGGCGAAGGCGGCAGGCTCGACCAGGAAATAGCCGTAAGCCTTGGTCCAGAACATCCGGTTCGTCACAAGAAGGATATAAAGGCTAGCTATAAGGCAAAGGGTGACGCTGCCGATGGCTGGTCGGACGCTTCGTCCGCCAGACTGAGTGTTTTTATTGTTCAATGGTTTTCTCCAGGGCATTCCCCTGAACAGAGCGGGAAAGCCGTACAACACAGCGCGCAGGATGTGGCTCAGACTGTTTGAGCGCGAGACCATGCCCACCGTTCCTGACATTTACCTGAATAACGCCCGTCCGTGCGTTGGTCGATTCCGCTTATCCGCGCTTTTT
This sequence comes from Rhizobium lusitanum, assembly GCF_014189535.1. Taxonomy (NCBI): domain Bacteria; kingdom Pseudomonadati; phylum Pseudomonadota; class Alphaproteobacteria; order Hyphomicrobiales; family Rhizobiaceae; genus Martinezella; species Martinezella lusitana. The sequence continues at coordinate 1,244,518 of NZ_CP050308.1, read as the reverse complement.
GTCGCACGGTTAGGTGGAGTTCAGGTCGCCGTCAGCAATCCCGATCATAGCTTCATTTCTTGAATAAGGAAGCAGCCGTGCGGGTTTTACTGGTCGAGGACAACGCCACTATAGGCAACGCCGTGCAGGATCATCTGTTCGCGGAGGGTTTTGTGGTCGACTGGTCGATGGACCTTGGAGCGGCGAAGACGGCGGTTGCCAGAGGCCATTATGATGTGATTCTTCTCGATTTGCGGCTACCGGATGGCAGCGGCCTGGACCTGCTGACATCCATGGGGGCACAGATCGGAGCGACCCCGGTGATCATCCTCTCCGCCTATGACCAGATTTCGGATCAGATGGCCGGGTTGAGCATCGGGGCGGTTGATTATCTCGTCAAACCTTTCGGGCTTGCCGAACTGACGGCCCGAATCCGCAGGGCGGTAACGTCCTCGGGCGCTGGAAAATCGAGAGGCGGCAGGTCACGCCTTTTGCCCAGGGCCGGTTGAAGAGGAGCCGAGGAACTCGACAACGGCCAGTGCGCCCGCGAAGATCACCAACGACGACAGCCAGCCAAGGACTACATCGGAAAGGTAATGGGCGCCGGTGAGGACGCGCATGGTCGGCATCAGGATCGATATGACAGCCAGTGGCACACCAAGCGGAAGGCGCCAGCGCGGTGGCAGCAGCGGGATGAGACAGAGAAGCCATCCGGCCGATGACGCTTCTCCGGAGATGAAGGAACAGTTCCTCAGGCACTTGCCGGCGAAGGAACCCGCTTGGACGAAATCCAGCGAGCCGCCGAAGAGATTGGTAGCGCGGGGGCGCGGCCGGCCGGAGAAACCTTTCAGGATCACGTTGACGAGAAGGCCGCAGCCAAGCGCCAGCGATAGCAGCGCGGCTAAACACTGGTCGATTTTCGACGTGCGCCAAAGTGGGCCGAGCCGCTTCCGGGACAAGATCGGGAGCGCGAGCAAGATGATGATTGCGATATAAGGCAGAACGAGCGTGACGGCGCGCGCGAAAGCGAAGAGCAAACTCCTGTCGTAGGCGAACATGCCGCAGACCTTGCCCATAGGATCGTTCGAAGGGCAGGGCGCAGTGGTAAAGACGCTGCGGGCGATAGAAAGGTCGAGCTGGGGAAATCTATTGAAGAAAATCAGTAGCAACCACCAGAGCGCAAATAGCGCCAGAAACGATGCGAGGGGTTTGCTGAGCGACGCCGCGCGCTTCGGATACGCAACATAGTCATCATACATCAGGAAACGCCGCCTTCCGTCGTCGAATGCCAAGGTGTGACGGAATTTCACTGGCGTCTTGCGCAACGGCACCGACAATCCCCATCGACTGTGCACTTACGGCAGAAGCCTGACAGTAGCCTGAAACATCAAATGGTTAGTGAATATGGCACGGATAACGGCGCCGCGTGATGGAAACGGGCCGCCGAATGGGATGTTGCCGCGTCACGCGGGGGTCGTCATACGCCTGTCTGGAAATAGGCTTCGAGACGGTAGCCGTCCGGGTCGATGACGAAGGCGGCATAGTAGAACTGGCTATAGTCCGGGCGGATGCCCGGTTTGCCATTGTCTTCGCCGCCTTGCGCGAGAGCGGCGGCGTGGAAGGCGTCGACGGATTCCCGGCTGGGTGCGACGAAGCAGAAATGCAGGCCGGAGTCACGATCCGCCGGGACGGGACGTTCCACCTGGCTGACCCAGAATTGCGCCCGTTCCGCACCGTACCCGACCGTTCCGTCGAAATTCGTCAGCCGCTCATAGCCAAGAGGCGCTATTGCGGCATCGTAGAATTGCTGGGATCTTTCCAGGCTTTTGACGCCAATCGAGACGTGATCGAACATAGATGCAGACTCCTATCGGCTGCTATTGCGGCTTTATATGTCCCAAGGCGAAGGGTGTGTGAGCCCTTCAAAAATCAGGGCCTCCGGCGTTGACCCACCATCTTGCAACGACCGTGCGGAGTCAATGAACAGCGACAGGCCCCAGATTGCCGCGATTGGGCGAGTTGCCTATCTGTGGGTGACATTGATAGGCTGACGGCGTTGACGGTCTGGGAGGAGTTACCGTCTTTCGATCCCGGCCAAACTTTTTTCAATCCGCCTGTCGATTCTCGAAGGATTGCTTCGTCGTTGTATTGAGCGAGCCAATTCAGCGGCAATGACGCCAGCTGCTCGCCTCGAAGGGAATGGTCAAATGCGCTTCATGTCTATTATTACGTCCGCTGATGTTGGTATCCCGACGCCGGAACTCATGGAGGCCATGGGCAAGCTTGCCGATCGTGAGATCAAGGCCGGCCGGATGATCGATACCGGCGGACTGATGCCTATGGCCACGGGTGCCCGCGTCAGCATCAAGGGCGGGAAGCTCAACGTGCTCGATGGTCCATTCGTCGAAGCCAAGGAAGTTATTGGCGGCTACGCGATCTCCGAATTTCAGAACAAGGAAGAGGCGGTAGCGCTGGCAGTCGAGTTCATGCAGCTTCACATAGATTTCATGCCGGGTTGGGAGGGCACATGCGAGGTTCGCCCATTCTTCACGTCCGATATGGAGGGCGCGTGCGACCCGCACGCGGTTGCAGTCGCTTGAGGCAAACGCCGAAGAGACGGGATAGGCGGCCATGACGGCCGCCAATTCCCATCGCACGATCCTGGCCGTCTGGCGGATCGAGCAACCGAGGCTGATCACTAGCCTCGCGAGGATGCTGCGCGACGTGCCTCTTGCCGAAGACCTGACGCAGGAGGCGCTGGTCGCTGCCCTCGAACGATGGCCGGAAACCGGCGTTCCGGAAAGGCCGGGCGCATGGCTGATGGCGACCGCCAAGCGCCGGGCGCTCGATCATCTGCGCCGCCGCCAGATGCTTGATCGCAAGCATGAGATGATCGCCCTGGATATGGAAGAGGAGCAGCAGGCCATGCCCGATCTGGACGCCGCCCTCGACGACGATATAGGCGACGAACTGCTTCGTCTCGTTTTCACTGCCTGTCATCCGCTGATCTCGCGTGAGGCCCGCGTTGCCTTAGCGTTGCGGATGATCTGCGGTCTGACGACCGAGGAGATTGCCAGGGCTTTCCTACTGCCCGAGGCGACGATCGCCCAGCGTATCGTCCGCGCCAAACGAACCCTTTCGGAATCGGGGCTGGCCTACGAGACACCGCGCGGCGAGGAGCTTGCGCAACGGCTCGCATCCGTGCTGGAGGTCGTCTATCTGATTTTTAACGAGGGCTATACTGCTGCGCGTGGCGAGGACTGGCTGAGGCCACAGCTCTGCAACGAGGCGCTGCGCATGGGCCGCGTGCTGACCTCCGTCGCACCGAATGAGCCCGAAGCACACGCCTTGCTGGCGCTAATGGAGTTGAATGCCTCTCGCACCGCGGCACGCACGGACGCTGACGGCGAGCCGATCCTTCTGTTGGAGCAGAACCGGGCCCTGTGGGATCAGTTGCAGATCCGGCGAGGTCTGCGGGCACTTGCACACGCACGCGACCTTGGAGGGGCTGGCGGCGCTTACGCATTGCAGGCGGCAATCGTCGCTTGCCACGCGGAGGCCCATACAGCCGATGTGACCAACTGGTCCCGTATCGCCGGGTTATATGGGGAGCTGGCGGCGGTCGTGCCGTCGCCGATTGTCGAGCTAAATCGCGCGGTCGCTCTGGGCATGGTGGAGGGGCCGGAGGCTGGGCTGGAGATCATGGACCAGCTTGCCCATGAGCCGGCGCTGAAAGCGTATCATCTGGTGCAGAGCGTTCGCGGCGATCTGCTTCACAAGCTTGCTCGCTTCGAGGAGGCGAGGTCCGCCTTCGAGGAAGCCGCCACGCTTGCCGGAAACCAGCGTGAGCGAGATCTGCTGAGCCGCCGCGCGGCCGAGGCGGCTGCGTTATCATCGCAAAAGTAGTCGTGACGGAAATGGCGGCGTCGGGACGGTCGCTCATACCCGCGCCGGATTGGCGCGGGTATGAAAGATACCGGCTATTCAGCGGCCTGGTAGGCATCCGGACGCGATGTTGCCGTTCTTGGCCCGAGGGCGGCCAGCACGATGATCGCGGTTGCGAGGATCGCAACGAAGGCGGTGCCGGCGACATAGGGGTTCCAGCCGAACTGAGGAGCCGCACTGAAGACGGCTGAGGCTGCCGCCAGCACGATGCCGCCACCAATCTGGAAGGAGGCGAAGAGCATGCCAGAGGCCAAGCCCAACTTGTCGTCTTCGACATCGGCAAGGGCTGCTACCTGCACCGAGGGATAGGTCATGGCATAGCCGACGCCGAGCAAGATCTGGGAGACGGCGACGAGCAGGATCGGATCGATATGCCCGACCGAGATCACCCAGAAGATATAGCTGATGGCCTGCAGGCCGACGCCGAGCGTCATCAGCCCGGTCGTGCCCCGGTTCTGGCCGATCGTCGCAAATCGCGGCGCCAGGAACATCACGCAGACGCCGCCGAGGGCAAAAGAGAAGCCGGTGGCGAAGGCCGACCAGCCGACGACGGTCTGGTAATAAAGCGTAGCGATGAACTGGAAGCCGACATAGGAGCCCTGGAAAAGGGCGGCGATGGCGTTGGCATGGCTGAGCTTGGCGCGCCGGAACATGGCAAGGGGCACCATCGGATCGCTATGACGTGACTCGACCAGCAGGAAGAGCAGGATCAGCACGAGGGCTGCCACCAGTGACCCCCAGGTTGCAAACGCCTGCCAGCCGTCGACTGCAGCATTGGTAACGCCGAAGACGAAGAGCAGCAGGCCCGGCGTGATCGTCAGTGCGCCGGCCCAGTCGAAGCGGGCTTTTGATCCGGTCCGCGGGCGGTCGGCGGGCAGGACGAAGGGAGCGATCGCCAGCGTGAGGAGGGCGACAGGCGCGCCCATGACCAGCGTCGCCCGCCAGCTGAAGAGGGTTGCAGCACCACCCAGCACCATGCCGAGCACGAAGCCGGCTGCACCCGTGGAGGAGAACACGCCGAGCGCCTTGGCGCGGCTGGTTCCTTCTCCGAACACGGACAGCAACAAAGCGAGGGCGGCCGGCGCGGTGAAGGCGGCGGCTATGCCTTTGATCAGCCGGGCGGCGATCAGGGTCGGCGCGCTATCGACGAAGCCGCCGGCGATACTGGCGGCAGCGAAAACGGCGAGCGACCAGAGGAAGACGCGGCGGTGGCCGAAAAGATCGGCAACGCGCCCGCCGAGCAGCAGAAAGCCGCCATAGCCGAGCACATAGGCGCTGACGGCCCATTGCAGCGATGTCGCCTGCATGCCGAGTTCGGTCTGGATGGCGGGCAGGGCCACGCCAATGGTGGAGACATCCATGGCATCGAGAAAGTTGGCGGCGCAAAGCAGCAATAATGCCAGCCCGGCCCCACGTTGTGATTGCGAATTAATCATCGAGATCGTTCCTTCCAATGCTGTCGCCTCTTGGGAGGTTGGTTGGCGGCAGGGAACGAGAAAATGTACAGCTTCTAATCCTATTGCAAATTGATAGTAACCATGTCAGGTATTACTGATAATGATGAATGATGCCACACTTCGAAAAATCGATCTCAATCTGCTGCTCGCCTTTTCCGTGCTCATGCAGGAACGGAATGTGAGCCGTGCTGCCGAACGCCTGTTGCTTGGCCAGCCGGGCCTCTCCGCAGCACTGCGACGGTTGCGCGAGACGCTTGACGATGAATTGTTCGTGCGCGTCGGGCGCGGCTTGCAGCCGACGGCGCGGGCGCTGTCCATTGCGCCTGCCATCGAGGATGCGCTTTCGGGTATTGAGCGTGCCATCCGGCCAGCGGCGGCCTTCGACCCTGCAAGCTGGCAGGGCGAGTTTCGCATCGGCATGTGCGACAATCTCGAATCGGCTTTCTTCGGTCCGCTGGCGGCGCGATTGCGCAGCCTTGCACCGAACGCGCGCTTGACCGGCGTGGCCTTCGACAAGCGCGAAGCTGCGCGTCTGCTGGACGAAGGGGCCTATGATTTCAGTATCTCAGTGCATGAGGAGCCGGCATCCTGGCACATTCGCGCACCGTTGTTCGATCAGGCTTCGGCCTGCATCTACGATCCACGGCATATCAAGTTAGGTGCGCCGCTTGGGCTTGAGGATTTTGCGAGCGCCGACCACATTACCGTGTCCCTGGAAGGGAACGCGCTGAACAACGTCGATCTCGCTCTCGCACGCGTCGGGTATCGCCGTCGGGTTGTTGCGACCGTGCCGCGCTATTCTGCCTTGCCGCTGGCGCTTCGAGCCATGCCGGCTGTCGCGACAATACCGGAATCGATCGCCCGCTGTATGGCGCAACTGCATGACCTGACCGTTTCGGAAATGCCCCTCGACCTGGAGGCCGATCCGGTGACGATGCTCTATCGCCGCGTTGATCAGGCCGATAGCAGGGCTGTGTGGTTCCGCCGGCTCTTCGTTGAGATCGTGGCGGACGCACTTCGGGAATCGGGATGCCACATGGACGTTTCCAGAGCCGCCTGCTGCTATGAACCGGCGCCCTTGGCCGAAGCCGTTTAAACCTTGCGGTTATGCGATCTATCGCAATTCGGATGCCAGTAGCGCCGGAAAGACGCGCAGGTCCGGCAGTCCGGGGAGAGAGGGTTCGCCTTTCCCCCGCCAGATGGCGCAGATGACAGCGAGGATTTCAGCCCCTTCGGCATTGACCAGCTTTGCCGCGTCGACAACCGCGCCGCCCGTGGTGATCACGTCTTCTATGAACGTGACCTTCTTACCCTTGATATCCAGGCCTTCGACGGCCTTGCATGTGCCGTAGCTCTTTGCTTCCTTGCGGATGAATGCGGCTGGCAACCCGCTTTCCAGCGACATTGCCGTGGCAATCGGGACACCGCCGAGTTCCAGCCCGGCCAAAACCTGCGTATCGCTCGGCAAGAGCTGCAACATGCGTCGCGCTATGCGGCGCAGCAGAGCGGGGTCGGACTCGAATCGGTACTTGTCGAAATACTCGGTTGAGATTTGACCGGATCGCAGCGTGAAAGTCCCATGAATTCGCGCAATCGCATTGATATCAGTGCCCAGCAAGTCGTCGCTCATAGCCATTTCCCAATCCTTGTTCCTGTTCGATTTACATAATCCGTGGAAGACCGCAAAGTGCCCATGACGATCACAAGGGATCGGAGGCGTTTTTCTTCACCTCTCATTGCGGCGGCAGTATTCGTTCCCGGGAGAGGGCTTGTTAGGATGATCAATGACTGAGCGGGTTTGGCGCACAAAGCGTCTGCTTTTGCGGGTACCGGTGGAGACGGACGTCGATTTCGTCGCCGCGCTTTTTTCCCGGCCGGAGCTCGTCGCGCATCGGCCCGACCCGACGCCAGATACGCCGGAGGAGAGTGGCCGGCGCCTTGCGCGCGATATGGATCATTGGCGCAGCCACGGATTCGGACGCTGGGCTGTGGAAGCGGATGGCGGGCTGATTGGGTTCGGCGGCGTGACCGTGTCGAAGGAGTTCGAGGGTCTCAATCTCTCCTATCATCTGCATCCGGATAGCTGGGGCAGGGGCTATGCGACCGAACTGGTGCGGCAGGTTTTGGACTTTGCGTTCAATGACTTGCATGCCGAGCGGGTGATCGGGCTTGTCCGCCCCATCAATCTCGCCTCGCGCAACGTGCTGGAAAAATGCGGCTTCTCCCTGGAGCGCGAGGTCATGCTGCATGGCGCACCGACCAATCTTTTTGCGCTCACCGCGCAGCGCCAAAGATAACCGGAGCGAAGGCCTTCGGCCCGCTATGGCTGGTCTTCCATTTCCGTCATCAGCCATTGCCGGAATGCCTTCATGGAAGCGGTTTCCGCGCGGGATTTCAGCCGCGTCAGCCAATAACTGCCGGTCAGCACCGTGATGGGAAACGGCTGGACGATGCGGCCGGTTTCGATCTCGTGAGAGAACATGGCAACGGGGACGAGTGCCACGCCCACACCGCGTGCCGCGGCTTCCACCAGCGTCAGCGACGAATCGAACATCCAGCCGCGAAGATTGGGTGGCGCTGCCCCCGCCGCCCTGAACCAGAGGAGCCATTCATCGATCCGGTATGATCGCAACAGGTCCATGCCGGCCAGGTCCGTCGGCGTGCGAAGCCCTTCGCTCAATGCTGGTGTGCACACCGGAGAAAGGGGGGCATCCATTAGGTGGATTGCTTCCGTTCCATGCCATGCGCCGTCGCCGAACCGGAGGAAGAAATCGAGGCCGTCGAGTACCATGTCGGCGCGATTGTTGTTGGTCTTGAGGCGCAGATCGACATGGGGATGCTCCGCCTTGAACGAGGAGAGGCGTGGCAGGAGCCAGCCGATTGCGAAGGTGCCGACCACGCCGACGGTCAATATCTCGTCGAAGTTTCCTTCCTCGAGCTGGCTGAGCGTCGCGCTCATGCGGCGAAACGCATCGGTCAGCACCGGCAGCAACGCATGTCCCTCGTCGGTCAGCGCGAGGCCGCGCGGGAGGCGCTTGAACAGGGTGATGCCCAGGACGTCTTCAAGCGCCTTGACCTGATGGCTGATGGCCGTCTGCGTGACCCGAAGTTCCATGCCGGCCCGCGTGAAGCTGCCATGCCGCGCCGAGGCTTCGAAGACGCGCAGGGCGTTCAGCGGTAGCTGCGAGATGTCCATTGTCGCTCAATGCCCAAGTTTTTCTCATGTCTAAGCCCAGAATTGATCGTTTGTCGAGGGCATGGCGCGGCTGCATAGTCCGCTTTCCCTTGCGAACCGCCAGCCGTCATTCGTTGCGGATACGGTCAATCATCTACATAAGGACGTTGTTTTCGTTATGAGAAATCTCTTTCTTCCAACGCTTGGAATGATCGCCGTCGCGTCTCTCTTCCATGGGACCAGCGTCTACGCCGCCGATAACAGCGAGCAAGCCCGGCTTGAGCGCGCCGTCACCGATGCGATCCGGCCCGCCATGAAGGAAAACGACATTCCAGGCATGGCCATCGCGGTCACCGTCCAGGGTAAGCGCTATGTCTTCAACTATGGCGTCGCTTCGAAGGAGAGCGGGCAGAAGGTCACCGAGGATACGATCTTCGAGCTCGGCTCGATCAGCAAGACATTTACCGCAACCCTTGCATCCTACGCGCAGCTGCGCGGAACGCTGTCTTTCTCCGACAAGGCGAGCAAATATCTGCCCGCGCTCGCCGGCAGCAGCTTCGACAACATCAGTCTTCTCGATCTCGGCACGTATACGGCGGGCGGCCTGCCGTTGCAGTTTCCTGATGATGTGACCGGTCAGGACAAGATGATCGCCTATTACCGGAACTGGCGTCCGGCCTACGCCGCCGGGACCCATCGGCTCTATTCCAACCCGAGCATCGGCCTGTTCGGCCATCTCGCTGCCGCCAGCATGGGCGAGCCTTTCGATGATCTGATGGAGGGGAAGATCTTCCCGGCGCTCGGCCTGACCCACACCTATATCCGCGTCCCGCAGGATCAGATGGGCAACTACGCCTATGGCTATGCGAAGAGCAACAAGCCCATCCGCGTCGGGCCGGGGCCGATGGACTCGGAAGCCTACGGTGTGAAGACGACCGCGGCCGACATGATCCGCTTCCTTGAGGCCAACATGGACAGTTCGAAACTGGACGAAACGCTGCAGGGCGCGATCGCCGCGACGCATACCGGATATTACAGGATCGGGGACATGACGCAGGGGCTGGGATGGGAAATGTATGCCTATCCCACGAGCCTCGAGCGACTGCAGGCGGGAAATTCCAACGAGATGTCCCGCAACCCCAACCCGGCAAGCAAACTCATTCCGCCGCAGCCGCCGCGCAAGGATGTGTTGATCAACAAGACGGGCTCCACCAACGGCTTCGGCGCCTATGTTGCCTTCGTTCCCGCCAGGGGGATCGGCATCGTGATATTGGCGAACAGGAACTATCCGATCCCCGCGCGCGTCAAGGCCGCATACCGGATCTTGACCGCGCTGAATAAGGAGCCCGGCTCGACGGGCACTCGCTGATAAAGCGCTTGTCTCGCGGCGATCTGCGAGAACGGCCTTCCATGAAGACGCAAGCCGGCTCGGGAAAATATCCTGCGAGCCGGCCGCTGTCAGTCCAAGGGAGTTTTGCTATCGCTTGCGGGAAGCGGCAACGGGAGCGTTCGCCTGGGCGGCGTCCACGCTGTTGAAGAGCTCTTGAATGAGCTGGGTTATCCGATCCGGGGATGTGCCCTTGGCACGCTCTTCCTCGATCCGGCGTCTGACCAACATTTCCAAGTCCGACATATCTATCACCTCGTTTATCCGGCGCGATGGGAATGTCGCTCTCAATGAACCGAGAGACAAGTTACAGTTTTTTCATGATTTTTGGCTGTCGGGCGCTGTGCCACGATCGGCAACGAAAATTTGCGCGGTTCTCTAGGTACTTGGACGGGCGTGTTGGTCATTGCAAAAGTCACTTTCTCAACCCAGCGTTTCAGGCTATCGATCTGACTAGGCAAACACTATGCAGGGGGCAATTGTGGCACGTCGCGGTGGTTTCGAACGTTTCGTCATGTCGATGGCAAAAGAGGCTACCCGACAGCACAGAATTAGCGCCGTTGCGAACCAGAAGCGTATTCGAGAGGCTGAACAAGCCCGAAAGCAGCTGCTTCGGGATGCTGATAGAAGCAGGCGTGATCTCGCTATGTCGCAGCGTGAAGCGGAACGTGCCGCTCGCCTGCAATATCTGGAAGATCGTGAAGCCGAGGCGCAAACAGAAAATGAAGACACCGCTGCCAGACTTGAAGAGCTTGCAAACGTTCTATCCAACACTTTGTCTGTGGACGATATGATTAGCTTTGATAGCTTGCGTGTCTCACAGGAAGCGCCGACCCTCGTGATCGCATCCGCTATAGTGAAGCCAACTGAAGCACCCAATTTGGCGAGCTTCCTGTCCGAAGTTTCAGTTCCAAAAGGTCTTGGAAAATTGATGCTTGGAGCCAAGAAAAGATACGCGATGGAGATGGCCAATGCTGACGCGAAATACAGATCAGCAATGGCCGATTGGGAGTATACGGAAGCAACTAGGCTCAAGAAAGTGGAGGGCACGAAGTCTACCCATGCAAGGGAGATAACGGCTTTCAGCACTAAGGTTGCTCAGCGCGATGCTGAGGTTGACGCATTCAAGGATGGCTATTTCAGTGCTGAACCTGATGCTGTGGTTGCTTATAACACTATGGTGCTGGAGCGTTCGGTTTATCCCGAGAGTTTTCCGCAAAACTTCTCTGTCGCATATGCCTCAAGTTCGAAGCAGCTAGTCATCGAATATGAGCTTCCGAACACTGACGTCATCCCACAATTCGCTGAATTCAGGTACGTGAAGGCTCGCGATACGATCGAAAGCAAGCCGAGGAAATCCGCTGAGATTAAGACAATATATCAGGACGTAGTTGCCGCCATTGCCCTGAGAACCATTCATGAAATATTTGAAGCCGATCAAGCAAATGCGATAGATACATGTTGCTTCAATGGGTTTGTTCGCACAGTTGATCCCGCCACCGGCGTAGACATTCAACCGCATCTGATTTCAGTTCGGACGACGAAAGAGAAGTTCCTTCAGATCAATCTTGCTCGCGTTGATAAGACGACCTGTTTGCGTAATCTCGGAGCCCAAGTTTCACGTCACGCGGCCGAAGCGCAACCCGTTAAGCCAATCGTTGAATTTGATATGGCCGACGCAAGGTTCATTGACCAAAGCGATATGGTTTCAGGCTTAGGGTCAGCGCCGAACCTTATGGATTACACACCCAGTGAATTCGAGCATCTGGTGGCAAATTTGTTCGGGAAAATGGGGCTCGACTCAAAGCTCACGCGGTCGTCAAGAGATGGTGGCGTCGATTGCATCGCCTATGATCCAAGACCTATTCTTGGCGGCAAAGTTGTCATTCAGGCTAAACGTTATCGTCATACTGTCGGTGTGTCCGCCGTTCGCGACCTCTATGGTACGATGATGAACGAAGGGGCGAGCAAGGGTATTCTTGTGGCGACAAGCGGATACGGTCCGGATGCATTCAATTTTGCCTCCGACAAACCAATTGAATTGATTGATGGCGGGGGACTTCTTTTCCTACTTCAAGAAATAGGAATGCAAGCTCGTATTATTTTTCCAACCGAGCCTTGAGTAATAAGGGCCATTGGGCTCGTCTCGTTGGTATCTGCACTCATAAGAGATAAAGATAATTAAACTCAACATGATCAACTTGATCAGCAACGTGGTCAAGACGCGCGGTGGGCTCGAGTCCTGTCGTCCTTGCAGGATCCCTTACAGCGGCACATGAGCTGTTGGACGCCCTTTCCCTAATGCGGCCTCCTCCGGTTCGTAATCTTGTCCCAAGTGGCACGTTGGACGTAGAACGCGTCCCAAGTGGCACATTGGTTGGTACAGCAGTTGGTTACAGCGAATCGCGCCTGTGATTAGTAAAGCTCAGGCGCCACGTTCCAACCGTGCCGGTAAGCCGCACAATCTTGATCATTGCCACCACAATCAAGATGATGAGGATGACGATCGTTGAGATTGCTATGGCGGAGGTAAGTCGTGTCGGATGTTCTTTTGTATCTGTGGGGCAATAAGAGATCGTATCTTTTGCAAGAACTCGACTTCTACCTGACCCAGGCGGACAGACGCGTTCTCATTCAGTTCGGAAACCTGGAAGAGGAAGCCGAACAGTTCGCCCGCGACAAATTCGACCGAATGGGGCAATCCGCGGGGCCGGATGCAGATCCCGGCGACTATGCAGATGCCGCTTGGTCCGAGGGCATCAACCATTACCAGATGCTCAGCGACCTTCACGGTCAAATGCTGTTATCAGTCGCTGCTGGTCTTTATCACCAATGGGAGAAGCAACTGCGCGAATGGCTCGTCAGCGAATTAGACCACAGCTTTTCGCGAGAGAACGTCGGACCCGCGATCTGGAAACAGAAGATCGAAGACCTTTACGATTTACTGAAGGGCTTGGGCTGGGATGTCCGCGCTCATCCGTTCTTTGCCGCGATCGAGGAATGCAGACTTGTCGTCAACGTATCCAAGCATGGAGGGGGGCCATCTTTTGACTTGTTGAAGGCGCAGTTTGGCCAGCATCTTGGAGAGACGCGACCGGGAATGCCCGTCGACTCTCTCGACTACCGGGATCACACAGACCTCAAAATCACTCGAGAAGACCTCGGCCGCTTTCAGCAGGCGTTGAAGGACTTCTGGCTGGCGATGCCGGAACACACGCTTTGGAGTGATGCGCAAACGGTTCCAAAATGGTTTGAGAAGGCGTTGAAAAAGAATAGATGAAGTTCAACGCGACGGGTGTCTATTTTTGAGAATTTGTTGGTTGCGGAACCGCCAACAGACCTAGACGCATGGCTGTCTGGCGCCGTTTAGTGCATCCAAGCCATGCACCAGAATTAAATGGCGCACCCGACAGGATTCGAACCTGTGACCTTTGGAATCGGAATCCAACACTCTATCCAGCTGAGCTACGGGTGCATGCCTGAGGCGGGTTGACTCGCCTGTCCGATGGCAGGTTCTTAGCCTAGGAAGCGTTTGGCTTCAATGCGGAAAATGCGGGAAAGTGCAGATCGGTGCGATCAAATGAAACAAGGCCGCGAACCCTATGGGTCGCGGCCTTGTTTATGGGATGGCGATGTTGTGGCTCAGGCCTTCATCGCGCCGGGGCCGGGGATCGCCTTGGGCGGGACCTTGCCGAGGATGATCATGCCCAGCACTTCGTCCTTGGTGACGTCTTCGGTGCGCGCGTGGCCGACGACCTGGCCGTTCTTCATCACCGAGACGCGGTCGGCGAGGTCGAAGACGTCGTGGATGTCGTGGCTGATGAGGAAGATGCCGATGCCTTCCTTTTTCAGCTGCTTGATCAGCTCGCCGACCTGCGCCGTCTCCTGGGGTCCGAGCGCTGCCGTCGGTTCGTCCATGATCAGGATGCGGGCATCGAAGAGGATGGCGCGGGCGATGGCGACAGACTGGCGCTGACCACCGGAGAGTGCCTTCACCGGCTCCTTGAAGCGCTTGAAGTTGGGGTTGAGGCGCCCCATCACTTCGCGGGCCTTGGCTTCCATCGCGACGTCGTCGAGCGTGCCCCAGCGGGTCTGCAGCTCGCGGCCGAGATAGAGGTTGGCGGCGGCGTCGACATTATCGGCGACGGCCAGCGTCTGGTAGATCGTCTCTATGCCGTATTTCTTGGCGTCGCGCGGGGTTCGGATATCGACGGGTTCGCCGTTGATCAGGATATCGCCGCTGTCGCGCTTATAGGCGCCGGAGAGGATCTTGATCAGCGTCGACTTGCCGGCGCCGTTGTGGCCAAGCAGGGCTACGACTTCGCCGGGGTAGAGATCGACCGAGGCGTTGTCGACAGCGTGGATGCCGCCGAAGGAGATGGAAATGTTCTTCATTTCCACAAGCGGAGTGGTTTGATCCGTCATGGTTCAGAATTCCTTTTACTTGGCACGCGAGCGATAGACGATGTCGAGCCAGACAGCGACCACCAGGACAACGCCGACAACGACGTTCTGAATTGGCGTGTCGACATTGGCGAGGCCCATGCCCGATTGTAGCGACTGCATGACCAGGGCGCCGAGCATGGCGCCGGCGACCGTACCGCTGCCGCCGGCAAGCGACGTGCCGCCGATGACGGCTGCGGCGATAGTGAAGAGCTCGTAAGTCGTGCCCTGGGAGTTGACCGCCGAGTTCAGGCGGGCAGTCGAGATCGCGGCGGCGACGGCGGCAAGGAAGCCCATCAGCGCGAAGATCTTGATGATGACCCAGCGGGTCTTAATGCCGGCAAGTTCGGCTGCTTCCGGATTGCCGCCGATCGCAAAGACATAGCGGCCGAAGCGCAGGCGGGTGGCGATGAAGGTCATCACGATGCCGATAAGCACGGCGATGAGAACCGGAACCGAGATACCATAGGGAATATCCAGGCCTGCATCTGGCCAGGCAATATTGTGTTCGGTGGCGTAGCGCTTGGCGATGCCGACCGGCCAGTTATAGCTGTTGAAGAGATAGATCGTGCCGAGCACCACGGCGGAGCCGAGGCCGGCCAGGAAATATTCCGCCCAGAGTGGACGGCGCGGAAAGCCGAAGCGCTTTCTCTGGCGGCGCGAGCCGACGATGCCGGCGATGATCATCAGGCAGGCAAGCACGCCCACCACCCAGCTCCAGGTGGCGCCGATCGAGCCCGTGGCGCCGCTGCCGCCCATGATGACGAAGGTGGAGTCCATCGGCGCAACGGTCTGGCCGCTGGTGACGTACCAGGCAAGGCCCCGCCAGACGAGGAGGCCGCCGAGCGTCACGATGAAGGAGGGGACGTTCATGAAGGCGGTGATAGCGCCCTGGAAGGCGCCGATGGCCGTGCCGATCGCCAGGCCGCAGAGCAGCGTGATGATCCAGGTCCAGGAACTGTCGAAGCCGAGATATTGCGGCAGCCACTTGGCCTGGATGACGCCCATGATCATGGCGACGAAGCCGAGCAGCGAGCCGACCGAAAGGTCGATGTTGCGCGTGACGATGACCAGCACCATGCCGGTGGCCAGGACCGCGATTTCGCAGGTCTGGACCGAGAGGTTCCAAAGGTTTCTGGCTGTCAGGAATTCGCGGCCGTCGAAGACCCTGAGATAAAGATCGAAGCCGATCCAGATGATCAGCAGCGCTCCGATCATGCCGAGCAGGCGGGTGTCTATTTCCGTGGCGCGCAGGAAGCGGGTGATTGCGCCGGCATCTGCGTTCCGGGGCCCGCTCGATGTGGTGGACTGTGTCATGTCGGCCATCGCTTTGCCGTTCTCCCTCTATTGGGCGCGGCCTGCGATGCATTCTGGGCTATCGCTGGCAACCGCGCCAATCTCAAAAAATGCGTCATCGCCTGTTCCTGCCGGTCTTCGTCCGGTCCCGATGACTGCCATGTGGCGGGCCAAGGGGATGCGATGGCGCAGCATGCTGCGGGAAGCGTCGTCTCCAACTGCAAGGAAGAGTTGTTGGCTTCCAATCCGCATTCGACGCCGCAACGGAAAGCCGCTGCGGCGTCGATGGTATCGTTGGATCAACTGTCCAAAGGCCGCCGTTTACTTGCAGGCGGCGACAGCACCGGCCTTGACGCCCTGGCAAGCTTCAGCCTTGGAGATCCAGCCGGCGTCGATGACGACGTTCAGGTTGTCCTTGGTGATAGCGACCGGGGTCAGGAAGACGGACTTCATCGCAACATGCTTCGGGCCACCACTGAAGGTCTGGACGCCTTCGATCTGGTCCTGGGTCTTGCCGCCGGCAAGAGCGAGGGCGATTTCAGCGGCGCGCTTGCCGAGTTCACGCGAGTCTTTCCAGATGGAAACGGTCTGCGTGCCGAGGGCGATGCGGTTCAGGGCTGCCTTGTCGGCGTCCTGGCCGGAGACCGGAACGGAGCCGGCGAGGCCCTGGGCGTCGAGAGCGGCAACGGCGCCGCCAGCGGTGCCGTCGTTGGAGGCGACGACCGCGTCAACCTTGTTGTTGTTGGCGGTCAGGAACTGTTCCATGTTGCGCTGCGCGTTCTGCGGCAGCCAGCCGTCCGTATAGGCTTCGCCGACATTCTTGATCTTGCCGGCGTCGATGGCGGACTTCAGCACTTCGACCTGGCCGGAAAAGAGGAAATCGGCGTTCGGGTCGGACGACGAGCCCTTGATGAACACGTAGTTGCCTTCCGGCTTGGCCTTCAGGACTTCGCGAGCCTGCATGCGGCCCACTTCCTTGTTGTCGAAGGTGATGTAGAAGGCGGCCGGATTTTCGATCAGGCGGTCGTAGCCGACAACCGGAATGCCTTCGTCTGCGGCCTTTTCGACGGCCGGACCGATGGCGTCGGAGTCCTGGGCGAGAATGATGAGAGCGTTGGCGCCCTGGGAAATCAGGGATTCAACGTCGGTCAGCTGCTTGGAAGCGGAAGACTGGGCGTCAGCGGAAATATACTTGGCGCCGACTGCTGCAAGTGCCTTCTTGATGGCGGCTTCGTCGGTCTTCCAACGCTCTTCCTGGAAGTTCGACCAGGAAACGCCGACGACGAGATCCTTCGCAAAAGCTGCCGTCTGCATGGTCAAAACGATGGCCGCGCCCGCAGCCAGCTTGATGAAAGCTTTCATAATATATCCTCCCGAGTGAATGCGACCGCACGTATCCTGAAACTCCCGTCGGCCGCCGCGATAATGCTGACGAGAAAGGTTCTGATTTTTTCTCGACAGTCGAGAAATTTAGTGTCAGAGATTTTTTCAACTGTCAACACCCGCACTGCCAGGTTTAACCGGCCGATGAACAAGAGCCATCTGGGGCTGCGGACAGGAGGGTGGAATGAGGGGGAGGCCTGTTGATGTTGGCCAAATCGAGCACCGAATTGGTCCGTCAGAAGAACAGTGTTCTGGTGCTGGCGGCGCTGCGCCAACACGGTCCGCTTGCCCACACCGAACTCTCTGATTTCACGAAGCTTTCATCCGCGACCGTCTCGGTGATCACCGCCGATCTCGAGCGGGCGCAGATCATCGAGAAGGCGGAGCAGCAGGCCGCCAGCGGGCGCGGTCGTCCGCGCGTTCTGTTCTCGCAGCGGCGCGATTGCGGCTATCTCATCGTCGTCATTATTTCGTCGGATGCCGTGCAATATTCGCTTGTGGATTATGCCGGCCGGTTGATGGACCGCTTCACCGAGGACAGGCCGCAGGATGTCTCCGGCGTTGGCTCCTTCGTGGCCGGACTGCGGAGTGCACTGGACCGCATCGTCACCCGATCACGCCTATCCCGCGACAAAGTTTTGATGATTTCGATCAGCAGCAAGGGGCTGGTCGATGCGTCAGAGCCGGTGTTGCGCTGGTCGCCGATCTTCGGGCGGGAGCAGATCGATTTCGCCGCGGTGCTGCGCGAGGACTGGCCGGCAAAGATCATCCTCGGCAACGAGACCTTGCTGGTCGCCGCTGCCCTCGGCCGGCAGGAGGAGAATGAGAAGGGGGCCGATTTCCGGTCGCTTGCCGCCCTTTCGCTCGGCCACAGCATCGGGCTTGGGATCGTGCGCCGCGATGAGGAGGGCGGTCATCAGATATCGGCCCCCAATTTCGGTCACATGTTGCATCTGCCGGGAGGCGGCCTTTGTCGCTGTGGATCGCGCGGCTGTATCGAGGCCTATGCCGGCTTCTACGCTATCCTGCGCTCCGCTTTCGACGTGCCGCTCGACACGATCCCCGCGAAATTCGTGCCGGTCGCCGAACTCGATAAGATAGCGGCAAGCGCCCGCCAAGGCAGCCGCCGTAACATCCTCGCTTTTCGCCAGGCTGGGCTGGCGCTTGGTAACGGCCTGTCGCGCGTGCTTAGCCTGCATGAGAGCATGCCGATCGCCATTACCGGTCCCGGCGCGCGCTATTACGACCTGTTGCTGGAGGGGATAACGGAAGGGCTGGCGGACTCGCATGTCGTGCGCATGGAGGGCATGCCGCAGCTGCGCGTCATGGCCGACGAGCCGACGTTGGTATTCGAGGGCCATCTCAACCGAGCCCTGACGATCATGGATAGCGACATCGTCAAAGCGGGCGTCGTAGCGCCGGAAACAAATGATTCTTCCGCCGGCCGATCAGTGGTTGGCGATGTGAAGAGGGCAAACTGAAATGGCCGGGCGATAACCCGGCCATTGTGATTCTGATGATGTCAGGCGCGGTCTTAGTCGACCTTTACCAGTTTTCCGTCCTTGACCGACTGCAGCGCCGCATCGGCCAGCTTGAGGGCTGCGAGGCCGTCGGCGCCCGATGGCGTGATCGTGGCGCCCTTTTCGATCGCGGCGATGAAGCTGGCGATTTCGTTGGCGTAGGCTTCGGTGTAGCGGGTCATGAAGAAGTCGTGCAGGGGCGGGCGGGTATAGCCTTCGCCATTGGCGACTTCGATCGAGAAGGGCCGCTGGTTCTCGGCGGCGACCATGCCCTTCGAGCCGTGGATCTCGATGCGCTGGTCATAGCCATAGGTGGCGCGACGGGAATTGGAGATGATCGCCTGCTTGCCGGATGCGGTTTGCAGGATGACGGAGACGCTGTCGTAGTCGCCGGCTTCGCCGATCGCCTTGTCGACCAGAACCGCAGCAGTGGCCGTGACGGCAACCGGCTCTTCGCCGAGCAGGAAGCGGGCCATGTCGAAATCATGGATGGTCATGTCGCGGAAAATACCGCCAGAACGCTTGATATAGTCGACCGGAGGCGCGCCGGGGTCGCGCGAGGTGATCGTCACCATCTCGACAGCGCCGATGCGGCCGTCGTCGATGGCCTTCTTGACGGCCATGAAATGCGGGTCGAAGCGGCGGTTGAAGCCAACCATCAACTTGCCCTTCACCTCATCGACCACCTTGATGCAGGCCTTGACGCGGGCGACATCGAGATCGACAGGCTTTTCGCAGAAGATCGCCTTGCCTGCACGGGCGAAACGCTCGATCAGATCGGCATGGGTGTCGGTCGGCGTGCAGATCACGACGGCGTCGATATCCTTGGCGGCCTCGATCGCCTCGATGGTGCGCACTTCGCAGCCATAGGCGGCGGCAATGGCGTCGGCTGCGGCCGGAAACGCATCCGCGACCGCAACGAGCTTGGCGTTAGCATCGCCGCTGACGGCTTTCGCATGAACCTTGCCGATGCGTCCCGCGCCGAGAAGACCAAATCTGACAGTCATTTTTACCTCCCTGAATTCGGAACAAATGAACCGAATAAAAATCAATATGGAATTTTCATTCCATCTTCCGAAGGCGACGTCAAGCCGCCAGCGTTTCACAATTTTAAAATTCACATTGCGAAAACGGCTTATCTTTGGACAGGCTTTTCCGAAACCGCTTCACAGTTTTCGAGATCATGCGCTAAAGACGGGGACACTCCAACAGGTGAACGAGGCCCATGCAACTGATCGATCCCAATCATCCCATTTACAAGCCGCTCTGGGTGCGGGTTCTGATCGTTGGCGTCTGCCTTGGCTGGGCGACCATCGAGGCGTTCGGTCCGGAGCCTTTCTGGGCCGTTATCGTCGGCGGCCTCGGCGCCTATAGCGGCTGGGTGCTTCTTTTGAATTTCAAACCGGAGCCGCCCAAGGCTGAAGTCGAAAGCACCGATGCTGACGATCAGGACGAAGACGACGAGCCGGCTGACGAAAAGAAATAGCTATCGCGCCAGACGTCGCAGGGCCTCGTCGATCAGTTGATTGGCGATCATCATGCGCATGGTCGCCTGCTCGCGAAAGGGCGGGGCAACACTGTCTGGATGATTGGCTTTGGCAAAGGCGCGGCGTTTCTCGTGGAGAGATTGCAGCGTGCTTTGCGGGGAGATTGCCAGATCCGCGATCACCTCTTCCCGAGACGTCCGGGCAAGGTGATCCGGCATGACGGGTGGCTCCGGTTCTTTCGGTTCGGGCTCAGGCAGCGGCTCGGGCGAGGGGATTTCATTGCCGAGATTGTCGATATAGGCGTCATCGGGGCGAGAGGAGGCGGCTGTCTCACCCCCGAGAACGGTCGCGACAAAGCTGACGTTGAGACCGCGGATACGATGCGCCGCCTCATCCTTTGCTGACTTCTCATCTTCCGTGTCGAGACGATCGAGGACGGATTGAAACAGTGATTGCCCGAATAACATGTCTGCCTCCAGAGGTATCCTGGATAGGCGCGCAAGTTGGTGCGGAGCTTATGGCTGGTGGCTGACCATGGGTGGGCTTATGCCAGATGGAGGTTTCGGCTTTCCTCCAGGATCATGTCATGCAGCAACCGGGCGCTTGGCGGCATCGCGCGTTCGCGGGCTGTGATCAGGCTGTAGGGCTTCACTTCAAGCTCGAAGTCGATCGGCAAGATGCAGGATTCGCCGGCCTTCGATGTCTGCCCGCAGACGAATTGCGCCATGTCGAGCGCGATCGGGGCGATGGCGTCCGTTCTGCAGACGACGGCGAGGGTCAGGAGCAGCGAGGACGTATTGACGATGTTTTCCGGCAGGGGGACGCCGGCGGTGATGAAGATATCCTCTACCTTGCGACGGAGCATCGTGCCGGGTGGCTGGAACACCCAATCGTAGCCGGGCAAGTCCTCAAGGCTGGCGACCCCTTTCTTTAATAGGGGATGACCGTTGCGGACCACGAGGCAGGCTTTCTCGACGCCGATCTCGTGGGAGGTGAACAGGCGCGGATTGAGTTCATCCGGAATGCGGCTGATAATGAAGTCATGGCGGGCGGCAAGCAGTTCGCGCGCCAGCACATTGCTGTTTTCGACCTCGATATTGATTTCGATGCCGGGATAGGCACGCGTCACGCGCTGAATCGCCGGCACGACGAGACTGATTGCCGGGGCGGTGACGGCGCCCAGAAAGACCGAGCCGCCCTTGCCGGTTCTAAGCTCGCCGATCTCGCGGCTCGCCTCGCGCAATTCAAGTAGGATCTTGCGCGCCCGCTTGGCGAGCGCCATGCCGAAAGGCGTCAGCACAACGCCGCGAGCGACCCGCTCGTAAAGCGGACTTTTGACAATGGACTCCATTTCTGAGAGCATGCGCGAAGCCGCAGGTTGTGACATATTCATGGACTCGGCGGCGGCGGAAATTTGCCCATGATCCTCGATCGTCACGATCATGCGCAGGTGATTGAGTTTCAAACCGGCTCGGAGCAGGGTGTCATCGCGAAAACTGTCCGAGTGAATCTCGATGCCTTCGCTTGAATAATCGTTATATATTTTCTCCATGGCGGCCAAATTTCCCTTTCTCCGGCAAAAAAGTACTATTTTTTAACATTATACCAAATCGGGTATATGTTTTGCCAGTTATTCTATTTGACAGTTATACGAAATCGTACGAATTTGCCCAGCGTGCGCCGGGTGCAGCTCATGCACGTGAGAGCGTGGAGGAGTTCTACTTCGTTTCTCACAACCAGAAGTAACCGTTCCTTCTACGGAACCTGCCGCAGTTTCGGGCGGGCATTTTTTGTCCGTCGCATTATTAAAACAAGGGAGAGAGTAATGAAGTCCATTATCTCATTGACGGCCGCCGCTGCTATCGGCGTCGCTATGTTTGTGGCGCCTGCCTTCGCGGCAGACAAGGGCACCGTCGGTATCGCTATGCCGACCAAGGCTTCGGCGCGCTGGATCGATGACGGCAACAACATCGTCAAGCAGCTCCAGGCTGCTGGCTATGGCACTGACCTTCAGTACGGCGACGACGATATTCCGAACCAGCTCTCGCAGGTCGAGAACATGGTCACCAAGGGTGACAAGGTTCTCGTTATCGCTGCGATCGATGGCACGACGCTGTCCGACGTTCTGCAGAAGGCTCATGATGCCGGTATCAAGGTCATCGCTTATGACCGCCTGATCCGCAACAGCGGCAATGTCGACTACTACGCTACGTTCGACAACTTCAAGGTTGGCGTTCTTCAGGCTGGCTCGATCGTTGACGGCCTCGGCCTCAAGGACGGCAAGGGCCCGTTCAACATCGAACTCTTCGGCGGTTCGCCGGACGACAACAACGCCTTCTTCTTCTATGATGGCGCAATGTCTGTCCTCAAGCCTTACATCGACAGCGGCAAGCTGGTCGTGAAGTCCGGCCAGCAGGGCATGGACAAGGTCGGCACGCTGCGTTGGGACCCGGCAACGGCTCAGGCCCGCATGGACAACCTGCTTTCGGCTTACTACACCGATGCGCACGTCGATGCTGTTCTGTCTCCTTATGATGGTCTTTCCATCGGCATCCTGTCTTCGCTCAAGGGCGTTGGCTACGGCACCGGCGACCAGAAGCTCCCGATCGTTACCGGTCAGGACTCCGAAATTCCGTCGGTCAAGTCCATCATCGCTGGCGAGCAGCACTCCACGATCTTCAAGGACACCCGTGACCTCGCAAAGGTTACTGTCAACATGGTCAATGCTCTGATGGAAGGCAAGACGCCGGAAGTCACCGACACCAAGACCTACGACAACGGTGTCAAGGTTGTTCCGTCCTACCTGCTGACCCCGGTCGCAGTGGACAAGACCAACTATGAGAAGGTTCTCGTCGAGGGCGGCTACTACAAGGCCGACCAGCTGAAGTAGTCTTTTTGATTTACCGATCAGGGCCCGCCGCAAGACGGGCCCTGACTCTGATATTTAAGACAGTCGCTCGGTCTGTTATGTTCGGTTGCGGCGTTGGATACAAAAAATGGACAATATAATCCTCGAAATGCGGACCATCACCAAATCGTTCCCCGGTGTGAACGCTTTGGAAAATGTCAATCTGAAGGTCCGTCAGGGCGAGATCCACGCTTTGGTGGGCGAAAACGGGGCAGGCAAGTCCACCCTGATGAAGGTGCTCTCCGGCGTCTATCCGGCCGGCAGCTATGATGGCGATATCTATTATGACGGCCAGGTGCGTCAGTTCAAGACCATCAAGGACTCTGAAGAAATCGGCATCATCATCATCCACCAGGAACTGGCGCTTGTCCCGCTCCTGTCGATTGCCGAAAACATCTTCCTGGGCAATGAGGTCGCCGCCAAGGGCGTGATCAACTGGCAGGAAACTTTCGGCCGCACCAAGCAGCTCCTCGCCAAGGTCGGCCTCAAGGAATCTCCGAGCACGCTCGTGACCGATATCGGTGTCGGCAAGCAGCAGCTCGTCGAGATCGCCAAGGCCCTGTCGAAGAGCGTGAAGCTTCTCATCCTCGACGAGCCGACCGCTTCCCTCAACGAAAGCGACTCGGACGCGCTGCTCAATCTGCTGATGGAGTTCCGCAATCAGGGTATCACCTCGATCATCATCACGCACAAGCTCAACGAAGTGCGCAAGGTGGCCGACGAGATCACGGTGCTGCGTGACGGTATGGCAGTGAAGACGCTGAACTGTCATGAAGAAGAGATCAGCGAAGATATCATCATTCGCAATATGGTCGGTCGCGAACTCGCAGACCGATATCCGCCGCGCTCGGTGCCGATCGGCGAGACGATCCTCGAAGTCAAGAATTGGAATGCCTTCCATCAGCAGCATCGCGATCGTCAGGTGCTACACGATATCAACGTCAACGTCCGCAAGGGCGAAGTGGTCGGCATTGCCGGCCTGATGGGTGCCGGTCGTACCGAATTCGCCATGAGCGTCTTCGGCAAATCCTACGGCCACAAGATTAGCGGCGAGGTGCTTATCGACGGCAAGCCGGTGGATGTCAGCACGGTGCGCCGCGCCATCGACGCCGGGCTTGCCTATGTCACCGAAGACCGCAAGCAGCTCGGCCTGGTGCTGACCGAAAGCATTCTGCACAATACGACGCTCGCCAATCTCATGGGCGTTTCCAAGGCGACGGTCATCGACGATGTCCGCGAGCTTCAGGTTGCTACCAATTTCCGCTCGAAGCTGCGTATCCGCTCTTCGGGCGTATTTCAGGAGGCGGTCAACCTTTCCGGCGGCAACCAGCAGAAGGTTGTTCTGTCGAAATGGCTGTTCTCCGATCCGGAGGTGCTTATCCTCGACGAGCCGACGCGAGGCATCGACGTCGGCGCTAAATACGAAATCTATTCCATCATCAACCAGCTTGCCGCCGACGGGAAAGGCGTTCTGATGATCTCATCGGAAATGCCCGAACTCCTCGGCACCTGCGACCGCATCTATGTCATGAACGAAGGCCGGATCGTCGCTGAATTGCCGAAGGGAGAGGCGAGCCAGGAAACCATCATGCGCGCTATCATGCGTTCAGGGGAGAAGCACTAATGACTACGGCCAGCCCAAGCAAAGAAGGCCCCAGCGTCGTCTCGATCGGCGACTACTTCCGCAATAATATCCGTGAATACGGCATGCTGATCGCGCTTGTCGCCATCATGGTCTTCTTCCAGATCGTTACCGGTGGCGTCCTGTTCAGGCCGCTGAACCTGACCAATCTCGTGCTGCAGAATTCGTTCATCGTCGTGATGGCGCTCGGCATGCTGCTGATCATCGTGGCCGGCCATATCGACCTGTCGGTCGGTTCCGTCGTCGGTTTCGTCGGCGCTGTCGCCGCCGTCCTTGTCGTGCAGTGGCAGGTGAATCTGGTTCTCGCGACGATTATCTGCCTGGCGATGGGTGCCCTTGTTGGTGCCTGGCATGGCTATTTCGTCGCATATCATCGCATTCCCTCGTTCATCGTGACCCTTTCGGGCATGCTGGTGTTTCGCGGATTGACCTATGCGATCATCAACATGACCGGCAGCGGCAGCAGCATCGGCCCGTTCCCGCCGGCTTTCCAGATCATGGCGACCGGCTTCCTTCCGGACTTTTTCGACATCGCCGGTATCCATGGAACATCGATCCTTCTGACTGTCGCCATACCGATTGTGATGTTCTTCCTGTCTTGGCGTCGTCGTCAGGTAAATGAAAAGCATGGCATTGATGTCGAGCCGATGGGCTTTTTCCTTGGGCAGAACCTGTTGCTTTTTGCAGCGACCCTGTTCCTCGGCTATCAGATTTCCTCCGCCAAGGGCCTGCCCAACGTCCTGATCGTCATGCTGGTGCTGATCGCAATCTATGCCTTCGTGACCCAGCGGACGACGATCGGCCGCCGCATCTATGCGATGGGTGGCAACGAGAAGGCGACCAAGCTTTCCGGTATCGATACCCGGCGCCTGACCTTCTATACTTTCGTGAACATGGGCATGCTTGCCAGCATCGCCGGCATCATCGTTGCGACGCGTCTGAATTCAGCGACCGCCAAGGGCGGCGACGGCCTGGAACTCGACGTCATCGCGGCCTGTTTCATTGGTGGCGCTTCCGCTTCGGGCGGCGTCGGCAAGGTGACCGGCGCGGTGATCGGCGCCCTGATCATGGGTGTTCTGAACCAGGGCATGTCGATCCTCGGCTACCAGACGGATTCGCAGAAGATGATCAAGGGCGCGGTGTTGCTTACCGCCGTCTTCATCGACGTCTACAATAAGAACAAGGGCTGATCGCTAAAGCGCTTAGCCGACGATCTAAAACCAAATCCATGACAGAGTCCGGCTCTCGCTGAGAGCCGGAGCGGTGGAATGCATCCAGCCTCTGTCTATTAGGAAAGGATGAAACTATGCTGATTTCCCAGATCAAGGGTTCGAACGGTGAGATCATTGTCGCCGTGCGCAATGGGCCGGGCGATGCCGCCAAGGCTGTTGTCAATGCTGGCAGCGTCTACGCGTTGGCACTGGAAGCCGCCGATAGCGGCAAGTCGCTTGTCTCCGTCATCGAAGCACATGGCCTCGGCGAGACGATTAATCTGGAAGAAGCTTATGCCGACGGTCGTTTCCTGTCGCCGATCACCCATCCGGATGCCGCTCATCTGCATCTGACCGGCACTGGCCTCACGCATCTCGGCTCTGCCGCGACCCGCGATTCCATGCACAAGAAGACGAGCGAAGCGGCTGAAGAGACGCTGACCGACTCCATGAAGATGTTCAAGATGGGCATCGAGGGCGGCAAGCCGAAAGCTGGAGAGAAGGGCGTGCAGCCCGAATGGTTCTATAAAGGCAATGGTTATGGCGCGGTAGCTCCGGGCGCGGCACTGGTGTCTCCATCCTTCGCGCTCGATGGTGGCGAAGAGCCTGAAATGGCCGGCATTTACGTCATCGCCAAGGACGGTACGCCGTTCCGCATCGGCTTTGCGCTCTCCAACGAATTTTCTGACCACGTCACCGAGCGGATCAACTATCTCTACCTCGCCCATTCCAAGCTGCGTCCGGCAAGCTTCGGTCCGGAAATCCGCATCGGTGCGGCGCCTGAGGATATCCGTGGTTCCTCGCGCATCAAGCGCGGCGACAAGGTGATCTTCGAAAAGCCGTTCCTGTCGGGCGAGGCGAACATGTCGCATACCTTCGCCAATCTTGAATATCATCACTTCAAGTACGATCTGTTCCGCGCTCCCGGCGACGTTCATGTTCATATGTTCGGCACCGCTACGCTGTCTTTCGCCGACGGCATCAAGCCGGAAGCGGGCGATGTCTTTGAAATCGAAGTCGCCGAATTCGGTTTGCCGCTGCGCAATCCGCTTGCCGTTGCCGCCGAGGAGACTGTGGCGGTTCGCCAGCTTTAATCCGTCGAGGCCGGCTGCCCATGTGCGGCCGGTCGTTTTCAAAAAGATCCAGGAAGGCATGAAGCCATGACCATTCATCAGAATCTGATCGCCGGCGAATGGACCGGTACGACCGGCGCCGAAAACATCAATCCGTCTGACACCAACGAGGTCGTCGGCCTCTATGCCAGCGCCAGCGTCCAGGACGTTGCCGATGCCATCGCCGCCGCCAAGGCCGCGTTTCCGGCATGGTCGCGTTCCGGCATTCTCGAGCGTCACTCCATCCTGAAGAAGACCAGCGACGAGATCCTCGCTCGCAAGGACGAACTCGGCGCGCTGCTCGCCCGCGAAGAAGGCAAGACCTTGCCCGAGGCGATCGGCGAGACGATCCGCGCCGCCCAGATCTTCGATTTCTTTGCCGGCGAGGCCCTGCGCCTTGCAGGCGAAGTGCTTCCCTCCGTGCGTCCGAACATCGGCGTCGAGATCACCCGCGAGCCGCTCGGCGTCATCGGCATTATCACGCCCTGGAACTTCCCGATCGCCATTCCGGCCTGGAAGATCGCGCCGGCGCTTTGCTATGGTAACACCATCGTCTTCAAGCCCGCCGATCTCGTGCCTGGCTGCTCGTGGGCGATCGTCGATATTCTCCACCGCGCCGGCCTGCCGAAGGGCGTGCTGAACCTCGTCATGGGCAAGGGCTCGGTCGTCGGCCAGGCTATGCTGGACAGCCCTGTGCTGTCGGGCCTCACCTTTACCGGCTCGGTCGGCACGGGCAAGCGCGTGGCGCTATCCTCCGTCGAGCATGGTCGCAAGTACCAGCTGGAAATGGGTGGCAAGAACCCGATGGTCGTGCTTGACGATGCGGATCTGACGGTAGCCGTCGAGGCCGCCGCCAACTCGGCCTTCTTCTCGACTGGCCAGCGTTGCACCGCGTCGTCGCGCCTGATCGTCACCGAAGGCATCCATGACAAGTTCGTGGCGGCGCTGACGGAGAAGCTGAAGACGCTGAATGTCGACAATGCCACCAAGGCCGGCACACATATCGGCCCGGTCGTCGATGCCAAGCAGTTGAAGACCGACACGGACTATATCGAGATCGGCCGCCAAGAAGGCGCCAAGCTCGCTTTCGGCGGCGAGCTCGTTAGCCGCGACACGCCCGGCTTTTATCTGCAGCCGACGCTGTTCACGGAAGCCACGAACCAGATGCGCATCAGCCGCGAAGAGATCTTCGGGCCTGTCGCCTCGGTTATCCGGGTGAAGAACTATGAAGAGGCGCTGAGCGTTGCCAACGACACGCCGTTCGGCCTGTCTTCTGGCATCGCCACCACCAGCCTGAAGTACGCGACGCATTTCAAGCGCAATGCCGAAGCTGGCATGGTGATGGTCAACCTGCCGACGGCGGGCGTCGATTTCCATGTGCCGTTCGGCGGCCGCAAGGGCTCGTCCTTCGGTTCGCGCGAGCAGGGCAAATATGCCGCCGAGTTCTTCACCACGGTCAAGACGGCTTACACGCTGGCCTGACCATCGATTTAAAGGTCCGGGCTCGTACGAGGCGGCCTGGACGACGGAAAAGGTAGTGAGATTATGAAGAAGAAAGCTGAATGGCCGCGCAGACTGCGCTCCTATGACTGGTTCGGCGGCACCGGCAAGAACGCGATCATGCACCGCTCCTGGATGAAGAACCAGGGCCTGCCGGCCGACACATTCGATGGCCGTCCGATCATCGGCATCTGTAATACCTGGTCGGAGCTGACGCCCTGCAACGCGCATCTGCGCGACCTTGCAGAGCGCGTGAAGCGCGGCGTTTACGAGGCTGGTGGTTTCCCGGTCGAATTCCCGGTGTTCTCGGTCGGCGAAAGCACGCTGCGCCCGACGGCGATGATGTTCCGCAACCTGGCGGCCATGGACGTCGAAGAGGCGATCCGCGGCAATCCGGTCGATGGCGTCGTGCTGCTCGGTGGCTGCGACAAGACCACGCCGAGCCTTTTGATGGGTGCTGCCTCGGTCGATATCCCGGTCATTCTGGTTTCCGGCGGCCCGATGCTCAACGGCAAGTGGCGTGGCAAGGACGTCGGCTCCGGTACGGCTGTCTGGCAGTTCTCGGAAATGGTCAAGTCCGGTGAGATGTCGCTGGAAGAATTCATGGATGCGGAGCAGGGCATGGCCCGCTCGGCCGGTAGCTGTATGACTATGGGCACGGCCTCGACCATGGCGTCGATGGCCGAAGCCCTCGGCATGACCCTGCCGGGCAACGCCGCCATCCCGGCGGTCGATGCCCGTCGTCGCGTGATCTCGCAGCTTTCGGGCCGTCGTATCGTCGACATGGTCAAGGAAGACCTGAAGCCTTCCGACATCCTGACCAAGGAAGCCTTCGAGAACGCCATTCGCGTCAACGGTGCGGTCGGCGGTTCGACCAATGCCGTGTTGCATCTGCTGGCGCTTGCCGGCCGCATCGGCGTCGATCTGTCGCTTGACGACTGGGATCGCCTCGGCCGCGAAGTTCCGACCATCGTCAACCTGCAGCCTTCCGGCAAGCACTTGATGGAAGAGTTCTATTATGCCGGCGGTCTGCCCGTCGTCATCAAGGCGGTCGGCGAGATGGGCCTGCTGCACAAGGATGCGATCACCGTCACCGGCGAAAGCATCTGGGACGGCGTCAAGGATGTCGTCAATTACAATGATGACGTCATCCTCCCACGCGAAAAGGCGCTGACGCAATCGGGCGGCATCGCGGTTCTGCGCGGTAATCTGGCTCCGAAGGGTGCTGTCCTGAAGCCGTCGGCAGCCTCGCCGCATCTGATGCAGCACAAGGGCCGCGCCGTCGTCTTCGAAAGCATCGAGGACTATCACGCCCGCATCAACCGCGATGATCTCGACATCGACGAGAACTGCATCATGGTGCTGAAATATTGCGGTCCGAAGGGCTATCCGGGCATGGCCGAGGTCGGCAACATGGGCCTGCCGCCGAAGGTGCTGAAGAAGGGGATCACCGACATGATCCGCATCTCCGATGCGCGCATGTCCGGCACCGCCTACGGCACCGTCATTCTGCACACCGCGCCTGAAGCCGCCGATGGCGGGCCTCTGGCGCTGGTCCAGAATGGCGACATGATCTCGGTCGACGTGCCAGCCCGCACGATCCAGCTCGAGATCTCGGATGAGGAAATGGCGAAGCGCCGCGCTGCCTGGGTTTCCCCGGTCAAGCCGCTCGCCGGTGGCTACGGCGGCCTCTACGTCAAGACCGTCATGCAGGCCGACACCGGCGCCGATCTGGACTTCCTGGTTGGCGCGCGCGGATCGGAAATCCCGAACAATCGCGACAGCCACTGAGTTTGGTGGTTGAGTTTGGAAAGGGGCGGGACGAAAGTTCCGCCCTTTTTGTTATGTGGAATACCCGCTGTCGAAAAACTTCGAACTTCGCGACAAGGCACTTTACGGTGGGCTATCTTATGGATGTTGGTCCCGCGACGTTTGGATCCGGGCTAGGAGCGCAAGACCAAGGACGACCGCGATCAAATTATAGATGCTCGCAATCGAAAAGGCCTCCCGATAGACATTGGCCGCAAGATCGGCGGAGACGGCTTTCCCGCCAATGCGCTCCAGCATACTGAACAGAACGGCTCCGACGATCGTCACGCCAAAGGCGGAGCCAGCAATTTGCATGGTGCTGAAGGCACCGGACGCCATGCCGGCCTCTTCATTGGAGATTGTGCTCAGGATCTTGTTGAGGAGAAGGGGAAGAACAATCCCCTGACCAAGGCCCTGAAGGATGACCGAAGCGCTCAGCGCCGGGATATAATGGTCGGTGGCAAGAGCAGACAGAACGGCGATGAGCAGTCCAGCCGCAAAGATGAACAGACCGAGGAACAGCGCTCGGTGCTCCCCCGTTTTGCAAGCGGCTCCGAAAGGAGCGAGCCGATGAAGAATGCGACCGTCGATGGAACAAAAAAGGTCCCGGCTTCCAGCGCGGTTTGTCCGAGGCCGACCTGCAGCAGGATCGTCAGTGACAAGGAGAACGAGCCGATCGCCGAGAAAAAAGAAATGCTGCGAGAACCCCGAGAACGAAGCTTTTCTTTTTGAAGAGAGAAATATCGATGATGGGTACACCGCCGCGCCGCGCCAGCCGCGCCTCGTAGAAGACGAAACACATGAACACGGGAAGAGACAGCAGGGGCGTGACGATTGCCCACCAGGGCCAATGATTTTCCTGCCCGACCATCACCGGCAGCAGGATCAGGGTCACTGCTGAGGTCCCGAGAACTGCTCCCCATAGATCGAGCTTCGGTGATGCGAGCGCCCTGGTCTCCACGATCATTCGTTTTCCCGCGATCAACGCATAGAATGCGACGGGCAGGTTGACGAGAAAGACAAGGCGCCAGCCAATATCTCCTATATTGAGCACGAGCAAATATCCCCCGATTACTTGGGATGCCGCACCGGCGACGCCTTGAACCGCGCCCATTACCGAGAACGCTCTTCGCCGATCGTCGCCCTCAAAGAGAACTCGCAGCGATGTATAGACCTGCGGCATCAGGAGCGCCGCACCTACACCCTGAACCGCGCGTGCGCCGATAAGGCTCCAGGGGGAAAACGCGAGCGCGCACAGCAGCGACCCGAGCGCAAAGATCGCCATGCCGACGAGAAACAGTTTTCGTCGCCCGTAGAGATCGCCGAGACGGGCTCCGTTGAGCAGTAGCGCGCCATAAGTCAGGCTGTAAGCCACCATGATGAGCTGCAATTCCGCGTTGGACGCATGCAGCCTGCGTTGGATGTCGGGCAGCGCAATATTGACGATGAACAGGTCGAGGATGGTGAGAAAACTCCCGGTCAGAAGAACGGCCAGTGACGACCATGCTCCTGCTTTTTCCGTTTCAGCCGATATTGGGGTCATCTGTGTTTCCGTGTTTCCGTGTGACCGGGCTTGCGGCAGGAACCGGGTATCGGTGCCTGTAAGCTCGAGCCGCAAAGGATATTTCATCTTTAATGTTGATCAAATATGCAAAATAGAGCTACTTAAAGGACAAAATTTCTTCAATTGGAGAAGCCATGGAGAGCTTGACGCGCATCGCCGCCTTCGTTCATGCCGCTGAACAACAGAGTTATGTGGCAGCTGCACGCGTCACAGGGGCATCTCCATCCGCCATCGGCAAAGCCGTTGCTCGCCTTGAGGCTCATCTCGGCGCGCGCCTCTTCAATCGCACGACACGTAGCATGAGCCTGACGGAGGAAGGTGCGGTGTTCTACGAACGCTGCAAGCGCATCATTGACGATCTCAGGGATGCCGAAGCGGCCATCCTTCAGAGCCGGGACCGGCCAGCGGGGCGCTTACGCGTCAGCATGCCGCATATTGTCGGACATCATCTGTTCATGCCGATCCTGCCATCCTTCGCCGAATCCTTTCCCGGGATCGAACTGGACATTGATTTCGAGGATCGGGTGGTGGATCTCGTTGCCGAAGGAGTGGATGTCGTCGTCCGCAGCGGCGAACTGGCCGATAGCGGATTGATCGCCCGCATCCTCGGTCAGCAACATTTCGTCGTCTGCGGTAGTCCTAAATATCTCGAACGACGAGGTCATCCGCAGGCACCGGATGCTCTTGCCGCGCATGCCTGCATTCATTTCAAATATCCATCCAGCGGCCGCATTGCACCTTGGGCATTTCAGGCTCCTCACGAGCGGTTGATCCTGCCAAAAAGCCTTGTCTTCAACAATACGGACGCGGGATTGCGAGCAGCGTTGGACGGGCTGGGGCTTTCCCATCTGCCCGTTTATGTTGCGGAGCCATATATCCGGAACGGCGCGCTGACCCCGGTTCTCACGTCGTTCATGATTCCTTTCGGCTCACTTTCCCTCGTTTGGCAATCCAATCGCCAACTTTCTCCGAAGGTTCGTGCTTTCGTGGATTTCATGGTTGAAAGTCTGGCCTCTCAAAGCGGGCCCTTCCGATCGGCGGCCGCCTTTTCGCAATAGTCCCAATTGGAGCGAGCGTTTTGCAACCGATTTCGCTCCCGACGGCGGATCGCGCGATCCTCGGCTGTGGCGACAAAGGCCACGTCGAGGCTTCCCCGCAGGTTGAAGCTGCCCTATCAGCTCTGGCTTTGACTCTGCCCCTGGCTCGCCACTGTGACCTTGACCGTCAGGCTTTCGCCCGGTCCACCGACACGCATGCCGGAGACGGGGGCGGCGTCGCGGTAGCAGAGGCCGGTGGCAATGCGGACGTAGCGCTCGTCGGGGCAGACGTCGTTGGCCGGATCGAAGCCGACCCATCCGAGGCCTGGAACATGCGCTTCGGCCCAGGCGTGGGTCGCGGCCTGTTCGTTCTTGCCTTCCATCATCAGGTAGCCGGAGATATAGCGCGCCGGGATATTCAGCGCGCGGGCAGCGGCGATGAAGATATGGGCGTGGTCCTGGCAGACGCCGCTCTTCTTTTCCAGCGCCTGCTCGGCGGTCGTTTCCGTGTCGCTGCTGCCGGGCTTGTAGTCCACCGTCTGATGGATGGCGCTCATTAGTGCGTGCATCCTTCCGAGTTCATTATCTCCGGAAACACCACGCAGCAGCTCCTTCGTTAGCTTGCCGGCTTTGGTGCGTGGTGTGTCCCGCAGGAAGAGCCAGAGCGGGCCGAAACCGCTGTGGGGGCCGAGAACACCGTTAAGATCCTGTGTCTCGATCTCGCCGCTGGCGACGATCCGGGTCGCCTCCTGCTCGCCGTCGAGCGAGACGAGCGTGACGCGGTTGGCGAACTGGTCGTCATATTCGACCTCCGGACGGGCGCCTTCCACCGTAAGTTTCCAATCATGGACGGTTTGGCCTATACCCGTCAGCGGTGTCAGCCGCAGACGCTGCAGCGAGAACTGCGACGGTTCGTCGTAGCGGTATTCCGTGATGTGGCTGATTGTCAGTCTCATATTGTCATCCGCTTACTGATAAAACCGGTAGCCGTTGGAGATTTCCGCGCCGAGCTTGTTATTGCGCGAAACGAAGTCCTCCAGGAATTCGTGCAGACCCTGGTCCATGATGTTCTTGACGGTGAGCTTCTGCAGCATCGCGCAGATGGCGTCGGCGGTATCGTGCGCCGGCAGCCGCTTGTCGTGCTCCAGTGCCAGGTAGCTGATATTGCTGACAATCTTGTCGTAGCAATAGGCGAGCGAGCGTGGCATCTGGCTATTGAGGATCAGGAAGTCGGCGATGTTGGCCGGCTTGTATTCCGGATCGTAGGCCCATTTATAGGCGCGGTGGGCGGAGACCGAACGCAGGATCGATTCCCATTGCGCATTGTCGAGCGAGGAGCCGACATGCGAAACCGACGGCAGCAGGACGTAGTATTTAACATCCAGAATCCGGGCTGTATTGTCGGCGCGTTCGATGAAGGTGCCGATGCGGGCGAAGTTATAGAGATCGTTGCGCAGCATCGAGCCATGAAAGGCGCCGCGGATCAATCCGGCACGGCGCTTGATAACGTCGATCGTCTCCGGCAGTTCGGCGGTTTTCAGGCGCCTGCCGAGCAATGTCTTCAGCTCGATCCAGCACTCATTGGTCGCCTCCCAGGTCTCACGGGTCAGCGCCGTGCGGACCATGCGAGCATTGTTGCGGCCATATTCGATGCAGGACATCACGCTCGACGGGTTGGAGCGGTCGCGCATCAGATAGTCGATTGCGTCGGCGCCAGTCAGCTTGCTGTGCACTTCGTTATAGGCTTCGCGGACGCCGGCGCTTTGCAGCACGCCGTCCCAATCGTCTTCCACCGCCCCGCTGCGCGTCAGCGACATGCGCTGGCCGGCATCGACAAGGCGGGCTATGTTTTCGGCGCGCTCGATGTAGCGGAACATCCAGTAGAGGCCATTCGCGGTTCTTCCAAGCATGTCCGTCTCAGTCCTCCAGAACCCAGGTATCTTTGGTGCCGCCGCCCTGGCTGGAGTTGACCACCAGCGAGCCTTCCTTCAGTGCCACGCGCGTCAGGCCGCCGGGAATGATCCGCACCTTATCGGAAACGAGAACATAGGGGCGCAGATCGACGTGGCGGGGCGCGATGCCCTTGTTGACGAGGATCGGCACGGTCGACAGCGAAAGGGTCGGTTGCGCGATATAATTGTTCGGCCTGCTCTTCAGCTTCTCGGCAAAATCCGCCCGCTCCTTCTTCGAGGCGGTCGGGCCGACAAGCATACCGTAGCCGCCGGAGCCATGCACTTCCTTGACGACAAGATCGGCCAGATTGTCGAGCACGTATTGCAGGCTTTCCGGCTCGGAACAGCGCCAGGTCGGCACGTTCTCGAGGATAGGCTTGCGGCCGGTGTAGAACTCGATGATCTCCGGCATATAGGAATAGATCGCCTTGTCGTCGGCAATACCGGTGCCAGGGGCATTGGCGATGGTTATGTGGCCGGCGCGGTA
Source organism: Rhizobium lusitanum (assembly GCF_014189535.1). NCBI lineage: Bacteria > Pseudomonadati > Pseudomonadota > Alphaproteobacteria > Hyphomicrobiales > Rhizobiaceae > Martinezella > Martinezella lusitana. Next base: position 1,209,224 of record NZ_CP050308.1, on the reverse strand, counting down.
GACATCCATGATGCCGGGAATGCCGAGCGCCGAATCCGAGCGGAAGGTGAGGGGATCGAGGAAATCGTCATCGACGCGGCGGTAGAGGACGTCGATCGCTTCATAGCCGCGCGTGGTGCGCATCTTCACCTTGCCGTCGATGACGCGCAGGTCCGAGCCTTCCACCAACTCCACGCCCATCATGTCGGCGAGGAAGGAATGTTCGTAATAAGCGGAGTTGTAGATACCGGGCGTAAGGACCGCGACGCGGGGCTTGCCGGTGCAGCCGGGAGGGGCGAGCGAAGCAAGGCTCTGGCGCAGCTGCAGCGGATAATCCTCGACGCGCTGCACCTTGTTCTGGTGGAACAGCTCCGGGAACATCTGCATCATGGTTTCCCGGTTTTCCAGCATGTAGCTGACACCGGAGGGTGTGCGGGCATTGTCTTCCAGCACGTAGAACTCATCCTCGCCGGTGCGCACGATATCGGTGCCGACGATGTGGGTATAGACGCCGCCGGGCGGACGGAAGCCGATCATTTCCGGCAGGAAGGCGTCGTTCTTCTCGATCAGCTCGCGCGGGATGCGGCCGGCGCGGATGATTTCCTGCTTGTGGTAGATGTCGTGGAGGAAGGCGTTGAGCGCGATGACTCGCTGCTCGATGCCCTGGGCGAGCTTGCGCCATTCCCGGCCGGAAATGATGCGCGGGATGATGTCGAAGGGGATGAGCTTTTCGGAGGAGTCTGCGTGTCCGTAGACCGCAAAGGTGATGCCCGTTTTTCGGAAGATATTTTCCGCATCGCGGGATTTGGCAATGAGATGGCCTCTGTCCTGGCCGGAGTACCATTCGAAATATTTTTCGTAAGGTGTGCGCGGACTTTCATCCGCAGTAATCATTTCATCAAATGCCAAAGGTGCGGTCCCCATTTTTTTCCATTTGAGTACAACGGTTTTGACAATGCAAGAAGTATGCGCGTTTGCGCGCACGAATTTCGAAGCTGTCAAAAGTGCTGGATTTCCGGGCATTCATGATTGTCGCGGCGGGAGGCTGCTGCTGATTGCCTCCAGGCTGCGATCAAAAATTGAGCATTTGCTCATTCCGCTATCGGTGGGTCGGATCGACATGCCGAATCCCCTTGGGTCCAAGTGGCGACGCCGATATGAAGGAAAATTGATCCTTGTGTTCAGCGGATCGATTTTGACGCCTTGCTTGCCCTAGGCTATCAGCGGGTAGCCCGCTTGGGCGCGTGACGTTCCGGTCTCAATTCTGACGCCGGCTCCGGCGTGCGAAATCAATGTCAGTCCGAGCCTCCATGTCCCTCGATAAATTCGCGCCGGCCATCTTCGTCTTCCTATGGTCCACGGGCTGGATCGTTGCGAAATATGCGACGATGCATTCCGGTCCGTTCACCTTCCTGATGATCCGCTACAGCCTGTCGGCGCTCGCTTTTGTGCTGTTCTGCTCGTTGACTGGCGCGAGATGGCCGCGCGATTGGTCAAGCGTCTTTCGCGCTGTTTATTCCGGCATCTTTTTGCATGGCATCTATCTCTGCTGTCTCTGGTGGGCGATCTCCAGGGGCGTGCCGGCGGGTGTTGCGGGCATCATCGCCGCCCTGCAGCCATTGATGACGGCGATGGCCGCGCCCTATCTGGTCGGCGAACGTTTGCAATCGGTGCAACGCCTTGGCCTGCTGCTCGGCTTCATCGGCATCGCGATCGCCATCTCGCCGAAGATCCTGGCGCCGGATGCGGCCAATCTCTGGCAATCGGCGATCCCGCTCGGCGTCAATCTGCTGGCGATGGTGTCAGTGACCTACGGCACGCTCTATCAGAAACGCTATCTGCAGACTGGCGATCTCCGCACAATCGCGACGCTGCAATATGTCGGCGCGCTGATTGTCACTGTGCCGCTGGCCCTGGTGTTCGAGGATCTGCATTTCGACGGTACCCGCGAAGCGATCCTTGCCGTCATCTGGTCGGTCTTCGGCCTGTCGATGGGTGCGGTCGGCCTGCTGCTCTATCTTATCCGCCGGGGACAGGTGTCGCGCGCGGCATCGCTGATCTACCTGATGCCGCCCGTCGTCGCCATCGAAGCGGCGATTGCCTTTGGCGAACCGCTGACCCTGCCGATCATCATCGGCGCATTGGTCGTGGTGACCGGCGTCTATCTGACTAACAGGCGGACGGCGGACGTGGTGCCGGAGTAGGGCAGGCAGGACAGGCTTTTTGCTTCAGCGGCGGAAAAGCCTACCATCCATGATGAGCAGACTGGAAACGATCAAAGCCAATCCGGCGAATTCGTAAAGCTGCAGCCTTTCGCCAAGAAAGGCTGTGCCCAGGACGATCGCGCTGGCGGGAACCAGCAGCGTGACGAGGGATGCGTTTGTTGCGCCGGCCGAGGCGATGATGTTGAAATAGAGAATGAAGGCGAATGCCGTCGTGAAGACTGCGAGAAAGCCGACAGCGATCCAGATGGAAAGGCTCGACGTGACGATAGTCTCGGGCCGGTAAAGACAGAAGACGATCGGTGCCATCAGGATGGTGGAAGCGGTTAGCTGACCGGTTGCAACGACGGATGGTTTGATCGTCCTGAAGCGCTTGGCGTAGACGACGGCAAAGGCATAAGAAATCGCCGCCCCAATTACGGCCAGCTTCGCCCATGTCGGGCCGTCCGTTTCGAGTAGAAGGCCCGGGCCGATCATGATCGCCGCTCCAGCGATCCCGAGCCCCACGCCGATAACCTTGGTTATCGACAGCTTCTCATCCGCCGTCAGCAAATTTGCGACCAAAATCGTCCAGAGGGGCGTCGTCGCGTAGAGTACGGAGGCGAGCCCCGCGCCGATTTTCGTTTGTCCGGTGAAGATCAGGGAAAACGGAATGACATTGTTGAGCAATGCGAGGCACAGGAATGGGCCCGGTCTTGCCAAGGCGGGTGCACAGGAAATGCCGCGCAACCGCAGCCAAAGGTGCAGGACAAGTGCGGCGATCGCTACGCGGTAGAGGACCAGTGCCAAGGGCGGAATCTCGGCCACGGCGATACGGGCGAAAAAGAATAAGCCGCCCCAAAGGCCGCCGAGAAGCAAGAGTTGCCCCCAGTCGCGTGCCGACATCGACGGTGTCAATGCTGTCGTGCGCAATGCTTTGCCCCAATATTGGGAATTTAGCGAATGTGTTGACAGTCTACCCGCGCGGAGCCGGATTTAGGCGGAATAACCGTTCAAATGTTGCCGGCTGATCGGAATGAGATTTTCGAGAAATCTCCACGGTTTCGAAATTGTTGCTGCGACTGTCCGATGCCGGAATTACCCGGTTTCAAACAATAAAAAAGGGGGCCAATCGGCCCCCTTTTTCATTCAATTGAGATTGAATTAAGCGCGTTCGCGACGCTGGCCGCCATTGCCGGGGCCGCGGCGCTGGCCGCTGCCGTCCTTGCGCTGTTCGCCCTGAGCGTTCTGGCCACGATCTTCATGGCGACCCGTAGGGCGGCCGTGAGCGTGACGGGGGCCGCGATGGGCGCCGGCTTCGTTTGCCGCGCCATTGTGCTGCGGCTTCTTGGCCGGACGGAAATCGGACGTCGATGCGAGATCGTTGTCTACTTCCGGACGCGGTGCGCGCTCGTCACGACGCTGGCCGCGGAAGTCGGCATTGCGATTGTTTTCGCGCTGCGGACGACGTTCCTGACGCTCGCCGTTATGAGCGCCGGCTTCACCTTCGCGATGAGGGCGACGGGCCGGACGGGCGGGGCGACCTTCGGCACGTGCCTGGCCTGCGCCACCACGACCCTGGCCTTGACCCTGGCCAGCACGACCGCCTGCGCGGTTGTTGCCGCGAGCCGGACGGCCACGGTCGGCAGGAGCTTCGCCGCTGGCAACGGCGATGTCGATGCCCATCAGGCGCTCGATGTCGCGCAGCAGGCGGGCTTCGTCGGGCGCGCAGAAGGCGATGGCGATGCCGTCGCGGCCGGCGCGTGCGGTACGGCCGATGCGGTGGACGTAGGCATCCGGTACTTCCGGCAGGTCGTAGTTGTAGACATGCGTAACGCCGGGGATATCGATGCCGCGAGCAGCGACGTCGGTGGCGACGAGAACGCGGACTTCGCCGTCACGGAAGCCCTTCAGGGCACGCTCGCGCTGACCCTGGCTCTTGTTGCCGTGGATGGAGGCGGCGGCAAAGCCGACGTGTTCAAGATGCTTCATCAGCTTCTCGGCACCATGCTTGGTGCGCAGGAAGACCATGGCGCGGCCATCAGGATTGGCGGAAATCGTTTCCTTCAGGATCTCGGTCTTGTGGTTCTGACCGGAAACGAAGTGGACATACTGCTCCACCTTGTCGGCGGCCTTGCCGGGAGGCGAGACTGCGACCGTGACCGGATTGGTCAGGTATTCGGAGGCCAGATCGGCGATCGTCTTCGGCATGGTGGCCGAGAACAGCATGGTCTGGCGCTTGGCCGGGACCATCTTGGAGATCTTGCGCAGGTCGTGGATGAAGCCGAGGTCGAGCATCTGGTCGGCCTCGTCGAGGACGAGGTAGCTCACCTGGCCAAGCGACAGGGCGCGGCGGCTGATGAGGTCGAGCAGGCGGCCGGGGGTGGCGACGAGAATGTCGGTGCCACGCTCGAGCTGCAGCTGCTGCTTGTTGATGGAGGCGCCACCGACGACGACATTGATCTTCAGCGCCGTCTTGCGGACGAAGAGCTTGAGGTTGTCAGCGATCTGATTCACCAGTTCGCGGGTGGGGGCGAGGATAAGCGTACGGACGGTGCGGTTGTCGGGACGCTTGGCGTCCTTCAACAGCATTTCGATGATTGGCAGGCCGAAAGCGGCGGTCTTGCCGGTGCCGGTCTGGGCGAGGCCGATAAGATCGCGGCCACTGAGGACAAGCGGAATAGCCTGTGCCTGGATTGGCGTCGGCGTCGTGAAGTTGTTCAGCGTCAGTGTATCGACGATCTGCTTGGAGAGACCAAGCGAGTTAAAATCGGTCAATTCAATACCTTTCGGGGGCGCCAAAGCAAATAGGCCGGGTCGCACCATGCGATCCGGGCTGTCTTTGGCGTCAAGAACCCCGCGTGAAGTGGGAACTTGTAAGTTGGAAAAAAAGCTTTCCAGCGCATGTGACCGCCTTGGGCGCGGTCTTATTTCAAAAGCGCTTTTGTCCTTCTCTTGCGTACATAAAGTCCCGCAGGGCACGCTCACGCGGCGGCCGGAAGGTGAAAGCTGATGCGCATTTGGTCCTATTCGCCGCTAAAGTCAAGGGGTACGGGCGAAAGCTTATTCGCAGGCGCAATAAAAATGCCGCCGGAAGCCCGGCGGCATCAACAGGTCCCTGGATTGGCAGATTGGCCCTAACGGCAGAGCTCGACACGATAGGGCTGGCCCCAGCGGTCATGCCGCCACGACCAGTAGCAGCTATGGTACGGACGCTCGTAGACCCGCTCATAAACCGGACCATTGTAATAGGCCGGATAGGAGCGATAGTAGGCCGGATAAGTCGGGTAGGCCGGACGGGTGGCTTCTGCCACAAGGGCGCCGCCGACAAGGCCGGCAGCAAGGCCGCCGAAGATTGCACCGCGCTCGGAAGCGGCGGCAGTGGTGGTGGTTGCGGCGGCCGCGCTGCCGAGTGTCAGCGCGATGAGGCCCGCAGTGGTTATGGTTCGAAGCACAGACATTGAAATTCCTTTCCCAAAACAAAAGGCCTCCCAGCCGAAGCCGAGGTTGAAATTGGGCGGGAAACGAGGCGAAGTCGCGGCTAATCAGGTGCTCGCCACATTAAATTTTGTTCATAAAATATGCGCAAACCCTATTGATTTCGCTCTAGAAATCAGTCGGAACGCCGCCTTCTTGCTTACGCTTTGTCACGAAGGCGTCGAGTTCTTCCTCGATTGCCGGATCGAGCGGCGGACGCTCGTAACGGGCAAGGGTTTCCTTGAAGATGCGGTTGGCGTGATCATACGTCGTCGGCCGGCCGGCTTCCGCCCAGGTCTCGTAGTTCCGCCAGTCCGAGAGGATGGGTGAATAGAAGGCGGTTTCATAGCGGGCGAGCGTATGGGCCGTGCCGAAATAGTGGCCGCCGGGGCCGACATCGCGCACAGCGTCCAGCGCCAGCGCGTCTTGGCTGACATCCAGCGGCGTCAGGAATTCGGCGACCATTTGCAACATGTCCACGTCGAGGATGAATTTTTCGAAGGAAGCGGTCAGTCCGCCTTCGCTCCAGCCGGCGGCGTGCAGCACGAAATTGCCGCCGCCCTGGGTCAGTGCCCAGAGCGACAGCGCCGATTCGTAGGCGGCCTGTGCGTCTAGCGTATTGGAGGCGTTGGTGTTGGAGGTGCGGTAGGGGATGCCATAGCGGCGGGCAAGCTGGCCGCCCGCGATCACCGCCTTCATATATTCCGGGGTGCCGAAGGCCGGCGCGCCCGTCTTCATGTCGACATTCGAGGTGAAGCCGCCATACATGACCGGCGCGCCCTTGCGCACCATCTGGCTGAAGGCGATGCCGCAGAGCGCTTCGGCATTCTGCTGCACCAGCGCGCCGGCGATGGTCACCGGCGCCATGGCGCCCGCCAGCGTGAAGGGCGTGATGACCACAACCTGGCCCCGCGACGACATCTCGATGATGCCCTGGAGCATCGGCCCGTCGAGGCGCAGGGGAGAGGAGGAGTTGATGATGGTAAAGAGCGACGGCTCGTGCTCCATCTGCTCCATGCTGATGCCGCGACCGATGCGGGCGATCTCAATGCCGTCGAGATTTCTCTGCTTGCCGAGGGAATAGCAATGAAAGGCCTTGTCCGTCAGCTTGACGATGTCGGAGAGGCAGTCGAGATGGCGCACCGAGGCGTGGATATCGATGGGTTCGACCGGATAGCCGCCGGTCATGTGGATGACGTCGTAGGATTGGGCAAGCTTGATCAGCTTGCGAAAATCCTCCTGATTGCCGGCCCGCCTGCCACCCTCGCGGTCGGCGACGAAAGGGGCGGAGGCGACCTGAGCGAAGACGAGGTTCTTGCCGCCGATCTCAACGTTTCGGAGCGGGTTGCGGGCATGCAGCGTGAAGGTCGATGGGACGGAGGCGATCAACTCCATGATCATGCCGCGATCGAAGCGGACGCGCTCGCTGCCGGGGGTGACGTCAGCACCTGCCGCCTTCATGCGCTCGCGCGCTTCCGGCAGGATGATGTCCATGCCGATCTCTTCGAGAATGGTTAGCGACGTCTCGTGAATATCGTCCAGTGTCTCGGGTGACAGGAGCTCGGTGTGAGTGAGATTGTTGACGAGGTTGAGGTACTTCGCACCACTCGGTTTGCGGCTGCGTTCGCCACCGCGGCCTCCGGTCCGGCGGCGGCGTTCTGCCGGCACGGTCGCGGTATCGGTCTCGTGCACGGCCGTCGTTGTGTCGTCGCTCATCGCTCTTTCTCCGCCATTGTCCGGATGTGATTCTTGGCAGAGTTCGGCGCCGGATGCTGCCGTCGTTTGCGACCAGCGAGTGACCGTTTTGGGATAGTCAGTAGTCTGAACACGACGTTCTGTGCGCCTAAAATATGGTTAACGCCTTGTTAAAGCGCTTTGTGATACAGCCTTGGTTTAGTAAACTAACGCGAACGGTGAAAAGAGGGCCGCTGTTGAGCTCGGACGGTGAATTGCTGGAGTTGGCCTGCCGCCGGATCGCCGATCTGGATCAGCCGGCTTATGTCAAGAACAGCGATCTGCGCTATGTCGCCGTCAACCAGGCCTATGCGCGGTTTTTCCGGCGCGATATCTCCGATTTCATTGGCAATCGCAGCCGCGATCTCTTCGATAGCGGCGAGGAAGTCGACCGGGAGGACAAGGAGCGCCGGGCACTGGTGTTCGGGTCCGAGGAGACGGCGCTGTGCTTTGATCCGACGGGCCATGTCCGGTCGCGGGTGCAGATCGAAAGCTTCTCACCGTCCGAAGACCGTCTCTATGTCTTCGGCATATTTCTCGATGCGCCGGCTATGCCTTCGGTTTCGCCCTCCGCAGTGGGGAGCGATAGTATTCCAGATGGAAGCGTCGATGAGACCGGGCTTTATCGCACCATTCTCGAGGACCTGCCGGTTGCCTCCTTCGTGCGCGACGCCAGTCATCGACTGATCTATTCCAACGAGGCCTATGCGGCGATCACAGGGCTCAGCCGTGCCGAGGTGCTAGGCAAGACAGAATACGAGATGTTCGAAACCGGCGCTGAAGACTATTTTGCTGAAAACGAGCAGGTGCTGAACGAGGGGAATGCGCTCGCATTCGAGGGCCAGGTGGTCGACCGGCAGAATGTGACGCATCCGATCATGACGCGCGTCAACCGCGTCGTCACCTCCGACGGCAAGCGTTATGTCGTCGGCTCCATGAACGATATTTCCGTGTTGAAGCTGCGCGAGACGCAGTTGATCGAGGCGCAGGCGCGCGCCGAGGCATTGCATCAGGATCTCGGGAGCATTCTCCGTTCCATGCCGATCGGCGTGATGATCTACGATAGCAATTGCAATATCGAATATACCAATGATGCCTTTTACGACATCTGGGATTTCCCGAAGGACGAGCGCTTCGAAGGCCGGCTTGTTCGCGATCTGATCGTCAGGAATTTCGACCTTGGTCGCTACGGCGCCGATGCCGGCAGTATCGACGATATCTACCAGGCGCGCATGGACGCTTCCCGCAACGCCGGGCCAAATCTCCAGACCGAGACGAGCTTTGCCGATGGCAAATCCGTTATCATGGATACGCGCCGCATTTCGAACGGCCGCACGCTCGTCACCTATGCCGATATCTCCTCCGTGCGCCAGCAGGAGCTGGAGATCAGCGAGGCGCATCTTGCGCTGGAACGTCTCGGCGATCTGATGACGGACGCGACGCATGCCATGTCGCAAGGGCTGCTGATCTTGCAGGACGGCATCATCATGCTGGCGAACGACGCGCTGACGGACATGCTGTGCGTTCCCGCGAATTGCCTGGAGGTCGGCCAGCACTGGTCTGCCGCCTTTGATCATTGCGCTGCGCGCGGCGATTTCGGTGCCGATCCGGAGTCGTTGCGGCTTGCCTGGCGCGAAAACATGGCGGCGGACAAGCCGGTTTCGATGGTCTTCCAGGTGGCGGCTGAGCGCTGGATACAGCTCGAAGCCACGATGAGCGAGAGCCGCCGCTGGACCGTGGTGCTGACCGACGTCACCGAGATGAAAAAGCGCGAGGCGGAACTGCAGCTGCTGTTGGCGCGCAGCGAAGCCGCCGACCGGGCCAAATCCGAAT